>CAZWYY010000014.1:48459-60771 GCA_964638895.1 uncultured Spirochaetaceae bacterium | reverse complement strand
TGGGAAGCTTATCCCTGTTCTATAAAGACAGGGCATATTGTTTTTTGACCATTTTTAACATACATAATGATCACAGGATAAAATGTATTTTCTATAATCCGCAGAAGGAGGCGGTTTCCTCCTCGGAGGTCACCCTGGCCGATTCCCAAGGGACCCGTTCCGCCTATTTTTCCTTGGATCTGCTTGTCACAACCATGACCGGGGCATGGAAGGTGAAGGTGTTTGTGGACGATACGCTGCGCGCCGAAAAGGAGTTTAGGGTGGAGCTTGGGAAATTTACGGTTACCCTGGCTTCGGATGTAGATGAAAACGACGAGCCGGTGGATTCCCTGACCACTTTTCCGGAGTCACGCTACAGCAGGGTCGTCTGTTATCTCAATTGGCCCAAGATCAAGGGGGATCACCTGATTGAATGGAACTGGATCGATCCTGCCGGGGAGTTGGCTGAAACCGACAGCCTGCGCATATCCAATGAGGGCGGAAGCCACTGGGCGTACAACAGCCTGTACCTGAAAAACAGGCCGGCGGGCAAGTGGAGGGTGGAGCTTTTGATCGACTCATTCAATTTCGCGGACAGCGATTTTACAATTATGGAGTGAAGCGCCGGCCGGGAGGAGTTTCGCGCACGGACCGGCATACGGGTCTCCGCATCGGCAGACGGACCGGCCCCCGGGCATTTGGACCGGACCATAGGTCTGGAGGCCGGCGTACGCATCGACATTCGGGCCGTTGAACCGGTCCGCCTGCCGATAGCCGTCTCACACCGTCTTCAGGCAGCGCTTCAGGGCCAGGACGGCCGCACCCGCGGTTTCAACCTGCTCGCGGAACAGGGGAAGTCCGGAACCTCCGGGGGCGACGCACCGCCAACTTTTTAGCCCGATAACGGGTTTTCCCAGGATATTTGCGAATGATATCTCGGAGAGCGTGCCGTAGCTTCCGCCCACGGCAACCAGGGCCGTACTGGATTCGACCACCATCAGGTTGCGCGCGTGACCCAGGCCGGTTACGATCGAATATGTAAGGTATTTGTTGCCCTCTGCGCGGTCGCGGCCCGGCAGAATGCCCAACGCCGTACCTCCGGCCAAGGAAACCCCACGGCTGACCGCCTCCATGACCCCGCCCATGCCTCCGCACACCAGGACCCAGCCGCTTTCCGCGATCCCCACACCCAGGGTGTATGCCTCCGCGGCCAGTTCACGGCCGCACTCGCTTGCGCCGATTACCCCGATATACACCCGGTTCATGCCTGTCCCGCTCCCGCTTGCGGAATAAAAGCCACCAGCGAGATTTCAATTGCCGCACCCAGGGGCAGGCCCGATACCTCCACCGTGGTGCGTGCCGGGGTATGGGTTCCCATGGCCCGGGCGTACACCCGGTTCACCGTGGCAAAATTACCCATATCAGTGAGATAGATATTCGCCGCCGCCACATCATTAAGTCCCATACCTTTGGCGCCCAAAACCGCCTGTAAATTCCGTAACACAAGCTCCGTCTGTTCCTCTATGGGCCCGTTTCCAAACTCCCCGCTTTCCGGATCGATGGCGATCTGGCCGGAGGTGTAGAGAAAATTCCCGGCGGCCACGGCCTGGGCATAGGGGCCCACCGGCCGGGGAGCCTTGTCCGTATGCACGATTTCGATACTCATATCCCCTCCGTAAAAGATGGTATGCCCGCATTGTGCCATAGAAAAATCTTTACATCAACAATTAAGAGAATAATCTCGCGCAACGGCATTTATTAATACGGGGAAAAAAGATATGATGGCCTTGTACAGATGTTAGGATATATTCGGAAAACCTTTCAGGACAAGAAGAAACGGACCAGGTTTGTCCGTTTTGCGATCATCGGTTTGCTGGGTTTCGTGGTAAATTCCCTGTTTCTTGAGCTGTTCAGGGGCAGCGGGGTGGGGGAGTTTTTTGCCGGTTTTTTTCAAGGCATTCCGCAGTCCTCGTTTTTTTCCCTGGCCGGGGAGCCTTCGGCCTGGGCCGCGGCCCTGGCCACGGAAATCGCCATCATCAGCAATTTTACACTCAACAATATCTGGACCTTCAGGGACCATAAGATAGAGGAATGGACAAAAATCGCGGCAAAATTCTTCCAGTTCAATCTCACATCCGGCGGGACCGTGATCATCCAGTTCGTGGTGATCGGGACGGGAACAATGCTTTTTATGGATACCGTGTTCGTACGCCAGGTGTTTCTGGTTGTTTCGGTGGCGTTCTTCATCGTTCCGTATAACTGGTTCATGTACAATGTGATAATCTGGAAAACAGGAAAGGGAAAGAATGGAAAAGGGAATCGGGCTTGAAAGGGTCTTTAAACTGCAAAATATGGTACAGCATTACGCATGGGGGTCCGCGGAATACATCCCCGAGTTGCTGGGGGTGCCGAACCACGAACACCGACCCTTCGCCGAGTTATGGATGGGAAGCCATATCAAGGCGCCTTCCCTTGTGGTGGTGAACGGAAATGAAACCCTTTCCCTGCGTGAGCTTATCGCCCGGAGTCCCGATGCCGTACTGGGCAAGAAATCCGTTAAAACCTTCGGTACGGAGCTCCCGTTTCTGTTCAAGGCCCTTGCCGCCGCGTCCCCGCTCTCAATCCAGGCCCATCCCACAAAGCAGCAGGCCCTGGAGGGGTTTACAAGTGAGGAGATGAGGGGAATCCCCCTAAACTCCCCCCGGCGAAATTACAGGGATACCAACCACAAGCCCGAGCTCTTGGTTGCGTTTACCGGCTTCCGTCTTATGCGGGGGTTTAAATCCTGGGCGCAGGTAAAAAGGGAGTTTGAGCGCATCCCCTGTGATGAGCTTTTAACCTCCGCCCTGGAGGATGCGCGGAAACAGCCTGAGGACAGGCGGTTGCCGTTTTTTTTCAGCCGGATTATGGCCCTTTCCGAAGGTGAACGGAAACGGATTATTCCGCGCTTTGCGGCCCGGCTGCGGGGCAGGCCCGAAACCTCATACGACCTGGTGATAAAACTGCAGAAACTGTATCCTGCGGATATCGGTGTGTTCGCCCCCCTGTTTTTACACACGCTTGAGCTTGATCCCGGGCAGGCGGTCCACATCCCCGCCGGTGTGCTTCATTCTTATATAAGCGGTTTCGGCCTGGAGATAATGGCCAATTCCGACAATGTGCTGCGCGGGGGGCTTACCCCCAAACATATCGATATTCCGGAGCTGCTTAAGGTGGTCAGCTTTACACCCGGGGAGCCTGAGATAATCCGGCCCCATAAGGTTACCCAGTGTGAGTATACGTATCCCCTTCACGTCAGGGAGTTTAAAATCACCAAAATCATACCGGACGTCAAGACAACATATGAGCATGCTACAAGAAACATGGCGGAGATACTCCTTGTAACCAACGGGCAAATAGGGATCTCCGTCAAGGGCGGGTCGGGGGAACTACCCGCCCGCCGGGGAGAATCGTTTTTTATCCCGGCCGCCTTACCCTCCTATACCCTGCGGGGCCGGGGCGAGTGTTATCTGGCCGGGGTCAACCTTGGATAGCGGATCGGCCCGATGCAAATAAACCCGACTACAACAATGTTAAAAAGGCTCAAAATGAGACAATCGCCGACTTGACTACCCCGTCGTTTTTACCTACTATTTATAAAACCAAACCGCAAGAGTGTTTCAGGGGAATATATGGTATATTATGGATCTTAGTACAATTCAAACCGTGCTTATAGGTATGGCCGCGTTTATTCTTGCCGGTTCCATCCATGAATTTGCGCACGCGATATCGGCCTACAACCTGGGCGACACAACCGCAAAAGACAACGGCAGGCTCACACTGAATCCGCTGCCGCACATTGACATCATCGGCTCGATATTATTTCCGCTGATCGGCGCGGTTTCCCACATGCCCATCATCGGCTGGATGAAACCCGTACCCGTGAATCCGCTGAACTTCCGCAGGCCGTCGGAAGGGCAGGCTATCACCTCGCTGGCGGGACCTTTCAGCAACCTGCTGCAGGCCTCTTTTGTACTTATCATATTAAAACTGCTGATTATGCTTGTTCCCCTTGAGCTTCTGAGTACAAGCGCTATCTTTGATGTTGTGTTCAAGTTTTTAGGCGCCTACCTGAGTATTAATGTATTGTTAATGGTGTTCAACCTGCTGCCCGTTCCGCCCCTGGATGGGGGATGGATCCTGCGGCATGTGCTGCCCGGCCGCATGCAGGATCAGTTCGACAGGATATATCCCTTCGGTATTTTCTTCCTCCTCATGCTGATGGCTGTGGGGGGATTGCGGATAATCCTGCAGCCCTTCCTTTATTTGGTTAATCAGGCAACCAAACTGCTTTTTACCATGCATATAGGATTTGTGTGTATTCCCTTCCTGGTGTTAAGCGGTATTGTCGCTCTTTTCTTCAGGCAGGAACTGAAACTGCTTGTACACAGGATTCGCCACAGGTCCAAGTTTAAAGTCAAGGCCAGGCGGACACCGGTCGCGGACGCTGTGGGTAAAAAAAGGCGCGTTCTTGTGCTTAAGCAAGGGGAAAGGCTGCTGAAAAAACTTGAGTTGGGTCAGCGCTTTGACGCCCTGGATGAGATCAGCCTGCTTGAGATCAAGAACTCACGAAAACGCAATGCGGACCTGTGCGCGGAGAAGACGCCCGATATGCGGACACAACGCTGCAGGAAATGCGACGCCCTGGCCGCCTGCCTTCATGATTATATTGAACGGGAAAAGACCAAGGTGTATGAGAATACATGACGTCTTTGTGGTATATTGTAGGGTAAGGCGGGGAGGTTATGGAGCGGAAGTTTAAGATTTTACAGAATATCAAGGGTCCCAGGGATATCAAAAAGCTCCGGCCGAGCCGGCTTTACGAGCTGGCCGCGGAGCTTCGTGAGTATATCATCGGGGTGGTAAGCAGGAACGGCGGCCACCTGGCCTCCAACCTGGGAGTAATCGAGCTGACCCTGGCGCTCCATTACGTCTTCGACTCGCCCCGCGACCTGATCATCTGGGATGTCGGGCACCAGTGTTACGCGCACAAGATAATCACGGGCAGAAAAGACGCCTTCCCCACGCTGCGGAAGCTTAACGGCCTTTCCGGATTTCCCAAGAGGGAGGAGAGCAAACACGATGCGTTTAATACCGGGCATTCCTCCACCTCCATCTCCGCGGCTGTGGGCATGACGGTCGGCAGGGACCTCCGGCGTCAGGGCGGTAAGGTCATTGCGGTGATCGGGGACGGCGCCCTGACCGGCGGTATGGCCCTGGAGGCCCTGAATCACGCCGGTCATCTGGGCAAGGACCTGTTGATCATCCTGAACGACAACAACATGTCCATCGGACAAAACGTGGGAGCGCTGTCCGTGTACCTCACAGAGCTTACCACAACACGCTACTACCAGTTGTTCCGCAGGACCTTTGACCAGGCGGTGCGGAAAATACCCTTGTTTGGGAAAAGGCTCCTGGATTATATTTACCGCTTAAAACGAAGTCTCAAGGCCTTCCTTTTCCGCGCCAATATCTTCGCGGATCTTGGGTTTGAGTACGTGGGACCAGTTCAGGGGCATAATATCCCCCTGCTGATTAGTATGTTAAAGAATATCCGCGGTCTTTCCAAGCCGGTGGTGCTGCATATCACCACGCAGAAGGGCAGGGGATACCGGTTCGCCGAAACGGATCCCATGCTTTTCCATGGAGTAGGCACCTTTTCCATAATAGACGGAAAGTTTGAAAAGAAGGAAACCACCAGCTTTACGGAAGCGTTCGGGGAAGCCATGGTGACCCTGGCCCAAAAGGACGAGAAAATCACGGCGGTCACCGCGGCCATGACAAACGGTACCGGTCTCGCGGCCTTTGAGAAGCGTTTCCCACGCCGTTTTTTTGACGTGGGTATCTGTGAGCAGCATGGGGTAACCTTTGCCGCGGGCCTGGCCAGCCGGGGGTTACGACCCGTGGTGGCCCTCTACTCCACCTTCATGCAGAGAGCGGCGGACCAGCTCATCCATGACGTGGCTCTGCAGAATCTTCCCGTGGTCTTCTGCCTTGACAGGTGCGGGCTTGTGGGAAACGACGGTGAAACACATCACGGAGTATTTGATATCTCACTTTTTCACCCCGTACCCAACATGACGATTTTGAGCCCCGCATCCGCGAGGGAACTCTTTCTGATGCTGGAATACGCCTTTAGGCGGAAGAATCCGGTGATTATACGTTATCCCAAAACTATCTGCCCCGCGGAGCAGGCCGCATTTTCCTCAACCCTCAAGCCGGGCAGAGGGGTGTTCGTCCACAAGCATGGCGCCAAGATTTTACTCATGGCACTGGGAAGTATGATGGAACAGGCGCTGGAGGCGGCATACATCCTGGGCGGGGGGGGAGTCGCCGTTGACGTGTATAATATGCGTTTTATCAAACCGCTGGACCTTAACTATTTGACAGATGTGGTACGGGAATACGATTATGTTTATGTTCTGGAAGACGGAATACGCGCCGGGGGCATCGGTGAGCATCTGTGCGCCCGATTGGGGCCCGGCTGCCGTGAGACGGTGTTTGAGGTGCTGGCCGTACCGGATGTTTTTATTAAACAGGGCACGCGAGAGGAACTGTTCGCGGTCTGCGGCCTGGACGCCGCTTCAATCGCCGAACGCATCCGGGGTGGGGCGGCTTCCCGTACCAACTTCGGCATAATCAAGCAGTTTCCCGCTGAGATGTAAAAGCGGTTGCGCGCGTATCGGCGTATTATTATTACAAAACCAAAACATAATTCAAAAAAGGGCGGTACATGAAAAAAATCAGAACCTGTTTGATCTGCTGTACAGCCGGTTTACTTTTTCTGCTTTGGTCGTGCGGGAGTTCCGGTGAGATCACGCTGTTAAGCTATAATGTGGAAAATCTCTTCGATGACGTGGACAACGGTACCGAATATAGAGAATATGATCCTTCCTCCCGGCAGTGGAACCGCGAGCTCTTGGAGATCAAATTAACGAATCTTGCCGAAGTCATCCGCAACGCCGTACCGGGCGCGCCCGACATTGTGTGCCTGCAGGAGGTGGAAAACCGGCATGTGCTCAACCTCCTGGCGGATGAACACCTGGATGAGTGTGGTTACCGGTACAGGTATGTGGACGACTCGGGCCGCAGCCCGACCAATGTTGCGCTATTAAGCCGGTTTCCGGTTTCACGTACCCACCTGTACCGCCTTCCCGATTGGAACGCCCAGGCGCAAAGAAGTATTCTGGAGTTCGAGTTACAGGTGGGCGGGAACGTACTGCATGTATTCAATAACCATTGGAAATCCAAAACAGGGGGCGCCGGGCGCAGCGAACAGGCCCGTCTGCGGTCAGCCGCCATTCTGCTTACGCGCCTCAAGGCGCTTGTAGCCCGCGATCCGCACGCTGACATAATCATACTTGGTGATCTGAATGAAAGTTATGATGAGTACCTGCAGGTTAAGGGGACGTACCAGACCGCCCTGATACCCTCGGATGCGGTTGTACCGGAGGAATTTTACGCAAACAGCCTGTTTCTGACGGATGATCCGCGGAAAGCGGACGCCAAGGACGGCAAGGTCATTTTCTACGATTGCTGGTATTCGCTGGCCCCGGGGCAAAGGGGAAGCTATGTATATCAAAAACAATGGCAGACATTGGATCATATGCTGCTTTCGGCCGGGTTATTCGAAGACACGGGTTTTTTTGTAATCGCAGACGGGTTTTCGGTTGTGCGCCTGTCCTTTATGCTTGACCGACGCACGGGTGTTCCCCTCCGCTGGAGGGCGCAGGCCCGGAACAAGGGGTATTCCGACCATCTTCCCTTGCTGCTCAAACTTGCTTCGGCACAATCGCCTTGACGGTCACGGCGCGTGCGCACATAAAAAAGTTTGGCGGGTTTTTCCAATATAATCCGCCGATACTGTATAATGACCTTAAAAAAACCTGAAATTCCGTGATAAATATGTCATACTATAAATGAGAAGGGATGTTATGATGAGGAAACTGATACTACTGCTTTTCTTAGCCGGATTAAGTATCACGCTCTATGCCCAGGATCAAAGCGCCGTTGTTTTAATCGATAAGGCGGCCGGCAGCGGTTTTAACATCAACCGGAACGGGGTTGAGGAATATGTGAAGGTAGGGGATAAAACCGATATAGGATACCGGCTTGAACAGGGTGATATTATAAATGTTGAGTCCGGAACCTTTCTGGAACTTTTGTGCCTCCCCGTAAACGCCCGGGTGTATGTGGCCGAGTTGAGCTCTTTTTCCGTGGCCGAACTCGGTTCCGATGGAACGGTAGGGCTGTCTCTCTATTACGGCCGGATGCGGGCCACTGTTGACGGGGCGGGAACCGCAAACGGCCTGGTAATTAACGGGCCTGAGGCCAAGGCCCTCGCCAATTCATCGGATTTTGGGTATGATTATGTGTTCGGCTCGGACGGCAGGCTGTTGAACCGGATTTATTGCGTGCAGGGCGGCGTGACCGTGGCCGAACGCCTGGCGGAAGAAGGCGGTGAAAACCAGGGTGTAAAAGCCGATCTGAAAGCCAGGGAGATGGTACTGATCTCAGGGAGCTTTACCGCGGGGCAGTATGAAAAAAAATATTTTGACGATGACATTTTAAAGTATTGGAAGGAAAATAATATCGAGCAAAGACTGAAAACCCTTGCCGCGGCGGACAGCGCTACAAAAAGCGAACCGGTGGTGCAAAAGGCCAGGGAAGAAAGCGCGGAAAAGACCATCGATGAGCTTTTAGACAGGAAGGAAGAAAAAGAGGAGGCCCCGGAGGAGGCGAACGATCAGGAGGCCGGACAGGAGCAGGCCGGCAACCGGCAGGATGAGGGCGGGGGCCTTCATTTCAGCCTTGACCTGGGGTTTGAGATCGCGTTATTAATGTACGGGCCCGAGCTTGATACGGGCGGTCTTTTTGATTTTATGCGCCTGGTGGGGATGGACTGGCTTGTTGATTTTTTGAATTTTGTCTTTAAATCCCGCGCGGTCACCTTCTTGGACGGTGCCTTGATGTTTAATGACTTCATCGGCATAGGCCTGGAAACCGGGCTTGGGTACAATACGTTGATGGTGAACAACATCACGATTCACTTCTTCGGCATACCGGGGTATGTCTTCGTGCGGGGAAACATCGGCTTGTTCTATGCTCAACTCTTCGGGGGGGTGTATATAACCGGTATGGTGGTTGATGATGATTTTAACAACATGGATGTAAGCATTGGTCTTGACTGCGGCCTTCGGCTGGGGCTTAACCTGGGGGGGATGACGCTGTACACAAGCGGAATCATCAGCGCCCCTGATTTTGACGGCTTTTTCAACGGCTCCTATGATATCCGTTGGGGTTTCGGAGCCAAATTCAACCTTGCGAAGTTTTAAGCGCGACCTGGCGTAAGCCGTGGGCCAGAAGCTTCAGGTTTTTCATGTCCCGCACCGAAAACCGTTCCCATTCCAGCGGAAACAAACTGTTGTTATGGGTCAGCGGTTCCTCCGCGAGCGGAAACCGGGACAGTTTTACACTTACCGGCCAGAGCGCCGTCTGCGGAATGGGTGAGTATTCGGCCACATGCACCTGAATGCCGAACGAAGCGGCAAAGCGTATGGACCGCTCCACCTCTTCGGGGTATTGCCCCGGCAGCCCCGCCAGCACGTATACTGCGATTTCATGGGATTTAAACCCTCCGCCTTTCAGACAGTCGACGGCCTGTTCCAGCATGGGAACCCCGTGTTTCGCGCCGTAGGCGTCGTGAAAGCCCGGCTCCGCGCTTTCAAATCCCAGGCGCACCTCTTTGAATCCCGCCTGCTTCATGAGCCCGGCCGTATGTTTGTCAATATACGCCAGGTGAAGCCCATTGGGTACATAGAAATCAAGCCCGCGCCCGTATTCAATAATCTTTGCCAAAAACCGGGTGATTCCCCGTGCCGGACCGGCCAGAAGCGCGTCATCGTAGAAGGCGAACGCTGTAATGCCGAAACGTCTGTGTATGGTGTATACCAGCCGGGCCAGCCGGTCAGGGTCTCCGGCCTTAAACCCGCCGCAGAGTGCGTGTGAGGCGCAATAACTGCAGCGGAACATACAGCCGCTGTTAAGGCGCACGGCACAGGCGTCAAAATGATAGGCCGGCTTCAGCAAGTACTCCTCCGGCGGGGCGTCGCCGGGCACCGGCAGGTTGAGTTTGGCCAATGACGCGCACAGCCCCGGGAAGGCATTGCCGCTTACAACAGCGTCCGCCTCCAGGATGCGTTCGGCGTGTTTCGTGCAAAGGGTTGCGTATATGCCGCCCACAATCAGCGGTACGCGCGGGTGTATCTTTTTCGCCAGGGCCGTGGCCTCCCGCACCCCCGGGTACCAGTAGGTCATACCCGAGGTGACTAGAATGAGATCCGGCCTTATGTTTTTCAGCCGGCGTTCAAAATTTCCGCTTGACACACCGTAGCGGGCATAGCTTCGTCCGGGATTTTTAAGCACCGGGGGCGGTCCTACAACCCGGCGAAAAAATTTGCCGGTTCCGTTGGGCCTGCGCGGCGGCTTTTTTAGCCCCGGCTCACGGCCGGTTTCCCTATAGTCAAGTGCATTGATCATACTGACCGTATACCCCCAACGCTCAAGCCAGCGTCCCAGTTTCAGCGGGGCATAGGGACGCAGAAACAGATCGTAAAGCGCGAAATCATATACTGGCGGGAAGATAAGCAGGGCATGCGGCCTGGAGTTCAGAGCGGACATGGAACCTGTTTTCTTAAAAAAGATACCTGCCGTTGCGACGGACCGGGCGTTCCGGCTTGCTTATGAACCGTCAGCATCCGAAACAGTAGACGGGGTTCACGCCGCTGATACCCTTGAGCTTGAAGTTCCCCAGAAGGGAAAACTTTTTCTTCTGCTGGGCGTCGAACTGGTTGTAAAACTCTTCCGTGGTAAAGATACGGTCCTTGTCGGGGAACTCCTTGGCCGAGACAGATTCCTTTGACTTTTTCATATCACGGTATTTTACCCCGTCCACGCGGAAGGCCATGTTGACCGCGTTCCCGTGCCTGTCGCCGTTCGGTTCGATGGTGCACTGTCCGTAGTTCAGGCTGATCCTGATATGCATTTTTACATCGGCGTTTTTATTGGCATTGCGGGCTCGCACTTTTTTCAGGATTTCAATGGCAGCGGCCAGGCATTCCATGGGTTTTTTAAAGGTGACCAGGAAGCCGTCACCGGTGCCCTTGTTGAACTCGGAGCGGTATTTGTTGAACAGCGGCAGGGCGATGGAGTTGAGTTCCTCCGTGATCTTCATTGCCTCCTCATCACCGTAAAGGTTCGCCAGGCGTGAGGAGTCAAACAGGTCAAGAATAAGAATGGCTTCCACCTTTTTTGTTTCCGTAAAGAAGGTGGATTTTTCATCGTCCTTGCCCGCTTTTGCCGTTTTTTTATCGTCAAGCCCGGGCTTAAAAATGATGAACTTCAGCCAGGTGCTGCCCATGATGATCGTGCTGCCGTGTTTAAGCTCGGTTTTTTCACTTATACGGATGTTGTTGACAAAACAGCCGTTGGTGCTGTTCAGATCTTCTATCCATACGCTGCCGTCTTCTTCCGTGCTTATTTTTGCGTGTCGGCGGGAGATATTATGATCACCGGGAAGAGGAAAATCCACGCTTTCGTCCCTGCCGATCACAAACGGGTAACGGTTCGATTCGTATACCTTGCCCTGGTCGTCACCCTTGGTTACAAGCAGGCGGATATTCGGTTTTAAAAACTGTGTTGAAGTCTTGGTTGGCATTTATACACCCCCCTTTATCTTATTATAGAAGGATTAATTTTGCAATAAAAAAAATGTATTTGGGAGAAACGGCGGGAAGGCCGGAGTGGTGGTAGGCGAATTATAAATATGCGTTTGAATTTAAATTAAACATGGTAACTCCTTATTAATAGTTTCGATTCTTACACTCTCCACGATTTTGGAATAAACAGTTTCAAGTATTTTGTCTTCTATTTTACCCTATGCAAAGCTATCATCGATTCTATCACTTAAAATAAAACCCCCTACTGCGTGGCCGAGCGCCACCATTCGTAATGGGTCGAGTTCAGCTCTTTCTCCGCGGGGAACGGGTAATACAGCACGGATTGGGCCGAACCGATGAAAAATCCGTTCTGGATGGTTCTATAAAGGAAATACTGCGGATGGATGCGGTCCACGGTTTTTGTGTGCTTGTCCTTGAGGTTCTTTATATCCACAAGGCATTTCCTGAGGTTATCCAACTGGGAGTAGGGCAGGTCGGCGGCGCTTCCCTGGTCCGGATCGTCGGCAAGTTCCCCGAGCCGCAGGTCCACAAAACAGATTTTGGGCACGTAGAGCTT
>CAZWYY010000014.1:36041-48359 GCA_964638895.1 uncultured Spirochaetaceae bacterium | reverse complement strand
TCCTGCCTGCTTACCCTTTTCTTGGTGCCGATAGAAAGGTAGCGGCCGAACTCCTCCGGCGGAAGCATTGATGCGATAAGTGATTCGGGATACAGTGAAAGATACAAATAGATCTGCATGGATCCCCCCTTCCTTTATATTATATATACTATATAGAAATCAGCTCCGTGACAATGAAAAATTATATATGCGGGAATTTTTATAATCCGTGGGAGAAAACGAACAGTATTATATGGAAAAAAGTACTGTCACGGCCCGCATGCCGTACATAACTTTGGAATAACGGAGGTATATCATGATTAACGGTAATGTAAAAAAGATAGTGATTATTCTGCTGGTGTTGTGCCTGGGCGGACTGGCGTTTTCGCAGATGAATGATCCGACCATCCTGTTGAAGTCCAAGTACGGGATAGGCAATTATCTTACGGACGCAAACGGCCTGACCCTGTATTATTTTACCAGGGATTCCGAGGGCAAGAGTGTGTGTACCGGGGGGTGCCTGGACAAATGGCCGATTTTCTATAGCGATACGATTATAGTGCCCTCCTCGCTCAACAAAGCGGATTTCGGGGTGATTACCCGGCCGGACGGGCAGAAGCAGACGACCTTCAGGGGCTACCCGCTGTATTATTTCATATCAGATAAAAAGGCGGGAGACACCACGGGCCAGGGTGTGGGGAATGTCTGGTTCGTGGTTGATCCCGCACACTTTCCCGTCGGTGAAATGATGAAGAAATAACCCGCGGGTGGTGGTCGGCGGCGGTTTACCGCAGGGCGGGGTCCTTACCCCGCCCTTTTTGTTTAAAAAAGATTGACATTTTCAATTTTTTTCAGTATCCTGTGACTATATTAACTGAATTAGTCATATGGTTATAGGAGTAAATAGTGCCCAAGGCATGGAGCAACAGGGAAAAAGCGGCAATACAAACAACCCTGCGGGAGCAGGGGAAGAAACTCTTTGAGAAATACGGCCTCAGAAAAACCACCGTGGATGAGCTTGTACGCTCGGCCGGGATCTCCAAGGGCGCCTTTTACCTGTTCTACGCGTCCAAGGAAGAGCTTTATTTCGACATCCTGGAACAGCTTGAGACCGTCTATCATGATACGGTGTATGAGGGCATCCTCCGTCCCGGCGCGTCGCCGCGTCAGAGCTTCCGTGCATTCCTGGGCGATATCATACGGATCATGACCACGAACCCCATCTACCGGCAGCTTAACAGTGAGGATTATGAGTACCTGCGGCGTAAACTGCCTGAACAGACCCTGAAAGACCATGTAAAAAGCGATTTTGACAGGTTCGCGTCATATTTTGAGACCTGGATGCAAAAGGGCTGGATGAGAAGGGTCAGTCCCGCCGCGCTTAACGGAATGATGATCGCATTGTTTTATTTTACCATGCATAGGGAAGACCTGGGGGGAACCGATTTTCAGGGGGTGACCGATCTGTGGATCGATATGCTGGTCTCCTACCTGATTCCCGGGAATACGAACGGAGAAGACAATGGATGAGATAATCAGAACTGAGAAAATAGTAAAACACTACGGCCGCGTGCGCGCGGTTGAGGAAATCAGTTTGAGTGTCAGAAGGGGAGAGATCTACGGGTTCCTGGGATTAAACGGGGCGGGGAAAACCACCATGATCCGCATGCTCCTGGGCATGATCGGCCCCACGGCCGGGTCCGCGTACATTATGGGCGGCAGGGTGACCCCGGCCAAAACCGGGGTGTGGAAACACGTGGGCTACCTGGTGGAAACACCCTATTCGTATCCCGATCTTTCGGTGAGGGAGAATCTTGAAATCTGCCGCCGCCTGCATTTTGTCCATGATTCAATTTCCGTGGACAATATTATTGACCTGCTCAAGCTGGGACCATACCGCGAACGAAAGGCCAGGCATCTTTCTACGGGAAACGCCCAGCGCCTGGGTCTGGCCAAGGCCCTGCTGCATAATCCGGAAATCCTGATCCTGGACGAACCCACGAACGGCCTTGACCCGTCGGGAATTGTGGAAATCCGTGAGCTGCTGCGGGAGCTTGTGCGCACCGGGGGCAAGACGGTGTTTATCTCCAGCCATATCCTGGGCGAAATCTCCAAATTGGCAACGCGTATCGGGATTATCCATAAGGGCCGTATGATTCAGGAGGTTGATACGGACAAGCTGGACCGGTACCGGCACAGGCGGCTGCTGGTGAATACCCTCGATCCCGGGGCGGCTGCGGCCCTGCTGCGCAAAAACGGCCGGGGGGTGACACTGCTTGCCGACGGCGGCATGGAGCTGACGGACGTGAAATCCATACGGCAGCCGGAGGCGGTCGCCGAGCTGCTGGTCCGTCAGGGGAGCCCCCCGACAAGACTCCTGGTGGAGGAAGAAAACCTGGAGTCCTACTTTCTACGAACAATCGGCATGAATGGAGAATCGAAATGAAAAATATTACAGCGGCTTTATGGGCCGAGTTCCTTAAAGTACGCAGGACAAAACTGCTGCCTATAAGTTTTATAACCGCGGCGTTTTTTGCCCTGGTGATGGGATTTTTGATGTTTGTGCTGAAAAACCCCGACATTGCCCGCCAATACGGGCTGATCGCGGCCAAGGCCGCCATTGCCGGCAAGGCGGACTGGCCGTCATTTTTCCACATGCTTGTCATGGCGGTGGGCATGGCCGGAATGATCGGCTTCGGATTCCTGGCAAGCTGGATCTTCGGACGAGAATACGCCGACCGCACATTCAAAGACCTGCTGGCCCTGCCCGTATCGCGTCACGCCGTAGTGGCGGCAAAGTTTATTGTTTTAGCCGCCTGGTGTGTTCTGCTTGCGCTTATCCTTTGCGCCTTAAGTCTTGCGGCCGGCCTCCTGGTAGGCCTTGAAGGCTGGGTGCCGGGGGTCATACAGGCGGGTATCGGAACATACGCCGCCACCTCCGCCCTAACCATTCTGCTGGTCACGGTTGTGGCGTTTTTTGCCTGTTTCGGCCGCGGTTACCTGCCGGCCCTGGGTTTCATGATCCTCGCCATGATCCTGGCCCAGATTGTGGCCGTGTTGGGATATGGTCAATATTTCCCGTGGACCGTCCCCATGCTGGTAAGCGGAGCCGCCGGAGACCCGAGTACGTCGCTGGGGGCGGCAAGCTACGTCATCCTCTTCCTTACCAGCGCGGCCGGTGTGGCGGGAACATTCGCCTGGTGGCGCTTCGCGGACCAGGCGTGAAAAACCGCGGCCGCTTCCCGGCTTTTAGTCCGGCGCGGCGGAGGCGGACGGGTTGTGGTACGGACCCTTTCCTGAAACACAGCCGGAAAAACGGCTTGCCTAAGCGGCCATATTGTATATAACTATACGTGTGAAAAAGAATACCGTGCCCGCGGCGCTGCGGCCATGGCGGCGCAACATCACGCTTCTCACCTTCATCCGGATTAATTTTTCCCTTATTTTCGCGATTTCCGTGATCGCCTCCTACTGGGAAAAAAACGGGCTGTCCATATTCGATATCTTTCTGCTCCAGGCGATTTTTTCCTTTTCCGTGGTGTTGTTTGAGATCCCCACCGGGTACATCGGCGACCGCCTGGGGCGGAAACGCACCATCCTGCTCGCGGCCGTGATCAATGCCGCGGGGTGGCTGGTCTACTCCTCGCTGCGTTTTTTCTGGGGCTTTGCCGCGGGTGAGGTCATCCTCGGGCTCTCCCTGGCCTTTCTTTCGGGCACGGATTCGGCGGTGGTGTTTGAAAGCCTGAAGGAACTGAAGCGGGAGGACGACTACTGCAGGGTGGAAGGCAGGATCAAGGGGTTGTATCATCTGGGGGCCGCGTTTGCCAGTATTACGGGCGGGGTGTGCGCCGTGTTTCTGCCTGTCCCGGTGTTGATGCTGGCCACCGGCGGCGTAGCCGCGGTGAGCTTTGTGCTCGCGCTGTTCATCCGGGAACCCGAGTACGAAGTGTACACGCACCGGCGGGGCACGCTGTACGGATTTTACAAGATATTCCGCTATGTATTTTTACGCAGCAGGATTGTGCGCGCCGCGCTGCCGCTGCTTGCCGCCTGTTCCCTGGCCACCATGCTCGGCGTTTGGCTGTATCAACCGTTCTGGCAGGCCAGGCGGGTGCCGTTGTGGCTTTTCGGAATTCTATGGTCCTGCCTCTTTATTCCCTCGTTTCTGGGCAGCCATTTCGCCCACCGGGTGGAGAAGCTGCTGGGCAGGCGCGGCGTCATCTTTCTGCTGCCGCTGCCGCCGCTTTTGGGGTATGCTCTGGCCGGTGTTCTTCCCGGCTACTGGGCCCTGGCCCCCATCTACCTGGTCAACCTTTTGTTCGGCCTGGCCCCGCCCATACTGGGCAGGTTTATCCAGGAGGAGACCTTCAGCGACAAACGCGCCACTGTTATGTCCATCGGCAGCTTTCTTTTCCGTATTTCCTACTGCCTGTTGGGTCCGCTGGTGGGGTTTATCGCCAACCGCCGGAGTGTCGAAACCGCCTTCCTTGCCGCGGCCGGAATCTCGGCCGCCTCGATCCTCGCCTTAATTCCGTTTTTCCTGGGTCGATTGAAGGCCTGGGAAACGGAGCGGCCCGCGACTGCGGTGTCCGGCCGCGATGAAGGCGTAAAGGAATGCGAGGAATAGGAAACAATAAAAGCCGGCCCCGGCCCAACGCCGGTTAAAGCAGAATGTACATATTACCTGCCTGATGCCCCTGATCCCGCCCCGGCTGGAACAAATGTACCATTTTTTCCAGCCGGGTAAAATGGAACATAAATTCCATTTGATACCTTTCTCTTCTGTATTATGCTTTGAATCAACTTTAACCAAACAGAAGAAGGAGAAATTATGCAAATAATTACAAGGCAAAGAACAATTACCTGGATTGCCGGGCTGGCAGGCTCGGCATTGATAGCGATGAGCGGCTGGGCGTGGAATGCGCCGCTTGCGTCGTGGCTTTCGTTCATTCTTTTAATGAGATTTTTCCGGCAACAGGAAAAATGGTATTACACACTACCCGTCACGCTTTTAGTATTTTTTTTCCGGTTCCTGAGCATGCACGGGGGATGGGAAATTGATTTTCCTGTGGAAATCGCTTTTGCCGTTCTGGTCAGCTCTTCACTGCTAGCGGGGCTCTACTTTGACCGTTTTTTCTCAAAAAAATTGACGCTTTTTACGGCGACACTGGTTTTCCCGGTACTCTATACAATGATTGATTTTTTTATTTCATTCAGCCCGCTTTCCGCATCCACATCGGTCGCGGGAACACAGTTTGATTTTACCATAGTATCCCAGCTTTCTTCCCTTACCGGATGCTGGGGAATTATTTTTCTGATTTGCTGGGCCGCACCAGTTGTAAATCAACTGTGGGAAAACGGCTTTAATGTTAAGAAGGCGGGAAAAGCCTTCGTTGTACCATTTATTGTTTTTTCCGCGATTATGGCTTTTGGGATAGTAAAGCTAACCTTTTTCGGCCCCAAGGCACAGACCGTACTGATAGGCTCTATTACCGTTCCCCATAACCTTGATTACTGGGGAATTACCGAGGCGGGAACACCGATTGCCGAAGCCGGAAAGATACGCCCAAAAATGAGGGAGATCCAGGATGAGTTGTTTGAAAAAAGTAAAAAAGCGGCGGATTTCGGCGCAAAGGTTATTTTCTGGTCCGAAGGCAATTATCCTCTGTATGAAGACCAGTATGGAGAATTCATCAACCGGGCCCGTGACTTCGCCGTGGCCAACAGTGTTTATTTTGCGCCGTCCATTCTGACGCTTTATTTCGGCGCGGCCAAGAACGATAATATGGCCGTTATGTTTACGCCGGACGGAGGTATTGCGTATAAATATGAAAAAACATATTCCTGGTTTCCGACTGATTCGGACGGACAGATAAAAACAGTACAAACCCCGTGGGGAGTCATTGGATCGGTTATCTGCTTTGATCTTGACAACCCGGCGTTTCTTCGTCAGGCGGCACAGAAAAACGTCGATATCCTGCTTGTTCCCGGTTACGATACAAAACGTATCAGCCCGTATCATACCAAAGAAGGACTGGAGCGTGGAATCGAATACGGGTTTTCCATTGTGCGCCAGGCGAACCACGGGACCTCCATCGCCGCCGACTTTAATGGAAACATTCTCGCGTACCAGGATTATTTCGGCTCAGCGGAGCGGATTATGATCTCGAATGTTCCGGTCAAAGGTCAACCCACATTCTACGGAATAACAGGGGACTGGTTTCTTGTACTGGTGTTCGTTCTGTTTGTATCGGGAATTTTCTATTATATTTATTTGTTACGCCGTGTGAACCGCCCGTGATAAAGCCGTTGTGTAAATCCGCGGCCGACCCAACCGAACAGCGTACCCGGGCAGGCCGCAGCCGGGCGGCCGAACACCGGCCCGGGAAAACTGACGGCTTAAACCGTCTGCTTGTGTACGGAAAATCTGTCAGCTTATCTTGAACCCGTTGGGCGCGTCCACTGAAATATCTTCCGTATCCGTTTTTAACACAATATCACCGAACAATACCTTTTTGTTTTTCACGGTAAGCGGCACCTTGGCGAACTCGTCGATGGTGACCTGTGAGCTTCCGATCTCGTAGTCCCCGACCCGCACCTCACTACCGGGCGCGGAGTTGGGGGCTTCCAGCACCTTTACCGTGTGCTCGTCGCCTGCGGCCAAAAGCATGCCGTGGCTTTCCACGCCGCGCAGTCTGGCTGTCTTCAGGTTGGTGACGACGATCACGTGCCTGCCCAGAAGCTCTTCGGCTTTGTAGTAGGGCACCAGGCCGGACACGATCTGGGAGGTGTTGTCCCCGTAGTTGATGGTCTCGATGTACAGTTTTTCGGCGCCCGGGTGCGCCTTGATCTCGGTAATTTTGGCCACTCGCAGACGCAGGGGAAACACGGGTTTGCGGTTAAGCTCCTCCGGGTTGATGCGGTTGATGATGATGTGGGCGTTATTAATGGTATGGTTCTTTGTGTCGAAATTGATGTCCGCCCAAGCCAGGTTTTTCAGGCCCAACTGCCCGCACAGCGCGGCCGCGAAATCGGGCATCACGGGCTGGATTACAATGGCGATGATCTTGGCGATATTGACGCATGTCCCCAGGATCCGCGTACCCCGCTCTGGGTCCTGTTTGATCAACTTCCATGGCTCCCTGTCCTGAAAATACTTGTTGCCCAGGCTCGCCAGCTCGAGTACGGTTTTGATGGCCTCTCTGAAATTAAATTCAAGGTAATACTCCCCGGCCTTTCGGGCCAGATCGAGAATCCCTGGGATGAGCTCCGGGTCCTCGTCGATCTTCGTGAAGCTTCCGTTGCAGTTCTTTTTCAGAAAGGAAAGGGTCCTGTAACAAAAGTTGGTCAGGTTGGCCGTCAACTCGGTATTGGTCCTGGCCACAACCATCTCATCCCCGTAATCCCCGTCCCCATCCATGGGCATGGAGGCCAAAAGGCAGAAGCGGAATACGTCAACCCCGAATTTATCCAGTTGTTCGGAGGGATCGATGATCACTCCCTCGGACTTGCTCATTTTCTTGCCGAATAGGGTGACAAAACCGTGTACGAACAGTTTTTGCGGAAGGGCGATACCGGCGGAAAGCAGCATGGCCGGCCAGAAGGCCGCGTGAAAACGCAGGATGTCCTTGCCGATCACGTGTACGTCACAGGGCCAGGTTTCGGCGAACTCCTTCTCGTCACGGCCGTAGCCCACGCCGGTGATATAATTGGAGAGGGCGTCGCACCACACATACATCACGTGTTCTTCGTCATCGGGAACGGGGATGCCCCAGGGCAGCGAGGCCTTGGGCCTGGAAAAAGAGATGTCCTTGACCTCTTTGAGGAAGGAGAGTATTTCGTTTTTCCTGATGCGGGGTGTCACCCGGTAGGTGTCGGAGAAGATAAGCTCAATCACCTTGTCTTTGTATTTTGAGAGCCGGAAAAAATAATTTTCCTCTTCAATTGTCTGGATCTCGCGCGTGGGATGCTCCGGGCACCTGCCGTCCTCGAGCTCTTTTTCGGTTTTGAATGATTCGCAGCCCACACAGTAAAGGCCCGTGTAATTTTTTTTGTAGATGTCGCCCGAATCGGCGAGTTTTTTCCACAGTTTCTGTACCCCGGCGTAATGTTTCTGTTTATCCGAGGTGCGGATGAAGTGTGTGTTGGAGATGGAGAGCCTCCGGTACAACTCCTGGAAGACCGCTACGTTCTCATCCAGGAACTGCCGCACGGTTTTGCCCGCTTTTTTGGCCGCCTCCCAATTCTTGGAGCCGTGCTCGTCCGTGCCGGTTTGGAATACCACCTTTTTGCCCATGAGTCTTTGGAAGCGCGCTATTACATCGGCTTCAAGAATCTCCAGGGCGTGACCCATGTGCGGACGCCCGTTGGGGTAGGCGATGGCGGTTGTTACGTAAAATTTTTCTGACATGACTCGGTTTCCTCACTCCTTCCGTAAAGAGTACACATTATTGTATTCTTATAAAGGAGATATGCAAAGAAATCAAGTAGAACTATTTTTATTCAATAATATCATTATTCGTAGTCCCGCATATCATATCCCAGTTTTTCAAGGTCCATCTGATAAACCCGCACATAGTCTATTGCCATCTGTGCGGGGAAAATCGTATCATCTATGCCTTTTTCTCCGCCCCATGTTCCCTTGCCCTGAGGAAGCTTGGCCTTGACCTCGATACGCCCGTATGTCCATTTATCCTGCAAATACGTCTCAAGCCGCCCTGATGTATACACCCCGTTTCCTTTGCTGTGGGCCTGAATGATGAGATTGCCGTTTTCAACCCATACGTGTTCCCTATTGTCGACATATATCTGCCGTTCCTGATTGCGCTGAAAATGTGAGTCCACGACCGCCCATTTCCCCGGATCGGGTGCTCCCTCGTAATCGAACTCATCCGACCAGACCAGACGCCGGATGCTTGAATCAGTACAAGACAGAGTCGTTATAATGAGGATAAATAGTAGAAATGTTTTGATGATGATAATATTTTTCATTCTCAGACCTTCGGCACATTATTTTTAAACATACTGCTAAAAATATAGCATACATAAAATACCTTGTCAAGTTTTTTCAAATTACCATGCTGGGGAGGATTATATGTAGAACAGTATATAGCGGATTGTATTACTTCGGGGTTATGACCAAAATGTTCCATAAGATCTATCGCGCCGGATGATGGCCGGTCATATACGCCTTTAATATTCTCGCAGGCCATCATCCAAATCGCGGGCCATGTGCCCCTGACGTCGCTTTAACAGCTTTTAATACCCGATGACCGGCTTGTCCGCACTGAAATCAACGCGGAACGGTTCGCCGATTTCAATGATATGCCTGTCCGGGTCATATAAGCGCATTACCTTCTGTCCCCAGTGCTGTGTTTCAATGCCGTGGATGAACTCAACATTGTGCTCCACAAGCCTGTTATATAACGCCCCAAGATCGGTGCACTCGAAGTAAATATCCACATTGTCTTTGCCCTGCGGCGCGGAGGCGGAGGGCGATTCCTTTTTATAGATTGTTTTATAAAGCGCCACGGCGTCATGGATAGTAAAATTGTTCTCAAACCAAACGATGGTTTCATAGCTGTTCATGATCTTCAGTCCCAGCAGCTCGGCATAAAAACGCGTTGAGGCCTTGATGTCTTTCACAAAGACGATGGTGTTGACAAAATATAAACCACTCATTAGTTCTTCCTCTCCCGTTGCCTGAATAGTATATTTAGGTATATATGAAAACAAACATTTAAAAAAGGAGTGAGTATGAAAAAAATATTTTTTGCCGCATTTTTAGGTTTTTTACTGCTTTTCACGATTTCAGACCTTACGTCGCGGACCGATCTTCCCCTGGAAAGGATAACCCTTCCTCCGGGTTTCAAAATCGCGCTTTATGCCGAAAACGTACCCGCGGCCCGCTCGCTGACCCTGGGCGACGACGGCACGGTGTTCGTGGGCACCAGCGCCTCCACGGTCTACGCGCTGCGCGACAACAACCATGACAACTACGCGGAACAGGTCGTGCCCGTGGCCCGTGGCCTCTTCCACCCGTCCGGCGCGGTATTTTACCGCGGCTCGCTTTACGTGGCGGAGATCAACCGGGTGCTGCGCTATGACAATATTGAGAGCAGGCTGACCAATCCACCCGACCCCGTGGTGATCATCGATACGCTGCCGCGGGACACGCACCACGGCCTCAAGTACCTGCGGGTGGGGCCGGACGGCAAGCTTTACATCCCGGTGGGAATGCCCTGCAACATCTGCCTGCGCAAGGACGAGCGCTACGGCACCATTCTGCGCATGAACCTTGACGGCGGTGATCTGGAGATTGTGGCCAGAGGCGTGCGCAACTCCGTAGGCTTCGATTTCAACCCGGCAAACGGCGAGCTGTGGTTTACCGACAACGGCAGGGACTGGCTGGGCGACAACATCCCGCCCGATGAGCTCAACCGGATCTCCGGCCCCGGACTCAACTTCGGCTTCCCTTATGTGTATGATAACAACGTTCCGGACCCGGATTACGGAAAATACAGGCCCGATAACCTGGCGCTTACCCCGCCCGCGCAGGAGCTGGGCCCGCACGTGGCCTCCCTGGGCATGCGATTTTATACGGGCCGCATGTTTCCGGACTCGTATAGGAACAATATCTTTATCGCCGAACACGGCTCCTGGAACCGCACCGTGCCCATCGGCTACCGCATCACCCTGGTGCGCCTGCAGGGCGATCGCCCGGTCGGCTACGATGTGTTCGCCGAGGGCTGGCGCCCGAGCGGCCAACTGGCCTGGGGACGGCCGGTTGATCTCCTGGTGCTGAAGGACGGCTCGCTGCTGGTATCCGACGACAAGGCCGGGGTGGTCTATCGCATCACCTACGGAGAATAGGATATAAAAAACCGCGGGAGTGTCCGATATAGAGTATAGATGATTCCCATACTATCCTTTTTTGTGATAATCGCCCTTTCCAACATAATCCTCCGGATCGCCACCTCCATTCTGCGTTTTACGGGCCTGTCCAATGACGTGGCCCATTTCCAGGCGCGCTCCGCGTTTACGGGCACGGGCTATACCACCAGGGAATCCGAGATCATCGTCAACCACCCCCTGCGCCGCAGGGTGATCATTTTCCTGATGTACGTGCGCAACATCGGGTTTATTACGGTGGTTTCTTCCATTATACTTTCTTTTTTCAACACCCAGGGCAGCGAGGATTTTATCGCCAGGGTGCTCTGGCTGGTGGGCGGCACCGTGGTACTCATGATCCTGTCCCGGATCAAGTTCATCGACGTGATCCTCTCCAAGCTTGTGGAGCTCTCCATGAAGCGCTGGAAGAAGATCTACGTGCAGGACTACGAAAGCCTGCTCAACCTGTCGGGGGAATACGAGGTCAGCGACTGCCTGGTGACGGAAACCGGTTGGTTGGCCGGCAAGACCCTGGAGGAACTGCACCTTGCGGATGAGGGGGTGCTGGTGCTGGGCATCACCAGGGACGACGGGTATTTCGTGGGCACGCCCAAGGGCTCCACCAGGGTCTACGCCCGGGACAGGGTGATCCTCTACGGGCATGAGAATTTATTGCGGAAAATCGGCATGCGCAGGCAGGGCGCGGAGGGCGACAAGGAGCATGAGCAGGAGGTCACCAGGATGCTGAAGCAGGAAAGCAAGCCGATCGAACCTAAAAAAACCAAGGGTGTGCTGAACAAGGTGTGGAAGCGCATTTTCCATCCCAAGCAAAAATAAACACGGATTTTAATTACGCTTGATCTTGGGCGGGTATCGTTGGTATACTTTGCTGTAACGGACCGGCCGGGAGTATATTAATACCACATTTGGAGATAAGGCAGAAAGAGGATTATGGAAGAAACAAGACAGGAACAGGGCAAGGATTTTATCCGCCAGAGGGTGGAGGAGGACATTAGGGCCGGGAAAAACGGCGGCAGGGTGGTGACGCGTTTTCCGCCCGAGCCCAACGGTTACCTGCACATTGGGCATGCCAAGGCCTTCTGCATCGATTTCGGCATAGCGCTTGAGTACGGGGGGCGCTGCCACCTGCGCCTGGACGACACCAACCCGGAAAAAGAGGACGTGGAGTATGTCGAAGCCATCAAGGAAGACATCCATTGGATGGGTTTCGACTGGGGAAAGCACCTGTATTTTGCCTCGGATTATTTCGACAAGTTGTATGAGTACGCGCTTACGCTGATCCGCATGGGCAAGGCCTATGTGTGCGACCTGAGCCCGGAGCAGATAAGGGAGTACCGGGGCACGCTGACCGAGCCGGGCAGGGAAAGCCCGTACCGCGGGCGCACGGTGGAGGAAAACCTGGAGTTGTTCGAGAAGATGCGCGCCGGA
>CAZWYY010000014.1:0-35941 GCA_964638895.1 uncultured Spirochaetaceae bacterium | reverse complement strand
ACGCGTCAACTTCCCTTTTCCCGCGAGATATATATCGAGCACGAAGATTTCATGGAAGATCCGCCCAAAAAGTTTCACAGGCTTTCCCCGGGAAAGGAAATCCGCCTGAAACACGCGTACTATATCAGGTGCGAGCGCGTGGTCAAGGACCAGGCAAGCGGCGAGGTAACGGAGCTGCATTGCAGCTACGATCCCGCGTCCCGCGGCGGGTGGACGGACGACGGCAGGATTGTGCGCGGAACCTCTCACTGGGTATCGGCGGCCCATGCCGTACGGGCCGAGGTCAGGCTGTATGACAACCTGTTTATCAAGGAAAACCCCGATGAAACGGACGCGGGGGGCGGTTTTTTGGACAATCTTAATCCGGGGTCGGAGGAGATACTTGCCTCCTGCCTGGTGGAGCCGGGCCTGAAACAGGCCAAACCCGGGGACCGTTTCCAGTTTCTGCGCCAGGGCTATTTCTGCGCGGACCGGGACGGCGGCGCGGGGCTGCCGGTGTTCAACCGCACCGTAACATTGAAGGATACCTGGGCCAGGATAAAAAAGGCCGAAGCTTCCTGAGCTGGGGCCGGAAAGAGGCGGGCTGTGAAAGGAATGGTTGTGTGCGGCATGGTTATTTTGTGCCTGGCCTGCGTGCAGGTGCAGGGCAGCGGTGAAGAGTCCGCAGGCCAGGGGACGACGCCTCCCGCCTTTTACGTGGCGCCCGCGGGCAATGACTCCAACCCGGGAACCGAGGAAAAACCCTGGCGCAGTATTCAGAAGGCGGCGAACACGGCCGTGCCCGGCAGTACGGTTTTTATAAAAGAAGGCGTATACAAGGAAAAGGTTATTATTTCCGTGTCCGGAAACGCGGCACAGGGATACATCACCTTCCGGGCCTTTCCCGGGCAGAGGGTGGTGATCGACGGCTCCGGGGTTCGCAAGCGACGGAACACCTTCGGCGACAACATCATCTACATTCAAAACAAAAATTACATCCGCATCATGGGCTTTGAGATCACGGGCGCGGTGGTGAACGACGGGTCGGGCATCCGCATTTATGACTCGGCGGACCATATCAGCATTCAGAAGAACAAAATATATGGAATCCACGGTACAAGCGCCATGGGCATCACGGTATACGGCAAGGGCGGCCAACCGATCCGCAATCTGGAGATCAGGGGTAATGAGATTTATAACTGTGAACCGGCGCCCAGCGAGGCCGTAACCCTGAACGGAAACGTGACGGATTTCAGCATCACCGGAAACATCATCCATGACGTGAACAATATCGGGATCGATATGATCGGCGGGGAAACATGGCTCAGCCCCCAGGTGGTAAGGAACGGCGTATGCAGCGGCAATACCGTGTTCCGCGCCAGGTCCGCTTACGAGGACGGGTATGCGGCCGGTATCTATGTGGACGGCGCGAACAACATTATTATAGAAAGAAACCGGGTGTTCGAATGCGACCTGGGAGTGGAGATCGGCGCGGAGAACAGCGGCGTGCTGGTGGAAAATATTACGGTGCGCAATAACCTGGTGTACAATAACGATAAGGCCGGAATTGCGATAGGCGCCTTTTCCCTGAAGGGCGGAACGGTCCGGGGGTGCACGGTTGTCAATAATACCCTGTACCGGAACAACAGGGTCAAGGCCGAGGGAGAGATCTGGATCCAGTACGCGAGCGGTGTGGAGGTCATAAACAATATTATCTGTTCCGCTGCCAACAACAGGGGCGACGCTTTTCTGCTTTCCTGCCTGGAGAACCCGGCCGGGAATTCCCACCGTTTTGATTATAATCTCTATTTTGTGGAAAAATACGGAAGCAATGCGGATTTATTTCTTATCGCCGGTAAGACTTATAACAATATAACGGCCTATACTAAGGCCACGGGACAGGATGCGCACTCCATATATGCCGACCCTTTGTTCACGAGCCTGCCGCAGGAGCAGAACGGAGGTTTCACCCCGGCCCCGGGCTCTCCGGCGCGCGATTCGGGGACCAATTACAATGCATTGGGTGAATACGATTACTACGGCAATGCGAGAATACGGGGCGCGGCTGTAGACAGAGGAGCGGTGGAGTTATAATATGGAAAGAGGATAATGGCGGCAAAACAAAGAAAAAGAAGAAGCGGCGCCCGGCGCAGAGACACGCTTGAACGGTATTTATTCCCCTCAAAGCCGACGTCCAAAAAGGCTTCATCCGGGGCAAGGGCGAAAACAAAAAAAACTTCCTCTTCTCCCAAACGCGCGACTAAAAAGGCCGCTGCACGCGGCAAAAAGACCGGGAAAAAGGCGACTCCCCGCGGTAAGCAGGCCGTAAAAAAGGTCGTACGCGCGCCCAAAAAGGCGGCTTCCAGCGGTAAGAAGGCCATAAAAAAGACTGCGCGAGCTTCCAAGAAGGCCTTGGCCAAACAGGCCGCCCGGAAAGTCTCAGGCAGGAAGCCGGCTGTAAAGAAGGCCTCGGCCAAATCAAAATCCAAGATAAAAACCAAAAAGACTCCCGTTCGTTCCGCGAAAACACCCAAAAAGGCGGCCGCGCGCGGTAAAAAAGTCGAAAAAAAGGCGGTTTCCCGCGGCAAGAACGTTGTAAAAAAGGCCGCACGTACGCCCAAAAAGAATACGGCCAGGAAGGCAGTGAAGGCCAGACCGGCCGCCCGGAAAGTGTCGCGAGCAAAGCAGGCCGCTTCATCCCGTGCAAAACCGGCCGCGAAAAAGAAAGCCGCGCGCGTAAAACCGGCGGCAAAAACGGACAAAAAAGCGGTACGCGCCAAAGCGGCGGCGCCCGCCGCGCCTGTCAGGGGAAAGAATACGCTCGACAACTACAAGATAATGGGCGTGATCGGTGAGGGCGGGATGGGAAAGATCTACAAAGCCGTTGACATCCGCAGCAATAAAACAGTCGTCATGAAGCAGTTGATCATCGCGGAGAGGGAAATCTTTATTAAGCGCTTTAAGCGGGAAGCGAACATCATGCTTTCCTTAAACCATAATAATATCGTTAAAGTATACGATTACCTGGGGCGGGGCAGGTCATATTTTATAATCATGGAATTCGTGGACGGAATTTCCCTCGAGGATCTTATTCGGAAAAAGGGTAAAATTGAACCCCTGCAGGCGCTCCTGATATTCAACGAGCTGTGCAAGGGGTTGAAATACGCCCACGACAGGCAGATCATTCACCGTGATATAAAGCCGAATAACGTGCTTATCTCGAAAGCAGGCATGGTAAAACTGGTCGATTTCGGCATCGCCAAATCATTGCAGGAGGACGATGAGGGGCTGACAAAAACCGGTGTTGTCATGGGAACTCCGGCTTATATGTCGCCGGAGCAGTTGGTCAGCACCAAATACGTGGACAACCTGACGGACATCTATTCCATGGGGGTGATGTTTTACCAGATGATTACGGGGCAAAGGCCCTACGGTGCGGATTTTACCGCCGAGAATATAAGAAAAATTACCCTGGGAGATTACGTAAGTCCCAAACAACTGAATCCGGATTTGCCGGCGTATTGCCTGCATATTGTCAAAAAAACCATGCATCATAAAAAGGAAAAGCGGGTGCGGGACCTGGAGGAACTGATTAATGACATGTCCGTTCATCTGAAGCAGTGGGGGAGCCCGCAGCAGGTGCATAAAGAAATTAAGAAAGCGCTGGCGGATCTTTAGATATAATCGATTATCAGAATGTTATCTCTCCTATCAGCAGGGTTTCCTTGTTCTCCCGTAACCGGATGGTGATGGCCTTGTGCTCCTGGTTTGGCCTGCCGTAGTTGGTAAAAATATCCACCTGGATGGTCACCGTGCCCGAAAGCGACGGGGCGCGGTTGGAGAAATAATTGGCCTCGATTTTATATGTACCCTTCATCGCGTGGTGAATCAGATATTCCTCCGGACCATAGCCCTGGGTGAAATCACGAGAGAAGTTACCGCCGATCGTGGTGCTGCGGTTGCCGTAATACGCTTTCTCTCCCGAGGGCTCGGTGACCCAGAGGTCCATGTCGGTAAGGTCCGCGTCCCAGGTCATGATGATCCGCACATCCACGTCAAGCAGCTTGAGCAGGCGGGGATCGACGTTGAACTTTTTTACCCCGGCCGCCCTGGCTTTGGGCACCATGGCGTTAAGCTCCATCAGCGCGATCAGCTCAATCTCGTCAAAGCGGTCCCACTCGCCCAACACCACCTGGTAGAGAAGATCGATAGCGCGCGCGTACTCGCCCTTGTCCCCCAGAACCAGGGCCAGGTCTCGGTAAGACTGGGGTTCTTCGGGGCGCAGCTTGAGCACGGTTTCAAAGAGCGAAGCGGCAAGCGCCAACTCCTTTTCCTGCGCCACCCTGTGCGCCAGGATGCGCAGCAGGGCCGCGTTTTCCAACTCAAGCTCGGCGATGTTGGACCAGATGCGCAAGCCCAGTTCGGGCAGTCCCTGCTTGTAGAAATAGTCGCCGCAGTCAAGGTAAAAAGCCGGGGACTCCACGTAATCCTTTTTAAAACCGAGGTATACGCGGTACAATTCCTTTTTTTGTGCTTTTTTGAGGGTGTTCAGGTACGGGGTGTCCGGGTCCCAGGCCTGCACCGAGATGGCCGGCTGGGCGGCGGCGTTTTCATCCGCTCCGGTTCCGGCCTTCTTTTTTTCCGCGGTGGTTTCGGTGGCCGTGGTTTCTTCGCGCTCAAGCAGGTCTAGTTCGTTGGTCGGCGGCCTTTCTGCGGGCGGCGCGCCGCCTGTTCCGTCGGATGTACTCCGGGGTTCCACCGACTTGTCGCGGCCCGTGTCGTATTTGTAATCCTTTGGATATTTAAAACTTGTGTTCCACCATTGTATTCGCTCCTGCCAGAGCGCCACCATGCGTTCAAGTTTATCCTGTTTTTTACGATCGCTCTCTTTGTCCAAGCGGGCAATAGCATCAAAGTACTGCTCCCGCATATCAGGCAGTGACTGGGGCGGGGCGATCCGGTGTTCCACGTACTGTTCCAGGCTTTCGAGCACGATCAGTGAGGTGCCCGGTGTGACAAGATCGTAATCTTTTCCCAGCTTCACGATTTCTTGCATATTGCGCTCGGGAAAGATCACCAGTTCACTCAGTTTCTTCTGCGCCCAGTCAAGCCGCAGAAGCTCACCGCTCACCGCGTCCCCGGCAGACATGGTATAGGCCTGCTCCAGGGTGACTTTGCCGTTCACACCGTATTGCAGGACGATCCGGGCGGATTTTTGTTTCAGAATCCCGGTCAGACTGAAACGTGTGTCGACCGGCTGCGGCAGGGACGGAAACACGGCCGTAATCTTGTCGGCCTCAACTTTCACGCCCAGAAAGCCGAAGGACACCTGCCCGATGCGTCCTATAACCGCGTCGTTTTCCCTGTTGTTGAGGTTGAAGTACTCTCCATTGTTCCGCAGCGCCAAGTAGCGCAAAAAGGAATGGTTGGTCCCGGCCTGTCCTGAAAAGATATAAAGCGGCGCGTTTAACGCAGGAGGATCCTCTTTGCCGAAATTGGAGACGCCATCTGTGAAAAGCAGCGCGTAATCGCTGCCCGGCGCCGCGGGAGGCAGCGCGCCCATCTGGGTGCCGCCGTCGTAGTCAACCTCCCGCAACGCGCTGATAAGCTCACCCGCGTTACCATTGGATATGACAAAACGTCCGGCCTCATCCACGGTGTTTCTGAACACCACAAGCTCGACAGTGATCCGCGCTTTTTTGTGCAGCCGGAAAAAAGCATTCAACAGAGTGAATTCACGCTCGTGGTTCGCCGCGGCGCGCGACATGGAAGCGTCCCAAAAGAGGGTGACGACGTGCGGTGATACCGGCGGCCGGTCGGTGCCGACCGGTTTGACCGTATCATTAATCGTGAAGTAGATATTGCCGTCAGATGATTTCTCAACCTGCACGGGCGGCTCGTTCACCGTAGGAATTGCCACCACCAGGTCACGGCTGAGATCGGCGTTTTTCAGGCTTGCCCGGGCCGTAAAACCGTCCTCCCAGGCGGTGAAGTGAAATCCGGCGGGCGCGCCCTGCGTGGCAACGGGCGCTGATACGGGTTTTACCACCTGAACCCGTAGCGAAAAATCCTTTATCCTGCCTTTGAAGTTCAAAGGCAGGTAGTAGTAGCGTTTTTGCGCCTTTTCCGGGCAGGAAGCGATGTAACTTGCGCGTACGGTCCTGGTACCCCGGGCCGGAATGGGGAAGATCCTGGTCTTAAAATTGTTACCCTTTACCCATTCCACGAGTCCCGGGTCTATGCCCTGGCGTATGGTCTTTTCAAACACCTGGCGGCCGCGGTCTTTTTCCACCACCACGCCGTCGATCATCACACCCTTGATATCCAGGGCGTACCCGTTGACCGTGGCGCCCTGGGGCAGGGGAAAATACAGGTCGCCTGCTACGGCCTTGTTTCCGGGATTATAAAAGGTCAGGGTGATGGAGGTTTGGGCCAGGCTGCCGTAGATGCGCGTGTCCACGCTCACCGCGGTGACCTCCAGGGCCACGGATTTTCCCCCATCCTTCACGAACAAGGCGGGGGGAACGTCCTGCGCCCACACGGCCGCGGAAAGTATAAGAAAAATGCCTGACAATATAATAAAATGCCTGAAAAAACCGTTCATGCTGCTTCTCCTCTTCTTCCTACTATAATGCAACCGGCGCGCGTTTGCCTGCTTATTTGCGCGCGCGACGGTTATATATACAGTACGTGGAAGACGGGAGAAGGTAACATGAGGACTTGATTAGCTTGCGGATTTATTCTTACGACCCGGAGGCCGGTAACATAACTCTTGTCGTAGGGGATGATACCGTATTTCTTTACTTCAGCGTTTATACTTGACAATCATGCAAATTGAAATTATTATTTGCAATATGCATGATTATATACATCGTATATTGGAGAAGGAAGTTAAAACTGGACTTTCAAATACACCTGTAACCGTTATTTTGGGTCCCAGGCAGTGCGGCAAATCAACATTAGTGGCGCATATGTCCGAAGGCATTGAGAAAACAACATATCTTGATTTGGAAAGGCAGTCCGATGTAAACAAAGTACAAAATCCTGAAATATTCTTCAAAGACAAAGAGAATGATCTTATTATATTGGATGAAATACATAGAATTCCTGAAATTTTTCCTTTTTTAAAAAGTGAGGTGGATAGAAGAAAAAGCAATGGTCAATTTATTATTCTTGGATCCGCTTCTTATGATCTATTGAAACAATCGTCCGAGACTCTGGCGGGCCGTGTTCGCCTGCTGGAGCTTACTCCCTTTCAGTTAAGAGAGGTCGGAAGTGATTTTCCCACTTTAAAAAAAATCTGGCTGAGAGGAGGGTTCCCCCGAAGTCTATTAATGCCGGATGAACAAAGCAGTTTCGATTGGCGGACGGATTTTATCAAGTTGTTTTTAGAAAGAGATATTCCGCAGCTGGGGTTCAATATTCCCGCTGTTACGCTAAACAGACTCTGGCGGATGTGCGCCCATTCCCATGGACAGATATTGAATTCTTCTCAATTGGGAGAATCTCTCGGCTTAAGTCATACAACGGTCCGCGGATATATAGAATTACTTGCCAAAACATTCATGGTAAGGATTCTTTCTCCTTTTAAAACAAATGTTAAAAAGAGATTGGTGAAATCACCCAAAATATACATTCGCGACAGCGGCGTCCTACACTCATTATTGGGCATTGAAAATTTTGACACTTTGCTTGGTCATCCTCAATGCAGCGCTTCCTGGGAAGGATTTGTTATTGAAAACATTCTGAGTTTTTTACCGCGCTGGGAAGGTTATTTTTATAGAACTCCGAACGGAGTAGAGCTGGATCTGATTTTAACCAGAGGCCAAAAAAGGATAGTTGTCGAATGTAAAACATCCGCCTCTCCCCATCCTTCCAGGGGCTTCTGGAACGCAATAGAAGAAGTTAACGCGGATGAAGCCTGGATTATCGCGCCGATTGAAGAAAGCTATAAAATTAAAGAGAACGTTACCATAGCGTCATTGTCGATATTTTTGGAATCCTTCACATCAAAAGCTTGATAGTTCGCGTACCTCGCACGCGGCGTTCACCGCACTCACCGCGCCCCCCGGCTGGGGGGAGGGGCTCACGGCATCCTTTACAGCGGCAGTAGGGTCCGCTCGGCCGTGCGTTCCGCGCGTAATTGTACGAAGCGGGGTATAAACGGGGCCAGCGAGTCGCCTTCAATGCTGAACAGGCGCCAGGAGTTTTCATAGCGGATGAAGCTCGTATATGGTGAGGTCAATGAGTTTTTAACCGCAATAGCTATGGCCGGAATGAGAATCAAAAAATAATATATACTTCTAAACCGTACAAGTTTTGATAACTGCAAAGCTATTATTACGGCCAAAGGAGTAATGAACACGCTTATGGATGTGCCGTGCTTATACAGCAATAGTATTTGCGCTTCATTCTCAAAAAGTTGAAATAAAATACTTCCGAGCGTTAAAAACGATAGTATCATGGTCATTAAGAAGAATGTTATATTTGTTTTGTGTTTGGGATTTAAAAAGAGTACGTGTAAGCCTATGTACAGATTGATAAAGAGGACGATTATGCAAAGGAGTATAAATACAATCATAACCACCTGTGCCGCGGCTTTTTATGGATGAGATAATTATAATAGAAAAAAAAGAGCTGTGAAATAATTTTTTTTCCGGGTCGCCTGACGTCTTAACGGACGTATGAAAAGTCCGGCCCTGCACAGCGAGGCCGTAAAAAAAATGCGGGCAATACCGCCTGTTTCCGGCTACAGCTGACCCGAGGCCCGCCTTTGCCTGTTTATAGCAGCGCCCGCGCGTTGAGGTTTTGGTATACCGCCTTCAGATGGGTTTCCTTGCCCTCATTAATAAATTTCCTGAAGTTCGGTTTGATTAATAGGGAGGTTATCAGTCTGGAAAACAAGTTCTGCAGGGGGTATGTCCGGCCGTATCGTATGTCTATGACCATTTTTACCCCCAAATCACTGGCTTTACTCAACGCAGCCGGAAAACCGCTGATTTCCCTGCCGTTCAGGTTGACGCCCAGACTGCCGCAGACATACCCGCGTTTAAAAATCCCTTTGGCTGCCAGGCCGGTCAGCTCCCGTGCCACTTTTTCCGCTCCTGCGCCTCCCGCGGTTGAGATTCCGGCTATATACTTGCCTCCCAACAGGGAAGAGGTCAGGAACTCGAATAATCCCAGGCGCTCCAAGAACTGCTTCATAATCGCGTTAAATGAATTGGCATAGTTGGGAGACGCAAGGACAATTCCGTCCGCAGAAGCCAGCTCCTTTTTAAGGGCGGTACAATCATCTGAGATCACGCAGCTACCCCGGGCCATGCAGGCAGAGCAGCCGCGGCAGAATTCAATCTGATGATTTTTAAGAAAGATTTCCGTGGTTTTCGCCCCTGCTGATTCGGCCCCCTTGAGGACCTCGCGGGCAAGCGCAGCTGTATTCCCGTTAATCCTGGGGCTGCTGATAATAGCGATTATTTTTGTTTGTTTTTCCATTATTTCTCCTCCTTATGGAAAAAAGATTTCAGGGCCAGGATGATTGCCAAGCCCAGCAGAACAGCGAAGACCGCTACGGTTGCAATCCACTTCAGGATTGTCATTAAATTCGCCACAGCGGCAATACTCCGTGTTACCCCCGGATAGTGAAAAAGCAGAATCAAGATGAAAAGATTTTCCAGCGCGTCGAACACACCACGCGCATAAGCTAAAATCTTCAGTTTTCGCCATCTCCGGTGAAATTGTAACCTCAGGCAAAACCAGCCGATAAGCAGGGCCTGAATGCAGGCCAGCAGTATGATGAACAGGTAATCAAAAAACAGAAACTCTGTATAGGACGAACGGCCGCTTTGTCCCAGCTTGTGAAAAAGCGTCTCGACCCCATTGCCGGTGTAACTCAGGCGCATATCCAACACTGCCGGGCCACCGCTTATTTTGTTCAGCTCGGCCAGCCGGAGCATACTTATTCCGCTTATGATTGCAAAAATGATAACGCAGGCTAAAACCGGAAACAGGTTTTTGAATGTTCGGGCCATCCGGCGACTCCTTTCATCCTGTTGACGAAATCCATATAATACTGTATACTTAATGTATACTAAGTATACTAAAAGTAAATAAAGTATACTAATGGTATACGTAAATGTCAAGCGGCGGGAGGAAAAAATTATGGAAAAATTATCCAGGCGGGAAAAGGAAAAACAGGCGCGCGAAGCGGACATCATCAGCGCGGCTGAACGGCTGTTTGCCGAAAACGGTTATGCTAATGTTTCCATGGAACAGATTGCCGCCGAGGCGGAGTTTACCAAGCGGACATTGTATCAATATTTCTCCGGTAAGGAGGACCTTTTTTTTGCGGTTGCATTTAAGGTATTTAAAAATCTTTTTACCGATTGCAGGCAGGCCATGGGCAAGGGGAAAAACGGTTTTGAAAAAATGCGGCTGGGTTTCAGGGCCTACTTCCGTTTTTATCAGGAGTTTCCCGAGGCCTTCCGCCTTATGAGTTATGTGGCACAGGCCAAAAAGAAGGACAGCCCCTGGCTGAAAGAATGGCTGCGTTTTGACGGGTATATGTTTGAGGAGATAGCCGCCGTGCTTGAACTCGGTAAGCACGATGGCAGTATGCGCCCGGACCTTGACGCGCAGAAATCAGCCTACGCGGTTGCCTTTATCTTAACCGGTTTTTTCACCGAGCTTTCCGAGACCGGCAGGACGTTTACCGAACATTTTCAGCTTGATCAGGAGGAGTTCAGCCTGTTTGCGCTTGATTTACTGGCAAGCGCGCTCCGGGCCCCAAGATAACAGTTGTAATTTCCTCCTGGACTTGCGGTAATCAGGGTAGCCCACTGCGCGTACTAAAACGAACATTGTGTTTTAACACCACCCCGGCACGTGCATACCTGACCCGTGGGCGGCTTTTACGCCGTACGCTTGACGCGTGTGCGGCCTTGATTTATCATTATAGCGCATGAAATATCTATTGAAACTGCATGCCGCGTTCCAAGGCAGGATTACGGCGTTGTTTTTCAACGGTAAACCCTCGCCCTGTGCCGGCCGTCTTACCTACGCCATTGAGAACCTGTTTTTGATGCTGTTAGTGTTTTTCCTGCTTTTAAACACCCTGGCGTATGATTGGACCGGATCTTTATATCCTGAAGGCGCGGGTTTTCGGCTTGATTGGGTGTTCGGGGGGTTGGACAACTCCATCCCGTTTATCCCGGAAACGGCCGTGGTATATGTTTACCTGTTTTACGCCTTTGCCGTACTCACCATGATGTATTTTGGTCTTATTGTAGCGGACAGGGGGTATGCCCTGAGCTGGACGCTGATAATCATACATCTTATTGCTCTTGTTATGTATATTGTGTTTCCGGTTTCCACTCACTGGTAACGGGCTGAACTCCTGGCCCATCCCCTGCGGAACAATTTCTGGGCAAACGTGATGTACGCGTATTACGTAAGCGATACCTCGTTCAACTGCTTTCCCAGCCTGCACGCTGCGGTTTCCGCGGCCTCGGCCTATACCTGGTACCGCTATGCCCGGCTCAAACCGAACATGCCCAGGTCCGTGCTTGCGGCGGCCGCGATTATTATCGCCCTGGCCGTGGTGTTGTCCACCCTGTTTGTGCGCCAACACTATATCGCCGATGAGTTGGCGGGCGTGCTGCTGGCCGTGTTGGTGGCCGGGTTCACCTTCGATCGCTTGTGGAAACCGCTGCCGGTTTCAGGCTGATTTATTCAGACGCCCTGAGGTTAATTGGAGCCGCGCGCTTTGTTTTTTTGCCTCCTCGTGCTATAGTAAAATAAGTTATGCAACACCTGCTTGGTATAATCGGAAGCCCGCGCAAGGGGGGCAATACGCACATTCTTGTTTCCAAGGTGCTGGAAGCCGCGGCCGGAGGTGCGCCTGGAAGCGGAACAGCCGATAAAGAAACGGCGGCGGGTCGAGTGGCCGCCTCCGGGCGTATAGCCGGCCGGGAGAGGGCCGTCATCACCGGCCCGGTATTTCTGGCCGATCTACATATCGAGGAATGTGACGGCTGCCATGCCTGCTGGAAGGGCAAACTCTGTTCAAAAAAGGATGACATGAATGGACTCTACCAACGTATAATCGAGGCCGATATCCTGGTGCTGGGCACGCCGGTCTACTGGTACGGTCCCACGGCTATCATGAAGGCCTTCATCGACCGGTTGGTGTACTTTAACTGCCCGCAAAACCGGGCAAAGATCCGGGGAAAAAATGTGGCCGTCGTCATCCCCTTTGAAGAGGAAGATAAAACAACCGGCGAGTTCGTGGCCGAATTTTTCTACAAGTGTTTTGCCTACCTGGAAATGAAACCTGCCGGTAAACTCATTGTGCCCGGTGTGGGGGAGCGGGGCGCCGTGCTTAAGAAAAGTGGAGTTCTTAAGGCCGCCGCCGAGTTGGGCAGGTGTTTGGTTGAATGAGTCGAGCGACCGGCCGGAAATTAAGAAAATGAAGGGTAAGGTATATGTTTCGTAAGGTAATTATTGTGATTGTCATTTTACTTGTTTTGAGCGCCTCGGCGGTATCCGCCTATGATTTACGCAATCCATTGTATTTTGATGTGTTTCCCGGATTTGAGGGGCTTGTCCTGCTCTCCGTAACAGGAATCGGTTATCTGCTTACAGGCCCGGACCAGGATGACCCGTCCGGATATTACCATGGCAACACATTCTATCTGAACGGATTGTGCGGATATTACCCCAGTTATGAAGATGCGGACACGAATGTCCTGGAAAGCCGGATCGGGTTTGGTTATTATTTTCTCTCCTGGTTCGGCGTGGGCCTGGAAGTAAACGCATCCGCTTTAACCGATCAACAGACCGGCACCTATGGTGTGGGGTGTTTGGCCTATTTTCGCTGGCGGTTTCCCATTGCGCAGGCAGTAACGGTATTTTTTGACTATGGAATTGGCATGATCTTTTCAGGGACGGAATTTCCCACCTCGGGCACGGCTCTGAATTTTATGCCCATTTACGGGATGGGTGTAAACATTCATTTGAGGACCGCTCATTATTTGCTTCTTGGAGTCAGGCATTTCCATATTTCCAATCACCAGGAAATCCATAATCCGGGGTTCAACAGTAACGGTTTTTTCCTTGGCTATGAATTCGTATTATAGCGGCTACATCTGGGGGATCTTTTATATCGGCTAAAAAAGATATATAGTCAACAATCATGCTGTCTAAGATAATAATAAACGAGGTACAAACCAGAAATATCATCACAAAATCAAACCTGCCTGACGCGGACTATGTCATCAATCCGTATACGGGGTGCCTGCATTCCTGCATCTACTGCTACGCGCGCTTCATGAAGCGCTTTACCGGGCATGACGAAGCGTGGGGACGCTTCATCGACGTGAAAATAAACGCCGCGGATACCGTTCCCCGTAATGGCGAAAAATACAAAGACAAATCGATATTCATGTCCTCGGTAACCGATCCCTACCTGGAACTGGAAAAAAAATACGAGTTAACCAGACGCATTCTGGAGCGTATCGCGGGGCTTGAACCGGACCTGAGTATTCAAACAAAATCCGCTTTGATAACGCGCGATATTGACCTATTAAAAGGCTTCAAAAAATGCAGTGCGGGGTTGACGATCACCACCCTGGACGATGCGGTCAGGGCGGAGATTGAGCCGCATGCCTCACCCGTGGAGGACAGGCTGTCCGCGCTTAAGGAATTGAAGCAAAACGGCCTCTCTACCTATGTGTTTATCGGACCGATTCTGCCCTTTATCACCGGCTGGAAGGAAATAATCGAGCGCACAAAGGATTTTACGGACTTTTACTGTTTTGAAAACCTGAATATGTACGGAACAATAAAAAAGGGCGTGTTCGCATGGCTGCAAAGTTATGACAAGGGCCGCCTGGCAGCGTATATGAGCATTCTGAGGGAACCGGCCGTGTTCTGGGAAACCGTAAAACAAGAGATAGAGGAGTACTGCGCCAAGCGCGGAATCGCGTACAAACTATATTTTGACCATAAGGCCGTAAGAAAAACCGCATATGTGTAATGGGGGGAAAGCTTTTTGATGCCTTATGCGCTACGGTTAATTCCACTAAAATTGCTTACTGTTGCCCATATGAATGATTTTTCACATTAAGATAATCATAGTATTGTTTTTTATTTTTATAACCGGTATGATCGTTGCCGCATAGGAGGGGGATTATTAGCTGCCGGATCTGCTGCCGTAAAAAGGGGAGATATATGGAACCACAATTGAATTACGGAAACTGGATCAGGAAAAAGGTCCTGATCATCCTTGGACTATGCGCTCTGGTCGCCGGAGCCTTGGTTTTTCTGCCCCTCGGGTTCTATTACCAGCTCGCCGTGCTCGTTTTATTTGTCGTACTGCTGGTCAGTTTCTTGTTCCCGCTGTACGCCTCTATAATGTTCTCGCAAAGGGGCGGCGGGTTTCAGGACAGGCTTTACAACCTGATTATCCGCAGCCTGGGAGCGGATGCTGATGTGAACGCGGGCGGCACTATTCTCGACATCGGCACAGGAAACGGGGTGCTGGCCGTGAAGCTCGCCCGTGAACACAAGAATATACGGGTTGTGGGCCTGGATTATTGGGGAAAAAACTGGGAATACTCCAGGAACATATGCGAAAAGAACGCCCTGGCGGCCGGTGTCGGGGACAGGGTGCGGTATCAAAAAGGCGACGCCGCCGCGCTGGAATTCGATGATGCCGCGTTTGACGGCGCCGTAAGCAATCTTACTTTTCACGAGGTACGCTCCGCCCGGGACAAGCGGGAGGTGCTGAAGGAAGCCCTGCGGGTGGTAAAGCCGGGCGGTGGGTTCGCTTTTATAGATTATTTTTATGATACCGGTTATTACGGGAAAAGCCCGGAGTTTGAGGAGTTCCTGAAAAGCCTGAAACTTTCCCGCTTTGAGTGTACACCACTGCGCCGCAGAATACGCATGCCCCTGCCACTGCGCCATCCGCGCATATTGGGAAAGGCGGGGCTTTTAACCGGCCGCAAGTAGTTCGCGTTCTCTCTATACGGAATAACCGAAGGCCAGTATGGTGAACTGCTTGTCCCGGCTTGAATCAGCCATGCATACCTCAACCGTATGCTCGGCCGTGTCGGGGTTATCAAAGAGTAATACCGTCCAGGGGTTGTTCCATGCGTCGGTTTTGTATGCGGTAAGGGTCGCCAGGGGATCCTTACTTCCATCCAAAAAGACCAGGGCGGTACCGAAGATGGTTGACCGGCTCTGTTTGTACACAATAAAAAGATTCTTGCAGGTCAGTGTTATGCGAAATGGCTTGTTTTCTACGGCAGTCTTTTTCCGCCAATTATTTGGGAATATTTTGGTAGAGAGGGCATAACTATAGGTTCGCATAGCTGTATCGGTTTCGGTAAAACTCCCTGTTTCAATAGTAATGCCCCGAACATTATTGGAATCGATCATTCTTGTCCCACAAAACCCCGTTCCGATGACAGCGTTCCGGGGAAGGGTGATATCGGCAGCCGCTTTTGTCTGGGCATCGACCACCGAAAAATAATTTATGATACAGTCGGCCATAATCTGAAATCCATAGGCGGCGGGATGGTATGGATCCCTGAAAAACTCGTCATCCGTCAGGGTACCCGTATCCAGTTCCGGAACAACCGCGTCTTTTATGCTGATCATCGGAAGTTGGTATTGTTTTCCAATGGGGATGTATCTGTCCTGCAGGTTCCAGCGGGATCGGAACACGCTGAATAGGAGTATGACGGCGGGAGCATTATCCGCCTCAAGAATGTCACGTACAAGGCTTTCGTATGTTGCTCCGCCGGTGGGATCCTCTCCGTCATTGACGGCAAACTCCACAACAACCAGATTCGGCGGTGTCGGTGCCCGCTTAAGGACATCCCGTTGGTAGCGGATGATGCCTAACGTTGAGGGGGTCCCCGACATGCCCGCATTGACGAGGTGAACGTGATTGCCGTTTTCGGCGGCGAACTTGGATTTGAACTTCTCAAAAGAACCGTTGACATAAGATCCGGACGGGGTAGTGCTGAACCCCTCAGTGATGGAGCCGCCTATGAAGGCTATGGTTACCTCCTCACCGTTTGCGGCTTTTTCAAGCAATTGTTTTGTGCGGAAATTATTACCACCGGAAATAAGCGAACGCGCGATCATTTTAGTAAAGAAAGAGTCATACCTCTTTGATGAGTTTATTATAATAATTTATCCTCCACAATCACGGTAAAAAATTATATTTGTAGAGTATACACTCACTCCACATGCTTTTTTAAGGATGAAAGCGGAGCTTTTTTACGGATTTGTGTCCGCCGGCCGCTGCCGGTTGTCGACTCGCGTGACTCACAAATTGTCAGCTGGCGCCTTAACCGCCTGGTCTCCGGCTGCTTTTTGCGCATTGTGTCCACATTTCACCCGGCCCAAGGTAACCATTGCCGCCGTCCGTCCGCCGGTAGTATATATAAATTGTAAGGAGTGATTATGGAACGTTTAAAAGATAAAAAATGCCGGGCCTGCAGGGAGGATTCGCCCCGGGCCGCCCCGGAAAAAATTAATGAATACATGACCCAGCTTCCGGGCTGGAAGCTGATCCGGGCGGACGGCGAAGACCGGCTGCAGAAGGTGTTCAGGTTTAAAAACTTCAGGCTGGCCCTTGATTTCACAAACAGGGTGGGGGAGTTGGCGGAGGCTGCGGACCATCACCCTGCGCTTCTGACCGAATGGGGCAGGGTGACCGTCACCTGGTGGACGCACAAAATTCACGGCCTGCATGAGAATGATTTTATCATGGCGGCGGAAACGGACGGACTTTTATAATTTATTGTAGATGTAAAAATAATAATTGCATAATAATATAAAAAAAGATAACATTTCTTTTATGGAATATGGGATATCACAATATATTCCGCCCCTTGACGTGGTCACCGTTATGCTTTATGGTGTCGCCTGATATAAAATGAAATAAAAAGAAAGAGGAAATACGTTATGTCCGGAAAAAACATCATCCTGTTCGGCCCGCCGGGCGCGGGCAAAGGCACGCAGGCCGTCAAACTGGTGGAACTCTTGCAGGTACCGCATATCTCGACAGGGGATATGTTCCGCTATCATAAAAAGAACAATACGGAACTGGGCAAAAAGGCCCAGGAGTATATGGATAAGGGCACGCTGGTGCCGGACGAGATCACCATCGCCATGGTCCGGGAACGGCTCGGCCGCGGGGACGTAAAACAGGGGTTCTTGCTGGACGGTTTTCCCAGAAGCACGCCGCAGGCGCAGGCCCTGGATACAATCTTGAAGGAGCACGGTATCACCCTGGATTACGTCATTAATATCGCGGTTTCGGATGAGGAGATTTTGAAGCGTCTGAAGGGACGCGCCGAAATCGAAGGCCGCAGCGACGACGCCGATCCCGCAGTTATAAAAAACAGGATAAACACCTATAAAAAGCAGAGCGAGCCCTGCCTGGCGTACTACAGGCCGCGGGGCCTGGTAAAGGACATCGACGGCATGGGCGGCATCGAAGAGATTTTTGAGAGAATAAAGCGGGCGCTTTAAAACAAAGTGTCATTGTACCTTTATAACTATCATACTCATATCATCCTGCGGATTTCCGTCGTGTAAAAATTTCGTGATCTCCCCGCGTACCGCGTTTTGAACGGCCGCGGCGGTTTTGGCCGCGTTTTTTTTGATTACCGCCTCCAGTCGGGCCGTTCCAAACAGTTCTTTTTTATGATTCATGGCTTCGGTGATGCCGTCCGTGTACAGTACAAGAATATCATTTTTCCTGAGAACACACGGGTCCGCCTGCGCGTATGACGTATCCGCAAGCATTCCCAGGGGCAGGCCGCCCTGCTTCAGGCAGCCGACCGCTTGGTCGTGGGCGTGATACCAGAACGGTTCGTCGTGTCCGCAGTTGATAAAATTAAATGTATTGTTTTCATTGTCAAGCACGCCGTAAAACAGGGTTATGCTCCTTCCCTGGCTGAAATCCTGCATGATCCTGTTGTTCATGCGCTCGGTAAGCTCCGCCATGGCGTGCGTGTCCCGGGCAAGCACCCTGAAAGTGCTTCTGGCCACCAGCATCAACAACGAAGCGCCCAGTCCGTGGCCCGTGACGTCCCCGATCACCAGGCCCAGCCTGTTTTCGCCTAAAACCACAAAGTCGAGATAATCGCCGCCCGTGCTTTCGCACTGCCTGCTGAAACAGGAGATGTCAAAACCTTTAAAAGCGGGCGCGCGATCCGGAGTAAGCGATGCCTGGATTTTTTGCGCGATGTTCATCTCACTTTCCAGTTTCTGCTTCTCCAGATAGTTTTGCATGAGAACGGCGCGCTGGATGGCCACACCCAGGTGAGAGGCGAGCAGGTTCAACAGGTACTCATCATAAGGCGTAAACACGCCGGTGCGCTTGTTGAGCACCTGGATCACGCCGATTCTATTTCCGTTAAACGAGGTAACCGGAACACAGAGCAGGGTATGCGTTTTGTAACCCGTTTTTATATCGATTTCCGGATTAAAACGCTTATCCGCGTAACAGTCCTTTATATTTACCGCTTCACCTGTTTTAAACACATTGCCGGCAATCCCCTTGTCCGCGGGGAAACGGATTTCCTCATTTTCCGATCCGAGAGCGATTCTGGAATACAGTTCGTCCTTCTTTTCATCGTGGATAAAAAGACTGTAGCGGTCACAGTTCATAATATTGGTAGTTGTTTGAAACATGGTTTGCAGGATGTTCGGGAGCGACATGTCCGAGGAAAGCAGGCGGGTTACGTCAAGCAATGCGGTAAGATCCGCGACTTTTTTCAGGAGGTTTCGGTCTTGCACGTTGTTTTTCTCTTTATGCCGCATGGAGTTACCCCTTAATTATATAATAATCGCAGTGTTGTTCACAACCTATAATTATTATTTATCGTGGTAATATGATATGGCATATCGCCTGTGGTTATTTAAATTAAAGCAATCTTTAAAAAATTACTTGACTAATATATATTCTCTGCTTTAATTATATACTATCATTCATTGCGGATTACCGCAATTGTTGTTTACGGCATGATGAATCATCACTGGAAACATGAGGAGCATTCCAAATCACCCTTTATGAGTATATCCACGGGTCTTGTATTGGCCTGTGCCTTCGGAGCGGCCTGGTTTTTTACCCACGGCTGGTTTTTTCTGTTTCCGCTCGTGTTCGCGGGCATTCTACCCATGCTTGACGGGATCAGGAGGCTGGGCAGACGGCGCAGGAGTAGGGAGCTGGATTATAAACCGGCCAGACGGTCCGTGGAGAAGCAGATCCTGCTGGTGGCCAAGCAAAACAAGGGCAGGGTGACCCCGGCGTTGGTGGCGCTGCACGTCGACGCACCGCTGGAGAAGGTTGAAAAAACCCTTTCCGATATGGCCAAGAAGGGATTTGTAGAGATGCATGTCACCCCAAACGGACGTATTGAATATCTGTTTCATGATTTTGCAGATGTTGACGAGACCTAAGGGACCATAATCGTATTGTCCGTAGAACTCTTGCCGTTTTGTCGATTTTTCGCTATATTAACACAGAAATTCAAGGAGTATGGATATGCCTACATATGAGTATGAATGTACGTCATGCGGACATCATTTTGAAGCATTTCAAAAAATATCCGACGCGCCCCTTTCTAAGTGTCCGCGTTGCGGGAAAAAGGTAAAACGCCTCATCAGTGCCGGTCTGGGCATTATTTTCAAGGGGAGCGGATTCTATACTACCGATTATAAAAAATCCTCCGCGGTAAACTCCACGGCCCCGCCCAAAAAAGAAACGGCCAAGACGGAAAAGACCAAGGGCGAAACGGCGGCCGAAAAAAAATCGGAGAAGTCATCCGTATCCAAAGTAAAAAATAGTGCCTGAAAGGCGCCTCTACGCCCACGGGTTAGAAGGGGACGGTTCGGATTGTTTGCACGGTCCTGTCCATAATATCATCCAATTGCAAGCAGGAAAACTCCTCCTTTACCCTCTGATAGTCCGGACGAATCAGGGGATGTTCGGGGGCGAAGAGCGTACAGCAGTCGGGGAGGGGTTGAATAGAGAGTTCATAGCTGCCTATGACCTTAGCCAGCCTGATGGTATCCTCCTTATCCATGCCGATTAGGGGCCTGAAAACCGGGAGCGCGGAGAAGCTGCCGCTGAAATGCAGGCTTTCCGGCGTCTGGCTGGCCACCTGCCCCAGGCTTTCGCCGGTAACCAGGCAGAGGGCGTTGCGGGACGGCGCGGTCTTCGCGGCGATATGCATCATGGCCGCCCTGGAAAACAGAGTCACGGCGTTGGCGGCCCCCCGTTCCTTTATGGCAAGCTGTGCCTCCGTAAAATCGGCCACAAGCAACCTGAGGCCCGGTATGTATCCGCTTACAACACGGCAAATCCGACCGACCTTTTCCAGCACCTTTTCCGAGGTATAGGGGGGTGCATGGAAATAAAGGGCGTCAAGGCTGAGTCCCCTTTTTGCCATCAGAAACCCGGCCACGGGCGAATCGATCCCGCCCGATAGCAACAGCAGCCCCTTACCGTTACTTCCTACCGGTAAACCCCTTATGCCTTCTATAGTGGGGCCGCACACAAAGGCTTTTTCACGAATCTCTATGTTGATTACCCAATCGGGCTTGGAAACGTTTACACTGAGCCCGTTATACCGCCGGCGCAGGAGGTCCCCGATTTCACATGCTATCTGGTATGACGTATAGGGAAAACTTTTATCGGTTCTCCTGGCCTCGATCTTGAACCCGGCCGCGGATTTTTCCTTTAGCAGCTCGCCCGCCAGCGCCAGGGCGGCCTCTCCAATCGCCGTAATATCTTTTTCGGTCTCCAGCGCCTTGCAGAAACCGACGACCCCGCATGCCTTTTTTAAAAGCGCTATGGCCTGTTCTTCATAGCCGGATTCGGTTTCCAGGTACAGCCTTCCCGCCCGGCGGCTGACCGCATTTGGAATACCGTACAGCTGAGATTTGATATTCCGTACAAGCCTCTGCTCGAATCGCTGCCGGTTTTGGCCCTTTAATGAAATTTCACCGTATTTGATCAGAAAGAGTGTGCGCACGATTGACGGTTTATCCTCTCATAGTGTTTTGAATTCCCGTGCCGCAACGGCTATAAAATAGGATATATCCTCGAAATCCGTGTCCGGGCCCAGGGAGATACGGATGGCGCATTCGGCCAGCGGCCGGGGAATCCCCATGCTTTCGAGCACGCGCGTACGGTCTTTCTTACGTGAATGACAGGCCGAACCGGTTGACACGTAAATATTGTGCTCGTTCAACATCCTGACGGCCACCTCTCCGGGCAGGGGCGGAAAAGCAATGTTTATAATAAAGGGGGAGTACCGTCCGCCCCAGGCTACGCTACGCCCGGACGGGAAGATGCGTGCATGGGGTATACTTTTCAGTTCACTTATTAAAAAATTCATTATCGCCTCAGCCTGTTTCAGATTTTTCTGCAGCTCGTTTTGCCTCCGGTCTGCCAGCGCCGCAAAACCCGCGATACCGGCCACATTTTCAGTACCGGGCCTTATACCCTTCTCCTGGCCGCCTCCAGTATATAATACATCCATATCCCGGCTTCTCCTGAGGTACAACGCGCCTATGCCCTTTAAACCGCCGAGTTTATGGGCGCTGATGCTGGCCGCGTCAACACCCACTCCTTGCAGGGAAAACGGGATTTTACAGGCGGCCTGTACGATGTCGCAGTGAAACAGAATATTTTTTCCCGTGCGTGCTGAAAAATTCCGCACACAGCGCACAAGGTCTTCAACCGGTTGGATGACCCCGGTTTCATTGTTTACGAGCATAACCAGCACCAAGGCCGTCTGTTTATCTAAAAGCTTGCCCAGCGCCTGCGGCCGAATCACCCCCTCCTCATCCGGCTGTACGACCTTTACCTTGAACCCGAATTTCTTCAGGGTATGCACGGGCTCCCAGACCGAGGCGTGTTCGATCGCGCTGACAATAACGTTATAGGCGGAGAAATCCTTTTTAAGCACAAGCGCCCGTTTTAAAAGGGAAAACACCAGGATATTATTGGCCTCCGTGGCGCCGGAGGTAAAAAAAAGCTCGTGGGGCCGGCAGTCGAAACACCTGGCCAGCAACGCGCGTGCCTTCTCAAGCTCGGTAAAGGCACGGTTACCCGGGTTGTGCAGCGAAGAAGGATTCCCGTAGTTCTCCACGGCCGTATCGTGCAGCACCCGCAGGCCGGAAAGGTCAATCGGGCCGGTGGCCGCCCAGTCAAGATATACGTTACGCATCCATTCTATAATATAAAAAAAGGTTTTTGCGCATCAAGCTTTTTTAAGACATTTATTTGTTGCTGTGTTCCGGCAGTTTTTTTTAATTTACTTGAAAATTCTTATAATTGGTTATATGCTTTATTTCAGTATATATGAAAAAAGAGAAAGCGGATAAGGATAAACTCAGCGTATTCGCCTATAAATTGAAGGTATGCGGGCATCCATTGCGCCTGAAAATTCTTATCGCCATAGAGAAGGGAAACAAGACCTGCGTCAAGGAATTGTGGAAATGCCTGAAAAAATCCCAGCCCGTCATCTCGCAGCATTTGGCGGTAATGAAAGAACTGGGTATCGTGAAATCCAGAATCGAAAAAAACATGCGGTTCTATTCAATCATAGATCCGTTTATTAAAGATATAATTTCGTCGTTATTCGCGGATGAAGAGTTACGGCTTACCATAGAACAGAGTATCCTCTGATCTCCGGAGGAACTGCGGGATACTGATAAAAAGAGGAACATTACATGGAACAGAACCTGAATGCCTACCGGGTGCTGAACCTGGCTCAGTCAATTGAAGAAAACGCGGTGGGGTTTTATGAAAAGACCGCTGGGTTGTACAATTCGGGGAAAACCGGATCTTTGTTTGTAAAACTTGCGGATATGGAGAAAGAGCATAAAAGGAAATACGCGGCAATGCAGGCGTCGCTTGAGGATTCTCATGAGCAGCAAAGTGACGAAAATTTTTTAAATAACATGGAACTCTACCTGAAGGCCGTATTCGACAGCCAAAGCCTTGAGGGTTCGCAATTTGCCGGGGTCCTGTTGCGTGGTGATGAAAGTCTGGAGGAGATCCTGATGATCGCCATGGACCTGGAAAAGGAAACCATTCTTTTTTACCTGGGACTGAGAGACCTGGTACCTACGGACAAGGACAAACAGGTAGTTGATGCCATAATAGAAGAAGAAAAGAGTCATATCGTCATACTTGCCGGGGAGCTGCGTCAGTTATTGTAATCAGGCTGGATCATCCTGGGCGCAGCATATTTTCCGGATTGAATAGCTCTTCCGCCTCACGCGCTTCAATCACCCCCTGTTCCAGGGCCACCTGTTTCACCGTTTTATTCTCCCTGAAGGCCTGTTGGGCTATCTTGGCCGCCTTGTCGTACCCGATTTTTAAAGCCAGGGGTGTCACCAAGGCCAGGCTCTTTTCAATCCACGCTCTGCACGTCTCTTCATTCGCCTCGATGCCGCTGATACAGCGCTCGGCCAGGGATCGCACCGTGTTGGTCAAAATAGTTATGCTTTGAAGCGTTTCATAGGCTATCAGCGGCTGCATTATCTGCAGATCCAGGGGACCGGTCTGCCCGGCTATACTCACACTCACGGTTTTGCCCATGATATGCGCGCAGGCCTGAATGACCATTTCAGGAATTACGGGATTTATTTTGCCGGGCATAATCGAACTTCCGGGCTGCAGGGCCGGAAGGGTTATTTCGGCCAGACCGGCCCGGGGACCGCTGGATAGTATTCGCAGGTCACCTGCAATCTTCATCAGTCCGCAGGCCAGGGTGTTAAGCATGCCCATAAGCTCAATCTGCACGTCCCGCGCCGCGATCGCCTCGAATTTATTAGGGGCTTCGCGGAAACGGACCTTAGTGTGTGAGGCTATTTCCGCAATTGCGAAAGCGGCAAACTTGGGATGCGTGTTAAGGCCCGTGCCCACGGCAGTACCGCCGAGGGGCAGCTCCTCCAGATGGGGAAGAAGGCCCTGCAGCCGCTCTTTATTCTTTTTTACCTGGTACAGGTACGCGGAAAACTCCTGGCCCAGGGTAAGGGGTACGGCGTCCTGCAAATGCGTCCTGCCGAGTTTGATGATGCCGCCGAACCGTTTGGTCTTTTTCTCAAGCTCAGCCTCCAGAATATCGAGGGCCTGCAGAAGCGTATCCAACTCCAGGCGGTTGCTGATATTAATGGCTGAGGGAATCACATCGTTGGATGACTGCCCCTTGTTCACATGATCATTCGGATGAACCGGTTGTTTTTGGCCGCGTGTGCCGCCCAGCAACTCATTGGCGCGGTTGGCGATCACCTCATTCACATTCATGTTCCATGAGGTTCCCGAACCGGTCTGGAACACGTCAAGGGGAAAATGATCCCGTAGGGAGCCCCCCGTGATTTCAGCGCCCGCTTTTTGAATGGCATCCGCGAGCCTTGCTTCAAGCAAACCGAGTTTTTGATTGGCCGCCGCGGCGGCGCGTTTGATGAGTACAATGGCGTTAAGCATGGGCGGTGGGATACGCAGCGCGGATACGGTAAAGTTCCTACGCGCGCGTTCCGTTTGTGCGCCCCAGTAGGCCCAGCCGGGGATCTCGAGACTTCCCAAACTGTCCGTTTCCGTTCGTGTGTTTTCGTTATCCTGACTCATACTCACCCCCGCGTAGTCTACTACTTTTTGAGTGTTTTTCAAAGTAGTTTTCATGCAAGACGGATGTTCTTATCCTGAACTTTGAAACTAAGATCGAATTCATGGTTCCGATTAATTGACATTATTCGGAATATCACAGTATAATGCACGGACTGATACCTATGAAAAACATTATTACAGATCAAACCGGTATCTATAAATACCTGTATCTCGTTTTTACGGGCGGCGGCCTTATCCTGTTATGGATAATCAACCTTACCCTTTTTATGGACAATATCGGTTTTATTACCATCGCGCCCCATCCCTACCTTGTTATTGTAATTTTTATTGCGGCCCTGTACGGATATGCCAAGGCCATGGTCAGTGTGGGTATTGTTTCCGGAACCTATTTTATATGCCTGGCGGTTCATATGTTTACCTTGAATGAATCCTATTCAAGGCTTTTCCAATATTCGTATTTTATTCCGTTTATCGTGTTCCTGGTATTCGGTACCTTGATCGGCATGATTACCGACCGTTACCGCAAATATCTGCAGGATGCCCGCCGGGCCCTCTCTAAAAATTCGGAACGTTTGGAAGAGTTGTATGACGAGATTAAAATCCTGCAAACACAGAACGGCAATTTAAAAGCCAAAATTATGGATGAAAAGGAACTCATTACGGCCCTGTATACGGTGGCCAAAAAACTCCATACCCTGGATCTGGACCGCCTGTACAAAGGTATTCTGGAGGTGCTGCAGGAAATGATAGACGCGGAAAAAGCCGCCGTGTTTGTGATCCAGGGAGACAATCTGCTGTTATGTTCCTCCGTGGGGTATAAATCGTATGAAGAACCGGTTGTAAAACAAGAAATCCTGAAAAATATCGTTGAGAAGAAATCCACGCTTTCCTTAAGAGATTTTTCTTCTTCGCAGCAGAAGGGAAAAGAAGATATTTTTCTTTGCGGGCCGCTTTGTCTGGGCGGCGGGGGGGAGGTCATTGGCCTTGTGATCGTCCAGGAACTCGCGTTCATAAGATATACCCCGCTTACCCTGCGGGTCTTTTCAATAATCTGTGACTGGGCTTCCATATGTATTGGAAACGCATATCATTTAAAATCGGTAAAGGATTCTTCGGAACAAAAACAGATCAACGAGCAGCTCTTTAGAATGATGGAGGCCTTAAGCGGCAGATATAAAGGACCCTTCCGCTTCGGCATGGTATCGGCGGAGTTGTTGCGTACCATTGAATCCAAGCTTGAGCAGGTAAAATAACCTATGCAGCTGTTATATACGGGCATCGGACTTGAACTTGTGGGTTTGGCCGCCGTTGTTCTCCATGATTTGTTTCAGATCCCGGTGATTTTCGGCATACTCCTGCATATAGGGGCGGTATATTTATATACCCGTGGTATTGAGCCGTGGCTGTATAAAATACGGCTGGTCAGGGAGGTATGCTTTTTATTATGCCTGGTTCTTTCCATTTACGGAATGCTCGGTATCTTGTTTCAAATTTTTGTATTGAAGAAAACAAAAATCCTTACATATACCTTAAAAGAAAAGCAAGCCCTTTCGAACCCGGTGCAGCCACAACCGGGGACCGCGTTTTTATTTGAGAGCGAACCCGTTCCGGGACTTGGTAATTTCAATCTTAAAAAAGTCCGTTGTGATTCCATCCCCGGCAATGGCCGGGTTCTAGCCTGTAATTATTTCAACAGCGCCCGTTACAAGCAGCTTGTACGGGAATACCTTGCACGCATGGAAGACCTGAAAAAAGAAATAAAAAAAGACCCGGACAATCACGACACTCGGAGGGAACTTGCCGCGCTGTACCTGGATTACGCCTCCTCGCTTGAAACTGAGGCGGCGGTAAAACAAAAATACCTCCTGGAAGCAAAAATGTTTTATGAAGAGCTTTTGCAACATAATGATGAGGACCAAAAACTGCTGGCGCAGCTTATGGAAATACAATTTTTACTGGGTGGCTACAAAGAGTGTGAGGGTCTGTGCAAAAAGATTCTGGCCCGTGATCGTGTTCATGAACAAGCGGTTGTGCGTTTGGCCGAATGCTATTATAAAAAGCGCGAATATAAAAAAATAACCGAACTTGCGGGTACAATTAAAGCTCTGGTAAAGAAACCCGAGGATCTAAAATATTTTACGGAAATATGGGCTTCCGATGGATGATGTATGTATTATTGTTGAAGGTATTCAAACCCGGAGACATTTGGGCCTCCCCGACTATGTGACCGAGATCATCACTACCCTGGGTGAATTAAAATTCGCGGTTGTCTGTATAACACAGAAACCGGTATCCCCCGATACCCTGACCGCGGCCTATCCCCCGAATTTGAATACCATGCTGAATATCTGTACGGATAATTCCGTGGTATACACGGCTCCCACACCCATGAAAAAAAATAAAGGCGAGATGTGGCACAATATATATCAATTTTACCGGGTCCCGCTTGAAGAAAAACGTCGTTATATGGAAAAAATAATTGAAGGCCTGGCCGTCGATGAAAAACGCGTGTTAAACATGAAGGATATCCGCAATTCAAAAGAATTATGGAACCTTATTATTGAGGATTACAAAAGGAAGGGTCTGCAAATTCCGTTTCTCAATTATTATAAAATATTTCAGGTTACGCAGCTGCCGCTTTTTAAAATGCTGAATGCCGCTATTCCCCCCGCCAAATTGTACCACGTGTTTTCGGGACTTTACGCCAACTGGGTAGGTGTGTTGGCCAAACAGAAGTTCGGGATATCGCTTATCATCGATGAGCGGGATACCGGCTGTGCCTGTACATATCTTTCTCATGGCAGCGTTCTTCATCTCTGCCTTGAACCGCGATCTTTGCAGGTCCTGCAAGAGCTGCATTCTTCAACATTGGAGTTGGTAACAAACTTAAGTCACGGTTACGCGGACGTACTGGTAACAAAGCACGCAGAGCCACAGAAAGAGGCGGCGATAAATAACGCGAAACACATCCCCAAAATTGTACAGATCCAGGAAGGAATTGAGCCGTCCGTGGGGGAATCCGACGGAAAGGCGTTCATACAAAAATCCAAGCGCTTCCTTGTGGGCATGGTGGCGCGGTTCATGGTCAGGGATGATATTAAAACCTATATCAGGGCCTGCAGTATAATTGCATCGGAGATGGAAAATGTTTTTTTTACCATCTACGCCGTGGATCGGACTGATGAGGAGTACTTTCTGGAATGCAGGAGTTTGACAAATAACCTGAACATGGCATTTAAAATGGAGATAATAGACGGGCACACGGCCCAGGCCCCGCCCACCGACCTGGATGTACTTGTATGCACAAGTCTGGATAACGGATATGCGCCCGTGTTGATGAAGGCCATGAACCTGGGTATACCCCTGGTGTGCACGAACCGGGGCAATACAGCAGAGCTTGTTCATGGGGACGGCAAGGAGGACAGCGCATTGGGAGAGTGCGGCTTTTTAACTGAAATAGGAAATCCCGATCAGATTGCCTCGGCGGTAATGGAAATTCTTAAGGATAAAGGCCTTAGAAAGGCCATGGGCAGAGCGGGCAGGAGGAGGATCGAAAACTATTATCTTAAAGAGGACAATATAAAGAAATATGCGAAACTGTATGAAGATTTTATATAAGGTGAAGAATGCATATGGAAGAAGATAAATTCAAAATTGTCGATGAGGGACTGCACAAGGAACACCTGTACTCACCGGTGCGTTTTTACAGCCCATGGCTTTTGATTTTTACCTGTTTTTCATTTCTGGGGATCATTTCGTTTCTGTTGCCGGATGAAATTGAATACGGGCTGTCACGCATCACCATGATTTATATTTTCCTGGGCTCTTTTTTAATAACCGCACCCTTTTATTTTGTATTTGTAAGGTTTCTGGCTGAAAAAAACAACACTCTGTCTCAAAACAGGCTGCACGGCATACTCGTTTCTCTGGTGGTTGTGGTGTGCGCGCTCGCCATCGTGTGCGGGGGATTGTTGCTTTTTTTCTCCAAAGGCCTCCTGGTATTCAGCATCTCGGTAATTATCCTCTTCATACTGGTGTCCGGCAATTGGCTGCTGCTCTTGTTTTTAAATTCATCGCCGCGTTTTTTAATAATCACGGGCGGGTATTTCCTTGGCGGTTCATGCGCCCTGCTTTTGGGATTGGCGGGTAATGCGCTTGCCGGCCCTCTCGGTTTAATCAATTTCACCTGCCTTGGATTCGCCGCGCTTTTCTTTACGTTGTGGTACCTGGTAGCGGAAAACCTCAAACTGACCTATACGTTTAACCCCGATATTTTTTCCTATATCGTAAGAAGGCCGTATTATGTGATTTTAGGCCTGGTGATTGTGATGAGCCTGCTTATGGACAAGGTTGTGTTCTGGAGTTTTGCCTACAGTAAGCTTTACAGCAATGTCTTTGCAAGCTTTGCGCCCTATGAAACATCTATTGCCATGGCGTTTCTCACCGCCATACCCCCGGTTATCTATTTTGTTATAGGCGGTGAGCAGAAAATCTTTGGAAAAAGCAAACATTTGTATGAGGCAATCAGTCTGGGGGCCGAACATACTATGGTGGAAACCGCAAAGAAGGACCTTGTTGAACACCTGCTGAAGGTCTTTTTTAATATTCTGAAAATTCAACTGACTACGGTTTTCAGTATAAATTACCTAGCCACCCAGATATTCGCCATTTTCAAGCTTCCGCTGGAAAACGTCATTCTGTTCAGGACCGCGCTTTGGGGTGTGGCCTGTTTTGTACTCATTTCTTTCATTGTTACCTTTCTGCTTTACTGGGATTTCAAGAAACAGGCCCTGTTTTTATGCGTTCTGTTTTTAGTCGCCAATGTCGGTACCTCGTTTCTTGTTATTCACCTTGAGCATAAATACGCCACTTACGGATTTTCTTTTTCATGCCTGATAACCCTGATCGCGGCATTGACAATCGCCGCATATCTTATTAAAAATCTTGTATATGTTTTATTTAAAAACCCCCCGATATCGCAGAAGGTAAAAATTGTTCGGGGATTGAAAGCCGGCAATTATCTTATTAGAGACGGAAAGCGCATATGATTAAAGAGAAAACACTAAAAGCATTTCCTGTTTTTGAGTACCTGCCCAAGAAGGTGCTGCAAACCCTGCTTCAATACGTAAATGAGAAACGCATAAATAAAACGGATTTTATCATTCAAAACGGGGAACCCGACTCGAACATATATTTTATCACATCAGGTAAGGTCAAGGTGATGTACGCCTCCAAAACCGAACATGTGCTGGAACAGGGTGACTTTTTTGGTGAAATGTCGATCATCAACGGGGCATCCCAGGTTATTAATGCGGTTCCGGTTTCCGATGCCGCGGAGGTTGTTTTTTTCAGGAAACAGGATTTCCATAAGTGCATTGAGGCGCAATCATTGCTGCGCATTGCCCTTACCGGGATAGCCACCCGCAGGCTGGGCGGCTTTGGGCTTGCCGGAAAAGAGAAAACCGTGGGCAGCTATACGATTTTGCATGAGATAGAGAGAAGCGACAACGGTGTGATGTTTCTGGGGGAACACAGTGTATTAAAGACCCCCGTGCATATCAGAATGCTGCCCTACCAGTTTACCATGGACAACCGCTACGAAAAACGCCTGGCCGGTATTGTGAAGGCCAACGCGCACCTGCATCATAAGCATATTATTACTCCCATTGACATAATTAAAGCCTACGGTACGTATTTTATTGTCAGAAACGTCACCAATGGCATAAGTTTGGCTTCCATTCTTGAAAACCAGCGCACCGTGCCCTTCCGCATTGCGCTTGAAATTATTTTACAGCTTGCCGACGGGCTGGCGTTTGCGCACAAGCAAAACATTATGCACCGCGACCTTCGGCCTGAAAATATATTCATCAGTGATAAAGGTACGGTAATGATCTGTGATTTCGGCATAACCCATCCGGATTTCTACAATCCTCTTTTTATGTCCCCTGAGCAGATAAAAAAAATAAATATGGAAACCCTTACCGATATTTATTCCTTCGGGATCATCTGCTACAGGCTGTTGGCCGGCAGGTATCCGTTTACCGGCGCCAGCGCCGAGCACTTAAGCGCGCATAAACTGAGGGGAGAGTATAAATCTTTAAACGAAAAAGACTCAAAACTTCCTCCCGAACTTGTGCAGCTGGTGGACAGAACACTCGAACCCAAACCGGAGAAACGCCTGCAGGCCCTGCATAATATCCGCGGGCTTTTAAAACTATGGGCGGAAGAACGGGAGCCGTCCGAGAACTCGAAAAAATATCAGCTTGACGTACTTTCAAGGGATGAGTTCATGTTGTGGGTGCAAAAGAGGTTTGTTGAGAAACAGGAACAGACGGATAAACTGGTAACAAAGAACGAGATGCTTTATTATGATTTTCTTACCATTCAGGATATGGAAAACGATTATATAAAATACAGGCTTGTGGATCCCCATCAATTAATTGCCGACAGGCCTGCGGATGGGGTCGAAACCAATTTTCCCCTTGAAAAAAACAAGCTTGTTACCATGTTTCAGACCCTGGAAAAGGAGCGGCAGGAATTGTTTCTTATCCACGGGCTTACCAAGAGGCTGCTTTCCGCGGCCGGTAAATACGACGTTATGGCATATCTTAAACAGATAATCCCGCTGACCGAGGCTGAAAAAAATTATGTGCTTTTGTCCAAAAAAGAAAAAAAGATCAAACAACAGGCCGAAAGAGAATTAAAAGGCGCGGGCTGCCGGCTTGAGAACGGGGTCGATCAAAAGATACTGGAAACGGCGGAGAAGATAACCGTACCCGAGATTATTAAGGAGAAAAAGCTTTACATCCTGATCTGTCCCCTCCACACCAAGACAAAGTTCATTGGGGCCGTTGCCCTGACGGATAAAATTAAAACCAGGCTGGAAACCCGCCTGGGATTCTACACCCTGCTTGCCGAGATTATGCCGGTCGCCGAATACAAAACGCATTATTGATCATCATGAGCCCGGTTCCGCGCATTTTGTATATATGATTCCAGGTAGGCGTATATATCTCCTTTATAGCCCTTACTGTCTTTTACCACCTGCATTACCTTCTTGAGGTTGTTGCCGCATACCCTATAAAGCTCATCAAAAAGATCAAGCCGGGCGGAATAGTTCATGTTCGTGGCCAGGAAGGCATTGTTGATGTCTATTTCCGTGATATGTTTAAAGCCCGGGGTCTTGAAATATTTGTCATAGTTGGCCTTGACATCCTCCTTCCAGCGCAGGATGGTCTCGGCCTTTTGGGCCAGTTTCAAGTCCCTTTGTTCATTTTTATCGTAAACAGCCTGCAGTTCATTACGAAGTTTTTTAAGCAGTAACTGGTAGGATGTAAGATCCTCCTGGAAACGCGCGGTTTTGGTATACTGTTCGCTCTGTTCCCCGTACTTCTCCCTGAGATACTGTTTCGCGCCCTGGTTCCCGAAAAAATTGGCCAGGTTCTCGCTGAACTCAACATTGGAGTTCAGGAAGAAGGTGGCATGGGTTTGTTCGTGGATAATGATATTCGCCAGGTAATACAGCGGGTAGTCCTTCATAAACGAAAACACTGGGTCTTTAAAAAAACCCAAGGTGCTGAACGCGTCCACCTGCCTTACATACACGTCATACCCCTGCTCCTTGAGTCTTTTGGCCTCATTCTGTGCGTCCGCCGGATTGAAATACCCGCGGTAGGGCAGGTTGCCCACGAGCAGGTAGTTCCAGGTGTACTGGGTAAACGAGTCAGCGGCGCAGGCCGAAACCACGTCAACAAGGTAGTCGCGGTTGATTTGTACATAGGTAGTATAGTTTTTATTGTCCTTCAAACCCAGTTCGCGCACGGCGAACGCCTTGATGTCCTTCACCAGAAGCAGCAGATCGCGCTCGTCTTTGGGCAGATCGGGTTTTTGGAGCAGGGTATCGATATCCTTGGCGCTTGAATACAGGTTGATCAGGTTGCAGCCTTCGGTCAGGTAATAACAGCCGCTTAAGAGCATGAGAAAACCGATACTGAAAACCAGGCAGAATAATCTTTTCATACAATTAACATACTTCGTAATCAACGCGCTGTACAATTAATATTGTCGGGGCCGATCCATGACTCTACAAAAAAATATTGTCGGGGCCGACCCATGACTCTACGGCGGCCACATGGCGGCGATATTGATGATGGTCATGACCGCCTTTACCATGGCGGGCAGGGCGGCCCATTCCCTGCGGCTGTGGAAATCATGCCCGCCCGTGAAGATATTGGGTGTAGGGATGCCCATTTGGCTAAGCCGGGCACCGTCCGTACCGCCCCTGATATACTTGAGTCGGGGCGGGACGCCGCTGCGGCGAACCGCTTCCTTTAAAAAGGAAATCAGGCCGGGGTATTTTTTCAGGGACGACCGCATGTTGGCATACTGTTTTTTAACCTCAACCGCGATACGCGCGCCGGGGTACAAACGCCTGACGGCGGCCGCAATTGATCTTACCACGCCGATCCTGCGTTTGCATTCGGCGGGATTAAAATCCCGGATAAGAATCTCAAGCTCGGCGCACTCAAGCGTGGCACGCGACTCAACGCAGCAGTAGTAGCCAAGGCGTCCGTCCGTAGCCTGAGGGCTCTCGTTTTTGGGAATCATGGTGACAAAAAGCGCGGCAAGCTCCACGGCATTCACAAGCTTTCCCCTGGCTTCGCCCAGATGAATGCTCTGCCCGGTGATGACCACCCTCAGGCTGTAGGCCTCAAAGCATTCAATCTCAACCGCGCCCTCTTCATCACCGTCAAGGGTGAAGCATACGCTTGATGAAACGGTTTTCAGGGGAAACCGCGACATACCCCGGCCCGTTTCCTCGTCCGGGGTGAAGATGACCTCGATTGCCGGACGGGGGATATTGGGGTGCGCGGCCAGAAACTCAAGCGCGGTCATGATCTCGGCCACTCCCGCCTTGTCATCCGCGCCCAGGAGCGTGCCGCCGTCGGAGGTGATGATGGTTTGGTTTTTATAGTCTTTCAGGGCCGGGGACCGCCGCGGATCGAGCGCCGCGCCGTCTTTGAGCTTGATCGGTTTGCCGTCATACCGTTCATGCACCAGCGGGGTTACGTTTTTCGCGGTCACGTCGGGGGAGGTATCCATGTGCGCCATAAAACCGATGGTGTGCTTTTCCCTCCTGGGGCCCGCGGCGGGCAGCCTGGCATACACAAAACCGTTTTCATCGACTGCCGCCCGCGAAAGGCCTATTTTGGTCAGCTCGCTTGCCAGTAGAGACGCAAAACGCAGTTGTCCTTTGCTGGAAGGAACCGCGCCGCCGTGCTTGCTTGAAGTCGTCTCTATCTTAACATAACGGGTAAAACGCGTGAGAAGTTTTTTCTCGAACCATGGCGTGTATTCTTTTACATCCATTTGTTTGTAAAGAATATGCGAAAACGCGGTTATGGTCAAAGGAATTTGGGAAAAATACCGCGCCGGCCGTTACTCAAGATGCGCCATATGGAAGAAGCCGGACTATTCCCCGCTGTTCGGGGGAATCAATTTCAGGTGCAGCTCGGTCAGCTGGGACTCGTCTACCTCCGACGGGCAGCCGTCCATGGGCGAGGCGCCGGCCGTGTTCTTGGGAAAGGCCATCACCTCCCTGATCGTGCTCTCGCCGGACAGCAGCATGACCAGCCGGTCCAGGCCCGGGGCGATGCCGCCGTGGGGCGGGGCCCCGTATTTGAAGGCTTTAAGCAGGAACCCGAAGCGTTTTTCGGCCTCTTCCATGGAAAATCCCACAATGGAGAAAATGCGTTTCTGCAGTTCCGGGTCATGTATCCTGATGGAACCGGAGGCCAGCTCCACCCCGTTGCACACAAGGTCATACAGATCGCCCTTGACCGCGCCGGGGTCCTTCTCCAGGGTTTCCAGGTACGCGGCCTGGGGCATGGTGAACATGTGGTGGGCCGGGTCCCATTTGTTTTCCTCCTCGTTCCATTCGAAGAGGGGAAAATCAACGATCCAGGCGAATTTGAACCCTGCCTTGGTAATGAGGTTAAGCTCCGCGCCCAACCGGGTGCGCACCGCGCCCAGGGCCGTGCAGGCGGTCTTGTGCTTGTCCGCCACCATTACTATCAGGTCGCCTGTTTTTGCGCCCAGCTCCTCGGTAACGGCCTCAAGCTGGTTCCCGAAAAACTTGGAGACCCCGCCCTCAAGTCCCTGGGCGGTGAGCTTCATCCAGGCCAGGCCCTTGGCCCCGTAGGTTTTGGCCGTCTCCTCCAGGTCCTCCACCTGTTTGCGCGAATAACCGGCGCATCCCGGCGCCACCAGGGCCTTGACCGCACCGCCGCCGGCGATTACGTCCTTGAACACCTTGAAATCACTCTGTTCGGCAAACGTGTTGAAATCCTGCAGCCGCAGCTCAAAGCGCAGGTCCGGTTTGTCCGTTCCGTAAAGGTTTATGGCGTCGTCGTAACTCAGGCGCTGAAAGGGCACGGCCGGCTCTTTTTGCAGGGCGGATGTGAAAATATGGCCCATTAATCCTTCCACCACGGCAAAAATATCATCGCGGGAGACAAAACTCATCTCCATATCGATCTGGGTATGCTCCGGCTGCCTGTCTCCCCTGGCGTCCTCATCGCGGAAACAATGGGCAAGCTGAAAATACTTGTCAAAGCCTGAGACCATCAGTATCTGCTTGTACAGCTGGGGGGACTGGGGCAGGGCGTAGAATTTACTCGGCAGCACACGGCAGGGCACTAAAAAATCCCTGGCCCCTTCCGGTGTTGATTTAATAAACGACGGTGTCTCTATCTCCAAAAATCCCCGCCCCACCAGGTATTCACGCGCCGCGAAGGCCACCTGGTGGCGCAGCGTTAGTTTACGCTGCATGGAAAAGGAACGCAGGTCCAGGTAACGGTAGGTGAGGCGCAGGTCTTCCTTGGCCTGGGTCTTCTCTTCTATGGCAAAGGGCAGTACCTCCGAGCGGCTGAGTATCCGCAGCTCAAGGGCCTTTACCTCCACCGAACCCGTGGCCATGGTGGGATTGATCATATCAGCGGGCCGGGGGCGCACCGTGCCCCTGACCGCAATGCAGTATTCGAAATGCAGCTCCGCGGCCAGGTCCAAAAGCTGCCGCGGGGAGTCGGGCTCCACCACCACCTGGGTGATGCCGTAGCGGTCACGCAGGTCTATAAAGGTAATGCCCCCGTGATCGCGCCGGCGGTGCACCCATCCGTTGAGAATCACCTCTTTGCCCAGATGATTTTGTCCCGCTTCACCGCAGGTAACGGTTCGTTTCATATTTTCCATGGTTTCCAAATCTATCATCATTATGAGCTGTTTTTCAAGGGGGTG
>CAZWYY010000013.1:0-66582 GCA_964638895.1 uncultured Spirochaetaceae bacterium | reverse complement strand
AACGTCTGTGCCGGGGTATATGAACTGTTTTTGGCCGTCAGCTTTTCCACCCTGTCCGTATCATAGGCCGAAACCGCACATCCTGTAAAGAAGTGTTATGAACAATGTATGGCTCACGGATGCGCACGTAGTAACACGGGAACAAGGATTACGTAGATTTTATAAGATTTCACAGATTTTGCTTTTTCTAGTTTAATCTGTATAATCCTTTATAATCAGCGTAATCTGCGGTTTTATGTTTTTCTAATAATTTGTGGAATCCGTCTTTTAACTTGACAGCATGATAATATATTATTATAATCTAAATGACTAAATTATTTATTTGGTCATTTAGTTTTTTAAGGAACAGGATATGCCCAGGATTTTTACCCAGGAGCAGCGCGAGCTGTTGCAAAAAAAATTGATGGAAGAAGGGCGCAAGGTATTTTCCGAGTTCGGCCTGAAAAAAACAAGGATTGAGGACATTACGCGCCGCGTGGGGATTGCCAAGGGGACCTTTTATTCGTTTTTTCCTTCCAAGGAAGCCCTGCTTCTGGCGGCCATGGACGAGTTGGAGGCGGAAGCCCAACCACTGTTCAAGAAAATTCTTGAGGATGAGGATAAAAACCCCAAGCAGCGGCTGAAGCAGGTGCTGCGGATGCAGTTGGAATCGGTAAGGGAGAATCCTATTGTGGAGACCCTTTTCAATCCTGAGGAGATCGCCTATCTGACAAGGAATCTGCCGCCGGACGCCCTGTCCGGGCACATACGCGAACACAACCGTTTTTTCCTGGCCTTTCTTGAGGGGCTTGCGCGCCGGGGCAAGCTTTGGACCGAGGATATTAATACCGCGGGCGCCCTGCTGCAGACCATCTTTTTTCTGGCCATCCATAAAAAAGAGATCGGCCCGGACTTCTATAAGCAGATGGAGCTGTTGATAGAGCTTCTGGCCGAAGGGCTGATCAAGGATCGGCCGACGGATACGGCAGGGAGAAAAAACGCCAAGGAGGCCGCGCATGATTAAGGTTTCAGGATTATGTTTCCGCTATCCCAAAAACCATGAAGATACCCTGCATGACATTACCTTCGGTGTGGGCAGGGGGGAGATCTTCGGGTTTATCGGACCGAGCGGTGCGGGCAAGAGTACTACCGTAAAGGTGCTCATCGGCCTGTTAAAGGATTACAAGGGTGAGGTCACAGTCCTCAGGCAACCGGCCGGGGCCGCGGGCAAGGAGTTCTACGAACACCTGGGCGCGGCCTTTGAAGTGCCCAACCTATTTGAAAAATTTACGGCCATGGAAAACCTGGTTTTTTTCAGGGGTCTTTACAAGCGCACGGGCATGGAGCCGCTTACGCTGCTTTCCATGGTCGGGCTGCGGCAGCACGCCGACGTGCGCGTGGAAAAGTATTCCAAGGGTATGAAGGTCCGCCTCAACTTTATCCGCGCCCTGATCAATAACCCGGATCTGATCTTTCTGGACGAACCCACCAGCGGACTGGACCCGGCCAATACCAAAACCATTATCGAAATTATCCTTGACCTGAAAAGGCAGGGAAAGACAATCTTTCTCTCCACCCATAACATGAACGTGGCCGAAACCCTGTGCGACAAGCTTGCCTTTCTGGTGGACGGCAGGATCAACCTCATCGATTCGCCCCGCAACCTGAAGTTGCGCTACGGGAAAAAAATCCTGATTGTTGAGTTTAATAAAAACGGCGCTCCGGAGCGTGAATCGTTTGAGCTGGACGGACTGGCCGAAAACAAAGCCTATCTGGACATCCTGGCCGCCCGCACCATCGAAACCATGCATACCCAGGAGGCGCGGCTGGACGATGTGTTTATCCAGGTAACCGGACGGAGGCTGGTATGAGACTGGCGCGGCAGATCAAAATGGATATATTGTTCCAATTCCGACAAGGCTTCTACTATGCCTATATTTTCATCACCGTGTTCTACGGCGTCATCATCATGTTTTTACCAACCGCGTACAGACAGGTTACGGCCCTGTTCCTGATTCTCTCCGACACCTCGGTGCTGGGGTTCTTCTTTATCGGCGGGGTGGTGTTGCTGGAGAAAAGACAATCGCTGCTTACCAATGTGGCGGTTACCCCGCTCTCCATCAGTGAGTACATTGCGTCCAAATGCCTGTCGTTTCTTATCCTGATCACGGGCTCAAGCCTGGCTGTCCAGGCCTGCACGGGTTTGATTCCGGAGAATCCGGCCCTGTTTGTGTATGCCGTGGTGCTCTCCGGCACACTCTACACCCTGTTCGGCCTGATGCTCGGAACCCTGGCCAAGAGCCTGAACCAGTACTTTGCCCTGAGCATGGGGTTTCTGGTTTTCTTCATTCCCAGCGCAACCTACATCCTGCAGCTCACACCCCAGACCATATTCACTGCCTTTCCGCTTACAGCCGCGTATCTCCTGTTTCAATCCGCCCTGACCCCCGCCCCTCTTTCGCTGTGGAGCATGGCCGGGCTTTTGTTGTGGAACATTATATTCTTTGGTGTATGTTATCTTGTACTGTATCGATATATATACGGGAGCCTGCGCCGTATTTTGGGACGCCGGCGGATGGGGAGGCCCTCATGAAAAAATACCTGATGCTTCTGGGGGCGGATATTAAGAACATGGGACGTGATCCCATGCTGTTGTTCGCGTCCGGCGCCCCGCTGCTGCTGCTGGCGCTGATGCGGCTGGGTGTTCCCGCGGCGCGCGACCTCCTTGCCGCTTATTTACCGTTTGATCTTGCGCAGTTTTACCCGTTGATCGCGGTTTTTTTCTCCCTGCTTCCCGCCATGCTGTGGGGGCTGACAACCGCCTTTTTGTACCTGGATGAAAAGGACAACGGCCTTACCGCCTATTTTTTTATCACGCCCCTTCGTAAAAGCGGTTACCTGGCCTATCGCCTGAGTTTTCCGCTTGTATTTTCCTTCGCCTTTACGGTGCTGCTTGCCGCAACAAACGGCCTGGTGGTCTTCACCTTGTGGCAGATAATGGTATTTGCTGTTTTTAGCTCGGTCTTAAGCCTGATATTCTTCTTTGCCCTGGCCGCGTTGGCCCATAACAAGGTGGAGGGCCTGGCCCTGGGCAAGGCATTGGGAGTAATTCTTTTGGGACCGGTGGCTTCCGGAATCCTGCCTTCCCCGCTCAAATACCTGGGGGCCATATTCCCCCCGTTCTGGAGCGCGGAGTTTTTGTTCGCTTCCATGAACCGCGGGCCCGGCTGGTATCTTGCCCTGGCGGCAGGAGCTGCGGTTGCGCTCCACGCACTGCCTTTGGTCTTGCTCTTCAGGCGTTACCTGAAAAACCTGGCCTGACAGGACGAATGACGCGAACAGGGAAAACGGAAAGCCCGTCCGGGCCGGAAGCAATGCCGGAGAAACAGCCCGTTCGGACAGAAAGCAATGCCAAAGGAAAAACCCGGCCGGTCCGGGCCTGACACCCGGACCCGGCTGTCAGGGCTATTCCATCAGCTCCATCAGGTAGCTCTTGAGTCCTATTCTTTCAATCTGGCCTTGATGTTTTTCAATCTCGTCGATATGGTCTTCCTCGTCCTTGAGGATGTCCACCAGCATATCTCGGGTTCCGTTGTCCCCCACCTCGGCGGCCAGCTTGATCCCGTGGTTGTATGATTTTATGGCTCCTTCTTCCGCGGCCCAGTCATTGGCAAACTGCTTTTCAACATCTTCGCCGATGTGGATGGGATTCAACTTGCTCACTATGGGCTTTCCTTCCAGAAAAAGAATTCTGCCGATAAGTTTTTCCGCGTGCTTCATCTCGGTTATGGCTCTTTTTTCGATTGCCTTGTGCAGCTCTTCGTAACCCCAATCATCGCACATCTCCGCGTGCACAATGTACTGGTTGATCGCGGTCAGTTCGTCCGCGAGCAGATCGTTTAATTTTTCGAGTAATTTATCATTGCCCTTCATGCCTTCCTCCTTTTTTTTAGATACGACTTCTCTATGCATACCATCTTTTTGTGTATATTTCAATACATATTTAAATACCGGCGATTGCCATAGAAAAAAAAATATACTATAAATGAGCACATGCACTGCGGCTACTCCTGAAAGAAGGATATGAAAAGAGCCATAACATGTTACAGATAATCCCCTTCCCCGACAGCATCCCCTTAAACGCGGCCGTGCTGGTGCTGTGTTTCATCGTTATCGCCAAAACAGCTGACTGGCTGGTGGACGGAGCCGTGGGAGTGGCCCGTTTTTTAAACATCCCCAAGATCATCATCGGTATTGTGCTGGTAAGCTTTGCCACCACCATGCCCGAGTTCACCGTCTCGCTGCTCTCCTCACTCATGGGACGCAACAAGATCGCTTTGGGCAACGCGGTGGGCTCGGTGATCGCGGACAATGCGCTGGCCCTGGCCCTGGGTGTGCTCATGGCGCCTGCCGCGGTCAAGGTTCCCTCCAAACTCTTGAAGGGCATCGGCCTGTTTCTGATCGCGGTTTCCTTTCTGACCTTCGGCCTGAGCATCCTGGGCAGCGACATCACGCGGCTGGAAGGCCTGATCCTGATCGCCGTGCTGATTGTTTACTTTATCGTGCTTATCCGGTATCAAAAAAAACACAGGCAGAGCATCATGGGCGAGATGACGGAGGAGATACAGGAACATGAGCGGCCCGGTTCGCTTCCCAGGCAGCTTTTCCTGTTCCTGCTTGGGGTGGCGGGGGTGGTCATCTCCAGCAAGATCCTGATCGAGGGCGCGGTGAACATCGCCCACGTAATCAAGATACCGGAGATATTTATCGGACTTACGATCATCGCCGTGGGCACCTCCCTGCCCGAGATAGCCACCTGTATCGTGGCCTGCAGAAAGGGTCACGGCGACATCGCGGTCGGGGACATTATCGGGGCGAATATCTTGAACCTCCTCTGGATTATCGGCACCGCCGCCCTGGCCAAACCCCTGGCCATCGATCACAGGGAGATCATATTCATGTTTCCCTTCATGATCCTGATAAACCTGGTCCTGTTGTTATTCGCCAGAATGGGATACAGGCTGACAAAATGGAAGGCTGTCGTGCTGCTGGCGCTTTACGCCCTGTACATCGCGCTGACCTTTGTGTTTTTCCCTCCGGGAAGCACGGATCTGTAAGGCGGTCGACGTCCGCACGCGCCGTTCCCCGCCGTGCGCCTCGCGTAACAGCCGCGGTTTGCGCCGTCTTTGCGCCGTTTTAGCCGGCCGCGGCCAGGGCCCGCGCGAAACCTTCCAGCGACCTTTCGATCACCTCATCCTCCACGCAGTAGGCCAGGCGGAAATATCCCGGAAAAGCAAAGCCCGTGCCCGGTACGGCCAGAATCAGTTGGTCCTGCAGCAGGGCCGTGAATTTCAGATCGTCCCCGCCGGGCGCGCGCGGGAAGAGATAAAACGCCCCCTCGGGCCGGCGCGCGCTGTAACCCAAACGCGTCAGGTTGTCATACAGCAGATCCCTTTTTTTACGATATATACCGGCGTCTATGGTGACGTCCAACAGCCCTGATACGGCCCGCTGCATCAGGGCCGGGGCGTTTACATATCCCAGGATGCGGTTGCAGAGAATGCATCCGTTTACCAAGGCGGCGGCGTCATCAGCCTCCGGGTGCACGGCCAGCCAGCCGATCCTTTCTCCGGGAATGGACAGGTCCTTGGAGAACGAGGTGGCGATAACGGTATTGCGGTAAAGCTTGGGCAGCGACGGCACGCGGACCCCGTCATACGTCACCCGGCGGTAGGGCTCATCGCTTACCAGGTAAAGGGACCGTCCCGTGTCGCGGCTTTTTTGTTCAAGCATACGGCAGAGTCTTTCGAGCGTGTCTCCGTCATACACCCTGCCCGAAGGATTGTTGGGTGAGTTGATGATGATGCCGGCGGTATGCGCGTCGATGCTGCGTTCCAGGGCCCCGACATCAATATTAAAATCCTCCGTGCCCGGCACGAACTCCGGCACACCGCCGTGGTTCTCCACATAGAACCTGTACTCCACAAAACACGGGGTTGGGACCAGGATCTTGTCCCCGGGATTAAGGATGGTCTTGAGGATCACGTTCAGGGCGCCCCCGGCCCCGCAGGTCATGATTACATTGGTCCAGCCGGGCTCCACGCCGTACTCCCTGCCTACGTACCCGGAGACGGCCTCCCGCGCAAAGCGATAGCCGGCGTTGGGCATGTAGGCGTGCTTCAGAGGCATATCCTCGGCGGCCAGCCCGCGCAGGGTCTCCCGGAAAGCCTGCGGCGGCTCGAGGATGGGATTTCCCAGGCTGAAATCACACACCTTATCCTCCCCATGCCGCTCCTTAAGCTGGGCGCCGGCCTCAAACATTCTGCGTATCCAAGAGGATTCTTCCATCATTCTCTTTATTTTCACTGCAACAGCCATGGCAACACCCCTTTCGTACGCAGGGTATCAGGTAATTATTATTCTGGCAACGGCCTTTACATGTCGTACTGTTTCGAATAAGATCATGATAATGGCCGGCGGCCCTTACTGGGAAGAACACCTTGAATGTCTCACCCGCCCGGAGCTTTCCAAGCTTCAGTCTTCACGTTTTGCGGCCGTGCTTGAGCGGGCCGCCAAGGCGCCATTTTACAAAAACCTCCTGGAAAAACAAAAACCGGGTGTCCGCGGCATGGACGGGATACGGGACCTGCCATTGACCGGCAAACAGGACCTGCGCGACAACTTCCCCTACGGCTTTTTGGCCGTGCCCCTGGAACAGGTGGTGCGCCTGCACTCTTCCTCCGGAACAACGGGGAACCCCACCGTGGTCTACCATACGCGCCGTGATATAGAGGAGTGGAGCAATGTCATGGCCCGCTGCCTTTTTGCGGCAGGCGCGCGGCCGCGTGACGTGTTCCAGAACATGATGGGGTACGGCCTGTTCACCGGCGGCCTGGGCCTGCATTACGGCGCGGAAAAACTGGGCATGCTCACCATCCCCATCGGTCCGGGCAACAGCAAACGCCAGCTTTGGTTTATGAATCAGTTCAGGACAACGGCCCTGCACATCCTGCCCAGCTACGCCCTGCGCCTGGCGGGGCTTCTGGCCGAAACGGGCGTTAACCCGCGGGAGGACCTGGCCCTGCGCCTGGCGTTTATCGGCGCCGAGCCCCACAGCCAGGAGGTCCGCGTTAAAATCCAGGATCTTTTGGGCCTCAAGGCCTATAATTCATACGGCCTGTCCGAAATCTGCGGGCCGGGCGTGGCCTTCGAGTGCGAAGCGCAAAACGGGCTCCACATCTGGGAGGACCAGGTCCTGGCCGAAATTATCGATCCGGGCACAGGGGAAACCCTGCCGGACGGCGAACAGGGCGAGCTGGTGCTCACCAGCCTGAACAGGGAGGCCATGCCCCTCTTGCGCTATCGCACCGGAGACCTGACGCGCATCCTGCCCGGGACCTGCTCCTGCGGGCGGACGCACCGGCGCATTGAGCGCATCCGCGGCAGGACCGATGACATGCTGATCATCAACGGCGTCAACCTGTTTCCCATCCAGGTGGAGCAGGTGCTGATGCGCGTGCCCCAGGTAGGAACCAATTACGAGATCCATATCTACAAAGAAAATTTCATGGACAAACTGCATATCAAAGTGGAGCTGGACGAGGCGGGGTTTACGGATTCCCTGTCCGGCATTGAGCACCTGCAGAAACGGCTTGAGGAGGAACTGGCCGCCGAGATCACCGTGAACCCGGTGGTAAACCTGGTGGAGGCCCGCAGCCTGCGGGCGCACGAGGGAAAGGCGGTCAGGGTGTTCGATCACAGGAACGACGGGAGCGAGGTGGGGAGTAAGATGGGGAGTGAAACAACAGGATGAAAAAAGCGCTGCTCTCCGGAAACCAGGCCATCGCTTTAGGGGCCTTCCAGGCCGGGGTTACGGTGGGAACGGGATATCCCGGCACCCCCTCCTCGGAGATACTGGAAGCGCTGACCGAATATCCCGATGTGTACACCGAATGGTCGGTGAACGAAAAGGTGGCGCTGGAGGTGGGGCTGGGCGCGTCTTTAAGCGGCGCGCGCACCCTGGTGACAATGAAGCACGTGGGACTTAACGTGGCCGCGGACCCCCTTTTTATCGCCGCGTACACCGGCGTTGCCGCGGGGCTTGTTATCGTAACCGCGGACGATCCCGGGATCCACTCGTCGCAGAACGAGCAGGACAACCGCCATTACGCGGAAGCGGCCAAACTGCCCATGCTGGAGCCGGCGGATTCCCAGGAGGCCCGGGATTTCACCGCCCTGGCCTATTCCATAAGTGAGCGTTACGATACGCCGGTGCTGCTGCGCACCACCACCCGCGTCTCCCATTCGCTGTCCGTGGTGCAAAAGGAGGAGACCACGGCACGGCCGCCGAAGCCGGCGGGCTTTTACCGCGACAGGCCGAAATACGTGATGATCCCGGCGCACGCCCGCGTGCGCCACGGCGTGGTGGAGGAGCGCATGCAGCGGCTCCGCCATGACTGCGGCACGCTGGAGATAAACCGCGTCGAAAAGGGCGATCCGCGCGTGGGAATCATCACCGCCGGAGTAGCCTATACCTACGTGAAAGAACTTTACCCGGGGGTCTCGGTCTTAAAACTGGGCATGTCCCACCCCCTGCCCGAGGACCTGATCCGCGGTTTTGCCGGAGGCGTGGACACGCTTCTGGTTGTGGAAGAGTTGGACCCCTTCTTCGAGATGCGCATCCGGGCCATGGGCCTGGAGGTACGCGGCAAGCAATACCTGCCCACCGTAGGGGAGCTTTCCCCGGATATTATCCGCGGGGCGTTTAAGGATATTATTCCGCCGGAGCTTACGGCTCCCGACCCTTCCGCCGGACAGGTCCTGCCCGCTGCGGGGTTCGCGCTGCCCCCGCGACCACCCACGCTCTGCCCGGGCTGCCCCCACCGCGCCGTGTTTACCATCCTGAACAAACTGAACGTCATTGTATCCGGCGATATCGGCTGTTATACCCTGGGGGTCCTGCCCCCCTTCAGCGCCATGGACACCTGCGTGGAGATGGGCGGCAGCATCGGCATGGTCCAAGGCATGGAGGCGGCCATGGGACGGGAATACGCGGGGGGCGCCGTGGCCGTGATCGGGGACTCTACCTTCGCCCATTCCGGGGTCACGGGCCTGATCAACGCGGCCTACAACAAGCGGCATTCGGTGATCATCGTGCTGGACAACGGCACAACCGCCATGACCGGCATGCAGCCCAATCCACTGTCCGGAGAGCGGATCAACAGGGAACAGACCGTAAGGCTCAATTATGTGAAACTTGCCCAGGCCGTGGGCATACCTGAACAAAACATTCACCTGGTTGACGCCTACGCGCGCCGGGAACTGGAACAGACCATTAGCGCGGCCCTGGAAAAACGCGAGCTTTCCCTGGTGGTGGCGCAGGGGCAGTGCGTAATTCTGAAAAAAAAGGCAAAGAAAGAGTAGGCGCATGCGGCGGAAAAACTTCAACATCCTGATGGTGGGCGTGGGCGGGCAGGGTATCATTACGGCAAGCAACATCCTGAGCACGGCCGCCATGATCCACGGGTTGGATGTCAAAAAAAGCGAAATTCACGGCATGAGCCAGCGGGGCGGTTCGGTGTCGAGCCACGTTCGCTTCGGCCCCAGTGTGTATTCTCCGGTAATCTCACGGGGAGAGGCCGACATTCTGCTCTCCCTGGAGGAGATGGAGACCCTGCGCTGGCTGGCGTACGCCAACAGGAAAACCGTGGTCGCCGTCTGCCGCTTCAGGATCAGACCCGCGGCCGCGAAAGAGTACCCGGCGCAGATAGAGGATGAGCTGCAGAAAGCCTGCCCCGAACTCCTCCTGATTGATCCGGAACGCCTGTCCGGGCGTATCGCGGACAAAAGGTTCTTTAACACGGCCCTGCTGGGATTTATAGCCCCGCTCTTGGAAATCCCGAACACGGCCTGGGAACAGGCCGTCGCCGGAGTGGTGCCGTGGCGCTTCCTGGAACAAAACCTGGCCGCCTTTGCAGAGGGCGGCGATTATTATAAGACATTCACGAAGGAGGTAACCACATGATCTGGAACCGGGAATACGAGGCCATGGAACCGGCCGGGCTGCGGAAGCTGCAAAGCAGGCGCCTGTGCGAGCTTACGGCCCGGCTGTACAAACGCGTGCCCTTCTATAGGGAAAAGATGGACGCACTGCGCGTGAAACCGTCCGATATCAAGGATATTTCGGATATCGTCAAGCTGCCCTTTACCACCAAGGACGATATGCGCGATGTATATCCCCTGGGCCTTTTGGCCGCGGACAAGCGCGATATAGTAGAAATACACACCTCTTCCGGCACCACCGGCAAGCCCGTTGTGGATGCCTATACAAGGGGCGATATTGAAATCTGGTCCGAGGTCATGGCCCGCACCCTGGCCATGGGCGACACGACGGCGGATGACACCGTGCAGAATGCGTACGGATACGGGCTGTTTACCGGGGGCCTGGGCGTTCATTACGGAGCGCGCAAACTGGGCGCCAATGTGATTCCCATCTCGGGCGGCAACACCAAGCGCCAGCTCCAGATCATGCGTGACTTCGGGTCCACCGTACTTACCTGCACCCCCTCCTACTCGCTGCTGCTGGCCGAGATCGGCAAAAGCGAAGGAGTGGACTTCAACGATCTGCCGCTGCGGGTGGGGCTGTTCGGCGCCGAGCCCTGGAGTGACGGCATGCGCAGGGAGATCGAGGCCAAACTTTTTTTAAAGGCCCTGGATATTTACGGGCTGACCGAGATTATCGGGCCGGGGGTATCGGCCGAGTGTCTCGAGCAGGACGGCCTGCACATCTTCGAAGACCATTTCTACGCCGAGATCATAGACCCGGCCACGGGCGAGACGCTACCGGAAGGGCAAAGGGGGGAACTGGTGTTTACCACCCTGACCAAGGAGGGCACGCCCGTGCTGCGTTACCGCACCCGCGACATCACCTTTCTTACGCGCGAAACATGCGCCTGCGGCCGCAGCCTGGTGCGCATGCACCGCCTGCTGGGGCGTACGGACGACATGCTCATCGTGCGCGGGGTGAACGTGTTTCCCTCCCAGGTGGAGGAGGTACTCCTGCGCGTGGAGGGGGTGGAACCCCACTACCAGATTCTGGTGGACCGCAAGGAACAGCTCGACAGCATCGAGGTCCAGGTGGAGATGACCGAAAATCTTTTTTCGGACGAAATCAAGAACCTCAATGCCAACGAGAAACGCATGGAGGAGGAGCTTTATTCCGCGCTGAACGTTCACGCCAGGGTCAAACTGGTGGAGCCCGGCACAATCCCGCGCAGCGAAGGCAAGGCCAAGCGGGTCATAGACAAACGTCAGTTATAAAAGGAGTCAAACATGAAGATAAAACAGATATCAATTTTTCTGGAGAACAAGATCGGCAGGCTGGCCGAGGTGACCGGGCTATTGGCGGACGCCGGGATAAACATCCGCACTCTGGCCCTGGCCGAGACCGCGGAGTTCGGAGTTCTGCGCCTGATAGTGGACGATCCTGCCGCGTGCCTGAAGGTGTTAAAGGAGCATCATTTCGTGGCCCAGGAGACGGACGTGATCGCGGTCGAGGTTGAGGACCGGCCCGGAGGCCTGCACCGCATCCTGGAGATATTCCTGAAAAACAACATCAACATCGAGTACATGTACGCGTTCGTGGAAAAACGGGTGGACAATGCCATCCTGGTATTCAGGATCGAGGACGCCTCCGCGGCCATTAAAGTGCTGCGGGACAATAATATCTCGGTAGTCACTGACGCAGGACTCAAAGATTTATAATTGGAAGATCAGATAAAAAGTATTATCATACGTGCAAAAAAAGGAGGTATCACGGTATGAAAAAATTTCGGCTTTGGTTCAGACTTTCCATGCTTCTCACTATTGCCCTAAGTCTCGCGTATTTTTTATCCGCCTGCGCCCAGGGGGGCGGTGAGAGCATAAAGATCGGAGCGATCTTCGCGCAAACCGGGCCCATCTCCTTCCTGGGGGATCCCGAGGTAAAAACCGCGCAGATGCTTGTCGATGAGATCAACGCCAAAGGAGGCGTCAACGGCCACAAGATCGAACTCATTCTCAAAGATTCGCAGGCCAGTTCGGAAAAGGCCATCGGTTTTGCCAACCAACTGATAGAAGAGGACCAGGTGTTCGCCATTATCGGGCCCACCTCAAGCGGCACCTCAATGGCCATAAAGGACATCTGTGAAAAGGGCCGGACTATCAATATGTCATGCGCCGCGGCCGAGTCCATTTCCAATCCGGTCGCCAAATGGGTGTTCACCACCCCGCAGCAGGACCGTTACGCGGCCCAGTGGGTCCTGAAAACCATGCAGGACAAGGGCATCAAGCGTATCGGACTGGTTGTGGGCGCCACCGGGTTCGGCAAATCCGGCAAGGAGCAGTTCGAGAAATACGCGTCACAGTACGGGGTGGAGATCGTAATCTCGGAGGAGTACAGCGTAAAGGACAGCGATTTCACGGCCCTACTCAACAAGGTAAAGGCCAGCAATGTGGACGCTGTGGTAAACTGGTCCGTGTTTCCGGCCCAGTCCATCATCCCGCAGAACATGAAACAGATCGGCTTTAACGTTCCGTTGTTCCACAGTCACGGTTTCGGCAACATCAAGTACGTGGAGGCCATCGGCAAGGACGCCGCCGAGGGGATCCTCTTCCCCTGTGGAAGGCTGCTTGCAGCCGAACAACTACCGGACAGCAACCCCCAGAAGGCGCTGCTGGTGGCATACAAAAAGATGTACGAAGACACTTACAAGGAAGACGTCAGCACCTTCGGCGGACATGCTTATGACGCATTAATGATCCTGGTGGAGGCCATCAAGGCCGTGGGAACGGACAAGGAAAAAGTGCGTGAGTATATCGAGAACCTTAAAAATCACCCGGGCACGGGCGGTATTTATAATTATTCACCCACCGATCACAACGGCCTGGGCATGGACTCGCTGGTCATGTACGTGGTAAAGGACGGAAAATTCGTTTTATATAAGGAATAACCGGACGTTATGGATATCATACTCCAGTACTTTTTTGCCGGGCTGCGCGTGGGCAGCATCTACGCCATCGTGGCCATCGGTTTTAATATAATCTATAACACAACCGGAGTAATCAACTTTGCACAGGGAGAGTTCCTCATTGTGGGGGCTCTCCTTGCCGTCAGCCTACACGCGCTTTTTACCGCGTTGGCCCTGCCCACCGGCCTGGCCCTGGTCCTGGCCATCCTGGTGGCCGTGGCCATCACCACGGCTATCGGCGCGGCCATAGAGTTTTTGTTTATCGGCTGGCCCCAAAATCCGGCGGTGCTGCGCCTGATCGTGATCACCATCGGATTGTCTATCGTGATGCGCGAGGGCATGTCCTACATCTGGGGTATAAAAACCTACGCCCTGCCCTTTTTCAGCGGCACGGAGGGGAGTTCTCTCGGTATCCTGGGCGCGAACATCTCTCCCCAGGACCTGTGGATCATCGGCATCTGCGCCCTGCTGGTGGGCGCCCTGTATCTGTTTTTCCGGTACACGCTTACGGGCAAGGCCATGCGGGCCTGCGCGGCCAATAAAACAGCGGCCGGGCTGTGCGGCATCAATGTCAAACTCATGGTCACGCTTTCCTTCATGATCTCAGCGGCCCTGGGGGCCCTGGCCGGCTGCGCCATCTCACCCCTGGCAAAAACCAGTTACGATATGGGCTCGGGCTTTGCGATCAAAGGGTTTACCGTGGCCATCATCGGGGGGCTGGGCAACAGCATGGCGGCCGTGGCCGGCGGGATCATGCTGGGCATGATCGAAAGCTTCAGCGTCAGTGTCCTGCCCATGGCCTATCGCGACGCGGTCTCGGTGGGCATTCTTTTGCTTATTCTGACCATAAAACCAAGCGGGCTTTTCGGCAGTGCCGAGGAAAACGCGCTTAAGGAGTTTTGATGGATCTTAGGCGCTACCTCCCCTTGGGCGTACTTTTAGGAATCATTATTGTGCTCCAGCTTATCCTCTCAGCCGCCGGGCTTTCCTTTTACCTGAAAGAGTTTACCCAGGCCGCTTACTACACGGTCGTGGTAGTAGGCCTGAGTATGCTCATCGGGTACGCCGGCCAGATCTCCCTGGGCCACGCGGCCTTTTTCGCCATCGGCGGGTACACGTCCGCCGTGCTTACCACCTTTGATCTCACGGTTTTTGCCTCGTCGCCCTTTATCCGGTTGCTGCGTGCCGCCGGACTGCTGGTTACGCGGCAGGACCTGTACGGAGCGCGGCTGCTTTCCTTTGCCCCGGCGGCGGCATTTGTGCTGGCCATATTCCTGGCGGTCCTGGTGGCGCTGATTATCGGGATTCCGGTTATCAGGCTGCGCGGCCATTACCTGGCCATGGCCACCCTGGGTTTCGGCGTGATCATCAAGACGCTTATAGACGCAACACCGGTTCTGGGGGCGCACGATCCCATCACCGGGGTCCCGCCCTTCTCATTTTTCGGGCTTACCGAGGTGAGTTCCGGCGTGCCCCTGCGCGTATCAAACTATTATATTGCCTGGGGGGTTGTTTTCATCGCCCTGCTTATCTGCATCAATCTCATCCATTCGCGCGCGGGTAGGGCCCTGCGCTCCGTTCATGGGGATGAGACGGCCGCCAACTCACTGGGCATCCACACCACGCGCTACAAGCTGTATACCTTCATTTTAAGCGCGGTGTTCGCGGCCGTGGCCGGAGCGCTGCTGACCCATTATAACGGCTCGATCGGCCCGTCCGAGGCCTCGGTGATGAAATCCGTACGCTACGTTGCCATTGTGGCCGTGGGCGGCATGGCCAACCTTTGGGGCTGCGTGTTGATGAGCGCCCTGCTTAACTTTTTATCCCTACGCGGCGTATTCGGCTCGTTCGACGATATCGTTTTTGGAGCCATCCTTATTTTGATCATGCTGTTCGCCCCGCGCGGGCTTTTGAACCTGGTACGGCTCGCCCGCTGGAAAGAAAAACTCGTGGAAAAGATCGGAAAATATGCCAAAAGAAATTCTGCTTGAGATAAAAAACCTCTGCCGCTCTTTCGGCGGCCTTAAGGCCGTGCATGATGTCAGCTTCACGGTACCGTCCGGGGTTATCCAGGCGGTGATCGGCCCCAACGGCGCGGGCAAAAGCACGCTGTTCAATCTGATCTCCGGCAGGCTGCAGGCGGACAGCGGCGGCGTATGGTACAGGGGGAAATCCATTCATGGATTAAGACCGCACGAGATCGCCCGCCTGGGAATCACCTCGACCTTTCAGACCACAAGGTTGTTTCAGAACATGACCGTACTTGAAAACGTCATGGCCGGGTGCCACATCCGCTCCCGCGCCGGCTTCTTCTCCTGTATTATGGCCCTGCCCGGCTCCTGGAGGGATGAGCGGGAGCTCCGGCGCATGGCACTGGAACTCCTGCGGCGGTTCGACCTGCTGCCTTACGCTAATGAGTTCGCCGGGGGCCTACCCTTCGGCAAGCAGCGTCTGGTGGAGTTCGCGCGCGCCCTGGCCGCGAAGCCCGCACTTATGCTGCTCGACGAACCGGCCGCGGGACTGAATATGCATGAAACCGCGGAGCTTTCCTCGTATATTACATGCCTAAAAAAATCGGGGATAACGCTGCTGGTGGTTGAGCACGACATGTCGCTTATTATGGACATTTCCGATCATATCGTGGTCCTGGATCAGGGTCGGCTCCTTACTCAGGGCAAGCCCAGGGAAATTCAAAAGAACCCCGAGGTCATCCGCGTGTATTTGGGGGAGGAGTATGCTTAAGGTACGGAACCTGGAATCGGGCTACGGGCAGCTGCGTGTGTTGAAGGGTATTTCTTTGCATGTGAACCGTGGTGAGATCGTCACCATCATCGGCGCCAATGGCGCGGGAAAATCCACGCTGCTTAACACCATCGCCGGTGTAGTGAAGACACAACAGGGTGAAATACTGCTGCACGATGAACATATCGAAAACAAACCTCCGGAAAAGATAATCGGATTGGGGTGCGCGCTGGTACCCGAGGGGCGTCTGGTGTTCAGTCCTATGAGCGTAGCGGAAAACCTTACCCTGGGCGCGTACCGGCATCTCCGGCAGGGGCGGGCACGCCAAACGGCCGAGCGCCTTGAGGAGGTGTACGCTATGTTTCCCGTGCTGCAGGAACGCAGGCGGCAGCTGGCCGGGACGCTCTCCGGCGGTGAACAACAGATGCTGGCCATGGGCCGGGCGCTGATGGCCGGGCCCGGGCTTTTGATGATGGATGAGCCGTCCATGGGCATAGCCCCGCTGGTGGTGCGGCAGATTTTTCATACAATCACCATCCTGCGGAAGCGGGGGGTGACAATTCTCCTGGTCGAGCAAAACGCCAGGGCGGCCCTAGCCGTGGCGGATCGTGGCTATGTGTTGGAAACCGGCCAGGTTGTGCTGGAGGGCACATCCGGTGAGTTGCTTGATAACCGCGACGTACAGCGGGCTTATTTGGGCAAGGAATACAAAAAGATCAATGAGTAGGGAGGTTATAGCATGTTGTATAACAAGGACATGGAGAGTATGGAACGCCGCGACCTGGATCAGCTCCAGATCGAACGGCTGCAGTCCACCCTAAACAGGGTATACCGCAATGTGGCCTTTTACAGACAGCTTTTTAACCGGCAAAATATAAATATCGAAAAGATAAAATCGATCGGCGACCTGCGCTTCCTGCCCTTCACCACCAAGGAGGACCTGCGCAAAAGCTATCCCTACGATATGTTCGCCGTGCCTCTGCGCGACATCATCAGGATTCACGCCACCTCCGGCACCACCGGCAAGGCCGTAATCGTGGGCTATACCAGGAACGATCTTAAAATGTGGAGCGAGTGCACGGCGCGTGTGTTGAACGCCGCGGGCATCACGGAGCACGATGTGGTGCAGATCGCCTATAATTACGGTCTTTTTACCGGCGGATTCGGGTTTCACCAGGGAGCGGAGCAGATCGGCGCGTCCGTGATCCCGGCCTCGTTCGCCAAAATGCCCGAACGGCAAATCACCGTGATGAGGGATTTTAAAACCACGGCGCTGGTCTGTTCGCCCGGCTACGCCCTGCAGTTGGCATACGCCCTGGAGGAAGGCGGGGTGCACCCGGAATCCCTGTTTTTAAAGACCGGGCTTCTGGGCGCCGAGCCGTGGAGCGAAAAACTCCGCGCATACCTGGAGGAAAGGCTGCATGTCGTGTGTTACGATAATTACGGCCTGACGGAGATAGTGGGGCCGGGCGTGGCCGGTGAGTGCGACCAGCGCAGCGGCCTGCATGTAAACGAGGATCATTTTATCGTGGAGGTCATCAATCCCAAGACCCTAGAGCCGGTTGGGCCCTCAGAGGAGGGCGAGCTTGTGTTTACCACCATTACCAAAGAAGGGTTCCCCCTTATCCGCTACCGCACCGGGGATCTAAGCAGGCTGATCCCGGAGCCGTGTTCCTGCGGCCGCACCCTGGTGCGCATGCACCGGGTCACGGACCGCACCGACGACTGTATCTTCTATAAAGAGCTGAAGATCTTCCCTTCCCAGATCGAGGAAATACTCCATGGTATCGAGGGCACGGCCCCCCACTACCAGATCGTCCTTGATCGAGAGGGGGGTGAGGAAACCATCGAGATCAGGGTCGAGCTCTCACAGAAATTGCCTTCCATTGACGAGCTTAAGACCTTGGAAAGCCTGCGCCGCACCATCGCCGGCAAACTGGAAGAACAGTTGGGGCTCGAGGCCAAGGTAACCCTGGCTGAGCCCAAATCCCTCCTGCAGCAGGGCGAAGGTAAAAGCAGGCGCGTAATTGACAGGCGCAGGTTATAGCGGTCCTCGGCGTCTTGCACAGCCCACCGCCGTATGATAGGCTTTATGCGTGAACAGAATATTATTGCTCGGCTGTATCTGCATCCCGCTATTTGCCGCGATACCATCCTGTAGTTCCCACAGCGCGCAGTCGCGCATTAAGGATATGCAGGTAGAATGCCGGGGGCGTCACGCGTACGACCACGCTGCCGCGCTTCCGGCCGAATACGTTATAAAAAACCTGAAGCATTACTACCAGACCTGGAACAACTGCGGCCCCGCCTCGCTTTCAATGCTGTTGAGCGCCTATGGAATTGATAAGTCACAGGAGGAAATCAGACAGATGGTGCGTCCCGATCCGGATGATAAACACACCGGCATACGCGAGCTTATGGCCTACGCGCACGGCCTGGGACTGTACGCCGTGCGGAACACTGACGGCAGCGGCCAAATGGTAAAAGAACTGCTCACAAACAACATTCCGGTGATGCTCAAGATCGGACTTGAACCGGAGCCCGGGAATTGGATGTGCCATTATATCATCATCACCGGGTATTCGGATAAAAGGGCCGGTTATATCGTCATGGACGCGCTGTACGGCCCCGCGGTCTTCTATTCGTATGAAAAACTGAATGCACTTTGGTCTCATTTTATGTGGACCTATGTACTGATCGCCCCACGGCAAAAACAAAAAAAGATCAGGGAGATCATTAATACCTGTCGGGATAATTCCCTGTACCATATCCGGCTTCAGCGGCGTGTATACGGTGATCTTGCCGCGCATCCCACATCCGGATTCGCCTGGTATAACGTGGCCCGCTACCTGCTGCTCACCGGCCGATATCCTGAGGCGGCCGCCGCCTTGAAAAACGCATATAAGGCCGGTCTGCCCTGGAGGCTGCCGTGGTACGACACCTCGATGTATGAAATATTCTTCCGGGACGCTGATTATGATCAGATTTTGGGCATTGCCGGACGCATCCTCAGGCGCAACCCCTTTTCCGAGGAGGCCTGGTATTACCGTGCCCGGGTGGCACTCGTCCGGCACCGGCCGGATGAAGCGCGCATCGAGTTGCGCAAGGCCCTGGAAATAAACCCGTTTTACACGGACGCCGAAAGCCTCTTGGCCGAGGTTGAAGGTTCATCGTGAGACGCACCTTCATATTTCACGGTCTGCTTATTCTGCTTCTGGTTTCCTGTGTCGCCGACTCCCCTGATTCATTGAGACGGACATATAATAACCGTACGCTGCGCAGTCTATTGATCCTGGCCAAGACAGCCATCCGGGAAGAGTTTGACACACACGCGTCTTTGGGCTTTAAAGAAATTCCCTATACGGAAAATGACTTGGGGGTTTTCCTACGAATTATCAATCACGGGGAAGATCGGGGCTGTATCGGGTTCTACCAAGGTGTCGGGTCCCCGGAACAGGCTGTGTGCGCCGCGGTCATCGATGCCGCGTTCTTCGACGGCCGTTATCCTCCGCTGCGACAGGAGGAGCTTCCTCTATGCGAGTTTGAAGTAACCGTAATCGGCAGGCTGATTCCTATCACGGATCCCATGGATTTCGACCTGGAAATCCATATGCTGCGTATAGAGCTGGATCATCACGAAGCCATGCTGCAGCCGCAGATCGCAGGAGAGCATGGGTATGACAAGCGGGCCTTTTTAGGCGCCCTCTGCCGCAAGGCGGGACTGGACAGGAATGCTTTTCTTAACCCAAACGCCCGTCTCTACAAGGCGGTGTCCGTACACCTGCGTAAGCCCTGGGCGGAATTACATTAGTTCCGCGCCCGCGGGTGCTTCAGCATTATTCCCCTGCGGTCCGGCCCCACATGTAAAAAAAATAACTGGTAATATCGTCCGACTCCTTACCCGTATAGGCAAAGGAATCCGTATGGCAAAGCAGAGCGCCGCTGTTCAGATCCAACCCCACATACAACTCAGCCAGTATCCGCAGGCCCCTGTTGTTGTCCGAGTACACCAGGGGAAGCGTGGCCGGTGCCGGCCGGTCCAAAAACCGCACCGTTTTTTCGTCCCGCTGTACGGTTGTTGCAGGGTCGGCATGATGAGAAAAATCCGTGGAAATTAACAAAAATATATTTTTTCTGCTGCTTATCAAATTTAATATTGCCCCGGCCAGCAGGTCTATCCTGCCGGCCTTCGAGTTTTTTTGATCAATAACAATCGGGACGATCCGTGCCGCCGGGAAATAACGCTTTATGTAAGGCAGCAGGGCACCCACCCCATGTTCCAGGTGCATGGCCTCCGGGTCTTCGGCCAGCCCCAGGCGGTTCTTCAAAAATGCGATGCACTCGATATCCGGTTTAACCACGCCAATACCTGCGTCCCAGGCAAGAGACGAAAGCGAGATATACTCCCTGCCCTGCTCAAAGTGGCGCGGGCTTATGATGATAAATGTATTTACGGGGCGCAGCCGTGCCAGCTCCGTAAACCAAAAATTGATCAGCGGAGCCACCAACAGGTGATGGCTTACCGAACCGGCAACCGGGAACATATGTGCCGGAAGCGCATGAACTGTTATATGCCGCGGAATCCGCCGCCGCTCTAGAATATCCCGCAGCACATCCTTATCCAGCATGGCGGTGGTGGGATGGACCTTATACGGGTAACCGGAATCGGCCCCATGCCCGCGGCCGCTGCACGCGCAAAGCACTGCCGCCGCGATCAGCGGCAGATAATATCTTCGGCCCATGGCGGCAAATATTTGTCGAGTGTTCCAGTTTGTTTATACACCACCTTTTTCCACTGGTCGTCGTTCAGTCGGTTGTCCATAGGCTGGTGGAACTCATAGTAACTGTATGAATACCCAATGGCGATGCGTTTCCCTCCCTGGCCGTCGTTCAAGGCCAGGTATATCCTGTAGGGAATCCCGGTGGCTACTTCCAATACCTCTCCGGCAAGCGCATCTGTGTGCACGTCGGCCACCAGGGCCATCCTGAAGGTATCGACATCCCCGCTTCCGCCGAAGGTGGCCTTGGGGGGAAGAATGATACGGGCCAGTTTGGCCGGTATTCCGCGGATAAACTCGTTCTGCATTTTACTGATCGGTTTGTCCGCTACCTCCTGCTCCACAATCGCCGTAAGCTTATCAACAATCTCGTTGAAATCAGCGAATTTGGTCTTGAAATTATCATCCATAAATCCGGTATTACCCATAATATCTATACCATCCTGTAACAGCACCTGCAGCCAGTAAAAGAATCCCAGGTTGGGTTCCACATAATTTATCGGCTCCGGTATAGGGTCAAGATCATACATGGGCTCATCCCCCCCTCCCCCGGCCCGCTCGGCATAACTCTGTTTTACGTACAGAATGGTATCATGGCGCAGCTCGGCCCACGAGGCATGAGAGGTAAGCAGGGCCTTCTTATCCCATTTATTACTCTGGGTAAAATAAAACCCGCTGCCCTTCTGAAAGGTGGTGATCTCCTGTACCAGCTTGAGATAGCCGTTATAAAAGGTCTTGCGCCAGCTTGTATTATCAAAGCCCCGGATCAATGTTTTCATCTTCGCAAACTGTTCTTTAAAATTTTTAACATGTGCAAAATCATCCTTCAGTAGGGACAAAGCGGTACTGTTGCCGAAAACCGCCATAATATCCAGCCCCTTTACCATGTTACGGGTATCTACCCTGGCACCGCTCAACTGGTTGTGGATAAACGAATCAATTGTAAAACGCTGGCCGAAAAAGCGGAAACCTGTGGGTGGCGGTGGTACCTGTCCAGTGTCTCCGGGACCGGACACCACATCGGTGTTTCCCTGTATAAGCGCTCCTCGCAGCAGCGGTGCTGCTTGTTTGATAAAGTTTTCTATGTTCTGCTTTTTTTCCAGCCAGGGCCCAAGATTGTCCATATCAACCTTGTCCAGGACAGTATAGATATCGTAAAAGCTTAGATCATCGGGCTCACCCACCACATAATTAATGGGTTTGAATAACGATACCCATTTATTGAAGATGTCTTTATTCTCTTTGCTGATCTTGGTCAGTATAAGAATATAGGGCACATGTTCGATTGATTTTTCAAAACGTGTTCCGTCTCCTTTTACCGTCGCCTTACTAGGATCGATATACATGTGTATGCGTCCGAACCACATCATAGTACGAAAGTAGGCCTCCAGCTCCACACTGCGGGTATAATGCCCACGCGGTTTGAACTGAGTGTAATCCTCCTTGTATTTAAAGATAGGGGATATGGCGAATCCTTCCGCTTTATAAATAAGTGACAGCTCACTTTTTACAATTTCAGGATATGATGCGTTGATGGTCTTGATATCAACGGCCGGTTTTTTTTCATCTTCCCATGGCTGGGACTCATTCTGTGATTTGATCTGCTTTGCCGCAGAAGCAACCTTTAACAGGGCCTGGGCCACCTTAAAATAATTTTTCATGGTTTCTATGGACGCAAGCATTACCTTGGATGAAGCATCGGTATCGGTTTTCAAAGCCTCCAGTTCAAGGAGATAATCATCCACCAGCGAGGTAAGGATGGGGAGGAATTTCTCCTGCTCCACGTACTCCAGCATGCGGTCAAAAAGCAGGTGCAGGCAGTGCGTCAGCATATCGGTGGTAATGAATATAGTTGAGGTTTTGTCATTCGAAAGCCTTTTATAAAGTGCAAGCAGGTCATCCGGGTTATCAATACTGAGGTAATACTCATTCTGTTTTACCTTTTCAAATGCCAGCTTATCCGCAACCAGACAGGTTTTTATCTGATCACTTAAGCGTCGGCTTCCTACATGGTCATAAAAAACCGTTTCCTTTTCCGGTTTGGTATAATAATAACTTGTGCGTACGATTTCCGCCGCGTCCCGGGGCTCTGCGCTGTAATCGAGCCCTGCCAGGTAGGCACCGAAGATTATCCCCCTTTTCCCTTTATAGGTGGTCTTAAACCAGTAGTTCATGTAGTTGTTATAGGTAAAAAGGTCGCTGTATTCGCCTTCCTTGTTTGTATATTTTTTCTCAAGCGGAACAATCGTGCCCTTGGGAACTTCTATAATCTTTTTTTTCTCAAGGCCGGAAAAATCCGTGGAACCGCCGGCAATAATATCTTCATAGATAAACACATTACTCTTGCCCACTACGGCAATGCGTTTTCCCTCCCATGTGCCGTAATCGAGGCTTTTAAAGACAAGTTGATCATCCAGATATAAGGCCAGCATGTTATAGGAAGGCTGTTTTATGTTTCTGTCCGGCAGTTTAAAGTCCGTTGCGGAAATATTGTCAAGAAGTTGATCGATGCTTTTCGTATCTACCTTTACATCCCCGATCAACGACTGTTCCAGTTTTTTAGTCTCCTCATCTTCGAAACCCGTATTTCCCGCTGCGGTATCCTGACTTTGCCCCTGTTCCGGACTGCAGGCCGGAACAACCACTGCCATGACTGCTATCGCAAAAACTATTTGAAGATACTTCATATTCACGCCCTCCTTTAAACAGTATTTATTATAAAACGCCTGGAACAGTTGTCAATTATTATTTTTCTAATGGTCAAGCAGCTCCCGCCAGCGCCGGTTTTCATGATTTACAATTATACTCTCCCGATGCCTGGTGAAAAACCGCCGTAAAAAATCGGGCGCCGTTTCAATATCATAGGCGGGCAGAACCTCACCCCTTTGTAGAAACTCTCTTGCTTCCCTGCTTAGGTCCTTCCCGTTGTCCATGAACGGTTCAAAAAATACGGTCAGGCTGCGCTTTTCCACAAGTGAGCACAAAAGAAAAAACAACAGCAGGTGGCCCTGGGCCGCGTCCTTCAGATATATGTTGGAAACGGCTACGGTCACAGCCGTAAGCCCGGGCAGGCGAAACACAAAATCGAGTACCTGTTCAAGTTTCTTTTCCGCCCGTTCCGCGGTCATGCAGGCAAAATAATCAAGATCGATGCTCACTACGCAGGGGGTATCGGTCTGATTAGTTGAGAGCAACTTTTCAAAATCCATAATGCTGAATATATTCCCCAGAGGACATGCTCCGGCCGGGCACGAGGGATCTCTTGCGCATAGTTCCCGTTTCACCTGCGCGCGAAAGCGTTTTTCCGCTTCAGCGTCCACATACGTGGGCGGGACCCAGATCACACTGTTGATCGGCCGCGGCAGGAGGGGCTCCAGCCAGTTATAGCACTGGATGATGTTATGGCTGCGCAGTGCCTCCAGCAGCTCATTCAGCCGCCCCTGCTCCACGGCGTGCCTTAGATCCTGTTTTAAGGTCTGGGAGTGGTAGACGGCAAACGCATCGCTGTGCGCGTCAAAGAGGATAAGCCGGTACTCTTTGTACCAGTCAAGGTGCCGTGCCAGCCAGTAAAAACTGCCGGTGTGGTAGTCCTGGATATACACCGGGACATGGGAAGACTGATTAGACGGGGCGCAGGTAAAAAAAATAATGATGCACGGCAGCAGGCCGGCTCGAAAAAACTTCATGGTATCAGGCTTTTTTTATTTCATTGCTGTCTTTGGAAAAATCCACGTCAAGCGGGGTGAAGTTCCCGTCCGCGTCGAAATCGATCTTATTCCTGTCCATAAAGCTTTCGGCAATGTGAATGGCCTCACTCTCGCTGATGCCGAAGGACTGCACGAACTCCGCCAGTTCCTTGAATGAGCTTACCTTCTTGGACACCTGTTAGATCCTCTCTTGCAACTCAATAAAATCCGAATGTGGGAAAAACCCGCCGGAACGCCTCCGCTTTCTATACTTATTTTAAAACAATCGTGAGGCCGGAACAAGCAAAGTTGACGGAAAATGCTTACACGTATCGTTTCCTTAAGACCAGGGCCTTGTAATCCTCCCGCAGGCCGAACTCCAAAAGGCTTTCCTTGTACGGGCTGCGCGCCGCGGCTTTTCCGTTCACGATCTCCACCTTGACCGCGGGTAACGGATTGAACTCCCTGGTCACCAGCTCATTCAAAACCCCATAATATTCAAGCAGGCGGGCATGATCCGGCGGAACCCGGATCTCCAGCGCCCGGCCGTTACGCAATACAATCAGTACCAGGCGCACCCCATGGTAGACAAGGGAGGTGGTGGCCACACGCCTGGGCAGCGTACCCGTCAGCGCATCAAGTCCCAGACCGCATGGGGAGGCGGGGTCGGCGGCGTTCAGCCAGTAAACCGCGTCAAGCGGGAATTCCTGCCGCAGCATGTGTAGGGCCTCGGCCGAGGCGAACTGCAACCCCGGAATATTCTCAAAGAAATACCCGCTGTACACCTCACCCGCAAGCTCCATCAGGCGCAGGGTGCGGAACAGGTCCGGCCACCTCAGCGGTTTGCTCTCACGCAGCAGAAGTTCCCTGAATACGATACCGTAGCGAGACAGAACCTGCCTTACCCGCCGGCGCTGCAGCTCCAGGCCCATGACCGGGTCCGGTTCCTCCTGCTCTTCATACGCAACCGCGTACCAGCTTCCGCGCAGGGCGCGCGTGGACCGCCAGCGGGAGTATCCATGGCGCGCTGATCTTGAGCCGGGGCCCTGTAGGCGCTGCGGCGTAAAGCTGTTTAATACAGCCCTGCGCACCACCTCGAAGGTATCATTGGTCAATGCCCCCTGCCAGGTTTGCTTCCATACCAGCTCCGTGGCCCGCAGGCTGTCCAACATGCCGTGGTCTGCGATCTCCGAAAGGCTGTATCTGCCCTTAAGCGAGGGCAGCAGGGCGGCGGCTCCCGCCCTCGCCTGACCGAATAGGGAAGCGTCCTCGGGAAAACAGAATGTCAGCCGCTCTTTTCCGCATCCCAGCCAGATCAGATCACTCTGCTGCATGATGCTGTCCAGCCATGCCGGGTAATAGGGTTTAAGGCGCACGGGGAAGATGTACTCCTCCCAGGCCGCGGCAGGTGTTACATAACCGAAGAGCTTTTCCAGGACACCCTCAAGATCGGCCTGTTTTACGCCCGCCCCTATCACCCCCTGGTGCCGGGCCAGAAAAAGGACCAGGTGCCGGATAGGCAGCGCGGTGAATGACGGCCTTCTCTGCCGGCGGTACATGCGCAGCAGACGCTCTACATTCTCGGTCAGGCACAGCTCCGGGTCACGGGCCCCTTCACTGAGGGGTTCGTACAACACCACGTCGTTTTGCCTGAGTCCGCGGATAAGCTCGGCCAGTACGCCGTCTGAAAAACCGAACCAGCTCTTCAGTCTCCGCGGGTCAAGCGGTCCGTAATAAGCCAGAAACTGTTCCACAAGCTCCGTGGCCCCAGGCGTTTCCTGAATCGGTGCGTCATGCGCCGATTTTTCCGCCGGTGGTGAGGTTATCGCCGCGGCCGGCCGTCCCGCCTTGAGTTCCACCGGCCGGGGACTCGCCGCCGGGAACAATTTTTGCGCATTTTCACCAACAGCCGCGGAATCGGGGGCAGAAAAGAGCGAGACTATAAGCATCTGCGGCGGGATTCCAAAGCCCCTGGTAATCCTGGGCAGGTTCTCCGCCGCGGCAACCATCCGCTCCGCCGCCCCCGGAAAACAGAGCAGGACCAGTTTTAGAGATAGCTCCGGGTGCAACTCACCGAAACTCCTGCCCGTATCCCTTTCGAACGCGCCGGCCAGGGCCGGCCATTCTTTTTCCGGAATAACCAGCCGTTCAATAACCCAGTCCAGCATATCCCGGGCGTCCGCGGGCACATACCCCGGCGCAGTCCGCTGCAGCTTGCGCTCAAGTTCTTCGATCAGCTCAGGGGGGATGCGCGGCCGCAGAAGCGCCGAGGACACCACCTCCTTATAGAGGTCCTGGGCCAGGGATGAGACGGCGTCCGCGGACGGGGTGTCGTCCGCGTACATGTATTTATTGGTCTGCCTCCAGATGATATTACCCGCGAAGGGGGAAGGGACGGTGGTGACAGCCTCGGAGACTGTAATCTCACCACCGCCGATTTCCGCAAGCAGCATCTGGAGTGAAGAAAGGTCAAACTCGTCCTGCAGGCACTGCCTCCAGGTTTCCACAACCAGGGGAAAATCGTCATAGCGCGATACCGCTTTCAGCAGCTTTTGCGCGCGTAGGCGGTTGAGCCACAAGGGCATGCGCCTGGCGAAGGAGGCCCGGGGTAAAAGCAGCGCGCGGCCGGCGTTCTCGCGGAACAGGGCGCCGAAATAAGCCGAGCCTGGGAGCTTTTTTTTAAGCAGCAGCTCAAGTTTATCGGTGGGTACAAGCCGCAGCAGTTCTTCGGCATGAAAATCATGGGGGAGGTTTAAAAGAATGCAGTCGTCATCCGCAAAAACCTCCAGTGGGTATTTGTATTCTTCTTCCCAGGCCTGGGCCAGGGCCAGGGCAAAGGGCCTGTTGATCCTGCCCCCCCAGAATGTATGCAGTATCACCTGTTTGCCGCCCGAGGTATTAAAAGGATCGTTGTAATGCTCGATCACGATATGGTACCGGTGCGGTAAAGCGGTCTGCAGGACCTGCTTCTGTCGCGTTAGATAATGGATGAGCTCGCCGGCGGCTTCCTGCTCCATAAAACATTCATCCTGCAGATAATCCGCAAACGCGGCCGTTTCCAGTTCGGCGTCCGCCTTCCGTAGAAATAGCAGAATCCGCTCGGAAAAATAGAAGTCCCTGTTCCGGGGGTCGGCCCGCCAGAAGGGGATCATGCCCCTGCCCCGGTCAGCGGGCGCCACCTCCACGTCATTATGGGTGATGCGTTGGATGCGCCAGGCCTGAACCCCGAAGGCAAAGGTATCACCGATGTTGCGCTCCCAGACGAACTCCTCGTCCAGTTCGCCGATTTTTTCCCCGCCGGACCCAAGGCGAAGATTATAATAACCGCGGTCTGGTATGGTGCCGCCGGAGAGGTAAAGCAGAAGCGGCGCCCCCTTTTTGGCCCGCAGGGAATTATCCAGTTTGTCCAGCGACAGACGTGGCTTTAACTCCCGCAGCGGGGTATCGGCATAACGTCCGGCCAGCATGGCCAGGACCAGCTCAAACTGCCTGCGCGAGAGTGTATGATACGGATAACTGCAGCGTATAAAATTATAAAGCTCATCCCGGTCCCAGGTCTCGACCGCGGTCATGGAGAGAATAACCTGGGCCAGTATGTCCAGCGCTCCTGTTACCGGGCGCACCTCCTCGATCTCATGTCTCACGATGCACCTGCCGGCCACGGCGGCCAGAACAAACTCCCTGCCGAACAGCGGGTAAAACAGGCCCCTGCTTACTTCCCCTACTTTATGACCGGCCCTGCCGATGCGCTGCACGGCCGAGGAGAGTGACGGCGGGGTCTGGACCAGAATCACCTGGTCCAGCTCGCCGATGTCGATACCCAACTCAAGCGAACTGGTGGCCACGATCGCCTTCAGTTCCCCGTATTTAAGCTTTTCCTCCACCGCCAGGCGGATTTCCCGGGAAAGAGAGCCGTGGTGTGAGTACGCAACCAGCCCCCCGGCCTGTTGGTTTATGAGGTGGGCGACCCTTTCGCTTGTTTTGCGGCTGTTTACAAAAAGCAGGGTGGAGTTGTGCGCGGAAATCCGCTTCAGGAACTCCGCGGCGTGCAGGTCCCATACCATGTCCGCGTCCCGCCCCGCGAGGGAATCCATCACCTGGGACGCCGTGGACGCAGGCGCCCGCGTCGTATCCCCCGGCTCCCCATTCTCTCCCGCCCGCGGCCCCTGCTCTTGGATCCGCGGCACGGCCTCCAGCCCTTCCTCTTCGGCCAGGCATACGGCCAATTCATATCGCTTGCCCTGCGGAACCTCTATTATAGTAACCGGGCGTTTGTTGTACAGGGCGGTCTTGTCCTCCGAACGCATGCTGTAACCGCCCACAAACTCGGCCACAACCTCAAGCGGACGCACGGTGGCCGAAAGCGCGATGCGCTGGAACTCACCGCATATCGGCACAAGCCTTTCCACCGCGGTAATCAGGTGCGTACCTCGCTTCTGAGAAACCAATGCGTGAATCTCGTCGAGGATTACCACAGTCAGGCCCGCAAACAACCGCCGGCCGTGAATCGAGGTAAGCAGAATATTCAGGCTTTCCGGTGTGGTAATGAATATTTCGGGCTGGTGGTGAAGCAGTGCCCGCCGCTCGGCCTGTGGAGTATCCCCGCTGCGTACCGCGACCGTAAGTCGGGGAAACTCCAGTCCCTTTCCGGCAAACACACCCTCCAATTCTTCCAGGGGCGAAAGGAGGTTCTGCTTCATATCGTTATTCAGGGCCTTCAGCGGCGAGATATAAAGCACGCGCATGCCTCCCCGCGGGAGCGCTCCGCGTATGAACCGGTCCAAGGCCCAGAGGAAGGCCGTCAAAGTCTTTCCGCTGCCCGTAGGCGCCGTAACCAGCACATGCCTGCCGGCGCTGATTTCGGGCCAGGAGCGCTCCTGCACCTCGGTAGGAGACCCAAACCTGCGTAAAAACCATTCCCGAATTACGGGATGGAAAAGCTCAAGCGCACTCATGTTTCGTAGTATAGAGAATTATTTCAAAAACAACCAGAATCTATTTTTTGAATGTATCCTACAGGTATTGTTTTTTTAAAATCACTGCTATTTATTGCTCTTAATATGTAGAAGCGGATTGGATAAAAAATGAAGAAAATAATTATGGTTACGATTCTTACGATCTGCCTGGGGTTCAGTGGTTTCAGCCAGGAATACGAGCATCGGCAGTTGGATCGACTGGAAACTCATCTTTCCTTGATTCAGGAGGTGGCCAGGCTGGGAAGAAATATAGGAGGCTGGGCCCTCATAGGTTCGGGGGTACTTATCGGCGCGGGCGGGGTGATATTAGCCGAGACAATACCTGATGTACCATCTGATGACCGCCTGATGTATGATATAATTTTTGCGGCCAGCGTCGGCGCGGCCGTTATCGGCGGGGTGCTGGTCTTATGCCTGCCGACGGATTTTGAGACCCTCCCGGAACGGTTTAAGGAGCTTCCCCAGGACACTCCGGAGAATATGCGTAAAAAGATCAATACAGGCGAAATATACCTGGAAAAACTGGCGCACGAGACGGAAAGCGACAGGTATATTGGGGGCGGAGTATTGATCGCCACCGGGTTGGCCGAGTTGGCTTTTTACCTGTTCGTTCCACCGGACAGCAACACAAATTTAGCTTATGCGCATGATACGTTTCTCTACCAAGGTATATTACACTGTGGTCTTCGTATTTTGCGGCTGAGTATTAAATCCTCTGCTGAAAATGAGTACGGTTCATACAAGGCGTGGAAAAGGGATCAGACCATAGTCAAAAACAAGGCGGGGCGGAGGTCAGCCTGGCCGTTCTTCCTACATACGGAGGCGTAAGCGCGGCCGTACGGATATCATATTAGCTTGCGCGCGGCCGCTTAAGCGGCTTTTTCCCCTGGAAACTTACTTTCGGGAGTCGCCTTTATACAACCTCTCGGTTACCTTACAGATCAGAGAGACCGCGCCTTTTCTGGAAAGAATCCTCTGTATCAAGAAATAATTCAGTTTGTTTAAAAAACCCGGAACAATTATTATTTTTCTGCCCAGCGCAGCAAGGGTCTTTGCCACCACCGTCTCGGCCCGCGTCACCGGAACTCCGGCCCCGGTCTGCGCAGTGGTCAGGCTGCGGCGATAGTTGGGCGTGTCGACCGCGCCTGCGCAGCAGGCCAGGACATCCACCCCGCACCGCTTAAACTCATACCACAGGCCCTCGGCCAAAATCCTCAGGTAGGCCTTACTGGCCGCATAATGGACCAGCTTGGCACTGCCCACCATTCCGCTCAGGGAAGACATCAGGATGATTCCGCCGCTTCCCCTGCTTCTCATCCGCCCAGCGACTACATGACAGAAGATAAGCGGCCCCAGGCAGTTGACCGATACAAGCCTTCTATGATCTTCCAGGGACCTCTCCAGAAATCCTCCGATATTGGAAAAGGCGGCATTATAGACCACTAACCCGATGTCGATGCCCCGTAGTGCGCGCTTCAGGTACACCGAAAGATCGACACGGCCCAGGTCCATTATTAAAACACGAACACGGACTGCAAATTTCGCTTTTAATTCAGCGGCAAGCGCCTGCAGCGGTGACCGTCTCCTGGCCATAAGGATAAGATCCAGTCCCTTACCGGCCAAAGCCTGTGCAAAGGCCCTTCCCAATCCCTCCGAAGCCCCGGCCACCACAGCCCAGGGCCCGTAGCGCATTAAGAATGAATCTTTCATAACATGTGTTCCAACGGGGCCTTCCGCCATTTGGTTCTTACACTATAATGTAGAATGGTTTTCTTCAAGAAAAAAATCATTGTTTCAGACGGCGGTAAGACTTTTTTACCCGCACTCTCCCGTATCTTGTGTTGATATTCATCCGTTTTCCATTTAAAATATATATAAGAGGATAAAAATAAATTACATATAAATTATGAAAATGCGGAAGAAGACAGCGAATAAAAAGAACACGGATAAAAAGGATTTACGCCTTACCATCGGTCTGCTTTTGGATAACGTGGATGATGACTACCAGCGGATTATCTGGGCCGGAGTGGAACAGACCGCCAAGGAGGCCGATGTCAATGTAGTCTGTTTTCTAAGCGGTGATTTTAAGCCTGAGGATAAATCGGCGCGCCTGCATAACGAAATATTCAAACTCATCTCCCCTTTTTCACTGAACGGCCTGATCGTGGCCTCCACCGTTTTGGCAACGTTTATAGGGAATGAACGGTTAAGCGAATACTGCAAAAGATTTCAGCCCCTGCCTATGGTCAGCATCGGATTTCAACTTCAGGGCATTACCAATGTCCAGGCCGAAAACCAACTGGGTTTCAGATCAATCATGAACCACCTTATTGAAGATCACGGGTACCGCAAATTCCTTTATATCGGCGGGCCCAAAACAAACCAGGACGCGGCGGAAAGACAGCGCATTTTTGAATCCGCTCTGCAGGCACATAATATTATGCCCGATCCCGCGTTGATAACACAAGCCGATTTTTATACGGATGCGGCTTACAGGATTGTGCTTGACGCCTTAAACAAGAAACGGGAGTTTGAAGCGGTAGTTTCCGCCAATGACGGAATGGCCATAGCCGCCATGAAAGCATTACGAGACCGTAATATCATTATTCCAGACCAGGTGGCCGTTACCGGTTTTGATGATATCCGGAGCGCCCGCCACCTTTTTCTGCCGCTCACCACGGTGCGTCAGCCGACCTTTGAAATGTCCAAACGTGCCGCCGAGATCCTGCTGCAAAAAATAAGGGGAGAGCCGGTGCCTGATTTGGAACTGTTCAAGACCAAGGTAATAATCAGGCGCTCATGCGGTTGCCTTTCGCACGAAACGGGGAGGGTGGCCCCGTCCGGGAAGGACACGCCCAAAAACGCCTCTAAGCCCGGTTTTGACAGCATTAAAACCTCTTTGCTGCATGAACTGAACGAACATAATGGGCCCATATCCCAAAATTTCATCACCCCGTTTGTTGAGGATGTGATCGACGCTTTTCAGACTGAATTAAGTATCGATACACAATCGAATATATTCCTGCCCAGACTCGATAAGGCTTTGCACAGATCCTGGCCCGCGGGTATGGATGATATGGTCTGGGGAAATACTATCTCGAGTCTGCGGAAAATCATGCTGCCTTATCTCCGCACCAACCCCGATCAACTGATAAAAGCCGAAAACATGCTGCACCAGGCCAGGATTATGATCAAAGATATGGCCAAACACTTCGAATCCGACAAGAGACTGAGGCTTGCTGACACCACCAAAACCCTGCAGTATGTAATCGATACCTTTATCGGGTCTTTTGATGTACCCACACTCATGGATAACCTTGCCGTTGAGCTTCCCCGGATCGGGATAAAAAGCTGTTATCTTTCGGTGCATACGGCCGCGGAAAAAATTTATAAAATAGCTTGTCTATTGCTTGCCTATAATGAAAACGGCCGGATTCCCTTGGGGAAAACAGGGTATATGTACACGGCCAGGCATTTACTCCCTAAAGAAGTTGTAAAACTGAAGCGCCGCTACAATATCATCTTCCAGCCCCTTATCTTCAGGCAGGAACAGATGGGTTTTGTGGGCCTGGAGTTTAACCCACTGGAGGAGATATCCAGCCTGGCCTTAAGTGAGCTGATTAGAAGCTCACTTAAGGCTTCCATGATGATGCAGGAGATTATAGAAAAAGATAAAAAGCTGTCCGACCTGGACCGCTTAAAAAACGATTTTATAGCCAATATTACGCACGATTTTCGGTCCCACCTGACGGTAATTCTCAACTCCGCCCGGCTCGGCCTTATGTCCGATACTAAGGAGCATTTTAATGAGGTCATAGACCGGTATAATATCATCTATGAAGCGTCCGTGAAACTTAAACAAACCATAGACAGGCTGTTGGACCTGGCAAAGATGGACGCCCTGGGCATCAAACTACGGATTCAAAAGCTAGGACTCAAGGCCTATATTGAAAATATAATCAATTTCTATAAATCGGCCACGGCCTCGTCCGGGGTAACCATTCAAAGTCGCCTGCCCGAACATGAAATAGAAGATTTTTATACCGATGTGGATAAACTGGAAGAGATTCTGCATAACCTGGTATCCAATGCACTGAAGTTTGTTGACCCGCGCAAAGGGATAATCACCATCTCATTACTCAATAAAGCAACTACGGTGGAAATCAGGGTCCGCGACAATGGCATAGGAATTCCCCGGGATAAGCTTGAAATAATCTTCGGCAGGTTCGAGCAGTTGGATGAACATCACAATAACAGGTACGCGGGCACGGGTATCGGGCTGGCCTTCGCGAAAGAGCTTACCCGCTACCTACGGGGTTCAATCCGGGCCGAGTCCGAGGGCCCCGGAAAGGGAGCCTGTTTTATTCTGGAGTTTAAAAAAGGTACGGAGGCCTTTTATGATTTGAGTATTGACAGCCAAAACGCAAATGAACCGTCGGATCTCTCAAAGCGTTCTCAATTGAAAAAAATTATCAAATCAAATATCAAGGACAGCCTGCAAAAAGAGGAGATTCAGACCTTTTTCCCCGAGCGAAACAGGGAAAACGAGTATGATCCCAAAAAAGGGGTAATCCTCATCGTGGATGACGACGAGCCCATCCGGGCCATTGTCAAGGAGTATCTGGAAAAGGCCGGGTATATGAATTTTATCACCGCCACCAACGGCAGGGACGCGATCGATGCCGTGTATAAATACGGCGTCGACCTGATCATCTCGGATTATAATATGCCCAAGATGCGCGGGGATGAAATGCAAGATATAATCGCCTCAAATCCGTATTTAAAACAGACACCCGTGCTTTTCCTGACCGTGATGACCGACAAACGCATCATCCAGGAACGAAAGGAAAAAGGCGTGCTGACCTTTCTCACCAAACCGATTGACGAAAAGGAGTTCCTGGTAAGTGTCGATATCCATATGCGGAGGCATATGGAGTACCTGCAGCTGCTTAACCAGGCACCCCTCGACAGCCTGACCGGGCTTGCCAACAGGACCACAATCATGGTTTCACTGGAAGACCTGCTTATGCTGCGCGTATACCGGCACCTTTCGGTAATCCTGTTTGATCTTGATGATTTTACCGCTTTAAACAAGGAGTTCGGATACCGTTCCGGTGACGCGATTCTTGCCGACGCAGGAAGAATAATCAAGGATTCGCTTCGGGGATACTACCGGGCCGGGCGCTACAACGCACAGGAGTTTTTGATCATACTGCCCGAGACCACACTCGAACAGGCGCATTCATATGCTGAAAAGCTTCGGCATACCATTGAAAGCACACAAATCACCGCAAGAGGAAAAAAAATCACCTTGAGTGCCAGCCTGGGAATTTCATCATTGATAGACAACGGCGGCTATATTTGCTCGAAGCTTAACATAGAAGATCTTAAGGCCGTCTTTGAAATGAACCTTGAGGAAAGTACGGATTGGCGTGGTATTCAAAAAATAAAACAGGATATTAAAAACCTGCTTTTGGAAATGGCACAACGTGCAATGAGCCATGCCAAAAAAACCGGAAAAAATAAAACAGTTGGTTTTACGGAACTTCAGGAAATGGAATAATTCATTTTTCAAATCCGTAACGTGTATAGTATTATTAATAGTATGAGAAGTGCGTTCGTAACAGGTGCGGCCGGGTATTATACCAACATGTCAGCGATTTTACCGGCTCGTCCCCGGGTCTCCCCGGGTCAGGCGGGCGAGACCCTGCGTAAGGCCAGGGCATTACTTTTTAGGTCAACATTCGGCGCTGTTGATCCCAGGGTATTGAATCTTATGTTCATGGCCCAGACCGCGCTGAAAAACGGGAATACAGCCGCGGCTGAGAATTTCGCGCAGAAGGCGGTTCGGATCCTCAGCCCGGGAAAAGAAACCGGCGCACCGCCTCTGCAGTCCGGCGCCACACCACCCGGCCCGCCATCCGAAAAAAGCCGTATGCCTCCGCTTGGGGCAGCAGAGGCAAATCCGCCTGAAAAACCGGCCCCGCAGCCTGCCTTACAAACGCCGGAACAGGTGAAGCACACTTATAAGGATGTTTCCAATGATGCCGGCGTGTCGTTCACCTATCCCTCCACCCTGACCGGCCCCCAGTCCTTTCTGGCCGTTCCCGCCCATGAAGCGGAACACGTGGGCAGAAGAGTGAGCGAGGCCGCACTCAAGGGTGAACGCATCCTGGTGACCGTTTCCTATAGGGTACGGTATGACCCCAGGACCGGCCAGCCGTACATCGCGGGCGGCACTACCCGAACCGTCAAAATATCCGACCCCGGAAGCCGGGTGGATTTGTTTGCCTGATTCATCCGCCTACCATGATGCCGTCAACTGCCCATCCCCCCCGTCCTGCATGGCCTTCTCACATTCCGGACAGGACAATAGTTCGTATTCAAAAACCAGAGTGCGTCCGTCCTCTTCCAACCGGCCCATGTTATGCGCCGTGATCGGCCGCGGTGCGTGCACAATAAACGTGTTTTTGTAGTCCTTATACACCCTGACCGCCTCACTGTTCGAAGTGTCCAGATCCGCCTGCATGCATACGGACTGACTGAACTCCATGGTTCCATCTCCGGGGTCTATGGATATGGGCGGAATAAATGAAATGCGGGACAGATCATCGGCCTGCATGAACTCAATTGTAAAAGAGACGAAGATATCGTTTCCGTCCTGGGTCACCTTATACGCGGACAGGCGCAAGTCCTGTTCATCGGAAATTTCCCCGCGCATGTATGGTTCGGACAGCCCTTCGGGAATCTCAATCCCATTGACAAGAATCACCTGCCCGCCATAATCTGATTGCTTAAGCCACTCGATCAGCTTCACCGGCATGCGGTACTGCATTTCCACCCTGCCGTCGCCGTTTTCCTCCACCCAGACCTCACTTTTTATACTCACACACGCCGCTGACATAACGAATACCGGTAAAAGGAGGAGACAGGGAACTATTTTGCTTTTTTGTTTCATCGACGCACCCCCATGGTTACGTTTACAAGTTTAGCATACCGGGAGTGTTTTACCATCATACTTAAGTATTAATTCGGGGAAGAGGGGGATTGTCTGTGCGGGAAGGCGCGGAAGGCCGAAAGCATCGTACGCGGCCCGGCATATTCGCCTCATAAGCGGTGGGAGGAGAAAAATGCGGTACGCCTTACCCGGACAGATCAAGGCGGGGCGGGATCAGTGCCGGTGCCGCTGTCCTGCTGATGATGATAAGTTGTTTTTTGTTATGATGAAAAAACCCAAAGCGGTCAGGCTTATGTCGCCGGCGGAATAGGTGTCGGAACGCACACACCCCCCCGGCAATGAACGCGACCAATCACGGATCTTCTCGGGGGTAAACGAAATATGGTGATCCCAGGCCGCGTTCGGTTCGGATTCCAACGGCACGTGGGCAATCAGTAGTCTGCCGGCCTTGTTCCAAAGCCCGTGTAAGACCGCGAATGCGGTGCGGTCATCCGGCAGGTGCTCCAAAACATCATTTAAAATGATTACATCGGATTCAGGTAACAGCTCCATGTCTTTGGTCAAATCGGCCCGTACGAAATCGATTTTTCTGTAATGCGGATTCTCCCGGAGTATTCTCTCTATATACCCCTGCCCGGTCCAGACTTTGTCCGAGGCTGAAATCGCGCCAATCTTCAAGCCAAAGAGTTGAGCGCAGGATAATCCGCTTAAAAGCAGGGGAAAATGGGCCAGGCTTGTGCCCGTGTCATGAAGGGAAACCGTTTCACCTCTTACCAGTTCCTCGGTTATTTTTACTTCCAGGCAATATATCCAACTAAACAAGGCAATGTTGTTACCGGCATATTCCGGATCATAATGAAAGATTTCCGCATTCCGTTTAAGTTTCAGGTAGTTTCTGATATATTGGTTATGGCTGTTTTTATATTTTGTAAAAAGCAATTCAGGATAGGAGATTCCAAGCAGTTCGGCAAATACCCGATCCAGGCATGCCCAGAGTGAAAGGCAGGCTTCATATTCCAGAAACACCAGGTCCTCAATCCCGTGCTCCTTACCGAATCGATTCAGCTCGAATATGGGCTGTTCAAGCAGGGTTTGATTCAGGATATCCTGGTTCAATGAGATGATTTCCCGCTTGGGTGATAAAAACAGCCCGTATATCCCTGAAGGGGCCTGACCGTAAAGACCCCGGTAATGCGGTGTGTCTATAATAGTAAGTTTGAAACCAAAGGCACAAAGGTTTATCCGCAGAGTCTCAAGGTCCCCGCCGTTAACGGTTCCCACAGCCATGAGTTTTTGTTTTTCCCGTCCGCATACCTTATACTGAACATACACCTTAAAATCCAACCGCCTGATAAACGTATGGATTTTATTACGAATCACGAATACGGGCTGTTCTTTTACCATGTGAATACTTCTCTTCTGAATTGAAAGCCTTTTTTTGTTCATTGTGCGGATCATTGCGAGGATCCGCCGGTTTTTTACCTTGGATTATAGTCTATATGATTATACGCTAAAAATTCTCGCATGCGTAATAACCGCTTATAGCGCACAGGATACGTATTTTTTTTGTCGATAGTCATCCATGAATCATTCTCATCATAAAATACTTTCCCGTATTTATTGGTCATTATCCCGTATTTCTCGGGATGTTCGTATAGTTCCATGTTGGGGCCGATTCCTAAGGGAACACCGGTATTCACTACATTAATGAAGACCTGATTTTTAAACAGAAAATCAAGGCTGCTGCAAAAATCCTCCTCCGTTTCACCCGGGAACCCGACGATCATGTTTATCTGCACCTCAATTCCCGCATTACAGGTATCCCTGATAACCCGCCGGGCTTCTTCGAGTCTGATTCCCTTTTTCATCAATTTCAAGATCTTCGGTGAGCCGCTCTCCAATCCATACATCAAACAGGCGCATCCGGCGGCAGCCATTTTTTGCAGTAAATTTTTGGTTAATCTTCCGTCAATTCTCGCGTTTCCCAACCAGGTAATCTCCAACCCGTTTTCCAGTATTAAATCCACCAGTTCTTCCAGTATTTTATGATCTCCGTTGATCAGCGAATCGGCAAAAATAAATTTTGATATCCCATACTTTTTTACGTCCGTTTCGATCTCCTCATAGATATGAAAAGCCGACCGCCTGCGGAATTTCTTCCAATATTTAACTTCGGAGCAGAAACTGCAGGAACCGATGCATCCGCGGCTCATCATTATCGGAAGCCTTTTGTCGGAATAGGTCAGGTCCCTATAATCACTAAAATCGGGTGGGGGCAGATTATCAAGGATTTCAATAAGCGCACCCTGCGAAAAAACAAACCTCCCGGTTTTACTTTTGGCAATAATGCCCGGTATCCCCAATATATCATCGCCTGTTTTCCATCTTGAAAGCAAACCGACGATTGCCTCCTCACCTTCTCCGACGATCGCGGCGTCGACAAATCCTTTTTTCAGACTGTTTTTTATTTCATAGATATCCACCCCCGGACCGCCGAAAATAATTTTTGTTTCCGGTTTCTCTTTTTTTATTTCTTCTATAAAATATTTTGTCGTATTAAGGGAGGTGATAAAAACGGAAAATCCGACAATGTCAAAATCGCCGTCGATTATTCTTTTTATATGATAATCAAGCCTGTGTTTAATATGCGGCAACACGTATCCGATAAAATCATCATGGAACTCCCATTTTGTGTGATTGCGTGATTCCCAGAGGTCGTCCTCATCCGCTTTAAACTCATTCCATAACCTTGTGTTTAAATCAAATACGGTGACGTCATACCCCGCCTTTCTTAAGGCAGCGGCAATGTAAGATATGCCCAGGGGCGGCGTATTGACCGACCAGCAGGGCAAGATTATCAGTACGATTCTCATGTAATATTCCCATCATCATCCATGTTATTCGGGCCACCAGGTAACCTGATAGACACGGGCGCACGGCACCCGCACCATATACTCCATTTTGTTACGGATCTCCTCCCCGCTGAAGTTAATTTCCTTATACCAACCCAGTAATGTGAAACAACGCCCCTTGAACACCAGTTCGCCCTCCAGTTCCTTTCCTGTGGTATCCCGCTCGTGCACCGAAAAACAGATCTTTACACAGACCGGATTCCATGTTTTCGGCAATAACTCCCGCGCGACCACCAAACGGCCCTCACCTTCGAACAGGCAGATATGCGCCGATGATTTTTCTCCAAGAAGCTGTCCTCGGCTGTTACGGCAATCAAGCACCGGAAGCACGGGAGCCTCCGCCCCGACTCTGGCAAACCAATGCAGGCATACCCGGAAATTGCACGCGCTTTCGAAAGAAAAACAAAGATCGCGCCCCCTGGGAAAAGCGGGAATAATGACCTCCTGGTAACTTGAGGTGATTTTGGTCCGCACCCCGTTATGTAGCAGGCTGATGTGCGGTTCTTCCGGGTTTTCGGGCGTGTCCAATAGACCTACACCGATACCCAGGGCGTCATAATCCCATTGCTTGGGAATGTTCTCTGCCGGTATGAAAAACTCTGTTTGGGCGGAAACGGTAAACTCCTTTTTTTTCCCCAGTTCGGGCAGGGCCAGGGCGCGCGGGGACGGTCCGTAGTGCTCGGTGAAAACCCATACTGTTTTCTCGGCCCGGTCGCTGCCGAAACCGGCCGGCATGTTTTTCTGCCTGCAGTTGTCAATACCGCCTTCCAGAATATCAACTGAAATGCGGTGAAGTCCCGGTTTCTTAAAATGTATATGCCGGACAGGATCGGTGGAAAATGGTTCCTCCTTCCCATCCACGCTGAAACGGTAACCGAGACCGCAGCAATCCGGGTTTACGGTTGAAAAACTCTGTCCGGCGTCTGCGATGGCACTGTTCGGGGAATCCACACTCCCGGGAACAGTGAGGATGGCGACGGGCCTGGTACGACCGGCAGGCCTTCCCGCCCGGGCCTTCTTTGCGTAAAGATAGCCGGTTAAGAAAGGTCCGGTGCGCTTTTCATAACTGATAACGTCGAATCCCAGCCTGCGCACCCGGTGATAAAGCTCCCGCTCGGTATAGGATGAGTGTGTCTCCATGACTATGCACTCCACGGATCGCAGATCGTCCGCGTCCGTTCCGAGAAGAATATCCAGTTCCGCGCCTTCGGTATCCAGTTTTAATAGGGAGATGTGCGCTTCCGCTATTTGCCTCAGCAGGCCGGGGAGTGAGACGGATTTCACCCTGGTTACACTGACCCCGGAAGTGTCATGCCCTGTAAGCTTCTCTATCTGGGCAAGCGAGGTTGTTATCATGCCGGACGCGCATAATTTTTCCGCAGGGGGGATGTAAAGCGCTATAGTACCGTCATTTTTGGCGGCAGCGCAGAAAATGGGATGAATCCGGCGGCCGAGTCCGTTCCTTTCAATATTCGAGCACAATAGATTGTAGTTATGTTCATCCGGTTCCACGGCATAGACCCGGGCCCCGCGGTATGCGGCGAAAAGCGAAAATATGCCTATATTCGCCCCGATATCCAGGACTATATCACCGCGTCCGATGTGGTAATCACGGTCATAAAACAAATCGTCCCAGATCTCATGCACAATGAACTCAGCACCGGGGTCCATCTCCACCTCATAGCCATTGTCCAGTTTATTTGTCACGGTCCTCATCAGAAAACCCTCCCTTTATACTTTAGTTCCAAGGGCGCCATCGCCTGTCGCGGCATGTTGCTCCGCCGAGCGGTACCCGGGCATATATTTATACCATTCGTTCATGGGCAGAATCTCCGTCTCCCTCCCCTGTCTGACTTTAAGCGGCCAGAAGGGATCAGCCACCAGCGTCCTGCCTAGGGCGATCAGGTCGGCCCTTCCCTGTACCAGAATTTTTTCGGCGGCCGCGCGTGAGTTGATTCTGCCCGCGCCGATTACGGGAATCTTTACGGCCCGTTTCACTTTACTGAAATATGAACGGAAACAAGACTCCGGCTGTGTATGGTCCGGGCATTCGGAACCCGTGGGGCTGATTGAGGTCCCTCCCGCCGAAATATCAAGACAGTCCGCGCCGGCCCGCTCAAGCATCCGGGCAACATCCACGGCATGGATAATATCAAAACCTCCCGCAGTGAAGTCCGTGGCGCTCAAGCGGTAAAAAAGGCTGAAATTCCGTCCCGCCCCGGCTTTAACGGCTTTTACGGTTTCAACCTGAAGGGCGGCTCTTGCCTCCAAACCGCCGTTATAACGGTCGGTACGCTGATTAATACCGGGGCACAGCAGGTGCATGAACAGGCTGTGATGCGCACCGTGAATCTCCATGCCGGGGTATCCGGCCTCACGCAGTTTAAGTGCGCAGAGCGCGAAGGCCTCAGGCAGGCGGGAAAGCTCCCGCGTACTCATCCGGTTTACCCAGGCTCCCACACCGGAAAATACCTGCGGGATAACCCGGGCTCCGTGCGCCCTGCATTCATCCAGAAGCATGCGTGCCGCCTTGCGGAAGGCCGGGGTATAAAGATCGGTAAAGCCCCCCATTGTCTGAACCGGCGTGATTATCAGCCCGGCGCCGCCCTTGGCCCGCCCGGCGTAGAAATTCCTGAACTCAGCGGACTCGTTTGCCCTGTTTATGTATACGGGGGCGAACACTATCCGGTTGGACAGCTCAAACCCGTCCCTGATTGTAAACGGCGAGAACACTCCGGCTGTCGTCCGGCTGCTCATTACATGCCTCCTTGATTTTTGTGACCATGGTGTCGGTGATCCCCCCGCTGCAATAGGCCCTGCCGCAGATATGCGGTTTTGTGGGAAAGTGTATCTGTTCATCATTAATATTCCCGATTTTACCGGCGTCGCCGCACCAGCTCCTGTAGATATCACCGTTCAGATCAACCACCAGGATCTCAAGACCAATGTAACAGCTCCAGCCCCGCCAGGCGTGCAAATTTCTTGTTAGAAGATCACCGGGTTTTACCAACTCGTGTGAGCCGTCACGAAACACAAGTTTCATCAGCCCGCGGTAACTGTCCCGCTTGCGTTTTAGTTTCAGTTTGCCGTTGATTTCCTTACCCACCGCGATGATGAGCCTGCGCTGCTGATTTGTATATGGGTAAGGCTCGATGAAATCCCTCAACACAATCTGGAGATCGATGGTGATATCATCGGTTTCATGCAGCACCCGGTAGGCCGCGTCCAGACACTGCTGGAAGCGGTCGGGCTGGACCATGATATTAACATGGGTATAGGTGTCCGACTTTATCAGGTTTATTACATTGATGAAATGATCCAGGTCCGTATACTCATCGTGGTAGCTCATGCTTACCTGGAACAGGTATTTTTTAACCTCCTGCCAGAAGGACAACCTGCGCGATCCATTGGTACTGATACTCACACGGTGGCCGTTCTCTTTTTGAGTGCGGATCAGGGGAATAAAATCCTTATACAAGGTCACCTCGCCACCCGTGTAAAGAAAATAGACCTCTTTATGCAGTTTCTTTACGTAGTGATCCACAATCCGGTCCGAAAACAGTAGGATATTTTTAATTGGCATAAACGGATGCGTACCCGCGTGGGTATGTTCCGGGCAATACGAGCAGGCGAAATTACAGATATTGCTGACACACCAGTCTACAAGCAGAATATTTTCGGTTTTTTCAAACTGGTGCCGCAGGGCCATTATTTCCGACATAACACCGCCTCCTTGTACGCAGACACTACCTGATCCGCGGGCAGATTCCATGTTTGGCTGATGTTGATAAAATCAATATCAGTAATAACCTTGTTGCCGGCGAATTCCGACATGACCCCGGGAGGATTGAGTTCATAATACCGCTTCAGCAGATCCGGGTAAAAGCGTTCCAGAATGGCGACTACTATGGCGGATCTATGCAGGGGAGACTCTTCCCGGGGCTCTATGCTGTTAAGTTTGCGCGCGCTTTTCAGCGGAAAAAAGAAGGGGCAGTCAAAATATTCCGGTCTGGGGGCAGGCAGACAGTGTTCCAGGCCCAGTTCGCGGCAGGCGTCTTCCAACCGGGCGCAGCGTTCGCGTCTTGCCGCTACCGTGCTGTCGATATGTTCGAGTTTCCGGCCCAAAACATAACACTGCAGGGCGCTGAGCCGGAAGTTGCTGCTGGCAAGCGCAAGTTTTCGGCGCTTAAACAAGGGGCTCATCCCCCAGTCGGAAACGGCCTGGAACTGCGCGGCCAGGTGCCGCTTGTCGGTGCAGACAAGCCCCCCTTCACCGGCGCTTATACTTTTGGAGGATTGAAAACTGAACGCGCCCGCGTCGCCGAAGGTGCCCACCTTTCTACCGTGGGCCGTACAGGCAAACGCCTGGGCGCAGTCTTCCACCAGGGCCAGGCCGTTACTGTAACAGTATTCGATTATCTCAAACAGCTCCCTGTTGACAAACCCGGAAAAATGTACCAGCACCACGGCTTTTACCCCGGAACAATTCCTGTTTTGCAGTGTTTCCAGGGTAAGTCCGAAGTATGTGGGACTTACATCCGCATACACCGGCACCAGGCCGCAATTGGCCACGGCCGTGGCCGTGGCGATGAAGGAGATATCAGGCACAATAACGCAGTCTCCCCGTGAGAGGCCCAGCCCGCGCAGGGCAACCTCAAGCGCAACCGTGCCATTGACAACCGGGACGGCATAGCGGCAGTCCAGGTAAGCGGAGATATTTTCCTCGAACCCGCGCTTAATTTCTTCCTCGGTTTGCTCCGCGTCTAAATAATTATTAATTGCAGATTTCACTTTTCACCGCCATCATCCGGCCCAAAGCCTGTTTAATGTCCCGCACCTCAAATGAATATTGAATTCTATCAGCCGCATCCACATAGGGAGGCACAAGCATAAAAAACTGCTCCTGTCCGTTTATACCGCATGCCTGCCCGGATTCAAGCCGCACCCACTGCTGTTCTTCAAGCACAAGGTATACCGGAACCGGAAGGATGTTGGTAAACTGTTTTTGTTCCCCGGCGCCGCGAACGCATAATCCACGGATGGAATCGGAGTTGTACCAGGAGAAATAGTACTCGCCCCGCGGCCATTCCTGCCAGTCTTCGATTTTTGTATGGTAGCGTATGGTGTTCACGGCCCGGCGATACACTTCCAGTACGGGGTTCTCGGAGAACTTATCCGTGTTTCCCTTCTCCAGGCCCAGTCCTCCCAGGTCGCGGTACTGATAAAAGGCGATTCCGGCAAGCCAGGCGAAATCTCCCCTTGACAGCCTATCATAAACGCTGCCCACGATTTCCGCCTGAACCTGAAGGCCGTCAACGTTGGAATCCGCATTAAACTCATTAATGAACAGCGGTTTCATTTTCAAACCGTTATGCCAGATCATGCTGAGGTAGCACTCTTCAATTAAATGCCACCAGTCATCCGCCGTGCCCTTGAAATACGAATTCGTGCTTTCTGGGTTTATGGTCTGCTCAAAGGGCCAGCCGTAGTGCAGAGAAGAATACCTGTCCAGGGACCAATAATCGGCCAGCTCAAGCGCTTCTCTCATCTCATCCGGTGCGATCCGTAAAAAGAAGTCGCTGACCACCTTTTCCCGGGCAAAAAAATCCCCGCTTAAACTGAAGACCGTAAATATCTGTGATGAATTGGCCTTCACAATCCGGTGGCAGCGGACAAAAAAATCGTTTACCTCTTTGTAACTGTGGTATTTATTAAAGCGGAACCAGTTGCCGTTACATTCATGGTTAATCCTTAAGAATATGCGCCCGTACGGCCCTAAAGATCGTATCACCTCTTCTATATCCCTGTCGCCCAGCGAAAGGTCCATGGCCAATGTCAGGTGCAGATCCGACCCGTAACGCTTAATATCCTCGAACTGCCCCCGGCAGTCACCCCCCCGTGCATTCAGGTTGAAGGGATGGTAATCCTCATACTCATAGCCCCAGGCAAAATCCACCTCTTCCCGGCGGCTTACCTCGGATATTTTATGATGCGGTGACCAGTTGGCCTCGTACGGATAATAAGCCTTTAAGGCCTGGATACCGTCATGTATTCTCTGCGTGCATGAAAAAATACGCCCGATCGGCACAAACTCCCCGCGCTCGCTTCCATTGGACATTATGAGCATGGGCTTTTTTCGATGAAACGTGCTTGGAAATATATTCATTGTATCACCCCCCTGGTGCTGTTTTTTTAAGCCCCGGCATAAGAATAGGCCCTATTGCGATACTCGATCATGTTACCTAGGTCAACAATGGGGTCATTGAACACGGGATCCCTTAAAACCCCCAGAAACTCCTCGAATTCCGGATGAAAACTCTTCCACACAGCGTTTGCCTCATAATCCCGGGGACTCCACGATTTCCAGTCGTTTAACAGATTAAAGATAAAAAGATCCGCGCCGTAGTATTTCGCCATTTTTACGGCCCGGGGCATTTCACGGTAATTCTTTTGCTGTACCACAAAAGCCAGCATAAAACGGCGGATCTTGCCCTGTGCGCGCAGCGCGGCCAGGAATTCAATGTTGACCAGGAGTTTTTTATAGGAGCCGTTTACCCGGATTTTTTTATAGGTCTCGGCACAGCAGGCGTCCAATGAAATAATAACCTCATTGATATTAACGTGGATTTTTTTCATCCTGGCCCAGGCCGCGGGAGTAAAGAGAACCCCGTTGGATTGAATATTAATATCCAGGCGCGGATACTTCCCGCCGTCAAAGTTATAGAGAAAATCAGTGAAAATACGAGACACAAAGGGTTCACCGGAGCCGGTCAGGTTAAAGCGTCCGATATGTTCAAACCCGTTCTCCTTAACCTCCTTTAACAGCTTGTTATGAATCCCCAAGCGCAGGGTATACTCCGCCCCCTTCCTGAAAGCCACCCTTTTTTTGCGGCAGCTGGGGCAGGCCAGGTTACAGGTTTCATCATAGGCCAGGTTGTAATTGGCGGGCAGGATGTCGAGTTCGGTTTTTTCCTGCAGAATATACCTGATCCATGGCGCGTATTTCGCAAGTCTGTATGCGTCCACCCCTCCAAGGCCCTGCGGATTCTCCAACTCCTCCCGCGAGTACAGGTAATAGGAGTCATTGCAATAAAAAGGACATTGATGCCAATCACAAAATGAATAACTTCCGTCCAAAATACTCTGCCGTATGGCCTGGATGGCGGGCGCGTTCCAAATTTGCTTCAGGTTATGCGTGGAAAAATCCCCGATCCACGACGGCATCCAGGACTCACTGCAGCAGCGGACCCCATGGTTGGAGTGAATATCAATATTGGTAAACGGCTGCAGGCAGTACCTGCCCTGCATCTTCTTGGGGCCTTTAATGGTTCCCTTGTTGCTTTCAAATCCTCTTGTATGCATTTGCTCTTCTCCTTTGGACTTTTTTTACGGCAATATTGAAGATTTTATCTTCCGCAAGCTTTTTTTTAAGGTATTTTACCAGGCTGTGATATCTCATCTGGTGCATAACGTGAAACCTATAGATAACCTCAATGTAGTTTTTTTTGCGTGATTCTTTTCGCACAATGTCCGTGTGGTAAAGATTGTTCAAATGGTCCACCAGAAACTCAAGCTCCTTTCTGCTCAGGTTTTTACAGGGATTGGTGGTCATGGTATTCTCAAGGGGCGTGAATTCCGCGGGGGTCAGCTCCAGGTGGGGATATACAAGGGGGGTACAGGGTGAGAAGATTGAAAATTTTGCGCTGTTGCTGGCCAGGCGCACGGCAAGCTCATAGGTCTGACGGATTATGCTCCATGTGTCCCTGGGAAAACCAATCATGTAAAAGGCTATGGTCATTACCTTCCTGGTGTGCAGGTGATTGATCAGTTTCACCAGTTTTTCCTCGTCAACCGGGGGCCTGTTGTATGTTTCCAGGGTTTGCGGTGAGGCGGTCTCCACGCCGAAACACACCATATCCATTCCGGCTGTCGTCATAAGGTTAATGAGCTTCGGCGTAAGCGACTCAAGCCGCGTTTCGCACTCCCAGTTGAACCTGAGTCCCTGTTTTAGAATCATCCGGCAGATCTCTTCGGTTCTTCTCGGATTGATTGAAAAATACTGGTCGCGAAAAAGAATTTTCTTGAAACCCAAAGCCAGAAGATGTTTGATATCATTTATCACCAGTTCAGGGGAGCGGAACTCCATGTTACGCCCGTAAAAATGCGAATACGGGCAGTACGAACAGCCTACCGCGCAGCCGCGGCTTGTATACAGCGAGCCGCGTAAATTCCCGTCCATATCCCTGAGTTTCTCATAGGGAAACAGGGAATAATCAGGACTGGGCAGATCATTCATACAGATTTCTTGGCTACCGTAAATCATGTTATGTACGTAATACTCCAAAGGAACGCGCGCTATGTCATATATGCCCGGCAGATTACGTTCTATCCAGCCTCGGACGAGATTCGCCGCCTGCCCCGCCAGTATGACCCTGGAAAAGGGATAACGCTTCAAAATCTCTTTTGCGAGCATCAGGTCATACCGCACGGTAGGCGCCGCGGTTTTTATTATAATGATATCATAATAATCCTCCATCTGCGTCCATACGGCCGCCGGCATAAACTCACCGGAATTGGCGTCGATAACGTGCAGGTCTGTAACCCGGGAGTGTTTGGCGATGGTTGCCGCGTAAATAAAGGACAGATCCGGGTAAATATGCGGATGGTGATCGGAGATCCCCAGGTCGCCGTGCATGTCACCGTGAACCGTGATCCCATAAAAAGGGCGAAGCAGCAACAGCCTGGTCTTCTGTTTTTTATGTTTCAATGCTTGCATAAATTTGTTTCCTTTTCACCTGCGGTACTATATCGGGGTACAAACTTTTCCCTGCAGGTTACCTGCAATATCTGGCAGCTGTTGTTTTTACAAAAATTTGATGTTTGTAATTCCCGGTTTTTTGGATATATGTATTCCATATACGAGCTTAAGTCCGGAAGTTCAAAAAAATCAAAGGGCAGTGTATCACCGATAAAACACAGGTTTAAAACCCCGTTATTATTTAAAATCAGGTTTTTACTCATAAAATCACATGGTTGTCCCTTGCATCTCCCGTCGTAATAATCGAAGACATACTCCATATCAATATCACTCAACACATCCGGATGGTTTTTGCGGATACTCAACAGTGTTTCCTGTATCTGCGCGGGCGCCATTATCTGCAGTTTAAGCCAGTCGGTATTGTTGAAGGTGGGATTAATAAATGACAAGTAGACCGGCCGGTTGAAACTCTCTTTAAAAAAGCTGATTTGATCCACGATATAATTTTCATTCAAACGCATTAATGCGGTGGTGAGTTTAAAATCGATATTATACTTCACCAATAACTTCAAATTTTTAGCAAGGATGGGGTAATTACCTTTTGAATTGGTGTACAAATTGTACCCTCTTTCCCTGTAGCTGTGAAAAGACACCAAAAGCAGCAGATTCCCGTATTTGGCAATACGTTTTACGGTCTTTTCATTAAGCAAAATTCCATTGGTAACGATAAAAACCGGTATGTTTTTTTTAAACAGATACTCCAGCAAAAAATAAAGCTCTTCCTTAGAGACAAAAGGCTCCCCGCCGAAAATTTCCACGGATAAATCCTTAAATATCTCCATGGACTGTCTGATAAATTCTATTTTATAAAACAATTTTCGGGTTTCGGCGCCGTGAGAAGTTTGCCTGAGGTTTCCGTCATGATTATAACATGCCCTACATTTCATATTGCAGGCAACCCTCTCAAGTTGGATACTAATTTGCATTTCTTATTCCATCGGTATTAAATTCGCGGCAGGATCCGGTCGGCGGGGTGCCGAGCTGTCGTGCTTTCTCCTCTTTCAAAAAACTCAGCATCTTGCCCGCAGGGAGCCTTTTCGACATGGGAAAATACTTCACTACGCTGGGTGTGACGCCCAGCAGGTTGATCCAGATATCCAGGTCTGTATCCTCAACATAATCATTGACAATAGGCTTTATTTTTTCTTTGGCGCTTAATTTTAAAATCACGTCCTTGATCTCATTCAGCCTGGTACTGTCCCTGAAATCCAGCACGGTCTTTTCCCATTTGTTGTCGATAAGCATTTTATCAGAGGATATTTCCCCCTTGAATAATTTGTAGGCGAATTTTCTACCCATGCGGAGCGCGTGGGGATGTTTGTCCAGGAAATAATCGATATTTTTTTCATACCCGGCGATTTTTCTCTGCTCCACCACCAGATCATTGCGCCTGCCGTGGTATTGATGCAGAACCTCCAACTTGGGATTGATAACGATCTGGATCCCGGCGTCGTAAAGGGCAAAACCGATTTCAAGGTCCTCCATGCCCCAAAACTTGAAGCGCTCATCAAAACCCCCGACCTTGTGCAGCCAGTTCCGCGAAACGGCCATATTGCAGCTGTAAATCTGCATCCAGGGACACATGATGGCATTGGCGTTATAAGACGCTACCTCGTACAGAAAATAACGGAATTCCAGGATACTGAAATCATTTCCGTCAAAACCAAAATCCCTGAACACCCTTCCGCCGGCAATACTCCCCGGGGAGACGGGCTTGTTGAGCATGAGGCGGTTGCCTATTAACAAGATATCCTCGCTTATTGAAAAGCAACGTTCAAGCTGTAAGAGATAGTCATCCGCCACCAGGATATCGGAATCGATAAACGCCACAATATCACCGCCGGCGTTCCGCCACCCGTAATTCCTGGTTCTGGCGCGACAAGAGTCCTTGCACCTTTCAAGGTAGTGGTATTTTAATTCGTAGTTTCTCCCTACCCCACGGATAAAGCGCCACGTACCGTCCTGTGAACCATCGTCGACCACGATCACCTCGTAATCGTCTTTCCCGAATCCATTTTGGCGGTTTAAGGCTTCCAGCGTATTTTTCAAGAGGATTTTATTGTTATGGGTGGGAATTACAATACTGTACTTCATTTACCGTGTATAAATCTGTTTTATGATATCCTCGATACCGACATCCTGTATATTGATGTCCTGTACCGGCAGTACGTTAAAAATACCGTACACGACGTCCTGAATCTTGTTTTTTGTCAGGTCCACCTCGATCTTTACGGAAAAGGGGTTGGAGGAAACAATCTTGAAATTACCCAGCGCCGTCGTGTCCGTTTTCCGCGTAAACTTCACCTCGATAATCTTCCGTTTTGTAAAAAAGGAGCTGAGATTCTCCAGCGCCCCGTTATATACGATTTTGCCCTTATTGATGATACTGACGTTTTCACAGATATTTTCAATTTCATTCAGATCATGGGTGGTCAGGATAAAGGTGGTGTTTTTCTCTTTCTTAATCCGCTTGATGTAATTCCTGATGGACTCTTTGGCAAACAGGTCAAGCCCGATGGTCGGCTCGTCCAGGTAGACAAGCTCCGGCTCATGCAGCATGGCGCACACCAGCTCGCACTTCATCCTCTCTCCCAGGGAGAGATTCCGTACGGGCCTTTTTACCACCTCTTCCAGCTGCAGCACCTGTTTAAAATACGCCACGTTTTTCCGAAAGCGCTTTTCGGGTATTTTATACATTTCCCTGTGCAGTAAAAAGGTGTCCATAGGGGGTAAATCCCAAAACAACTGCGTTTTTTGACCGAAGAGTACGCCGATGTGCCTGACGTACTCCCTCCTCTGCAGCCACGGCGTAAACCCCAGCACATCCACGGTACCCTCACTGGGAAAAAGAATACCAGAAATTATTTTGATGGTGGTGGACTTTCCGGCACCGTTCGGACCGATCAGCCCCTTTATCTCGCCCCTTTTCACATTCATGCTCAATCCGTCAACCGCGGTCACCAGCTTGTACTCTCCTTTAAACAGCAGCCTTACCGAAGCCCACATGCCTTCTTTACTTTTTACCCGCACCTTGAAGACCTTCTTTAAGTTTTTTATTTTGATAATGTTATCACTCATAACCTACCCTCCCGCACTGGTATATCTCTTAAGGCTTCTCTTCCATAAAAAAAGACTGGCAAAGAAGAGTGCAAGAGCCACCGCCACTCCCATGAAAGCGTTCACCTCAAGCCTGTCAAGCAGGATCTCCGTGGGGAAATAGATCCAGATGGCGATCGGCAGAAACACCATCAGGGCCATGCGGAGAACCGGGGAAAGGATATCCAGGGGATATTGGGAGAACTGGAGCAGTTTGTCGATGATTTCTCCCAGCCGTCCCATGTGGGTAAGCCTGATAATCATGATACAGTACAATATGGTTATGGTCATATGCAGCAAAATGCCGCAGGCAAAGAAACCCACGAAAAGCAGCGGTTGCCACCAGCTTAAGACCAGTCCCAACTGCTGAAGGGAAACGGCAATGATTACCGCTCCCGCGATAATCGTGCCAAAGGCATGGTAATAGAAGCCGCTGGTCAGGATAACGCCCAGAGGGGGATACGGCTTAAGCAGCAGCCTGTCGAAATTCCCTCCTTTTACCATACTCTCCACGTAACCGCGTATTTCTCCGAAAAGCAGGTCTTTTATACCCAGCCATAAGAGTACCACACCTTGGAATAGGATGATCTGCTTCAGGTTCCAGCGCGGGTATCCCCTTGTCTGGCTGAAGATAAGGTACTGGAAAAGGGGACCCAGACTGGAAAAGCTCATGGACAGAAATATGCCCATGAAGAAGTCGGTCTTGTACTGCATTCCCCGTAACAGTTTCAATCTGCTGTTGAGTAAGAAAAATCTGAACAGGTTGAGGATTAATATTACGCTATCCCCCCACGGCGCAATATTTTCTTATTGCCCGTTTCCAGAAAATCCTGGATAAAAGATAAAAGCCCGCTATCCATAACAACTGCCAGGAAACGATTCGCGTAAAATTTTCCCACCCCTTTGTCGTTTCCCGGTTTAAAAGGATCTGAATTGGCCAGTAAAAAAGGTATTGAAACGGCAGCACTCCGGTTACGCGCTGCACCCATTGCGGAAAAAAATCCAGGGGAATGAACCCGCCGGCCGTCAGGGTAATAAGCACGTACTTGACGGTCTGCAGGGAGGTATTGTTTTTAATAAAAAATGCCGTCAGCCCGATCAGGTAGTTCAACAGAAAAAACATAAGAAAAGACAGGGGCATGACGATCAAAAATTTGATTACCACAAAAATGGTGATAAACCCGGGGAAAAAAAGCAGCATGTATATGGCCAGAACCGGTACAAACTCCAGCATAACGGCCAGGATTCTCGCCGACAGGGCATAGGCCAGTTCCAGTTTTAACGTGGAAAACGGCTTCAACAGGTCTACCGCCAGGTCGCCGGATAGAATCTTTTGAGAGATATTATTGTCGGTGGAGTTCCAGATACACTGCCAGACAAGTGATATACCGGCAAAATACCATATCATCTGGGTCAGGCTATAACCCAAAACCGTGTCCTTGCCATTGTAGGCATAGATGGCGGAAAAATAAATGATATTGATCAGATACAGCACAGGCTCCCCGATGAGCGAAAGCATGAAGGTTGTGCGGTATTGGATCATCACCTTGAGGTAGAGTTTTATAACCGTGATAAAGACTCTCATCCGTGCCGTTCCGCCTTTTTTGACATTGGGAAATAGCGGGCCGTGATCTGCCCCTGCTTTTTGGGAAGCTGAATCCAGATATCAAGGTCCGTATTTTCAAGGTAGTCATTAACCACTATGACGGTTTTATCCCTGGATATCGACTTGAGCAGCAGGTTCTTCAGATTACCCAATTGAGACCGGTCTCTGAAATCCACGCCGATATACCGCTTGCCGTTTTCGCTAAAAAACGAATCGTCCTTTAACTCGCCTTTTAAAAAATCATACTTATACTTGTCGGGCATGTGTAGCGACTGCGGATGTTTCTTTAGAAAGTAAGCGATATTCCTTTCATAGTCGGGAACAAGCTCAGGCTTAATGGACAGGTCGTTCCTCGGACCGTGATACTGATGAAACACTTCCAGTTTATGGTTTATGACAATAGGAATGTTCCTTTTATACAGCTCATAACCAAGCTCAATGTCCTCCACGCCCCAGCCCTTGAAATTTTCATCAAAGCCGCCGGTTTGTTCCAGGCATTTCTTCGGCAGCGCCGCATTACAACTGTAAAACTGCGTCCAGGGGTAGGCATGGGCGTTGATATTGTAGGAGGTATCTCCGTATAAAAGGTACCGGAACTCCCGCAGATCCTTATGCCCGCCGAAGCCGTATTTCCGGTAGATCTCCAGGCCGGTCACCTCTTTATATGTCGACGGTTCCGGCAGCATCAGCCTGTTGCCGATAACCGCGATATCATCATCAAGCCCAAAGCAGCGCTCAAGCTCCGCCAGGTAATCCGGCTTGATGATTATATCCGAATCGATGAAGACAATCACCTCGCCCCCGGCGTTCTTCCATCCGTGGTTCCTTGTTCTGGCCCGGCACGAATTCATATCCCTTTCCAGGTAGAGATACTTCAGCTCGTAATTCCTGGCCGTTTCCTTGATATAATCACGGGTGCCGTCGTCCGAGCCGTCGTCCACCACAACCGCTTCATAGTAGCCGTAGCCCGGCTGGTAGTTCAGCGCTTCAAGCGTGTTCTTTAGGAGTGCTTTTTTATTATACGTGGGAATAACAAAGCTGTAGGTCTTCATTGTAATCCGCTACACCCCGTGCAGATAAAGGAGAATGCATTTTGAACAGACCGGGGTCAGTCCCCGATTTAAGATTTCACGCACCCGCCTGAAGGTCTCATTGTTCCATACCTCTTCAACGCCCGAACCCGTAAGGTCGCCTATTTCAAATTCCGGGAATAGCTTACAGACGGTGACCTTTCCCGACGGCATGACATTCATGCGGTTGGTAAGACCGATACATTTGCTTCTTTTCTGGGCTGTGGTTTCCTCACCCCTGATAAAACCTTCAATCTCTCCGGGCTTAAGCGCGGGCTGGTAACGCATTCTTATTTTCCAAACCTTTTCGCTTACCCGGCCCAAATCGGCCGTCAGCGCGCGCGTCACGTCGGGGGAAAGATGGTATGTATAGGAATGCCAACTCGCGGCATGGTCATTGTCCAATGTGCGCAGCCAGCCGAAGTTCTTTTTAAAGAACGCATCCATATGCAGCGCGGACGAGCGGGGGATGTACCACGGAAAACAGAAATACAGGGTGTTGATGCCATTTTCCTCGAACATCCGGGCGAACTGATACAGCTTCCCGATCATACTCTCGTTTATCACACAGTTGACGGACACCTCTCCCTTGAACTTGTTTTGTCTTTTCAGCTTCAATAACAGATCGATACTTTCCATCACCTTCTTATACGTACCCCGGCCCCTGACCGCGTCGTGCTCTTCCTCGAACCCCTCAACGCTGACAAGCATGGCGAGTGATGAGGACACCCGCAGCAGGGACTCGAGTTTCTTCTCAACATCGATGCCGTTCGTACAGAAGACCGTCCAACGCGGATCCTTTTCCAGGGCATACGAAAGCTCATCCCAGTGGGTGTAACAAAGCGGTTCACCGCCCCATAAATACAGGTTGGATTTGACGCCCGCCGTTTGAGCCAGAATTTTTTCTATCAGCGGGAAATCAAGCTCGTCTTTCTGTGTTCCCTTGTCAAAGCTGTTGAAAAAACCCTCCTCATTCCATTGAAAACAATGGCGGCAGCGCAGATTGCATTTGTTGGTCAACTGGATGCCGATTTCATCGGGAAGCCTCATGGCAAACCCGGGATCCTGCCTGATGGAGCTCCTGCCCACCGACATATTGCGTATGGTCCGCTTAATACGTTCGAACGATTTCCGGTCAAACCTGACCGCTGTTTTTGGCTGCAAAATAATCCTCCTTACAAAGACGGCGGTTAATTTACGCCGTGAAGCGACCTTCCCGGTCCCAAGACCCCGGGCGCGCGGCCGCAATTCCTGTCTATATAATCACTGACATAGTCCACGGCCAAACCCGCGGCAGATAAAAGGTTATAATGAAATTTTTCCAGAATACCCCCTGAGAAACCTGCCGTTTTCCAATCATCATACCGGATACCGAAACCAAGGTGCTCCCATAGTTCAGCGTTTTGTTGCTCATAATTCCCGAAAGACTCCAGTATAACCAGGGGCGTGGCTGAAGCCAGGGAATCCGCCAGGGTAGCGCCGCCGGGCTTGCTGATAATCGCCCTGCTCAGGCGGATCACGTCAAAAAGATCGTGATACTCCTGTTTGTTTTTAAATACAGGGGCCCGGCCGCCGGTTATTTGACCGAAGGGCGGAAACTCGTGTTCATCGTTATTATTCTTTATCCAGGGTGACCAGCACGGATCAATCATGAAACTCCTGTGGCCCGCTTTAAGGTTCTCGGTTTCCTCCGCTTCATAGGCAACGATATCAAGCTTCAGTCCGCCTTCTTCCAATTCCGCGATTTTTTCCCGGTAGTTCCCCATTCCCCAACCGCCACCGTGAATTACGTAACGGTCCGGCCTGCTTCGGTACGGCACGGGGGGATGCTGCGCGATCCTGAGTTCATAGTCCACCTTCTTATTCCGCCCGTCAAACAGCCAGACATTATTAAACCCCGTAGTCTCCCGCCTGAAAAGCCGCCACGAGGCGGATATATCCGCGTCCATGTGCACAATCTCCACGTTCATTCCGTTTCCGGGAACCGTGTTGATATATTCACGGAGCACGGACATCCAGAACCCGGAAAAAACAATAAAGTTCCTCCTCCCCTCCCCCTGCCAAGCGTCGAATAACCCGGCCAGCGCCTTCTTATCATAATGAGGCCAAAGGTCGACAGCCATTTTTTGTCCGGCTAGGGCGACACGGAAACTCCTGTGAAAGGCCTGCTTGTTGGCGGGTATCTTCGCCTTTTTTTCAGGCAGCAAAAGATTTTCCAGAACAACAACCTCAGCCGCCACACCGCGCCGCCGCAGCTGATAATTGACAAGCAGGGCCGGGATATATACTCCCAAGGCCACGCCCGAGGCCAAAATAGTAACCTTGTCTTCTTTCATTATGTCTCCTTTAGCGGTAATAAACACGGAATCCCATCGAGGTAAAGGCATTGACGGTCCGGTCCACCAGCCCCTGCCTTTCATGCTGGGTGCCCGCGGCCGCGGAAAAATAAAATCTTCCTTTGTAACTCTTCTCCTCGTCCTGGTTCACGAACAGGGCATTGGCCGACAACGGCAGTACGCCGCGACCGCGCGCGGCGGTGAAGAGGATGCCTTCATGTTCCAGCTTTTCCAGGATGTCGTGAAAACCGGTCCGACCTTCACAAACAGCGGTAAAAAAAACAAAATATCCGCGCGCGGAATATCCAGCCAGGAAGCGGTCGATGTAATAATTTATCAGTCCCATGGATTTACGCGCGTTGATCTCAACCACCGGAACCAGCTCATCGTTCTTGAGGATCATGGAGTCTATACAGACATCGCCGCAGTATCCGTCGCCGTAAAGTTCTTCCGCAACCTTTTGCATTAGTTCGAAGTATCCCCGGTCCTTAAGAAAACAGATAAAATCATCTCCGGCGCTCAGGGAACCGATGTAGGTAAAGAGATAATTCTTGATCTCCTGTATCGAAACTATGCGGGAATCCCCCGTCCTGCCGATGTAAAGCTGGCAGGAAAAGTCATACACCTTGTCAAAATACGGTTCCATCAGAAAGCGGACGGCCAGACCCTTCTCTTCCTGCGCGGCAAGGTGCTTTCCGATCCTTTTCTGCAGTGAGGGCCCGGCGACAAGCAGGTTCCCCTTACCGGATACGCCGTACAGGTCCTTGATGATGAACCCCCTTCCGTTGCCTATCCGGGCGGCCGTCTCATGATATTCGTCCGTACTGTGAATTATTTTTCCGTACTTTTTTACACCGATCCGCTCGTTCAGTTCATTGGAATATTCCTTGGAATTTACCTTTTTCACGGCCTCGTAAGGCGGGTGGCACTCCTCCCAGCCGAAGTTTTTTACGGTCTCCGTCGTACCGGGGAGCACGGCGTACGGGTGTAAGGAGCTAACCGGTCCCAGAAACTCCAAGAGTCGCGGGTCACGGCGTTTGCGGTTCAGCAGTTCCTCAATACAGCCCCCGCCCGGCCCCGCGGCCGCCGCAGTGATTTCCTCCAGGTTAAAATTGTTTGACACAAATTGAAAACCCAGCCTGTTAAGGTAGTCTTTAAAGGCAGGGTCCATCTTAAAACGGGTAAGTAACACATCACCCCTTTCACAAAGGGGAAACAACAGCTCGTCCATGGCGCGCACGATCTTTGCCGCGCCCGCGTCATACAACTCGGGCAGACAGGCCAATCCGTCTTCCCGCCAATATTTTTCCGCGTTGAACGTGCCTAATACTAATTTACCGGCCAATGCTCATTTCCCTCCCATTCATTCGGGCCACCATGTCAGCCTGAGACAATTCTCCGTGGGCAGGTTGATCGAGAATGAGAAATCATCCTCCCACTCGCCCTTTTTTATGCGCGCCCCATCTTTCCAGCCGGATAATGCCGTAACCCGCTTTCCGTAACACAGAAAGCCGGACAAAGCGGTTTTTTTGCCCCGGTACTGTGAAGGCTTGATATCGATAACAATTTCCCGCGGGGTCCAGTCCGGGGGAAACATATCCACGCCGATGGTAAAAAGCTTCTCGCCCCGGAAAAGATACAAACCGGTCTCCCCGGCCGGCGGAGCCGTGTCCGGTTTGTTTCCCTCTTGTATGTTGGAAATCGTGTCCGGTATTCCCCATTTGATGCTGATCTCCCTTTGACCCCGGTAAATATAAGGAGTGAGGGTAAAAACGGCGTCGATGCCGTAAAGAATTGTATCCATAAGTATTTTTTCGTTCGGCTCACCGAGGACGATCTTCCGGCCGTTCATTTCAAATAAGAGCAGCTGCTCCTGTAATCCGGAGAGCGGTTCACCGGGGAAACTTTTAATTTCAAGTTCGATCAAGAGCTGTCCGAACCTGGTTGCCGGCAGGTGATCACTCCGGATTGAGAATTTGACTCCGTCATGAAAGGTCACACATTTCGCATCACTCCTTCCCGTATCTTCCCTAAGCGGTGAAAGGTAATGATCAACGCCGCCCCGAAAATAATCAGCCTGTAAAACCATGAGTTCTTTTTCGGCCGAATCCGATTTACGGTCATGGCGCAGGCAGAGCGTCACCCGGTGATAACCCGGTTCCGTAAACCTGTAACTCCATTTTTCAGCTTGGCTGCGGGCATTAATTTCATCTATGCTCCATTTAAAAACGGGTTTCCGCTCTCCGCCGTTTGTGATAAAACTCCGGCTGCCGTCAAAAATAACGCTTTGATTACAAAAAACATAATCTTTATCTATGTCTTGCCCCTGCCTGACCGACAAAACCGCGACCGGTTTGCCGGGTGCGGTTATCCCCATTGCGGAATGGGTACAGTACAAAAAACCGGTCAGGGAGGATTCATCCGCTTTTTCGAACTCGTTGACTACGTATCCCTTTTGCCGCAAAATCCGGCACAACTCTTTTTGGGAGTAACAGGCGATATGGATCTCCATGGCGATACGGCGGATTTCTCCCAGCCTGTGCTGCGGAACGCTTTGCATGATGTCGTACTCCGCTCCCTCGCAGTCCACCTTCATAAAATCAACCATCTTAAGGCGCAGTAAATCCAATGCCTGATCCAACCGCAGGCAGGAAACCGTGAAGGCGGTATAATCATTCTTGCCGTACCTTTTATCCAGATCATCAATAAAATCCCTCATAATGGAAGCCGAACCCGGCGCGTATATCTTTTCCGAAAGCGCCATGAATAAGGTCGCTTTACCTTTATGATCGCCCAGGGCCATATTCAAAGGTGTGACCCTGTTTTCCAGGTTATTGATCCTGATGTTCTCTTGTAAAACAGCAAAGACTTCGGGGTTGGGTTCAAAACTGAAGACCTTCGCCCCCCTGGAAGCGGCGTAGAGTGAAAAAACACCGATATTCGCGCCCACATCAAGCACAATATCGTTTTCCTTCAGCGAGTATGCCCGGTTGTACACCTCCTTTTCCCAGATCTCATTTATCAGGGGGGCGGCCGTGACGGGCATAAAAAAAGTGATGCCTTGCTTTAATTTCCTTTTAACAAGCTCCATGATTCATCCGACCCGCAACCGGAAAAGCCCGTTTACTTCAGGGAAAACTGAGAGGCAGTTTTCCCTGCGCAGCGTATCCAGTTTGTTGGTGTAATCGATAAATTGCGGTATCAGGTGCGACCAATCCTCTTCATTCAGTTTTTTAATACAGGTAAGCCATTGAATGAAAAGCCCGCCGCAGTTCCTGAATCCGCAGGTGGAACGGAATGGATACTCCCTGTGCAGCCAGCGTATGTGATTCATCAGCTTGTTGGTTGCGGCTTTTTTCATTGCCGGGGGGAGTATTTTCATACTCAGGTAATTGGGTTCAACAAGGAAGATGAGTTGAATCTGTTCAGGCCCGATATACTTTTTTTCCACCATGGTGCGGTGAAACTCCGCGGCGTGCAGGATATTATAGGCGCTCACCGTGTAATTAATCCGCAGGCCGATCCCCGGGCAGTGTGCTTTAATGTCATTTATATACCCCAGTACCTTCTCCCATTTCAGCCCCTTACGCAGGTATTCGCACCTCTCCTCTAATCCGTCCAGGCTGACGGATACCAGGATATTTTTGAATTTTTTCCATAGAGATAATAAAAGGTCTTTTTTGTAATACAGCTTCGTCATATTCGTTTCGTATTCAATGCGAATGTTGTATTTGCGCTGGGCGTCAAGTTTCTGCATGAGATAATAATTCTCTTCCATTAATAAAGGCTCCCCCCCCGCGAAACGTATGCCTTCCAGGTGGGGCAGGTACGGCTCAAGATCCTGCAACAACCGGGCAGGGTCTTTTACGCCTTGGATGGGTTCCCCGTTATGGCGTGCATTTAAAAATCCCATGGCCTTGGCATCCTCATACCATCCGGTGCTGGATACATCAATACAGGAACGGCACTTTAAATTGCATATGTTGGAAAAACGAATATCCCAGAATATGGGTTTCGCCCGCGGGGCGTATCCCGAGGCGTCCGTATGCGCCACCCAGTCAAGATGTCCCCAATAATAGGAATTGATCTCATTCCGCAACGTGGTATATCCCAGCCGACTTTTATAACAGTTGACGCAGCGGGAATCCGGCTGATCCTCCAGCATCTTCAAACGGAACTCCCTGATAGCCTCACCCTGCCATAATTCGGGGAATGAATTGGTATTCAGGCTGCCGTACCCCGTATCAAAGGGACCCTGCTCCGACATGGCGCATAACCCCATGATCCCCAAGCCCGTCACATGTAGGTGCACCCACGGCGCCAGACAAAAATGTTTGCCCTTTTTTAACAGCCGCTGAATGTCGCGTTTTGTTCTCATCAAGAGAATCCCTTTATTGCAAGCTTATGAAACCGTCTGGTACTTCACGGTTTCCGAGACAAATTGACAGAAAGAGTCAAAGCGTTCGAAATTGGTGTAATCGAAGTTCTCAAAATCAATCTCGATCCCGAATTCATCCTCGACCATAAGGATAAAATTGATCATCTGGATCGAGTCCAGACCGATCTCATTGATAAGATCGGAGGAGTCCGTTAGATTTCCCGACAATGCGGTGTCACCCGTCACTTCGGCCAAAAGCTCTTTTATCTTTGCCTTTACGTCTCCGTTATTACTCATTGCTGTTCTCTCCTTTAAAAGTTTGATATTAGGTTACATCAACACTTCGCGGTTGACGGTGAATTTACACAAGGCCGATTTTTTTAAGCCGGTTCAGGTTTGCCGGATCCAGGTAAACCGGCAGCTGCTTTTTGCACAGCATGTCGATATTGCAATGGCAGGTCTTTTTCGTACAGACCACCGGCTTTGTCGGAAACTCAATATGTCCGCTGATATTCCCTAGCTGTTCCTGCATACACCAGGCACGAAAAACCTCGCCCCATTGTGAAACAACGATCTGTTCCAATCCGGTCCAGCATAACCAGCCTCTCCAGTGATTCTTCTTTTCCGTTACATACTGCAGGGGATCCATGATGAACTCACCGCCCCCGCTGGTGTAATGGATCATGCGCCCGCGGTACCTGTTTTGGCCGGTAAAATCCGTGCTGCACCGATCATTCAGTATTCCTATGGACGCCAGCTGCTCTTCGGTGTATCCGATCAGTTTTGCGTTTACGGCCAATTTTTCCAACAAGGGCTGGAACCTTAAGGAAATACCGGAGCCCAGGTCCATAATCGATACCCCGAGGTCCCGGCAGAGGTTAAAACGATTCCTGTTCATCATGATGTTGACGTGCACATTGATATTGCGGTTTACGGATTTCACTACCTCATAAAAATGCTCGGGGGCGCAGTGTTCCGCGTGGTAACTGAGAATCGCGTAATCCAGCACGTCTTTTATTTTCTCCCAGAACGCCAGCCGGGGACTGGCGTTCGATAAGATTTCCGTTTTACACCCGTTTTCTTTTAAATATTTCAATACCTTGTATAAATCCTTATAGAGGGTAACCTCACCGCCCGTAAACTCGAACAGGATTTTTTTATGCAATTTCCCCGAGTAATGCGCTATAACCTTGTCGGCGAAGCATAACACGGCCTCCGCGTCCAGCCAGGGGACCGACCCGCTGTTCAGCGTCTCATTGCAATAGCTGCAGCGATAATTACAACGGTTGCCCAGGTTCCAGTTGACCACAAACACATCCTTATGTTTGTCCAGTTCATGATCAATAAAAACGGTCTTATCTTTATATAAAGGTTTTCGCATTTCCATGTTCAGAAAATTCCGATTTCGGCGAGTTCCCGGATATTCCCCGGATTAAATAACACAAGGCTTTGTCTTTTTAAGGCGATGTCCCTTATATCGGCGCAGCGTTTCAGCGGACAGCTGATAGGTACCGTCGGAAAAGTGACGTCACCGCCTACATTGCCCAACCGTTCATTAAAGCACCATGCCCGGTAAACGTCTCCGTCTGGCGCTACGACCATTTTATGCAGACCGGACCAGCACATCCATGATTTCCAGTTGTTTTGCCGATGGGCCAAAATTTGTTCAGGGGTCAGATGACCCGTCCCGCCGTCGGTAGTGTAAGCGGTCATTTCCCCACGATACCACTTGTTTGTCAGCCCGTTTTTTTCATTGTGAGCGCGGCAGAGATCAAGCAGGGCCGAAAGCCGTTCACGCTTTTCCCCGGAGTACGTCAGGTATTTTTCCTCTTCAGGTGGTAAAATGCTGAGCATAACATTCTGAAAAGAACGCATAATGGTCTGCGCCAGGTCCCGGCACTCCGCAAAGCGTTCTTTCTGCATTACTATCGCCGCCCTCAGTATCGTATGATTCTGAAGGTACTCCATCAGCGCGATGTACGCTTCCGGTTGATTATATCCCGACGGGTAGGTAAGGGTAACGAAATCCACCTCATCAATGAGTTTTTTCCAGTATGGCTGCTTTCTGGCATGATTAACCACAAGAGACCTCTTGCATGCACGGTTTTTCAGATAACCCAGAATCTGCAGAAGATAACGTACGGGGGTCAGCTCGCCGCCGCTGAACTCAAAAATCACTTTACGCCGGAGTTTATCCGCGTAATGACACAGAACCCGATCACAAAATTCACTGATAACCCTTACATCCAGATATCTGCCCACATCGGGTTCGGTCGGGGAACCGGAGGAGCTCCCGGCCTTCATTTTCAGGTTATAAGGATTTTCCAGGTACCAGTCGAGTAAAAAATTCTTTTTGTGTTCTTCAGCTCTGTGATCCAGAAAAATCATATCAGACATCATAGGGTGTACAGGGGTTTAAGCTCCGGGAAAATTTCCAGGCAGTTTTCATTCCGCAACGCATCCAGTTTTTCGGTGAAGGCTATGAATTTGGGAATCAAATGTGTCCGGTCGCCCTCCCTGATATATTTGATGCAGTTTTCCCACTGGAAAAAACGCTCCGCGTGCATATTAAATCCCTGTAAATTATGAAAAGGCTCCCGTGTTTTTAACCAGTGTATATGGGTGATTATTTTTTTAATGGCATGTTTTTTCATCTCAGACGGCAGGATTTTTACGCTGTAATATGAGGGTTCATAAAGAAAGCATAGTTGCAGCATTTCCGGGGAGATGAAATTTTTTTCCACCAGTTCCCGGTGGAAATCCGTTATATGCAGAATATTGAAAACGCTGACCGTGCAATTAATACTCAACCGCGCATTGGGGCAGTTTTCCTTTAGGGACTCCAGGTTTTTTAATACCGCTTTCCACTTCAAACCCTTACGCAGGTATTCGCAGCGGTCCCCGCTGCCGTCCAGGCTGACCGTTACAAACAGGTTTTTGAATTTATTCCAGATCTTTAAGATATCACGGCCTTTGTAATTCAGGGTCGTTAAATTCGTAATGAAATGCAGCTCGGTCTCATACTTTTGCAGCCTTTCCAGGTTGTCCAGGATATCGTAATTTTCATCCATGAGCAGAGGTTCACCTCCGGCAAATATCACCTTTTCCAGGGAGGAATAATATGGTTCCAGCTCCTTTAAAAGCCTGGCCGTATGCTGCACGCGGATAACAGCGGCGCCTGTTTTCCGTGTTCTTACCGGTCCCAGGGCTTTGGCGTCCTCGAACCAGGCGGAGCTTGCCGTATAACTGCATGACCTGCACCGTAAATTACATAAATTGGAAAAGCGTATATCCCAATACACCGGTTTGGCATCCGGGGCGAAGCCCCACTCATCCGTATTCAACAACCAGTCCAAAAATTTTTCAGCATACGAACGGTTATGTAAAAAACGCAGACTTGTCTGCCCCAGGTTTTCCTGCTCGTAACAGAGCCGGCAGCGCGGGTCCGCTTCATCATTCAACATTTTCAAGCGCAGTTCCCTGATTGCCTCCCCCTGCCACAGGGCCCGGAAGGTATTTTTATTTACACTGCCGTAACCCCTGGCGTACGGCCCTTTTTTTTCTCCGCAGCATAACCCCATATACCCCAAACCCGTGATATGAAGGTGAATCCACGGAATTATGCAAAAATGTTTTCCCGTGTGAATGAGTCTTTTTATGCTTTTCCATGACCGCATACGGCAAATTCCTTTAAATCGGCTCCCGCAGGATATCGTCTTTTTTACAGACCGGAAGATATTATGGGCATCCAGCAGTCCATATTTTTCCGCGCTTCAAAAACCGGCTGTAATTCGGGAAATACGCTTAAACAATCCTCGTTTCTAAACTCATCAAGCCTGGCCGTGAGATCAAGAAACTCGGGGAGCAGATGATTCCAATCTTCACTTGTCATGTAGTCTACACATTTTTCCCATTGGGAAAATTCCTGTTCGTACTTTGCGGCATCATCCTCCCTGTTGAAGGGGGGCTGTTCTTTCAACCAGAGGATATGCTCCCAAATTTGTTCCGCCGCCTTTTTCTTTATTTCCAATGGCAATATTTTCATATTGTAGTATGGGGGTGTGCTTAGGAAGATCAGATGGATTTTCTCCGCGGAGATACGGCCCGACTCCACCATGCTCCTGTGAAACTCCGTTACATGGAGTACATTAAATGCGCTTACCGTATAGTGAATATAGACGCGTGCGTCGGGGCACTGATCCGATATGGTTTTTAAATTATCCAAAGCGGTAATCCATTTTAGGCCTTTACGGAGATATTCGCATTTCGCCCCGATTCCATCCAGGCTTACCGCGACCGATAAGTTTTTGAATTTTCTCCAGATGGGGATGATTTCATCATCCCTGTAGCGCAGTATGCTTCCATTGGTAACGAATAGCAGGACGGGATCAAACCTTCCCAAAGCGGCGAGCCTTTTGAGGATTTGGTAATTCTCCTTCATCAGCAGGGGTTCTCCGCCCGCGAATGTCAGTTTTTCCACCTGTGACATATAGGTGGTAAGATTCTCCAAGAATCCGGCCGTATCCTTAATTCCCGTTACGGCCTTTTTATCATCCTGCATCTCCCACAATCCAAGACGTTTCGCATCTTCAAACCAGCCTGAGCTGAGATAATATGCGCATGTACGGCAGCGGAAATTGCATAAATTGGAAAACCGAATATCCCAGTCAACCGGTCCGGCCTCCGGCGCCGATCCCGTGCGGTCGGTTGAAGCCACCGCGGCAAGATATTTCCGGCCGTATAACCCGTTAAATATTTTCCGCAAACTGGCAAGCCCCACTCTCTCCTGCTCATAACATACCGAACAGCGCGGGTCCGCCTCATCATTCAACAGCCGCAGGCGAAATTCACGAATCCGGCCTCCCTGCCACAACTGCGTAAACGACATACGATTCAGGCTGCCGTAACACGACGCTATGGAATCTTCTTCAGCCACACAACATGAACCCATATTCCCGCGGCCGTCGACGTATAAATGGACCCAGGGCGCCATACAGAAGTGCCTGCCTTGCGTCCATAATTTTTCAACCTCTGCTTTTGATCTCACCGTTATCGCCTTAAATCCTTATTCATGAGTCTTTTTTCCCGATCATACTCAAAAACATCCTGCGCAGACTTTTTTATTGTATTGTGAACAAACATTACGATACTTCCTGCTTGTAATTATCTGGGCAAAGGATATCCGGGTGGCGTTCCCGATATACCCGTTTTTAATTCCACACGGATACACAACCCCGCCGGCGTCGATCCCGCAGCTTGAAACAAGTTTTTCACAGCAGCCGGCGTCATTACCGTTACGCCCTGAAAAAAAGGCGCTTAACTTTTTCATATAATCCTTATTGCCGGTATATTCCGCGATCCTGCCGAACTCATGGTCTAATTCCGCCAGCAGCTTTCCGGAAATGATAAAATCATCAAGATCGACATGCTTTTTTCTATGCAGCATCTCCCGATTAAAGGGATGATACGAGATCCGACGAATACCCAGTTCTTCCGTTATATATTTGGTAAAATCAAAAATCTGTCTGAAGTTGTATTTTGAAACGGTTACGGCAATCTGAATAAGGCTCATTTCGGTTTTTCGGGCCTGAAAGGCACTGATCGCCTGTAGCGCCTTCTTATAACTTCCCGTTCCCCGCAGCCTGTCGTTAACCTCCGCGAACCCTTCCATTGAAACGGTGACCTCTTTGAGCCCCACGGCAAGCAGACGCTCGACCTCGCCCCGGCCGATTAACGTGCCGTTGGTAAACATCCGTACGATTATTCCCAGCGAAGCCGCGTAACAAATAATCTCATAGATGTCGTCACGAACCATGGGTTCACCCCCGGAAAGCTCAAGCCGCCGCAGACCGCAATAATATGCCTCGGTAATCAAGCGCTTTATTGTTTCCAGGGATAAATCATTGTAATGCATGCGGTAGGCCCGGTAATCGCACATCCGGCACCACAGGTTACATTTATTGGTTACCAGAAATGTTATGTTTGTGATTTTAGGTATAACCGTCTTGGCGCGCGGTTTAGGAATGCACCTTTTCATAACATGCCGACAGGCAGCCCTCGCATTTTCTGGTCAGCGCACGGATACAAGTATCCTGGTACGTTTTACCCGTTATTATTTCCTTAAACGAAGTTTCTTTTATATTACCGGCGGGAACATGTTCCATTAAACAGGGGAACACCGAGCCGTCAGCCTCAATACCGCAGATCGTCAGGGGCAGTGAGCACCCCCTCTTCGGCACC
>CAZWYY010000012.1:0-66714 GCA_964638895.1 uncultured Spirochaetaceae bacterium | reverse complement strand
TGTGGAATATCAAACGGACAAACGGCATTACGCCCACGTGGACTGTCCGGGACACGCGGATTATATCAAAAACATGATTACGGGCGCCGCGCAGATGGACGGCGCAATTCTGGTGGTATCCGCGCCGGACTCCGTGATGCCCCAAACCCGGGAGCATATTCTGTTGGCCCGTCAGGTAGGCGTGCCCGCGATTATCGTATATATGAACAAGATCGACCAGGTGGACGATCCGGAACTGTTGGATCTTGTCGAGGAGGAGATCAGGGACGTACTGAAAGAGTACAAATTCCCCGGAGATGAAACACCCATCATCCGCGGCTCGGCGCTGCAGGCCATGGAAAATCCGAGTGACCCCGAAAAAATAAAATCGGTGCTTGAGCTGCTGGATAAAATGGATGAGTACTTCCCGATTCCCGAAAGGCCCAAGGACAAGCCGTTCCTGATGCCGATTGAGGACGTGTTTTCGATCCAGGGCCGCGGTACCGTAGTTACCGGCAGGGTGGAGAGAGGTATCATAAAGGTAGGAGAAGAGGTTGAAATAGTCGGTATTAAAGATACCAAAAAAACCGTAGTAACCGGCGTGGAAATGTTCAACAAACTGCTTGACGAAGGCCAGGCCGGTGATAATATCGGATGTCTTTTGCGCGGTGTTGAAAAGAAGGAAGTGGAAAGGGGCCAGGTATTGGCAAAGCCCGGAACCATTACGCCGCATAAGAAATTCAAGAGCCAGGTGTACTGTCTGACCTCGGAGGAAGGCGGCAGGCATTCCCCGTTCTTTTCCGGGTACCGCCCGCAGTTTTATTTCAGAACAACAGACGTGACCGGTTCGGTTGTGCTTCCCGAAGGAAAGCAGATGATAATGCCCGGCGACAACACCGAGCTTATCGTTGAGCTTATTTCAACCATAGCAGTGGAAAAGGGCGTACGATTTGCCATCCGCGAGGGCGGAAGAACCGTGGCGGCCGGCGCAGTAACCGAAATAATTGAGTAAGAATACGGATCGATCCTGTAAAGATTTCTTTACAGGATCGGTTTAGGAGGAAGAATGGCTAAAGAGAGAATTCGCGTTCGCTTAAGAGGATTTGACGTAGAGTTGATTGATCAGAGCGCAAAATCTATTGTAAAGACCGTACTCAAGGCAGGATCCAAGGTATGCGGACCGATTCCGCTGCCCATGAAGATCAATAAATATACTGTGCTTCGCTCCCCGCATGTCAATAAGAAATCGCGGGAGCAGTTTGAGATGCGGACCCATAAACGATTGATTGACATTATGGATCCGTCTCCGGCCGTAATGGACGCATTGATGAAATTGGAATTGCCCGCGGGCGTGGATGTTGAAATAAGGCAATGAGGTGATGAGATGATAGGGCTAATGGGAAAGAAGATCGGGATGACGCAGGTGTTCGACGAGGACGGAAGATTGGTCCCGGTCACGGTGATAAAAATAGAACCCAATCTGGTTGTGGGGCAGCGGACGAAGGAAAAGCACGGGTATGAGGCCGTTATTCTGGGCGCTTTTGCGGCCAAAAAAAACCGGGTAAAAAAACCGGTGGCCGGACAGTTTGCCGAAGGTACGGAGCCGAAAAAATTACTGCGCGAATTCAGGAACTTTGCACATGAGTGCAAGGTAGGCGATACCCTGGGTGTTGAGTTGTTCGAGAAGGTCATGTTTGTGGATGTCTTGGGCAATTCAAAAGGAAAAGGCTACCAGGGTGTGATGAGACGCCACGGGTTTCACGGGGGAGCCAAATCGCACGGCTCGAAATTCCACCGGGCCGGGGGATCAACCGGCCAGGCCGCATGGCCGTCCAGGGTGTTAAAAGGCACGAAAATGGCCGGCAGAATGGGAAACACTCGGGCCACTGCCCAGAATATCAGGGTTGTGAAAGTGGACAAAGAAAAAGAAGTACTGCTGGTGAACGGGGCGGTACCGGGAGCGCCGAACAACACGGTTATTGTTACCAGCGCTTTTAAAAAGGGGTAGCGTGAGATGATTGCAAAGGTCTATAACAAACAGGGAAAGGTCACAAAAGAAATTACGCTTAATGATAACGTGTTTGGGGCTAAAGTCAGCAGGGGTACTATATACGAGGCCATAAAGAACGAGCTGGCCAACAACAGGGTGGGCACCGCCTGTACCAAAAACAGGAGTGAGGTGAACGGCAGTACGCAAAAACCCTGGCGCCAGAAGGGTACGGGACGCGCACGCTCAGGAGACAGGAAAAGCCCGGTCTGGGTGGGCGGCGGCGTGGTATTCGGGCCCAAGCCGAGGGATTACAGTTATAAGCTGCCAAAAAAAGTAAAACGGTCGGCGTATAAATCGATTTTGAGTCTCAAGACAAAAGAGGAATGCATAAAGGTTGTTGAGGATTTTTCGGTGGATTCGGGAAAGACCAAGGATCTGGTAAAAATTCTGAAGAACCTTGTACCGGATGAGCGCGCGGTTATTATTCTGGGAAATAACGATAAAATGATCAAGCGGGCGGGGGCCAATATTCCGTGGCTCAGGTTTCTGGCCTATAATCGTCTGCGGGCGCATGATTTGTTTTACAGCAAAAGCATCATAATCTTGGAAAAAGCGGTGACGGGTCTGCACGATTTCTATGGGGAGAAGAAGCATGGAGAGTGATAAAATAATACTGGAACCGATTGTAACGGAGAAATCCAACAAGTTTAAAGAAGAAAAGAAATACGTGTTTAAGGTAACGCCCGCAGCCAATAAATTCCTGGTAAAAAAGGCGCTGAAAGACCTGTTCGGAGTACATTGCATCAAATGCAGGATTTTAATCGTAAAACCAAAACCCAAAAGAAGACCCCCGTACAGGATGGGGAAAACAGCTTCGTGGAAAAAAGCGATTGTAACACTGTCGCCCAATGAGACGATTGAGGTTTTTGAAGGCGCATAAATTGAAGACATATTCATAAACTTTAGGGGAAAAGGAACTATCAGTGGGAATTAAGAAGTATAAACCGACAACCTCCAGCCAGAGATACAAGACCGGCCTGACCTTTGAGGAGATCACCAGGGATAAACCGGAAAAATCATTATCACACGGCCTTGCGTTTAAAGCGGGCCGGGGTGCCGGGGGCAGAATAAGCGTACGCAGAAAAGGCGGAAGGCATAAGCGTAAATACAGGGTTATAGATTTTAAGCGAGATAAGTTTGGGATTCCGGGAAAGGTGATGAGTATTGAGTACGATCCCAACAGAAGCGCCAATATCGCGCTTATCCAGTATGCGGATGGGGATAAGCGTTATATTTTAGCGCCCAAGGGCATGGAAGTAAGCAGGCAGGTAGTGAGTGGTCCGGACGCGCCGTTGGAGATTGGGAACGCGCTTCCCCTGGAGAAGATACCCCTGGGTATGACCGTTCATAACCTGGAGCTGCAGCGCGGCCGGGGCGGGCAGCTTGTGCGTGCGGCCGGAACCGGCGCCTCGCTGGTGGCCAAGGAGGGGGATTACGCGACCCTGAAACTTCCTTCGGGGGAGATGAGGATGGTGTTCGTCAAGTGCTATGCCACCCTTGGTGAGATCGGTAACGAAGATAAAATGAATGTGAGTATGGGAAAAGCGGGAAGGTCCCGTTGGCTGGGCAAGCGCCCCAAAGTTCGCGGCGTAGCCATGAACCCTATTGACCATCCGCACGGCGGGGGTGAGGGAAAATCCTCGGGCGGAAGGCACCCCGTGTCACCGACCGGCGTGCCGACAAAGGGATATAAAACCAGGAAAAAAAGGAAAGTATCCAATAGATTTATCGTAAAGAGAAGAAAAAAATAGGAGAAGACAGTGTCGCGTTCGATTAAAAAAGGACCGTTTATAGAGAAAAGCCTGTATAAGAAGGTACTGGAACAACAAAAAACCGGTGATAAAAAGATGATCAAAACCTACTCGCGTTGTTCCACCATCATACCGGAAATGGTCGGTATTACCATCTCCGTCTATAACGGGAAAACATGGATCCCTGTATATATAACGGAAAATTTAGTAGGCCAGAAGTTGGGTGAGTTTGCCCCTACCAGGTTGTTCAGAAGCCATGCGGGATCGGATAGAAAGGCAGTAAAGAAATAGGTGGTGATGTTTTATGGAAATAAAGAAGGGTTATAAAGCACAGCTTAGGTTTCAGCTGATCTCGCCGCATAAGGTCAGGCCCATAGCCGATCAGGTGAGAAAAAAGCCGTATAATGAGGCCATAGCCATACTGGAATCCATGCCTCACAAAGGGGCGCGCCTGTTGCGGAAACTGATCAGATCCGCGGCGGCCAATGCGATTTATCAGAATAAAAAATTGGACGAGGACATGCTGTATGTGAGGGAGCTCCAGGTAAACGAAGGGCCGCGCATGAAGCGTATCTGGCCGAGGGCCAGGAGGAGGGCGGATATTTTACTGAAAAGATTCAGTCATATTCATGTGGTAATGGATGAGATAGGGTAAGAAAGGACGATTATGGGACAGAAGGTGCATCCGTATGGATTAAGATTAAAAATCAACAAGACCTGGAAATCAAAATGGTATGTAGACCCCAGGGAATACGCGGCCACATTGCATGAAGACCTGAAGATCCGCAAGGTTATAGGCTCGCTTCCGGAGACAAAAAGCGCGGAGGTGGCGGATATTGAGATCATCAGGCATCCGCAGCGTGTGACCATCATCATTCATTCGGGAAGGCCGGGAGCGATCATCGGCGCCAAGGGAGCGAATATAGAGAAACTGGGTGAAAAGATCCAAAAGGTCGTGGGTAAAAAGGTACAAATAAAGATCAAAGAGATTAAAAACCCGGAAACAAACGCCATGCTCATAGCCGAGAACATAGCCAGGCAGTTAAAAGCCAGGGCGGCGCACCGCCGGGTGATGAAGATGGCGATTTCAAACGCCATGAAGGCGGGGATCCAGGGAATAAAAGTAAAGGTGGCCGGACGTCTGGGCGGCTCGGAAATGGCGCGTAGAGAGGAATACAAGGAAGGAAGAATACCCCTGCATACCTTCAGGGCGGATATAGATTACGGATTTACCGAGGCCATTACCACATTCGGTACGATCGGAGTTAAGGTATGGGTATTCCATGGAGAGGTATTCACCCGTGATTATAAGGAAGACGCGGGCAGTCTGATTAAAAAACAAAGGTCCAAGACGAGGAGCAGGGAAGAAGATGCTGAGTCCTAAACGTACGAAATACAGGAAACAACAGAGGGCGTACAAAGACCGTAAGGCGACGAGGTGTAATCAAATCGCTTTCGGAGAGTACGGTCTTCTGGCCATGGAAGCCATGTGGATAACAAACCGTCAGATTGAAGCGGCCAGGGTGGCCATGACCAGGCATATTAAACGCGGCGGCAAGGTGTGGATACGTATTTTTCCTGATAAGCCCTATACAAAGAAACCCGCCGAAACACGCATGGGCAAGGGAAAGGGCAATCCGGAATACTGGGTGGCTGTGGTAAACAGGGGTACGGTGTTGTTTGAGATCGCGGGCGTAACCAGGGAGCTGGCCGAAAGCGCGGTAAGACTTGCCGGCAGTAAGCTGCCCATAAAAACAAAATTCATTCAAAGACGGGATTTGGAGTAGAGGTTATGAGAGATTCATTCAGTGAGCTTTCACAAGAGGAGCTCTTGTCCAAAAGGGACGAGCTTAAGAAGAAATATCGTGATCTTCGTTTCAATATGGTTATCGGACACATTGAGAATACGGTGGAAAAAAGAATGCTCAGAAGGAAAATCGCGGCATTGAATACCATGATTCATGAATTCGAACTGGGAATCAGGAAATAAGAGGAGTAAGCCATGGAAGCGAAATCTGTACAGACAAAGGTAAGGAAAAAAATATTTACGGGTAAGGTTGTAAGCACCAAAATGGATAAGACCATCGTGGTAAGGATAACCAGACGTAAGCTGCATCCGCTGTATAAGAAATATGTGGTGGTTTCAAAGAAACTTAAAGCGCACGATGAGAAAAACGAGTGTCATGTAGGAGACATGGTACGCGTAATCGAATCCAGGCCGATCAGTAAGGAAAAATGTTGGATTCTGCACGAAATTGTGGAAAAGGCAAAATAGCACTAGAGATTGATATAAAGGTGGAGAACTATGATTCAGATGAATTCGTTTCTAAACGTGGCGGACAACAGCGGAGCAAAACGGGCCTTATGCATAAAAGTACTGGGCGGCACAAGAAGAAAATATGCCACGGTAGGTGATATTATAGTGATCGCGGTAAAGGATGCGCTTGCCAACGCACCCATAAAAAAGGGGGCCGTGGAACGGGCGGTGATCGTTCGCACCAAGAAAGAGTACAGAAGACCAGACGGAACCTATATCCGTTTTGATGACAACGCGTGTGTGATCATTGATACCAATAAAAACCCCAAGGGCAAAAGAATTTTCGGTCCGGTGGCAAGAGAGCTTCGAGAGAAAAATTATATGAAGATAGTTTCTTTGGCACCCGAGGTTCTGTAGGAGGAAAGAATGAAGCAGACACAGAACGCAACTAAATGCAAATTAAGAAAAGAAGACACGGTAAAGGTTATTGCGGGGAAGGAAGTCGGCAAGACCGGCAGAATATTGAAGATCGACAGGGTAAAAGGCAGGCTTTTGGTAGAAGGCCTTAATCTTGTAAAAAAAGCCATAAAGCCGAAAAAACAGAATGAAAAGGGTGGTATTAAAGAGATCGAAGCGCCTATTAGCATATCGAACGTGATGATTATGTGTAAAAAATGCGGGATTACGCGTATCGGATATACGTTTAAGAACAAGAAAAAAACGAGAATTTGCAGAAAATGCGGGGACGAACTGTAATGGCCACAACGAAAACATACACTCCCAATATCAAGAGTTTGTATAAAAAGAAAATCATCAAAGAGCTGATGGAAGAGTTTGGATTTAAAACCGTTATGCAGGTTCCGAAACTGGAACGGATTGTACTCAGTGTCGGCTGCGGAGAGGCGATTCAGAATAAAAAACTCCTTGACTCGGTTGTAGACGAGCTTTCCAGGATATGCGGGTTGAAGGCCGTAAAAACAAAGGCCAAGAAATCCATAGCCGGGTTCAAGGTGCGTGAAGGCATGGAAATCGGCGCCATGGTGACCCTGCGGGGTGATCATATGTACGATTTTTTTGATAAACTGGTAAACGTGGCGCTGCCCCGCGTAAAGGACTTTAGGGGAACCAATCCGAACGCGTTCGACGGACATGGGAATTACGCACTTGGCATTAAGGAGCAAATTATTTTTCCTGAAATCGATTACGATACGATCGAAAGAATCAGCGGCTTGAATATTGTTATTGTGACTTCGGCGCGCACCGATGCCGAGGCAAAAAGCCTATTGACCCGGTTGGGAATGCCGTTCAGAAAGTAGAGAGGAAAGTATGGCAAGAAAAGCAATGATAGAAAAGGCGGAGCGCACACCGAAATATTCCACACGGAAAGTAAACAGATGTAAGTTGTGCGGAAGATCCAGGGGGTATATGAGAAAATTCCAGATGTGCAGGATTTGTTTTAGAAAGCTTGCCAGCGAAGGCAAGATCCCTGGTGTAACGAAATCAAGCTGGTAAAAGGGGAGTGGCAAGATTATGAGTGTTTCAGATCCTATTGCGGATATGTTGACGAAGATTAGAAATGCAAACATGGCTAAATTCGAAAAGGTTGATATTCCGACATCAAAGTTAAAGTTGGAAATCATTAAAATCCTCAAGAATGAAGGATTTATAAAGAATTTCAAAAAACACGCGGAGGGTAACAAGAATTATATCCGGATATTTTTAAAGTACGATGACAAAAGTAATTCCATAATTCATGGCCTTGAGCGGGTATCCACGCCCGGGAGAAGGTTTTATTCCGGGTACAGGGATATGCCCAGGGTGTTCAATGGGTACGGTGTACTGATTGTATCAACGTCTGCGGGCGTGACAACAGGCAAGAAAGCGGCTGATAAAAAATTGGGCGGGGAAATCCTCTGCAGCATCTGGTAAGAAAGGCGTGGTTAAGGTATGTCGAGAGTAGGCAAGATTCCGGTTAAGATAGCGGACGGAGTAAAGGTACAGATAAACAACAACTCTGTTACGGCCGAGGGCCCGAGGGGCAAACTCAGTATGGATTTCAGTCCTGAGGTAACCATAGAGGTCAAGGATGCCGAGATTGTGGTGAGCCGCAAGAATGATTCAAAGCGGTCAAGGGCCATGCATGGCCTTTATAGAAACATTGTGAACAATATAATCAAGGGTGTGTCACAGGGCTTTAAGAGGGTGCTTATCATTACAGGTATCGGCTATAGGGCTGAGAAAAAAGGAAATATTCTGGTATTGAACCTCGGGTACTCCAACCCGATCGAATATCCCATCCCCGAAGGCGTAATGATTGAGGTGGAAACAAATAATAAAATAAGCATTATGTGTAATGATAAGCAGAAACTCGGACAGATCTGCGCGGAGATCAGGGGATTCAGGCCGCCCGAGCCCTATAAAGGCAAGGGTGTAAAATATGAGAATGAGACAATCCGCAAGAAAGTCGGCAAAACCGGAGTAAAGTAGGGTAATGCTATGAAAAAGATGAACGAAAAAATCAGAAAACGGGTGCGTAGAAAAATAAGTATTAGGAAACGGATCAAATGCTCCGCGGAAAGGCCGCGCTTGACTGTTTTTAAAAGCAACAGGCATACGTACCTGCAGGCGATCGATGATACAAAAGGAACAACCATTGCTTCGGCATCCAATTTGGAGAAGGAATTAAAAACCATTAAAAACAATGCCAAAGAGATCGGTAAGTTGGGTGAGGCCATGGGTGAAAGGTTGAAGAAAAAGAATATCGGAACCGTCACCTTTGACCGCAATGGATTTTTGTATCACGGAATTGTGAAGGCCGTGGCTGACGGCGTAAGAAAAGCCGGTATTAAGTTTTAGGGGGATGTGATGGATGTAGATAGAAGTACGGCGGCAGTACTGGTTGAAAAGCTTGTTAAATTAAACAGGGTCGCCAAGGTTGTGAAAGGCGGAAGGCGTTTTTCATTTTCCGCTATTTCCGTGGTCGGCGACGGCAAGGGAACCGTAGGGTATGGGTTTGGGAAAGCGAATGATGTTTCCGAAGCCATAAGAAAAAGCATTGAAAAGGCAAAGAAGAACATGCAGACGGTACCCCTGAAGAGAACAACCCTGCCCCATCTCGTAGTTGGGAAGTATAAAGGGGCCACGGTGCTGCTGAAACCGGCTGCGCCCGGAACCGGTATTATCGCCGGCGGTCCGGTAAGAGCGGTCATGGAAGCCGTAGGTGTACGGGATATTTTAAGCAAGTCATTGGGTTCGGCCAACGCGATCAATATTGTAAAGGCCGTGTTCACGGGTTTTGACAAACTGCTTGACGCCAAACAGGTGGCGGCGAACAGGGGCAAGACCATTAAGGAGTTGTGGGGTTAGCTATGGCGAAGACGATGTTGAAGATAACATTGAAAAAGAGCACGATAAGCAGAAAGCCAAATCAGCGTAAAACCGTAAAAGCGTTGGGCCTGCGAAAAATCAATTCTTCGGTTTTAAAGGAAGCTCGGCCTGAAATACTGGGTATGATTCGAACGGTTGCGCATCTGGTGCAGGTGGAGGAGATAAAATCATGAGTAATATTGTTTTGACGGTGCCCAAGGGAGCCCGAAAAAATAAGAAACGTCTTGGCAGGGGGGGCGCCAGTGGAACCGGTTGTACGGCCGGTAAAGGCTCCAAGGGCCAAAACGCGCGCGCGGGTGGAGGCGTACGGCCGGGATTTGAAGGCGGACAGATGCCGCTTTACAGGCGGATCGCCAGAAGAGGTTTTTCCAACGCACCCTTTAAAAAAGAGTATCTTATACTGAATATTGATGATCTGGATGTGTTTAAATCGGGGGAAACGGTTTCGCGCGAGAGCTTGCTGAAACAGGGGCTTATCAGTAAACGCACGAAGCCCGTTAAATTGCTGGGCAGGGGAGAGATAAAAAAGAAGTTGGTCGTTGAGGTTGATAAGGTATCAAAGCAGGCCAGGGAAAAGATTACCGGAGCGGGAGGAGAGGTCAAAGAACTTGCACTACGCTCCCGGAAAGAGCAGAAAAGGGGCTTAAAGAAGTCGGCTGCGCCGGTACAGGAAAAAGCGGCGCCCAAGGTAAAAGCTGAAACGGTAGAGGAAAAACCGGCCAAAACGGCGCCCAAGGTAAAGAAGGAGGCGGCTGCGGAGAAACCCAAAAAAGCGGCGCCCAAGACAAAGACGGAGCCGGCAGCGGAAGAACCCGTCAAAACCGTGTTCAGGGAAAAGACGGAGCCGACGGCAGAAAAATCGGCCGGGGCCACTCCTAAAACAGTGATGAGGGCACCCGCCAAAAAACCCGCAAAGCCCGTAAAACAAGAGGAGGCTGCGGAGGAGAACGCAGATGCACCAGAAACAGAGAGTAAGGACAAGGAATAATGGCAACAAATCCACTGGTTAATATTTTTAGAACGCAGGAACTCAGACAGAGAATACTGTTTACTATTTTTCTTCTGATCATATTCAGATTGGGTGCCGTTATCCCCTTGCCGGGAATCGATTTTATTGAATTAAAAAGGACCCTGGATACGCAGTCCGCCACGGGGGGCGTGGATATCCTGGATTATCTTGATCTGTTTGTCGGAGGCGCCTTTAGGAATTATTCCATCTTTATGCTGGGAATTATGCCGTACATCACCTGCTCTATTGTGATACAGCTCTTGGTTGTGGTATTTCCCAAGTTAAAGAAAATATCGGAGGAGGAAGGGGGCAGGAAAAAGATTCAAAGGTACACGCGGTACGCCACTGTCGGTGTGGCCGCGGTTCAATCCTTGTTTCTGATATCCAGTACGGTGCGTGATGAAGTACTTACAATTCCCCGGGCCTCGTTTATCTTTCTTGGCGTGGTAACCGTGGCTACGGGTACGATGTTTTTAATGTGGATGGGAGAACAGATCAACCAGAGGGGGGTGGGCAATGGAATTTCATTGCTTATTTTCGCGGGTATTGTGGCCCGTATACCCAGTGCCCTGCTGCGTTTGGGGATTATAAAATCCTTGATGCGGTTTATAGAGGATATCGGCGTATGGACGGGTCTGGCGCACAGGGGCGATATCGTAAATCCATACGCGCAAACGGATACCGGCATAAACCCGGTATTTATAATGATGGCGCTGGTTATGTTTGTGTTCGTGGTGGCCCTCATTATATACGAACAACGCGGACAAAGAAAAATACCCGTGCATTACGCCAAACGCGTGGTGGGCCGGCGTATGTACGGAGCGCAGAACACATATCTGCCGTTTAAGCTTAATCCCTCGGGCGTAATTCCCATTATTTTCGCCAGCACGATTCTTATTACCCCGATTCAAATTCTTAGAAACGTGGGAAGCCAGGTAAAATTCCTCAGGGACCTGGTGAGGTTCTTAAGCCCTGACGGCGTACCGTACCTGGTAATTTACGCCCTATTGATTGTGTTCTTCGCCTATTTCTATACGCAGGTAACCCTCAATCCCATTGAGATATCCAAGAATATACGGGAACACGGCGGTTCCATTCCGGGTATTCGGTCGGAAAAAATGGAACAGTATTTGATGAGGATTTTAAACAGGATTATTCTACCGGGCTCGCTGTTTCTGGCGTTTATTGCCATAATCCCGACGATTATAACCAAATTGTTCGGGTTTCCGTGGAGTGTTTCAAGAATAATGGGAGGTACCTCATTGATAATCCTGGTAGGTGTGGGCCTTGATACCATGTCCCAAATTGAGGGGCATCTGCGTATGCACCACCACGAAGGATTGGTGAAGAAAGGGAAAATAAAGGCAAGAAATCTTTAGGATTGTAAGAGGAACGAACATATGAAGGTAAGAGTAAGCGTAAAACCAATTTGCGACAAATGTAAAATAATCCGCAGACGCGGGGTTGTCAGAATAATCTGCACAAATCCGAAACATAAACAGAGACAGAGGTAGGGGGTAGTATGGCCAGAATCGCGGGAGTTGATCTTCCCAACAAGCATGTGGATATCGCCTTGACCTATATCTTCGGTATAGGAAGGTCGTCGGCTGCAAAGATATGCGCCAGGACGGGCATAGATCCGAATAAAAAGATGAATGACTGCAGCGGGGAAGAGATCAATACCTTAAGAAAAGAGATTGAGCAGGAATTCAAGGTTGAAGGAAGGCTTCGTACCGAAGTCGCCCTGAATATCAAGCGTCTGATGGATATCGGATGTTACCGGGGCCTGCGTCATCGCAAGGGACTTCCGGTAAGGGGACAACGGACAAGGACCAATGCCAGAACACGAAAAGGGAAGAGAAAGACCGTTGCCGGAAAACGTAAGGCCGTTTAGGAGGAAGAACAGTGGCTAAAAGAAAAGCAAAAAAAGAAAAAAAGAAGAATATAGCGGAGGGCCGCGTATATATACAGGCCACCTTTAACAATACCATTGTCACGGTAACCGACAGTATGGGCAACACCATTTCCTGGGCTTCCGCGGGTTCACTGGGTTTTAAAGGTGCCAAGAAATCCACACCGTTTGCCGCGCAGACCACAACGGAAACCGCGCTTAATAAGGCCCTGGAATCCGGGTTGCAACAGGTTGACGTATATGTAAAGGGTCCGGGTGTGGGGAGAGAGTCCGCCATACGCTCGATCGGCGGTTTGGGCATAAAAGTAAAGCTTATCGCCGATATTACGCCCATTCCGCATAATGGGTGCCGACCGCAAAAAAGCAGAAGGGTATAGTGAAAGGCAGTTTAAACGGAGGAAAAAATGGGTAGATATATAGGACCGCAATGCAGGTTGTGCAGGGCCGAGAAAACAAAGTTAATGTTGAAGGGCGACAGGTGTAAAAGTGAAAAATGCCCGATTACCAAAAGGAGAGGCGCGCCCGGTAAAGGCCCCCGCGCGCGAACCCGAAAGATATCCGATTACGGGATTCAGCTCCGTGAAAAACAGAAGCTGAAGAGAATATATGGAATGTTCGAGGGCCAGTTTAAGATATTTTTCGAAAAAGCCGACCGCATGAAAGGCATAACCGGTGAAAATTTACTTTGTCTGCTTGAGAGCAGGCTTGACAACATTGTCTACAGGATGCATCTGGCCTCCTCCAGAAAGCAGGCGCGCCAACTGGTCCTGCACGGCCATGTGTTCGTAAACAAGCAAAAGGTTAATATTCCGTCCTACCTGATAAAGGCTGAAGATATAATAGAAATAAAGGAAAACAGCAAGAAACTGATTTTGATAAAAGAGAGTTTAAAGGAATTTTCACGCGCCGGGGTCATGCCGTGGTTGGAGGTTGATCCGGATACGCTGGCCGGAAAGGTAAAAGCCCTGCCCAGGCGAAGCGATATTTTAGATATGGCCGATATCAGGGAACAGTTGATAGTTGAATTATATTCAAAATAAGGAGCTAAAAAGCAATGGCAAGAAAGAATCTCTTAAAAGGATTCAAAAGGCCGAAAGGCGTTAATTTTGAGCATAGTGAAGTTGAAAAGAACTACGGAAGGTTTTTGGCATACCCTTTTGAGAGAGGTTTCGGTACCACGATCGGTAATACTCTACGCAGAATACTTTTATCTTCCATTCAGGGATATGCCGTTACCGCCCTGCGTATAACAAGCTATGACAAGGAGAATAAGGCGCATACTATCTCCAATGAGTTTGAGATTATTTCCGGCGTGCTTGAGGATACCCCTGAGGTGATCAGTAATTTCAAACAGGTAAAAATAAAATTTTCCGACGAGGTGGAAGAGAAAACGATTTTGGTTACCAAAAAGGGGCCCGGGGAGCTGGTTGCCGGAGACCTTGAGGTGGAAAACGGGCTGGAAATTCTTAACAAGGATTTACATATCGCTACCGTCAACGATAGTATTACCATAGATTTCGAAATTCAGATCAACCTGGGCAGGGGGTATATCCCGGCCGAACGTAATGAGCAGTTAATCGACGTCATAGGCACCATTCCTATTGACGCCATTTTTTCGCCGATTCTCAAGGTAAAGTTCGATATCAAAAGCACTAGGGTGGGCCAGCGAACAGACTATGATAAACTGATCCTGGAGTTGTGGACGGACGGAACAGTGAGGCCGGAGGACGCATTGGCCGAGGCTGCGAAAATTGCGAAAGATCATTTTACGATATTCATAAATTTCGATGAAGAAAGTCTGCTGGAGGATGAGGAAGCCGATGAGGAAGAACGCCGAATACAGGCCATTCTGGACACACCTATAGAAGAGTTGGAACTCTCAGTGCGTTCAAGTAACTGCCTGAAGAACGCCAATATTCGGACGATCGGTGACCTTACGCAAAAAACAGAGGAAGAGATCGCCAAAACAAGGAACTTCGGGAAAAAATCACTCCAGGAAATCAAAGATAAATTGAAGGAATGGAATTTGCGTTTGGGTATGAAGGACTACAGTTCGCTTAAGAAGATTGCCAAGAAAGAAATGGAAAGGGAAAAGGAAGATGAGACATAGAGTTGATTTAAACAGGTTGGGAAGAAGACCCGCTCATAGAAAATCTCTGCATAAGAATATGGTAAGTTCTTTGTTTAAATATGAAAGAATCAGAACAACAAAACCCAAGGCCAGGGAGATCAAACGCACCGCGGAGAAGATGATTACTAGGGCCAAGGTGGACAATGTTCATAACAGGAGAACAATCGCCAAGAAAATCGTGGAAAAAGGGGTGTTAAACAAGTTATTCAAGGAGATTGCGCCCCGTTTTCAACAAAGACCGGGTGGATATACAAGGATATTGAAACTGGGCAGACGCATCGGTGACGCCGCGGAGATGGTTATCCTCGAGCTGGTTGAACGCAAGGAAAGAGAGAAACGGCCCAAGAAGAAAAAAGAGACGGGCACAACAAAATCTGCGTAAAGATTTAAGTGAAAACCAATCCTAAAACAAGAGAAGATACATGGATTGAAAAGAATGTGTCTTCTCTTGTTGCATTTTTAGCCTGTTTGTTGATCGCTCCCGCGATTATAATGCAGCAGGATCTGTGTATAAAACTGGTTCAGGGCGCCCTTCTTTTACTCCTTTTGTTTATTAATGGGAAAAGACTTCATTTGAAAGGAAGCGCGATATTCATCCTTGTCACCGTTTTGTTTAATGTCATATTCCCTGAAGGAAGGGTGTTATTCCGGATATTCGGTTTCCCCATAACCTTTGATGCTCTCGCCGGCGGATGTTCCAAGGCGTTTGGACTTCTGACCCTGTTGTATCTCTCCAAACTGTTGATTTTCCTGGCGCCGGCCGCGCGGCCTTCCACGGACGCCGTTACGTTTGTCAGCCGGTTCCGAGATCTGCTGGACAAGACCCTGTATTATTTTTCCCGCCTGCTTGAACAGCGGCGGCATTATCCTTTAAAGAAAATATGGCAGAGTCTTGATGAGATTCTTTTAAATACGTATAAAAATGGTAAGGAAACGGAAGAAAACCGGAGGGATCCGCCTAGAACAAGCCTTAAGGGAATACTTTTTTTAGTGGGACTGGCCGCAATTAATTGGTATTTTATAGTTATTCAGTATATTAATTCGGGTATATACCGATAAAATAAGAGATAGGCCCGATTATGCAAAACCAAGGTGTAAGAGGCGGTTGACGGAACATTGAAGAACAGCAGGAAGATTATACTTACTATTCTGATCTCCATTGCCCTTGGCGGGCTTTTTGCAGTATTGGCCTTTACAAATCTTTTTTCCATAATTGAAACCGATTTGTATTATCCCATAATTGCCAAGGATATCGAAACAACAACCTCCCGCTATATAAAGGCCGCACTGGAGTATCATAAGAACAACATAGAAAATAACTTTGCCGTAGTTGTAAAAAAAGATTATGTGTGGAGGGCATACTATACCAATCAGACGGATGAAGATATTAAGGGCAGGAAGGACGCGTTTGATACGCTCGGCAGGAAATTCCCCGGCCAGTTTTTTGTGCGGCTCGTGGGGTTGCAGGGTAAAAAAATTCATTACAGTACATTGGAAGCCGATATTATCGAACCCAGGGCGCCTGGGAAAATAAGTTACAAGGATCTTAACAAAGCCGATCCTGCAGGCGTCTCTTTGCCGGTCTTCACGGCCGTGGGGCAGAATCCCAAAATTATCCTGGATTATGCCTCCAACTGCTTTATCTACATGCTTCCCGTTGTCGACAGCCTTAATGATCTACTGGGAACCGCGCTTTTTTACGTGCCGGCGGACAACCTACGCCTTTACCTGCTGAATGAACTTCCGGGTACGGTTTTAAAGGACATGAAAATCATTTCCGCCAACTGCATACTATTTGATCCGTCCGGACTTTCCCAATACGCGGGTCAGGATACGCTTGAGACATTAAGAAATGAACTTGGCGGCATATGGTCAGGGATTTCCGGTGACAGTATCTCCGCCGTCACCCTGGCGACAATCCTGGACGATCAGGAGGTAAGGCTTTTTTACCGGCAGACGGAATACGGAATATACGGAACCGTTGTTCCACTGTCGCAGTTCGCCATGAGTACGACACACAAGATTGTAATCTTGATTGTTTTCTTTTGTACCGTTTTTTTAATCCTCTTTCTTGTATTTAATATCAGACAGGATCCGCAAACAGTTGTTGCCGGGCGCATGCGAAGGTTCCAGGTTGAGTTCTTGAAGGAGTTTCTAAAGAGTAAGGAAGATATTGACCTTGAGCGCTGGGAACATGAAATGAATGCCAGACGGGCTGAAATAAAAAAATACATGAAGCAGGGTCTGAAAAAGATATCGGAGTCCGGGGAAACCAAACTGGACGACTATATTATGAGGAGCTGGGACGAGGTGACATCGTTTTTAAAAGGTAATATCACAAGGTCGGATGTCTCGAAAAACGAATTGGAGCGCATAGAGGAGCTTATAAGGTCGGCTTTGTCCCAAGGGAACATTGTTCTGTCGCCGGAGGCCGCTTCCGGAAAGCCGAAGACGGGACCGGCGGCAAAGGTGCCGAGCCGGGAGGCGGGGGAGCTTGAGGAAACCCCGGAGCTCTTGGAAGCCCAAGAGCACACGGAAGCGGAGGAGGCTGCGGAGGTAGAGGCCCTGGAAGCAGCGGAAGGTCTCGAAGAGATTGAAGAGGCGGAGGAGATCGCGGAGGCTGAAGCCCTGGAACCGGTGGAAGAGGCGGAGGAGGTCACTGAGATAGAGGCCCCCGAGGGGACGGAAGGTCTGGAAGAGATTGAAGCGGTAGAGGAGGTACCGGAGGCTGAGGCCCTGGAACCGGTGGAAGAGGCGGAGGAGGTCACTGAGATAGAGGCCCCCGAGGGGACGGAAGGTCTGGAAGAGATTGAAGCGGTAGAGGAGCTTGCCGGGGCCGAAGAGGTCGCGGAAGCGGAAAAGGTGCACGAGCCTGTGGCCGCTGCGGGCGCGAAGGGCGATATAACAGAGGAACTACGGTCATTTGAATCCGAACCGGTTGAGGAGCTTCCCGAGCTTCCGGTCACAACAGCAAAAATACCACGTGAGGAGGAGGAAGACTGGGCCGTCGCGCAAATCAGGGAGTATATCGAGCAAGGAAAGATAATCTGCTATTCGCTTGAGGAGGTAAAAAGAGAATATGAAAACACAGGAACAAACGTTATTTTTGATAACGGTATATATAGAATAAAGGAGGAACTCTATAATAAGCAGCAGGTCAAGCCCGTGCGTAAAGGCTTAAAGGCCTTGGCTGAGGCTGTGATTACCGCCGAAAGAGCACAGGAAGAAAAGGGCGTTGTCGGTATCGAACATCTGATTAAAATCGACGAATCGCTGTCCGATTTTGCCACGGATACCGGGATTGGGAAAATCGAACCGGGAAAGATATTTTCCAGGGCGGTAAAGCGCATGCCGTTTACCGATACGGGAATGGATATGGATGAATATTTCCGGCAGTACAATTACGGCGCGGGTGATAAAGCCAGTGTGCAGGCGTTCGGCAGGTTATTAAAGAAAATGAAATCGGTGTGCGCGGCTATTCTGAATATCAAAGGCAATACATATGGGGTCAGTTTTTCAATCGGACTCGATGATGAAAGTAAAAACGCCTTTATGCTTCCGGTTGATTCGCCGTTTGTCGTCAATTACCTGGAACCGCGCATGGTTCTGTATATCAAGCAGCCTCTAACCGCGATCCATGTTTTTGATGACAAACTGTCCAAACAGGACAAGAAATATATAAAGCACGCAATTCTCTTTCCCGCCAGGTTCGCGGGCCGGAATGCATACCTGTTTATCGGTTTGACAGGCAGGCAGGACAAGAAGATAACCGAGATTTTAAAAGATATTGATGTCCAGGTTGAATGAACATAACATCATTATATCTCTTGACTAATATTGTGAAAATTATATACTTTATAGGTGTATATTTATTAGATTTTAATTAAGAATTCTAAAGTGGAGGAAGATAATGGAACTATGGTTAATTATAGGTCTTCCTCTCGCTGGTATTCTAGGTTGGTTAATAAGATGGCTTTATGCCAGATTTCAACTTTCATCATCAGAACAAAGAGCAAGCAGGATTATTCACGACGCTGTAAAGGAAGCGGAGGCAAAAAAGCGTGATATCCTCTTAGAAACAAAAGAGCAGCTGATTCGGGAAAGGGGTCAGCTTGAAAAGGAAACAAGGGAAAGAAGAAGTGAATTACAAAGGCTTGAGAGAAGATTATTACAGAAAGAAGAAAACCTAGAAAAAAGATTATCCACTCTTGAAAAACAGGAGCGGAATCTGCAAAACCGTGAGAGGCAGTGTGTAGAACGCGAAGAACAAATAATACTTGATCAGGAAAAATGTAAAAAAGAACTGGAAAGAATTTCCGGAATTTCGGCCGCGGACGCAAAAAAACTGCTTATTCAGAGTCTGGATAATGAGGCAAAACATGACGCGCAGGTTTCCATAAACAGAATCGAGCAGGAAGCACAGCTGACGGCTGATAAAAAAGCAAGAGATATTATTATCAGTACTATTCAGAGGATGGCCACAGAGGTCTGTTCCGAGGTTACGGTAGCCACGGTCAGTCTGCCGAACGATGAGATGAAGGGCAGAATCATCGGGCGTGAGGGCAGAAATATACGCGCATTGGAAACCCTGGCCGGTGTGGATATTATTATCGATGATACACCGGAAGCCGTTGTCATCTCCTGTTTTGATCCCATTCGCAAGGAGATCGCCCGGACCTCACTGGAACGGTTGATCGCCGACGGCAGGATTCACCCGGCCAGGATCGAGGAGATCGTGCAAAAGGTTACCAAGGAGATAACCCAGACCATCTTTGAAAAGGGAGAACACATTCTCTTTGAGCTTGGCATTCACAATATGCCGCCGGAGGGGGTAAAAGCCCTGGGCAGGCTGTATTTTCGTACCAGTTACGGACAAAATGTGCTGGACCATTCAAAAGAGGTCGCGGTCATCGCCAGCATGATCGCGGGAGAGGTGGGGGCCAATCCGTCTATCGCCAAACGCGCGGCCCTGCTGCATGATATCGGGAAAGGGCTTGAGACCAACAGCGAGGGCAACCACGCCGAGATGGGCATGGAGCTGGCGCGGCGTCTGGGAGAGGATGAGGTTATCATTAACGCCATAGGGGCGCATCATAACGATGTGGAGCCCATGAGCATAGAGGCGGTTATCGTACAGATAGCCGATGAAATATCGGCCGCCCGGCCGGGCGCGCGCAAGGAATCGCTTGATAATTATATCAAGAGGCTGGAAAACCTGGAGAAGATTGCGGAATCTTTTGAGGGTGTGGAAAAATCCTACGCCATTCAGGCCGGCAGAGAGCTACGGATACTGGTGAATAATGAGGAAGTATCCGATGAGGAGGCAAAGATACTCGCCAAAGAGATCGCCAAGCGCATTGAAAGCGAACTTAGTTATCCAGGCAGAATAAAGGTCACCATGATAAGGGAAACCCGGATAATCGAGTATGCCCGTTGATATCTTAAAGGCTTTGGTGCTCGGGGATATTGTCGGAAAACCGGGCACCAGGGCTGTCTTTTATAACCTTAAAAATATCATTAAAAAAACCAAAGCCGATTTTGTCATCGCCAATGGCGAGAACGCCCATGAGGGTTCCGGTCTGATTCCGGAGCTGGTGGATGATCTGTTTAAAAGCGGTGTGGACGTGATTACGTCGGGCAATCATATCTGGAGAAAAAAGGAGTTGTACCCGCTGCTCGACACCGAGGAAAGGCTTCTGCGGCCGGACAACTACCCCAAGAAAGTCCCCGGTAAGGGAATATGCACCATAACCGTGAAGGACGTGGCGGTAAGCGTGATGAATCTGGAGGGGAAACTCAACAATTCACGGCTTCCCTGCCCGTTCCAGACCGGTTTGGAGAGATGCAAACAGTTAAGCAAACTCGGCAAAATTATAATCGTTGATTTTCACGCGGAGTTGCCCCAGGAAAAAGAGGCCCTTGCGCTTTTTCTTGACGGCAAGGTCTCCGCCCTGGTGGGCACGCATACCCATGTGCAAACCGCGGATGAGCGGGTGCTTCCCGGGGGTACGGCCTATATCACCGATATCGGCATGACCGGTCCGGCGGACAGTGTCATCGGCGTGGCCCCAGAACTCGCCATAAGACGCCTTGTGTCCCAGATGCCTCTAAAGATGGAGGTGGTGGACAGGCCGGCGGTGATCATGGGTGTTATTATCGATATAAATACGACTTCCGGAAAAGCGGAATCCATCGTCCGCTTCAAAGAATACTGCGCCATCTAGGGGTCTGGGTGTGCCGGAAAAAGAAGTGCTTCTGAAACTCCTGCGCATGAGATTCAGTCATAAAACAAAAGAAGAGCTTTTAGCCCATGTCCTTTGCGGCGAGGTGTTTGTGGACGGGGAAAAATGTCTTGATCCAAAGGTAGCCGTATCCAAGGCAAGCATCATCAGGATAGATACTCCGCGCCGCTTTGTGTCCCGCGGCGGGGAGAAACTGGACGCCGTGCTTGACGCCTGGAATATTAATGTAAAGGCAAAAACAATGCTGGATGCCGGCTCTTCCACCGGCGGGTTTACGGACTGCCTGCTGCAGCGCGGCGCGAACCTTGTGTATGCAGTGGATGTAGGGTTTAATCAGCTTGATTATTCGCTGCGCATACACGGCAGAGTGCGGGTAATGGAGAGGGTAAATCTTGCCGGACTGAGTCCCGCTAGTTTTCCCGTTACACCGGATGCCGCGGTTATGGACCTGGCGTTTCGTTCCTTACGCGGCGCGGCGGCTCACATCCTGCCTCTGCTTTCTGAGGGCTGGATAATCGCCCTGATAAAGCCGCAGTTTGAATGGCGGCACCCTTCCCCCGAGTTTGACGGGGTAATTCGGAATAAAACGCATTACCTGTCGATTTTTGCCTCTCTGATTACGGATCTGGAGCGTGAACGAGTATATGTGAACAGGGCCGCTGTTTCAGTCCTGACGGGCAGAAAGGGCAACAGGGAGTTCTTTTTTTTATTGGGATCACAGCCCCCGCCGGCTACCGTGGATATCATCCGGGAGATCGGCCGCCTGGTGCGGGAGCTGTGATCCGCGCCGTAAAAAATGCCCGTATAATGCGCGCCGGTATAACGCGCGCTTAATTCGGAATCATGCCCTTTAAATACAAAAGGTATGTCTGAACCGATTTTTTCCATTTATTGTTCAAACTATTTGCGTATATGCCCACCAGGAACGATAACACCTTACCCTTGAACAGCCTTTTCACCAGCTTAAACGGTGAATAAAATCTTTCATGCGCCTCGATCTGGGCGTTTTGCAGCTCAAGCTTGCTTAAGAATCGGGGTACGAACTTTACATGATGCGCGTCATAGTCCGCCCAGTTAATATCAATGATCCTTCCCGTATCAAGTAGGGTGTTGTAGAACTCGGTACCCGGTAGGGGGGTAAGAATCAAAAACTGCGCGGAATCTATGGGCTGCGAAACGGCGAACTTAATCGTGTTGTCTATGCTCCTTAAGGTATCCGAATCAAAACCGAATACGAACATCCCATGGATATAGATATGGTGTTTCTTTATCTCCCGTATGGCCGTGACCATTTCCGAAACGGTTTGGGATTTATGCATTTCGGCCAGCGCGTTTTCATCACAGGATTCGAATCCGATATAGAGCACCTGGCATCCGGCCCGTTTCATTAACGCCAGGAGCTCCGAGTCCTTGGCGATATCGGTGCGCACCTGGGTTGACCAGCCGAACCCAAGCTTCAGTTCGATCATTTTCAACAGAAGCTCCTTGGTGCGTTTGCGGTTGGCGGAGAAGTTGTCGTCATAAAAAAAAATGTGATGCTTTCTGGGATTATAACGCTTCAGTTCCTCTATAATATTGGATGCGGAACGATACCGGTATCGTTTGCCGAACATGCCCGTTACGGAACAGAAGGTACAATCAAAGGGACAGCCCCGCGAGGTCTGGATGGGTATTATTTTTCTTTTGAAGGGGTTTCTGCGGTACCTGCTACGCCCGTACTCAATGAGTGAGAGATCCGGAAAAGGCAGGGAATCAAGATCATGTACTGCAGCGGCGCGGGAATTTTTCCTTACGGTCAGACCTTGTTTCCAGACAAGGCCGGGCACATGTTCAAGGGAGCCGCCGTTGTTTAAAGCATTAACAAGCGCCGGGAAGGCGTGTTCCCCTTCACCGCAAATACAGTAGTCGGCATAGTCAAGGCCTTCGCCGGGACGGAAGCTTACATGCGGCCCGCCTAAAACCGTAGGTATTCCCCGGCTCTTATAGTACCGGGCAAGGCGATAGGCAGCGGGGGCTGTGGATGTAATGGTGGAGATTGCCACAAGATCCGCTAAAAGGTCCTTTTTAAGGATTTCCCGTTCGGTCATGAAACATACCCGAACTTGAAATCCTTGCTCACGCATAATTGTCGCCAACAGCGGACTTCCAAGCCGCGGCAGGTTAAACTTGGCGTAAATATGCAGATTTTCGGTTTTGGGCTCGATAAAAAGAATCGTCCGGATGCTCATAATCCTCTCCTATACGTATACCGATCATTTAATTTTTAAAGTATACGTATACGTATACTTAATGTCAAGTAAAATCGATAATTTTATCTGGAATTATTTATTTAAAGGATTTGCGTGAGAGGGGTTTGCCGACATACACCCCCTCCTGGGCCAGGTAATTGACTGTTTTCCCGTTTATGAGTATCTGGACCTGGTCCACATTGCCGAATTCGGTCGCGGTGAACACCACCTGCTTGAGTTGGGCGGTAAGACCGAACACGCCGAGGCTGTTAAAACGGAAATCTTCGTTAAAATCAACATAGGCGGTATCGCCCTTTACATAGATGTTGTTTATTTTTGTCTGTTTGGGAACAAGATTCATAAACTCATTATTAAACTCTTTTGTGGTCGGGCCTTTTAACAGAGCCTGAAGTGTTGCGGTGAGGGGGGAGTCCTTGTACTCAACAGACCGGGTTACGCTTTTTATCTCAAACTCGTCGTTTTCATTCATCACCACAAAGTAAAGTCTGGCCTTACGGAGATTGGGCCGGTCTTTTTCCTGTGCCGGAGTGGGGGCGGGTGTGGGGGCCGGTGATTCCTGTACCTCTTCTCCGCCTGAAGTCCCTCCCGTGTCTTTGGGATCTATCTTAATGTTCACCAATTCATCACCGCCATGAGTATCCTGTGGGCCGCCGTCATGTGTGTCTTCAGGTTCCGTGTTGTAACTTATTTGTACCCCGTGTTCCTTATTGTCGTCCTTGTTTTGAAAAAGGGTCAGGAATCCGGTATCTTTCAATACCGCCTGGATATTCTGTTGATTCAATAAAAATACCACTACCACGAGTAGAATCAATGCTATCCAGAATAAACAACCTAATGAGGCTTTTCTGCGCCTTGCCATAACAGTCTTATTGTCGGCAGATAACAAGCATTGATTGATACGGCATTGCGCAATTTAGCGGGAAATATTATTCCTCTATTGAAATCGCCTCCACCGGGCATTGTTCGACGGCCTCACGGCAGCTTTCCTCGACCGAGGAGGGTACGGGGTTTGTATACGCGGCGGCCGTGTCGCCTTCCATTCTAAACACCTCCGGACAGATATCGGGGCAGAGTCCGCAGCCAGTACACGTATCCTTGTCTACGATTGCTTTCATGTGGCCTTCCTTTCATTAATATAGTATCTGCTCCATGAGCTTGTCCCCCTGCTGCATGAGCATTTTTACATACTGGGTTCTTTTATACACCCATTGGTCCTTGGCCTGCAGTTTTGCGTAACTCATCTTTCCCCTGATCTGCTCCAGGCCGGAGTAGTTCTTGCCCGAGAGCCAGGCTTCCATATCCCCCAGCATGACGCCGATCTGGTCCGGACTGTTTTTATACAGTGTGGTCACAACCTGAACCGCGTCCGCGCCCGCCAGGATCATTTTAATCACGTCTTCTCCCTGTATTATGCCCGTGCTCGCGCAGAGTGACGCCTTTATGCGTCCGTAAAGCAGCCCGGTATAGCGCAGGGGCAGGCGGTTATCGTCACGCGGGCTGAAGGCGAATGGGAAGACGTTTTCTTCTCCGCCTATATCGATATCAGGTTGAAAAAGCCGGTTGAACAGGATAAAACCGTCGGCCCCCGCCTTGTCGAGTTCACTGACAAAATGCAGCACATTCGTATAAAATGGGCTTAATTTCACCACCAGGGGAAGGCCGATCCGCTGCTTCAGCTCCCTGACCAGGTCCACCTGTTCGTATTCAATGTCGGCCCCGGTTTTATCCATTGCCTGTGGTGTCGCATACAGATTGATCTCCAGGCCGTCCACACCGCATTTGGCCAGCTCCAACCCCCAGTTAAGCCAAATCTCCCTGCGTACGGCGTTCAGACTGGCAAACACGGGGATGGAAACCGCTTCCTTTGTTTTTCGCACCCAAAAAAGGTGCTCCCGGGTACCTCCATGTTCCAAATGCGGGAAATGGTCGACCATTTCCGCGTATAGGTTCTCATTCTTATGCAGGTCGGCCTGGAACTTCAGCTCTTCCAGTTCGATCTGCTCTTCGAACAGTGACTTACATACGATCGCCCCGGCCCCGGCCTGTTCCAGCCTTTTTATGCTGTCAAGCTGTGCGGTCAGTCCCGAGGCCCCCGCGATAATCGGATTTTTTAACTTGATTCCCGCAAAACTGGTTGAAAGATCAGCCATGATCTTGTCTCCCCTCTGGTGTTTCAGGACGCTTACATCGTCCCGGCGCCCGCTTAGGCGATATCGATCTCCGGACTGAGGTACACGTCCTGGATCGTGTGCAGCAGGTCCACCCCTTCCTTCATGGGCCGCTGAAAGGCCTTGCGTCCGGAGATAAGTCCCATACCCCCCGCCCGCTTATTGATAACCGCCGTACGCACGGCGCGCGCCAGGTCGTTTTCGCCCTGGGAGGCGCCTCCGGAGTTAATCAGACCGGCCCTGCCCATGAAGCAGTTCAAGACCTGGTAGCGGGTAAGATCGATGGGGTGGTCCGTGCACAGATCGCTGTACATTTTTTCGTGTTTTTTCCCATAGTTGACGATGTTTTTAAAGCCGTAGTTACACACGGGCTGCTTCTGTTTTACAAAATCGGCTTCCAGGGTAACACTCAGATAATTGGCCTGGCCGGTTAGGTCCGCGGCCAGGTGATAGTCCGTATCCTTGGTGCGGAATACATCATTGCGCAGATAGGCCCAGACGATGGTCACCAGGCCCAACTCATGGGCGTAGCGGAACGCGTCCGATATCTCTCCTATCTGTCTCCTGCTTTCTTCGGAGCCGAAGTAGATGGTGGCGCCCACGGCCACCGCGCCCGTTTCAAAGGCCTGTCTGACGTCGGTAAACAAAATCTGATCATAGGAGTTCGGGTAGGAAAGAAGTTCGTTGTGGTTCAGTTTTACGATAAACGGTATTTTGTGCGCGTATTTACGGGCCACAGCCCCCAGCACGCCCACAGTGGAGGCCACGGCATTGCAGCCGCCCTCTATTGCGAGCTTTACGATGTTTTCCGGGTCAAAGTAGATGGGATTGGGCGCAAAGGCGGCGCCGGCGCTGTGCTCCACCCCCTGGTCAACCGGAAGGATGGAAAGGTAACCGCTGTCCGCGAGCCGCCCGTGTGAGAACATGGTCTGCATATTACGCAAAACGGGGGCGGAGCGTTCGGACATGCTCCATACCCGGTCAATAAAGTCGGGTCCGGGCAGCGACAGGGATCTCTTATCAACCTTACATTTATGGGTGAGTAGATCATCGGCCTGGTTTCCAAGCAGTGTCCTTATGGTTTCTGTCATGGGCGGTTACTCAACGTTTATGGTTTTTATGTTCTGCCACAGCCCGTGAATATTGCAGTAGCTTGTGGCAATCAGCGTGCCGGGTTTGTCGGTTTTCATCTGCACCGAACCCGCATGATGCGTATACACTGTGCTTGTATCCGCCCCATCCGTTGATTCCCCATGGGAGTTAAAATCGATCTTGCCTATGTGATTGGGGAACTTGGCACCCGTGGCGTGAAAATACACATCAATCCAGCGAATATGGTGAGCCGTGGTATTGGGATGGGCCACCTCTTTGCCGATCGATATCTTGATCTGAAATATCTCCCCCTTCTTCACACGGTCTGCACACTCAATCACGGGAACATGTTTTTCCGCTTTCCAATCCGCGGACTGGTATAATTCGGTAATTTCTGGCATATAACACTCCTTTTATCCGGTTTTTCTACAATATCGCTTAATCAACGGTATACGACACTAGGCTGTGGTGTGTTTTTACTGACTTTTTTCCACCCCATGGCCTGTGGCGCCCTGGGTTCGGATTGCCGGCGCCGCTCGGAAAAAGTATGTTAAACGTGTAAGGGGTGATGTATGCCTGATGATTTTTTGATCGGTCATTACACGAACACGAAACAGGTAACGGGGTGTACGGTGATCGTCTGTCCTGAGTGCAATACGGTCTCCTGTTATGTGGGCGGCGCTTCACCCGGTATGCGCGAACCGGTTCTCCTGCAACCGGAAAAGAAGATGCAATCCGTCACCGCCTTGCTTTTAACCGGTGGAAGCGCCTGCGGTCTGGCCGCCGGCGGCGGCGTGATGCGCTTCCTGGCCGAGCGCGGCCGCGGATACAGGACCGCGGGGGGAATCCTAGTGCCCATTGTGCCCGCGGCCGTCATCTTTGACCTGGGGATCGGCGGTGGTATATTTTTCCCCGGGGAGGATGCCGGCTACCTGGCGGCGCAGAACGCGGCCGCCGATTTCAGCCTGCAGGGTTCCATGGGCGCGGGTACCGGCGCCACGGTGGGAAAGTGGACCGGGTTCGACTCCTGCATGAAGGGTGGCTTGGGAACGGTCCGCTTCCAATACCATGCCGTTTACTTGCAGGCCGTGGTCGTGGTGAACGCGGTGGGCGATGTGTTTGACGACCGTGGCAAAGTGATTGCCGGGGCCAGGGATGAGAAAACGACCTTTGCCTGCCTAAACCTGGATTATGACATGGTGCGCGTGTGGGAGAGGCGTGGTCCGGCGGCGGAACAACGCACGCATACGGTGTTGAGCGTGCTTATGACCAATGCCGGGCTGTCCAAACTTGAGGCCTACAGGCAGGCGCAAAGTCTGCGGGTGCGCCTGGTCCGTGCTTTTTTTCCCTACGGTACGCAGCATGACGGTGATGTCAGTTTCGTGTTGTCATCAGGCACGGAAGATATTGATTTAGAGTTATTGGCCGAGCTGGGCGGGCGTACCCTTCACATCGCCGTCGTTTCGGCCGTGCGTTCCGCCGCCTCGCTCGCCGGCATACCATCCTGTGCGTAGGTAGGGTCAGGCCGACTTTAATTTAACGGCATAAAACGCGGCTTACGGCACCGTGAATGTTAAAGTCTGTTTGTCATGTGTAACGGCTTCAACCACATGTTTTGTGCAAGTGACTACTTCATGCATTTTATGACCTCATTCACTAAAGAGGCAAACTCGTTATTGAATGTATGGTCGCGTCCCGGATATATGTAAAGAATAACGTTGGTTTTGCCGGCCTTCCGTAACTCATCAAACGCATATTGAGAACTTTCCACCGGAACCATGGTGTCGGCGGCGCCGTGAAGAAGATAGATTGGGATCGGTATGGAACGCAAATCATCAATCGGACTATAGAACATGAAGCTGCTCCACCGGGAATATGGCCAACCAAGATAGAATCGGCTGTCATCGGTTGGGTTGTTGCGTATCTGTTCGGCTTTGGCATCCAGTTGGGCCAGTTCGCTTTTATAAGGCACAGGAAGTGCTCCGTCACGTTGGATTCGGAAACAATCATATTGGGACAACCCCCCGGCTCCGATTAAGATGAGGGCCGAGATGTCGTCTTTGTGAACAAGCGAATTGTATATTATGGGCGCGATAATAGCGCCTTCGGAGATCGCGACAATGAATACCTGACGGAATTGATGCTCGGAAAGGAACCCGTCGATTGACTTTGCGGCGGACCGGACGCGGTCATCAAGTGTGTAGTGATCGATTATGGATTTGTCTTCGAAACTGTATTGATGACCGGGCTCAAAGTTGGGTTTGTCCGGAGAGAAGATGTCATACGAAGCCGGTGTGTAATGTCTGAAGAAGAACAGAAGTGAGAATTTGGAGACTATGGTATCGTTGAACTCACCTACGACAGAGAGCAGTGAACTGCCGTCGATATATATTAAGAGTTTTTGCCTGTCGGATGAGCTGCCGGGAAGGAAATAGCCGTTGCCGAAACCGCCGTCGTACCGGAGTCGAGTGGTGACAAAGTCGAGTCTGTAGCTCTGGCAACCCGTAAAGAGGGTGATCAGACAGTACGCGAAAATCAGAATCTTTCACATTTTTCAAATCCTCCTTATGTGTATCTAATGGCTTGCGATTCAGCCGCGGCGGAACCCAATCCGCCGCAACCTTTTGTGAGGAATGCGTTTTATTTTTTAAATTTTATAATTTCCTCTTCGACTTCTTCCGCTCCCGCTGCATAATATTTTTCCTCATCCGGCGCTAATTCTTTTAATAAACGAAGAAATTCTCCGGCGTGGACTCTTTCTTCATCAGCGATATCTTTTAATACTTTGATCGCTAATTCATTGTCTGTTGATTCCGCCAGTTGCATATAAAGCTGTATTGCTTCATACTCAGCGGCTATCATGAACCGAATCGCGCGAATTAATTCTTCTTTGGTAAGCTTTCGATCTTCCGCAAGCCCTGAGAATGGATTTCCAAATTCCGGCATCATGTATCTCCTTTCCGCATGTTTGCATGTATACTATCATAAGTCCGGCATATTTTCACGCACTTTTTATAAGCAACGAGGAAAAATCAAGGTATGTTTGCCTGCTCGGGTGAAAAAGATATATATTAATAATGAGATATTTCAAAAAGCGGAGGTTATGCATGAAAGTACTGGCTCTATTCTATTCGGTAGACGGACATATATATAAAATGGCCGCGGCCCGGGGTGCGGAAAGCGTGCCGGCCGCGCAGGTTGATATCAAGCGGGTGCCCGAAACCCTTCCGCGATCCATCCTGAAACAGATAGGGGCGGAGGAGTCGCAGAAACCTTTTGCCCATCTGCCGGTCTGTCCCATAGACGAACTAGCCGATTATGGCGCCATTTTGTTCGGTACGCCTACGCGTTTCGGCGATATGTGCGGCTAGACGTATGTTTGAGGATCGTGCGGACGCGGGCCGGCGGCTGGCCGGGGTTTTACGTTCCTACCGTGATAAAAATCCCCTGGTGCTGGCCATCCCCAGGGGCGGGGTGGAGGTGGCCGCCGTGGTCGCCGCGGAACTCAACGCCGATTTTTCCCTGTTGGTCTCGCGCAAGCTGCCCTTTCCGGACAACCCCGAGTCCGGTTTCGGCGCCGTGGCCGAAGACGGAAGCCTGTACCTGCATGAGTCCGCAAGCGCCCTGTTGGACGCCGGCATAATCGAACGCATAATCGAGGAACAGCTGCAGGTGATCGCGCGCAGAATTGAGATATTGCGGAACGGCAGTCCCCTGCCCGCGCTCAGGGACAGAACATGCATCCTGATCGACGACGGCCTGGCCATGGGCTCCACCATGAGGGCGGCGCTGATGCTCTGTAAAAAGCGTGCCCCCGCGCGGATCGTGGTCGCAGTTCCGGTTGCCGGTACGCGGGTAATGCGGGCGATAGCCGAACAGGCCGATGAGGTGATAGCGTTGGAAACACCCGCGCATTTCAGGGCCGTTGCCCAGGTATACCGGAATTGGAGGGACGTGAGCGACGGCGAGGTCCTGGAAATACTCAAATCATTATAGAAAACTTGAATAATGTGACGGGCATGAGTACTATTATATATAAGCCTGGGGGAACCCCGGGACTGTGTGATACATATTTTTAAAAAATAAGGAGAACACAATGCCGGCAATCGAGATCAGGCCCGACATTTTCTGGATCGGTGTAAACGACAGAACCACCGACCTGTTTGAGGGAATCTGGCCCATAAGTAAGGAAGGGGTTTCGTATAATTCCTATCTTATACGCGATGAAAAAAAGGTGATCATTGACCTGGCCAAATCATTGAAGACCGAGAACTATTTTGACCAGCTTGAGGCCGCGCTGCAGGGCGCAGACATCGACTATGTGGTCATAAACCATATGGAGCCCGATCACACCGGGATTCTGCATGTGCTTAAAAAATTATCACCTGACATCACCATCCTCACCACCCCCAAGGCCAAAAAAATGCTGGAGGACTTTTACCAGATAACGGCCAATGTACGGGAGGTGGCGGACGGCGAGGAGGTATCGATCGGAAAAAGGACACTGCAGTTTTTTCACGTTCCCTTCGTGCACTGGCCGGAAACCATGGTTACGTATGAGAAGAACTCAAAGGTATTGTTTTCCTGTGACGCGTTCGGGGGCTACGGCGCGCTGCGCGGCGCGATCTTTGACGATGAATGTACGGACCCGGAGTTTTATCAGAAAGAGGCGCTGCGCTATTTTGTGAATATCATCGCCAAGTTTACAGGGCCTACCCTCAAGGCCATAGAGAAGATAGACGGACTTGCGGTCGACGTTATCGCTCCCTCGCATGGTTTGATATGGAGAAAAGAGCCGCGGCGTATTGTCGACCTGTACAGGCAGTGGGCGAACTACGCCGACGGCCCCACTGAAAAAGGCATTACCCTCATCTACGGCTCCATGTACGGGAATACGGAGCATATGATGAACGCGGTAAGCGAGGGGATTTCCAGGCAGGGGGTTCCCGTACATATATTCGACGCCGCCCGTACGCACGTCAGCTACATCCTCCCTTTTCTCTGGACACAAAGCGGGGTGCTGCTCGGCGCTCCTACTTACGAGGGCAGCCTGTTCCCGCCGCTTGTGCATGTGCTGGAGATGGCGCTGATCAAGCGCGTCAGAAATAAAAAGACGGCAATGTTCGGCAGCTACGGCTGGAGCAAAGGGGCCCTGAAGGAGATAAAACGGCTTACCGAGCCCGCGGGTTGGGAGATGGTGATGGATTTTGAGTTCCCGGGAGGCCCGGACCAGGATGAGCTTCGCCGTGGAGAGGAGTTCGGGGCCGAATTCGCCCGTCTGATAAAAGCGTAAGTTAAAAATGGAACCCTTTAGTGTTGAGGATTTGAACCAGCTTATGTCCTGGAGCGTGCAGATCCGCAGAACCATTGTGTATGGTCTGATCCAGAGCATGAAGTTTTCGCAGAGTTATAAGCAGGAGTTACAAGGTATTTATGATACGTTGAGGAATATCCCGCGCAAAGACGGTCTCTCTGTTTTTACCCAAAACGGGGAGGAGATCGGCTTCAACCTTTCTTATGAACTGCAGGAGTTGGAAAAGGATATCGCGTTTCTGAATCATGTGCCCGATTCATTTTTATATTACATTTATCAGAATAATGAGCCCGACGTAAAAACAGAGGTGAAGGAGGGGTTTGGGCTTTTAAAAAATAAAAACTTCAACAACTTCATTACGGACAGGGACGGCACCATAAATAATTACTGCGGACGCTACCTTTCTTCCGTGCAATCAATATATAACGCTTATTTTCTTTCAGCCTTCGCGCTGTTAAAATGCGGGAACAGTGTGATCCTCACCTCGGCGCCGCTGGAGCATACCGGGCTGTTGGAGTTGAGTATCAATCCGCCGCTGATTTTTCATTACGCCGGCTCCAAAGGCCGTGAGTATATGGATATCCACGGCAGAAAACGTCGCCTGGCCATCGACCCGAAAAAACAAGACATGCTTATACAATTGAACAAACGCCTGGCGGAATTGACGGCGCAGCCTGAATACCGGATTTTTCTCTCTGTCGGTTCCGGCCTGCAGTTTAAATTCGGGCAGACAACCCTGGCCCGCCAGGATATATACAATACAATCCCGGAGCGGACATCACAGGCCCTGCTGACACGGGTCCGGGATTTGGTTCGTGCACTTGACCGGGACGCCCGATTCTTCCGGATTGAGGACACGGGCAGGGATATCGAGATAATCCTGACCATTGAGGGTGACACCATGGAACGTCCCAAGGATTTCGACAAGGGTGACGGCATCAAATTCCTGGATGAGCAGTTGGAGCTTGAGCTTGCCAATGGCCCCAATTTGGTGTGCGGTGACACGGCCTCAGATCTGCCCATGGTCCGAACCGCATTGGGGTATTCCCCGGATGTATACGCGGTGTTTGTTACGCGGGACGCCGATTTACGGCGGAAGGTTTCCTCCCTCTGTGAACGCAGTTTTTTTGTTTCCACGCCCGACAGCCTTATTCTGTTGCTCCATCAATTGACGCGGAAAGGATGACGCCGGCTTATGCAGTTTAAGGGCATAATCTTCGATCTGGACGGGGTAATCACCCAAACCGCCAAGCTTCATTTTCAGGCCTGGAAACAGGTATTTGATACGTATCTCAAGGGAAAAGGCCCTGATTACGACGGCGGCCGCGCCGCAGACTTCGTGCCCTTCGAATATGAAAGGGACTATATCCCCTATGTGGACGGCCGCTCACGGTACGAGGGCGTAAAGACGTTTCTTGAGTCGCGCGGCATTGAGATCCCCTACGGAAAGCCGGAGGATGATCCGCGGCAAAATACCGTATGCGGGGTGGGGAACCGAAAGAACAAGCTGTTCCGGGCGCTGATCGAACGGGAAGGGGTGGATGCGTATCCCCACGCGGTTGAGTTTATCAAGGAACTCGGAGAGCGGGGCATTAAAACCGGGGTTGCCACCTCCAGTAAGAATGGGTCGTTTATTCTGAAACACATGGGCTTGCACGGGCTGTTCCGGGCGGTGGTGGACGGCAATACGGCCGCAGAGCTGGGATTACGAAGTAAGCCCCACGGGGATCTGTTTGTCACCGCCGCCGAGAAGATTGGGCTTTCGCCCGCCGAATGCGCCATGGCCGAAGACGCGCTTACCGGGGTGGAGGCCGGGGTGGATGGGAATTTCAGCCTGGTTATCGGCATCGCGCGTCATCAAAATGAAAAGCGGTTATACGCACACGGCGCGGATATGGTGGTAACCGGCCTGGATCAACTGAATTACGAGCGGATACGCCGGTGGTTTGAAAAGGGGCTGGCCGGGGAAAATTGGATTCTGCGTTTCAGGGATTTTGATCCGGAGGTCGAGAAGCTGCGCGAGTCCCTCACCACAGTCGGCAACGGATACCTGGGTACCCGGGGATGTTGCCTTAATGAACGTGGTTCTGAAACCCACTATCCGGGAACCTATATCGCCGGGGTGTACAACAGGCTGTCCACCCGTATTCACGGCAGGTCCATCGAAAACAACGATCTGGTGAACTGCCCTAACTGGCTGCTGCTGGAGTTGAATATCGGCGGCTCCCACAACATCTATCCGTTTGAGGCCGAGATCCTGGAGTATGAGCACAGTCTTGATATGTATAATGCGGAGATGAAAAGGGTCATCACCTTCAGGGACAAAGCCGGCAGGATTACCACTGTGGAAAGCTATCGCATCGCCAGTATGGACAACCCCCACTGTGTGGCCCTGAAGTACATTATCATTCCCCACAATTATTCGGCGCGCATAGCCGTGAAATCAGCATTGGACGGGACCGTATATAATAACGGGGTGCAGCGCTACCGTAACCTCAACTCCAATCATCTTTCCCCCGTAGAGGCGGGCGCTTGTTCCCCCGGTATATGCCTGGTGACGGAAACCGTCACATCGCGCGTGCGTATTTATATGAACTCCGCCACCAGGGTATACCGCAATAAGAAGGTTTTGGCCGGACCGGTCCATGTGCATAAACGCAGCGGGTTCATCTCCGAGATTTTCGAGGTGCGCGCGGTCCGGGGGCGGCCTGTTGTTGTGGAAAAACTGGTTAGTATCTATACCTCTTTGGATACGGAGGTTCCCGATCCCCAGGCCGCCGCGCTTTCCGACTTGAAAAAAATGGGGAACTACGCCCGGTTGTTTTCGCGGCATAAAAAACGCTGGCACTCGTTGTGGGAAAAGATGGATGTTGACATTACCGGGGACCGGTTCTCCCAGAAAATAGTGCGCCTGCACAGTTATCATCTGCTGGTGGCAGCATCCGCGCATACCTGCCTGAAAAACACCGGGATCCCGGCCAGGGGGCTGCACGGAGAGGCCTACCGGGGGCATATTTTCTGGGACACGCTTTTTATCCTGCCGTTTTATATCCTGCATTTTCCCGCTATTGCCCGTTCCCAGCTTTTATACCGGTATTATCGGCTTGACGCGGCGCGGGAGTATGCCGCCGCGCACGGGTATAAGGGCGCCATGTTTCCGTGGCAGTCCGCGGACAGCGGAAAAGAAGAGTCACAAACACTCCATTACAACCCGGTTTCCGGCGGGTGGGATCCGGACTTAAGCAGTCTGCAGCGGCATATATCGCTGGCCGTGTGTTATAATATCATCACCTATTGTGAATATACCGCCGATAAGGAGTTTCTACATTCATACGGACTGGAGATGTTGGTGGAGATCGCCCGGTTCTGGACCAGCATCGCCTCCTTTGACGCGCGGGACAAACGGTATCACATCCGGGGTGTTATGGGGCCGGATGAGTTTCATGAAAAGTATCCTGATGCGGACAGGGGAGGTTTTGATGACAATGCCTATACCAATATTATGGTTGCCTGGGTGCTGCGCAGGACCGCCGAGCTGCTAGCCCATACGCCCGGTGACGTACTGCGCGCACTTGAAGGGAAAACAGGGTTCTCCATGGATGAGCGCGAGGAGTGGCAAAAAATAAGCGGACTGCTTTGCGTGCACATTGATGCGCATGGCCTGATCTCCCAGTTCACGGGCTACATGAACCTCAAGGAACTCGACTGGGAGAAGTACCGGCGAAAGTATAATAATATACAAAGGCTTGACCGTATCCTTAAATCTGAAGACGATTCACCGGACCGTTATAAAATCAATAAGCAGGCCGATGTGCTGATGCTTTTCTATCTGTTGTCTCCCCCACAGGTGAAGGAGATACTGGAGCAGCTGGGGTATAAGGTGGAGGACGCCGATAGGCTGCTGCTTGCCAATTATGACTACTATGTCCCGCGTTCCAGCAGCGGTTCTACCCTGGCCCATGTGGTTCATTCCTTTGTGCTGAAATACACCGACAGAAGCCGGGAAATGTGGCATGGTTTTTTAATCGCTCTTGAAAGCGATGTGCATGATATTCAGGGCGGGACCACGGCGGAGGGCATCCACTGCGGAGTAATGGGGGGTACCCTTGATATTATTATGCGGGCCCTGGCCGGAATCGATCTGCACGGCGCCGTACCGACCGCCCGTCCGCATCTGCCCCCGCATTGGAAAAAACTCTCTTTCAAATTCATATATAAAAACCGGTGGTATGCGTATTCCTGTGATGAAAGGGGCGCCGCCGTCACATCCCTTAAAAATTAATGGTACTCGGATCAGGGCCGATGCGCTCTCCCTTGTCCAGGGCGTCTATTTTTTTTATATCAGCCTCAGAAATGGAGAAGTCGAATAGGTTGCGGTTTTCGATAATCCTTTTTTTATGCACGGATTTGGGAATCACTACAATGCCCTTCTGCAGCTCCCAGCGCAGGGTAACCTGGGCGGGTGTTCTTTCGTATTTGGCGGCCAGGTTCTTGATGGTGGTGTTATATAGGACCTCACCCCGCATCAGCGGACTCCAGGCTTCAACATGAATCACGTTTCGTTGACAGAAACGGACGAGATCCGGCTGCTGCAGGTATGGGTGATATTCGATCTGGTTGACCATGGCGGGTATTTCCCAGTGTTCCCTTAAGCGCTCAATGTGCCGGATGGTGTAATTACTCAATCCTATGGCCCTGACCTCTTTATTTTTATACAGGATTTCCAATGCCTTCCAGGTCTCCACGCTTTTCGATTCCCTGGGCCAGTGGATAAGATAAAGATCAATGTATCCGGTCTGCAGCTTTTCCAGACTATTATGGAAAGCACGAAGTGTTTGGTCATAGCCCTGGTCCGTGGGCCACACCTTGGTAGTGACGAACAACTCTTCTCTGGGAATGCCGCTCTGCCGTATGGCCCGTCCCACATCCGCCTCGTTCTCATAAAACGTGGCGGTATCTATGGAACGGTAGCCGGCCTTAAGGGCCTCCTCTACGCACTGTATTGTCTCCCTGCCGGGTTTTATCAGGAATACGCCGAAACCGACAGCCGGCATATCCACGTTATTATATAGCCTTACCTGTTCGGTGATTGTTTTGATCGACATTTGACATAACCTACCGCTGCAGGATTTCACAAACAATGAGCCATTTCACCTTTTTATTGATTGGATTCCATGTTTATGCCATGGAATGAGGTCAGGAAATTCAGGATTCTTACCATGTCGTCTCCGCGCTTATATCAGTACATTGAAAGAAACCAAAAGATCGGAGGTAGATATGCGGGGTAACGAACGCTTTAGAAGCATGGCGAATATGGGTCCGGAAGAGGGTCACAAGGAGTTGCATGAGAAACTGCTGGCGGCCCTCAGGGAGGACCCGGAATTAACCGATACCACGAATATTTCAATCACAATCGGCGATACGGCACTGTCCGGCAAAAAGAAGATCGAAATATTCGGAAAACTCAATAACGAAAGGGAAAAATCCAGGGCGGAGGAGATTATCCGGCTTAAAACGGACAAGGATTCCGCGATTATAAACAATATCAAGGTGGACCCCGCATTCAACACGCCCTAGGCGGTAATCAGTTTTTTTACCTCTTTCCCGGTAAGTACTTCCTTTTTAAGCAGGGCCTTGGCGATTTTTTCAAGTTTGTCGTTATTGTTTTTCACAAGATCGCGGGCCTTTTTATACACCCCGTCAAGAATGGCCTTGATGCCCGCGTCCACCTGGCGGGCGGTTTCCTCGCTGTATTCACGCGGTCTGCCTATCTCTTCGCCCAGGAAAATATGCTGATGCTCATCACCCAGTGAAATATTATTCATCCCCTGGCCCATGCCCCATTGCAGCACCATCCTGCGGGCGATCTTGGTGGCCTCCCTTAAATCATTTTCCGAGCCACTTGTTACGGTATTGAAAATGAGTTCTTCGGCCACCCGGCCGCCCATCATCACGGTCAGTTTATCCATGAGGTACTCGCGCTCAAAGATGTACCTGTCCTTTTCCGGAAGCTGCTGGGTGACCCCCAGGCTCATGCTGCGGGGGATCAGGGATACCTTATGAATGGGATCGGCATTCGGCAGCAAGGCCGCCAGCAAGGTATGACCGGCCTCGTGAAAGGCGATAATTTTTTTCTCTTCTTCGGTCAGCACCAGATTGGGGCGCTCAAGGCCCATGATGATTTTATCGCGCGCATCGGACATCTCATCAGGGCCGATGGTGTCCTTTTTCTTGCGGGCGGCCAGGAGCGCGGCCTCGTTTAACAGGTTGAACAGGTCGGCGCCGCTGAACCCCGGGGTACCCTGCGCTGCCTCTTTCAGGCTGACGTTCTTTTGCAGGGGCTTGTTCCGTGCATGCAGGGCCAGGATGGCCTGGCGCTCACTTAGGGTGGGAAGGTCCACGGTGATCCTGCGGTCAAACCGTCCGGGCCGAAGCAGGGCGGGATCAAGAATATCCGGCCGGTTGGTGGCCGCGATTATAACAACGCCCTCATTCGGTTCAAAACCGTCCATTTCGGAGAGAAGCTGGTTTAGGGTCTGCTCACGTTCATCATGGCCCCCGCCCAGGCCGGCGCCCCTGTGCCTGCCGATGGAATCAAGCTCGTCGATAAAAATAATGCTGGGGGTGCTGCGCTTGGCGTCACTGAACAGACTGCGGACACGCGAGGCGCCCACGCCCACGAACATTTCCATAAAATCCGAGCCGGTAACGCTGAAAAAAGGCACATCGGCCTCACCCGCAACCGCCCGGGCCAGCAGTGTTTTCCCCGTACCGGGCGGACCCACCAGAAGCACGCCCTTGGGCGCCCTGGCCCCGATCTTGCTGTACTGACGCGGGTTCCTGAGGTACGAAATGATCTCGGTCAGCTCATCCTTTACCTGGTCTATCCCGCCCACATCCTTAAAGGTGGTATTCACCTTTTTGCGCTCATAAAGCTTGGCCCTGCTTCTCCCCACCCCGAATATCTGGTTGTTCTGGCCCTGCATGCGCCGGTAGGAGTAGTAGAAAAATCCGAAGATCAAAAGCAGGGGTAGAAAATTAATCAGGATGGCAAGCCAGGGCGTTCCCTGTGAGGATTCCGTATATACTTCCACGTTGGCGTCTTTCAACAACCCCGCCAACTCGGGATCATTGTAGGCCGGAAGGTAGGTAACGAAATTCTGTTCCCCTTTACCGCCCGATGCCTGCTGTATTACCCCTTGGACCTCGTCCCCCTTCATGGTGATCTTTTTTATACTGCCGTCTTTGATGTCCTGTTTGAAATCCGTATAACTGATGGTATTTGGTCCGCCGAAAAAGAACGTGCTTATCCACGGGAAAAGCAGCGAAACAACGAATATCACTCCGATGATCTTCCATGTGTTTGACAGTCCGGCAGGCCTTTGGGGCGGCCCACCCTGGTTCTGATTCTGCGGAGGTTGATTATTCATATCTATTCTCCCTCAATAATGTACTGCTTAACTTCCTCACAGTACAGACAAAATTGGTTGTTTTTTATTGCCGGTTTTGCATAAGCTCATTTATCTTGTCCAGGTACTGCCCGGCCTCCGCAAAGCGGCCCTGGGCGGCCAGGGATTTATAGGAATCAAAGGCGTCTTGTATTTGCGCCAAAAGATCACGAAGCCTGTTCGCCGCCGCCGTATTCGGCAGGGCCGCCGCCTGTGCGGTGGGTTGCGGGGCGGTTTCCGTTATATCCCCTACAAGTTTTTTTAGGGCTACGCTAAACTCCTGGTCCCAGACAACGTCCGCCTGGTCGGCAAGCGCCACCCGTTTCATCTCCGGCAGTTTGGCGTCCTCGGCCTGCAGGAATATGGGTTCGGCGTAGAAAATGGTGAGGGCATTACTGCTGAACAGGGGTATGGCCAACAGGTTTCCGCGTATCACTTCCGACCCGCGTTGTCCCCACAGGGTCATATCCTGTGACATCTCCGTATTCTGGTCTATCCTGGCTTCGATCTGCCTGGGCCCCAGAACCTCCACTCCTTTGGGAAACTTGTATACCACCAGTTCTCCGTAATGCGGAATATCACATCGGCCGGCCATCCAGGCATTGATCACGTTTTTATTCTTGGGGGTAAAGGGCACCATCAGCACGAACTCGACGTGCCTGTCCCCGGGGAACTGGATCATCACATAATACGGAACAACGTTCTGGAAATCCTGGCGGTACCGCTCCGTGGCGAAGGTCCAGACATCCTCACGCTGGTAAAACACCTCCGGCTCCTCCATATGGTAGGTGCTGTACATATCGGCCTGAATAGTAAACAGATCCTCAGGGTAGCGGATATGCTTTTTTATATCCGCCGGCATTTCGCTGTAGGGGCTGAACAACCCGGGGAAGATTCTCATATGCGTGGCGAGCAGGATATCGTTTTTGTCCATGATATAAAATTTAATCGTACCGTCATACGCGTCCACCGTAACCTTGACCGAATTTCTGATATAATTGATGCCGTGAAAATTACTGAGTACACCGTTATATTTTTCCGAGTAAGGGAATGAGTCGGAAATAAAATACGTGTCGATGATATACATAATCCTGCCGTCAGCGGTGAGTACCGCGTACGGATCGCCGTCGGGTATCAGAAACGGGGCGATGGTCCTCAATCTTTCCAGGATATTGCGTCTGAAAAGCACCTTGGTTTCATCGGTAAAATATGTGGAGAAAAGCATGCGGTAATCATCGAACTTCAGGGCATAGGCAAACCTGTTGAAAAAGGAGTTCAGCGGAACTCCCCCCTTGCCCATGTACTGGGTATAGACATTGGTGTCGCCCAGAGGGTAGTCGAACTCCTTTTCTTTGGAATGCACATACACCTGGTCGTTTGTCTCTTCCCCGTAATAGATCTGGGGGCGGGTTATGGTGAACAGGGACCCGGTTTCGGGCGGAATATTTTTGATCAACAGCTTGGGCTTGCCCTCTTCCAGAAATTCATGGGCGGGCAGGAGCACCAGGCCCATGCCGTGAGTGTATTTAAGTTTAAGGCTTACCCATGTCTGCGAGTTGGGATCCAGGTTCCGCTTGTCAAGCTCCCGCACGGACAGCATAACCTGGCGGTACCGGTCCCCGATCATGTACCGGTCGATATCAACGTCGTGGAACGAGTAATACGAGCGGATTTCCTGCTGCTCTTTCAGGTTGTCCATCAATGCGCGCCAGTCCCACAGCCGCACATTGTCGAGCGTGCCCTCGTTCTCTTCAATCACCGACCTGCGCAGCGTGGTGTCCACGTTATACAACCTTTCATCCATGGACTCCCCATGGATATTATACGCGCGCCTGGTAAAGTCAATGCTGTTTGCGATGTATGGTTTTTCCACGGTAATCTCGTTGGGGTTCACCACCAGGCTTCCCAGGAGGGAAGGGATAACGAAGTTGAAGACAATAAGCAGGGCCGCCACCGACCCGGGAACAATGAATACCCTGGGCGCGAAGGTCTCCGTACCCCGGGCCTGGCTGAACTTCTTTTTTAAAAGAAGTTTGCGCAGACGAGGAATGAACAAACAGCAAAACAGCACCAAAGCCGTGGCCAGGTACACGAAGATGGTTATGGAGAGCCCCATGGCCCTGTAATTGTTGTCCACAAAATCCACACCGCTGACCACGCCGTGCCGGGTAAGCATCATATTGTAGATGTTCAAATACGAATACGCGGCATAAATAACAAATATAAGCGCCAGCAGAAACAACCACTGTATTCTTAAACGCGCGACCTTCTGTTTGAAATCGTCCGAACGCAGGTACTCCTTTTCCAGCACCTGCGGGGTGATAAAGAGTGGTATGAAGTTGATAAGAAAGGAGGAGATGATAAGCCAGGTGACCCAGTCCAGCACCGCGGTATAAAATGGGATATCGAACAAATAAAACCCCACCGGCTTTCCCCACAGCGGATCAACCAGGGTAGAGGGGGCCTGGTTGGCAAACAGCAGGTAGGTATACCAAATCCCGCTGACGGCCACCCCGTGGATGACCGAGATGATTAAGACCGCGACAAGGTATACGCCCCTGGGAGCGCTGGCCGCGAGTTTTTTTTGGGCGTAGCGCAGGTTTGCGTACAAAAACGCAAAGGCGATCAGAAATCCGGCCGCGAACATGGCGCCTTGGGTGTATATCGAGGTTAAGAATCGCCCCTCAAATCCCAACCGAATAAACCAGAGTATTTCCGTATAATAATAGAAAAAAACATTAATCGCGATCAGCAGGGCGACATCGGCCAATAAGATGATAACGCCGTTTCTGATGCGCTTGGGGATAAGATTTTTCTCTATCTTCGTTAAGCGTATGAATGTAATGATAAGAGGCAGTGCCCCTATAGAAACCCAGAGAAATCCCAAAAAACCGAACATATGCCATCCTTTCCTTTACCGTATAGTAACGTATTTATAGATTTCTTTCCAGGGGAAGGGAGATCCGCACCTGTGTGCCTTTGTTATCGGATATACTGATAACAACCGAATCCGTTGGCAAAATTTCATCTTGAACCACAATTTCACCGTGCCTGTCACGGACGGCCTCGCAGGCGTTCTGCAAAACATTCAGCAGCACCTCCCTGATTTGAAACGGATCAAGGAGGGGGGTAAGATCCCTGAAGACACCCAACTCTTTTTTCAGGCTGACTTCGGCATCGGCGAACCGGGTTTGTATGCCTGAAATACTCTCATTTAAAAAACTATAAAGATGTAGCTGTTTGAAGCACGGCTTTTTAATCCGTGCATAGTGTAATAGGTTGTTGATAATTCGTTCACTCTCCTGTATTTTCTTCGGTACCTGCCGTAAATCTTCACCCACGGGGTTACAACCCAGTGCAACCTCTGCGGTGGTATTCATACGTTGGATGGTTCCGTATGCGTTACAAAGCATACACGGTTCAACTAGGGAATCAAGCACGGTACCGAAGCGCTGTGAAAAAGCGTTTTTCGTGTCCGCTGTCGCATACATAAACAAACTCATTGCGGTACGGCGAGTTTTTTATTTCTGTAACCCGTTGGTGTACACCCGGTAATTCGCTTAAAGATACGTATGAACGATTCAACATTCATATACCCGATTCTGTCAGAGATCTGGTTAACATTCAGTTCGGTGGTGCTTAAAAGCTCCTTGGCCCTTTTTACCTTGAGTTCAAGTTTATATTCGTTGAAGCCCACACCAGTGTGCTCTTTAAATATTCTGGAGATGTATTTGGGACTCAGACAGACGATTTCAGCCGCCTGTTTCAGGCTGATGTTTTTATGGAAATTTTTTTCAATGGCGTATTTTATCTTGTTGATCACACCGGCTACGTACTTCTGTTTTGTGCCGAGCAGCCTCTTTATTCTCTGCAGGGCGGCGGGAATCTGCAGCGGTTTTTCCAGAAAATCATCCGCGTGAGAGCGCAGTGATTCAATGATGATCTCCTTGGTTCCGTAACCGGTAAGCATGATAATAAGGATGGTGGGGTTAATGGCCTTGATTTTATTCAAAACCTCGGTACCCTGCATACCCGGCATTTTAATATCCAGGATCACGAGATCCACGATATTCGGCTGGTTAAGGATTTCAAGGGCCTGTTCCCCGCCCGCCGCTTCCAACACCTCATACTTGTCTTCAAGAACCTCACGGAATTCACTGCGGAAAATTCTGTCGTCGTCTACAAGTAAAATTGTGTATGGCATCTCACATTATGGTACAGCGAAAGAGGGTACTGTTCAAGCCGATTCCTTCCGGTGTGAGAAAAAAATCAAAAGAAAAAGGAAAACAATCGCATACATTCCCCGCTCAGACAGGGGATTTATCCAGGCTGGCCCTCACCCTGGGCAGACTTTCCCGGTAGTTTTCCTGAATGAATTTTAGAAGCCTTTCCCTGATTTCACAGCGCAGGTCCCAGCATGTGGAGGCATCGGCCGCGCTTACCAATGCGCGCAGCTCAACTGTCTGCTCCTTGGCCGAGGTTACCTGTAGCACGCATACCTTTTTATCCCAGAGTGCCGAGTCCCGACAAAGCTCCTGCAGTTTAATGCGCACTGCCTCCAAGGGAATGGTATAGTCGCAGTATATATACACGGTGCCGATGATATCGGCCGAAACCCGCGTCCAGTTCTGGAAGGGGTGCTCGATAAAGTAGGAAATGGGCACCACAAGGCGTCTTAGGTCCCATATTCTTATTACCACGTAGGTAAGCGTTATCTCTTCTATTCTGCCCCATTCGTTTTCCACGATTACCACGTCATCTATGCGGATTGGCTGGGTAAAGGCGATTTGGAATCCCGCTACCAGGGTGGAGAGGGTTCTCTGCGCCGCGAAACCCAGGATCAACCCCACCAGTCCGGCCGAAGCCAGGAGCGTGGTGCCCAGCTGCCGTATCTCTTCAAACTGCATCAGAATTACGGCCAGGGAGATTATATAGATGATGATACTGATGATCCGTTTCAGTACCTGCATCTGGGTTTGTATTTTACGCGCCCGCAAATTATCCTTTATGTCAACCCGGTAGCGCTGTTTTACCACATCGGTCAAAATCGAGACGGTCTTTGACAGAATCCAGGCAAAGGAGACTATGAACAGGATGATGAATAATTCCCGGCAGGCATCAAGCACGGACTTGTCTATCCGGACATAGGGCAGCACAAGATTGAAAAGCAAAACGGGCAGCAGAAGTTTCAGCGGTCCCTTAATGTTTTTTACGATAATGTCGTCCATCGTGGTGGCCGTTCTTCTGGCCACCATTCTGGTAATCAGCATGACCAGGTGATACAGCAGAATGCCGGCAACAACCGACCCCGCCAGCAATGCGGCAAAGACCACGTACTCAAACCAGTTTTTTAATAGATCCTCAAGCAATGTGCACCTCCTTTGCCGCCATTGTATGCCGTTGTAAGATTAACTTCAAGGATTAATCGCCCTATTGCGCGGGATATACTGTTGGAAAGGGCAACACAAACATCGCGGTCCTGTTTCTGTTTGGTTTGACAGTGTAAAAAAAACAATTTATACTAAAATCAAATGAATATATACAAAGGCATATCGGTTTCTCCTGGTATTGTGGAAGGTAAGGTTTTCCTCTTTAAAGAAGAAAAATTAGCCGTTCCTAAATACACCATCTCGGTCGGACAGGTGGAGACGGAGATGCAGCGGTTTTTCACCGCCGTAGACAACGCGGCCCAGGAAATCCTCAATATGAAAGACAAGTACGCTCACCAGATGGCCAAGGAAGAAAAAAAACTACTTGATTCGCATGTGTTAATGCTGCATGACCCCGTGTTCAAAGAGGACATTGGTAAAAAAGTCCAGGAAAAAAAGCTGAATGTGGAATGGATCCTGCTGCAGGTGATCGAGAATATTATCGAAAAGGTCAACTCTTCCACAGACAGCTATTTAAAGGAACGCTCCGCGGATATTCATGACGTCTCACAACGGGTGATGCGCCATTTATTGCTGCATGAGCGGATCTCCCTGGCCGATCTTTCCGAGGAAGTGATTATAGTGGCCCACAACCTGCTGCCGTCGGATGCCATCAGTATGAATAAAAGGATGGTCAAGGCCATTGCCCTGGATCTGGGAAGCAAGACCTCGCATACGGCGATTATCGCCAAGTCTTTCGCCATTCCCGCGGTGTTGGGTCTTTCCAACCTCAGCCAGAATGTAAAAAGCGGCGATACGGTTATTGTGGACGGCAACCAGGGTGTGGTGATTGTTGATCCGGATAAAGAGGCGGTCAAAGAATTCAAAAGCTCACAGGTAAAATGGCAGAAACATGAACGGGATCTGCAGCTTCTCAACCGGATGCAGGCCGAAACCATCGATAAACGGAGGATAAGCATCGAGGCGAATATAGAGGTCACCGAAGAGGTGGAGGCCGTACTGGCCCATGGCGCGGATGGGATCGGCCTGTTCCGTTCCGAATTTCTGTACATGAGTCCCAACAGCTTTCCCTCCGAAGAGGAACAGCTCCGTACCTACCGCACCGTACTTGAGGGCATGAACGGGAAAAGTGTGACCATCCGCACGTTAGACCTGGGCGGTGAGAAGGTGATGCCCGGTTTTGACGTAGGAACCGAGGACAACCCGATTCTGGGCTGGCGCGCGGTTCGGTTCTGCCTGGCCAAGCCCGAGATATTTAAGGCGCAGCTACGGGCCATGCTCCGTGCTTCAATTTACGGTAATCTAAAGATAATGTTTCCCATGATCTCCGGTATCGAGGAGCTGCTGAAAACCCTTGATATTCTTGACCAGTTAAAAAAGGAACTCCGAAGCGCGAAAATACCCTTCAAAGAGGATATTCCCGTGGGGGTTATGATAGAGGTGCCCTCCGCCGCGCTGATCTCCGAAATCCTGGCCCAGAAGGTCGATTTCTTCTCTATCGGGACCAATGACCTGATCCAATACACCATCGCGGTCGACAGAAATAATGAACGTATAGCCTATCTCTATGATCCCTTCCATCCCGGTGTCCTGAAGCTGATAAAGCTGGTGATCGACAACGCCCACGCCGCCGGTATCCCGGTGGGCATGTGCGGTGAGATGGCCGGAGACCCCTTCGCCACCGTCGTGCTTCTGGGGCTGGGGCTTGACCAGTTTAGTATGAGCGCCTTCAGTATTCCCGAAATAAAGCGCATCATCCGCTCCGTCAGCATGCAGGAAGCCAAAGAGCTCGTGGATGTCATTATGAAAATGAATTTTTCCCAGGACATAGATGATTACGTGCGGGACTGGATGGAGGCTAAATTTGATCTCGTCTCCTATTAAGACCGATTATCCGCGTATCGTGATTCTGGGAAGACCGAATGTGGGCAAATCCACTCTGTTCAACCGGCTGCTGGGCAGGCGCAGGGCCATTACGGATTCGTTGCCCGGGGTAACCCGCGACGCCGTAGACAAGGACTGCGACCTGGATGGGGTAAGGGTCACGCTTACCGACACGGGCGGGTTCACCCTGAACAAGGATGAGCTTAACAAAAAGATAAGGGAAAAAAGCCTCGCTATGGTGGAGTCCGCTGATGTGGCCCTGTTGGTAAGTGACGCAAACATGACCACCGGCGAGGACCAGGCCTTTGTGGAACTGCTGCGCCCCTACAGCCCCAAAATCATCCTGGTGGTGAACAAGGTGGACGATCCGCTGCATGAAGCGGGTGTATACGAAAAATACAGTTGGGGCTTCAATCATGTGATCGGGGTGTCGGCGGAACACGGACGCAACATCCCTCAGCTAAAAAAACAGATCGTGAGCATGATAGGTGCAAAGCGCGGGGTGACACGGGCTTTGGCACACGGGGAGACCGGGGCCGAGATCCGGCTTGCCGTATTAGGCAAACCCAATACCGGTAAATCGACCCTGGTAAACAGGCTGCTTGGTGAGGAACGGTCGATCGTTTCGGAAACGCCCGGAACCACACGCGATATCATCGAAGGCATGTTCGGCTATAAACACAAGCTTATCCGGGTGATGGATACGGCCGGTATCCGCAGAAAGAAAAAGGTGGATGAGGCCATTGAGTATTATTCCGTGAACCGGGCCATTGCTTCCATCGCGGAGAGCGACGTGGTCTGCCTGTTGGTCGACGCGTTGGAAGGCTTAAGCGAACAGGATAAAAAAATCTGCATGCTGGTGCTACACAGGGGCAAGGGGCTTGTCATGGCGCTCAATAAATGGGACCTGCTTCCTGAGATGCCCAACCGGCTGCGGGCGTTCAAGGACAGGATACGTTTTCTGTTTCCGGTTATGGATTTTGTGCCCATAATTCCCATTTCCGCAAAAGAGGGCCCCGGTGTGGAGCGGATGCTGGATACCGTGGTGGGGGTCTGGAATCTGCTGCACCGGCGGGTGGAAACCGCGCTGCTCAACAGAAAGCTGGCGGACTGGACAAAGGCGTATGTAATTCCCGGCAACAAGGGGCGGATAAAAATACGATATGCGACCCAGGTGAGCGTAAATCCCATCAGGTTCGTCTTTTTTCTGAATATCATCCGGGGGTACCCTCAGGGCTATACCCAGTATTTGAAGAATAAGATACGGCGGGAACTGGGGTTCTCCCTTGTCCCCTTTGAAATCGAACTCAAAAAAGCCGTGTCAAAAACAAAATGAAGAAATACTCCATCGGCCAGGTGAGTAAACTCCTTAATCTGAAACCGCACGTGATCCGCTACTGGGAAAAGGAGTTTGATTTTCTTTCACCGGCAAAAAACCTAAGCGGGAGAAGGGTGTATTCGGACAGGGACATGCACCTGCTTTACCGCTTACGGCATCTCCTGTATGTTAAACGCTACACAATCCAGGGCGCAAAGAAAAGGATCTGGGCTGAAATAACCTCGGCCTCACCGGACTGTAAGCTGGAGGTCCGGGAAATCCGTGATCGGCTGCTTGAGCTCCTGACCCGTATAAAAGACAAAAAGCATCAGCTTTGAGACGTATGAGGCCGAAAAGGTAACTAACGGGGAATGATGCGTATGGTTTTTAAAAGGTTAGTCACCGGTATTATTGTCTGCGCCGCGGCCGCGGCCGCCTTTACCTATACCCAAGATTCACTGGCCTATGAGTTTTTTGATTTCCCGGAAAACTATGAGGTACGGCAGCAGGTAAAGGACGAGGTGCTGGCGCCGTTGTTTGATGATATGGGGGACACCCGATATTTCCCCGTATGGGGAAAGAGTTACAGGGTTAAGTATGAGAAACTCATCCGGGGAGAGGATCTGTTTTATTCTTTCATCACTGGTGACGACGGCAGGTTTCCCAGGGATGCCAAGGGTTCCTATATTATAAAGCGCAGCCGTAAAAACGGATTGTTTCAATGGATGAAAATCGTATTACGCGCCGAACCCTACTGTTATCTTAAAATAGTGCCGGACGGCGGGCGCTGTCTGGCCGAGCTTGTGTTTTTTAACGAGCCGCTTTACAGAAATTTTGTACTGCCCATCGATTTTTCGACGCTCATGTTCGAACCCTTCTCCAAGATCGTGCAACTGACCGAAAACAGCATCGACTGGAGACTCATTCTCTACAGGGCGCATCCGGCGGACTACGCCGAAATCGACCGCGTGCTTGAGCGTATTCAGGAACTGCATCCACTGCTTAAAGAGGCGGATGACGGCGCTCAGAACAGCACGGGAGAGTTCGTATATATTGAAACCGGCGATCCCCAGGATCATACCAGGGGTTTTAATTGTTCGGGGTTTGCCAAATGGGTTGTGGACGGATTTTACAGACCCCTGGCCGGTTCGGGCATTGACATTGAACTGCTTAAACAGAAACATGAAAGCCTGCGCGGCAACAGGTGGAACAAGGAGTATTATAAATACAAAGATCTTTATTTCGGCCTGGACTGGACCAGGAACCTGGCGGCGGTTCTGGAAGAAGAGCGTACGCGACACCCGCAGGCTTTCGAGGCCGCGGACGTGCGTTCGGTCAAGTATTTTGTCTATCGTGAGGACAGCGGTTACCCGGTAAAAAACCTGACACTCCTTATGTTTATTCTTGCGGCCGCTGAACCGGGGTATTTCTACATAGGCTCGGTGAATAACATCTATCCCCAAAACCCCCTGCTCCACAGTCATTTTCACGTGGCGCTCTTTTTCCCTTATTTTGATGTCCGCGGCAACTTCCGCCTGGCCGTGCTGGACCAGCATGCCCAGAGAACGGCTGCCGCCTTTATTTCCCAATATTCCGGCGATTTTGTACATCTGGTGCGTATAAAGGCCACCGGCGTTTTTTCTCCCACAACCCCATAATTTTTGTAAAATATATTGATTTTTGCATTTTTCACGTTATACTATCGTTTTAGTTTCGTAATAATACGTATCAGGTTTTCACTACATGCAGATAAAAGCTGTTGCCTTTGACATAGACGGTACCCTTTACCCCGATTATAAGATGTTCCTGGCTTCTATCATACTCGGGATACAGTATCCCCGTTTTCTCAACCATTTCCGTATCGTCAGAAAACAGATAAGGCAATACCGGGAGGTGGGAGACTTTTATAAACTCCAGGCGTCGCTGCTTGCCGGCAGAATGCATATCGCCGAAAAAAAGGCCCAACAGCTTATCAGTCAGGTTGTGTACGACAAATGGCCTGCGGTATTCAAATATATTAAACCGTATCACGGCGTCAAAGACCTGCTGTTAAAACTAAAGCGGATGGATATGAAAATAGCGGTGCTTTCGGACCTGCCCGTGCAGCGAAAACTAGAGAATATGGAACTGTCCGGTCTTTGGGACTGCGCCTTTTCCTCGGAGGAAACAGGTTATTTAAAACCTCATCCCGCCCCTTTCAGGGAGCTTTTGCGCAGGCTGAATACACTCCCACAGGCCACCCTCTACGTGGGCAACAACTACCGCTATGATATCATCGGCGCCTCGCAGATCGGTATAAAGACCGCGCATCTGAGTCATAAACCGGTGAAGGGAAGTGTGGCGGACCTGACCTTTAGATTTTATAAAGACCTGGAAAGGTTCCTGCTGGCAATGATCAAAATAAATTGAATTTTTACCGGAATCATAGTAAGCTTTGAATTAATCGCGGGCGGAGTATGTATTGAAGAATGTAAAGACCTTTGTCATAGACACGAATATTTTTATTCACAAACATGACGCAATCTATTCTTTCAGGGATAATGAAATCGTCATTCCCCTCACCGTGCTGGAAGAATTGGATCGTCTGAAATCCTACAGCGACGAACGCGGCCGCAATGCGCGGGAGGCCATCCGCTACCTGGACGGAATCAGCAGGCACGGTGACATTAATAAAGGCGTACGCCTTGACAACGGCTCGCTGTTGTGGGTGGAGCTGCATTACGATAAAGCGCTTCCCGTGGACCTTGATCTTGAGAAAAACGACAATAAAATCCTACTCACCGCCTATAAACTGCAGAAGGAAGGTAAACGGGTATTCTTTGTTTCCAAGGATATCAACGCCCGGATAAAGGCCACGGCCCTGGGGCTGAAGGCGGTTGATTATGAGAAGCAGAAGGTGGATATCAATGCCTTGTATACGGGGGTACGTGAACTCGATATTTCGGCCGAGACCATGAAAGTATTAAAGGATGACGGATTCATAGAATGGCACAATGAGTTTACTCCCAATGAGTTCGTAATCCTCAATCAGAAGGATGCCCATGAGGTCGAATTCGGCCAGTACAACAGCCAAAAGAAGGTATTGCGGTATGTAAACATCGGGGCGCTCTCGGTCTGCGGCATCAAACCCTTAAATGAAAGACAACGCATGGCGTATGAAATTCTCCTTGACGATTCGGTTACCCTGGCCACCATCATGGGGAAAGCCGGAACCGGCAAGACACTCCTGGCGATCGCAGCCGGTTTGCATAAGGTGATAGAGGAAAAAAAATATACTCGAGTCTTGGTCAGCAGGCCGGTAATTCCGTTGGGTAAGGACATCGGCTATCTTCCGGGCGCAAAATCGGAAAAGCTTTCTCATTGGATGCAGCCGCTTTTCGATAACCTTGAATATATCCTCAGCGTATATAAAAGCCAGTCCATAAAAAGCATGGAGCAGTTATTGAGCAATAACATGATTGAGCTGGAAGCGCTTTCTCATATCCGGGGACGCTCTCTGCCTTCACAGTTCATCATAATAGATGAGGCGCAGAATTTGTCTCCCCATGAAATCAAAACAATCGTCTCCCGCGCCGGGGAGAACTCTAAAATGGTGCTCACGGGAGACCCGTACCAGATAGACAGTCCGTACCTTGACGCCAATTCAAATGGTCTGACCTATCTTGTGGACGCGTTCAAGGGGCAGTCCCTGTTCGGGCACATAACCCTGTTGAAATCCGAACGGAGCGACCTGGCAGAACTGGCGGCGGAACTGCTGTAGGAGTGGGGCCGAGTGGCCGACAAACCGCTAAAAAAGATATTGTACGTGGAGGATGATCCGGATATCCAGGAAATCGCGCGTCTGGCCCTGGTGGACGTGGGCGGGTTTGAGGTGCGCATCTGCAGCTTCGGACGGGAAGCCCTTGATGCGGCCCCGGAGTTTAAACCCGACCTGGTGATCTTGGATGTGATGATGCCGGATATGGATGGGATAAGCACCTTTAAAGCGCTGCGGCTGCTTGAAGGCTTTGCCGCAACGCCGGTGATTTTTTTAACCGCCAAGGTGCAGCCCAAGGAGACCAGGCAGTATTTTAAGCTTGGAGTCATGGACGTAATTTTCAAGCCGTTTGATCCGCTCACCCTGGCCGATTCTATAAAAAAAATCTGGGAAGCACATTAGATGACGGATAAAAAATCAGCGATCGGCCGTACATTGCAGGGCCTGGGAGACAAGTTTTCGCAAAGGCTGCCGGTGCGTCTCGAACAAATTGAAAAAGATTTCAGTTTGTTACTGGAAGCGCCTTGGGACAGGGAGGTTGCACTGCGGACGCACATGGAACTTCATAAATTAAGCGGTACGGGCGGAAGCTTCGGATTCAGGTGGCTTTCAAATGCGGCGCACCAATGTGAGGAATACCTGGTGACACCGATGAAACACGACAGGGCTTTAACCGCGAAACAAAAAAAGGAGCTTTATGACTGCCTGGCCGAGTTGCGGGCCGCTTCGGCGCAGATTTTAAACAAGCGGCACGGTGCGCCCGATTAAATCTTGTTAAAATTTCTTTTTCGTTATACCTTAATAATATGAAACATGTGCTGGTTATCGATGAATCATCCCTGTTGCAGCAGTATTTGAAGGAAAAGTGCGCCAAACTCGGACTAGAGGTAACCGTAGCCTTAAACGGGCTGGACGGTCTTTCCAAAATCTTCAGTGCAAGGCCCGATATCATCATTATGGATTTCAATCTGTCCCGCCTGAGGGGGACCGAGATCGTGGAAAAAAAGACACAAAGCCCCACCATAAAGGACATACCCGTTGTAATTATTACTTCCTCTAAGGTCATGCCCGATCCGGTCTATATGAAAAAACATAACATACTCAAGGTAATTCCCAAACCTATTCGGGTTGATATCCTGGTGAGCATGCTCGCGGACGGCCTGCGTATTCCGCTTTCAGTGGAGCCGACCCCCTGTATGCTTGATGTTCATTTCAACGAAAACGTGCTTTTTATCGAGATCGCCAAGGGCCTGAATACCGATAAGATTGAGGTCCTGAAATATAAGATACTCGAACTTATTCAGATTTTCAGGGTAACCCGGCCCAAGGTGCTGGTTATCATGTCCGATCTGAAGCTTACCCCCGCCGACACGGTCAAACTTGAGCTCCTGTTCGACACGATCCTCGCGGCCACGGGTTCCGGGGCGGCACGGATAAAGGTGTTGACCACGGCCGCGCCGGTGAGGACCTTTCTGGCCGCCGATGAAAAATACCGCGGTATTGAGGCGGCCGGGAGCCTGGAACAGGTAATGGACAGAATCTTCGATTTAAATGTTTCGCAGTTTGTTTCCAGCGGGAAAACAATGCTGAAACAAAACCTGGTCAACCCGGGGCAGGGTGAAACCGGGGGCCAGGCGGGCCTGGAACTCAAGTTCCACCGCGAGCAGGATGAGCTGCCGCAGTTTTTTACCGCGGAAACACGCCGCCCGGCGCACATAGCCGTAGTTGATGACGATGAACTCATCCAGGAGCTGCTGGAATCCGCGTTCACCGGAACCGGGTGGAATATTCATAAATACGGCAGCGGCACGGAGTTTATCCTTGCCTGTGAAAAAACCGATTTTGACCTGGTGTTTTTGGATATCCTGATGCCGGGTATAGACGGTTTCGGTGTTATGGATTATCTTAAAAAAAAGGGGATGGATATACCCGTGATCGTGCTTTCCACGGTATCGCAGCGCACCACGATATTAAAGGCCGTCAGTTTCGGGGTGAACAGCTATCTTATCAAGCCATTGGACGCGGATCTGATTCTGAAAAAAACACAAAGCGTGTTTAAAAGGAATTTTTAAGATGATTTTGCTTGACTTCGCTCCTGCGGATTATTATATTTTCCTTTCTACCAATTATAATCAAGGAAAACAACTATCAGGGATCTGACATGAACGACAACAATGTACATATGCGTAATATCGGGATCAGCGCCCATATTGACTCGGGAAAAACCACGCTTACCGAACGGATTCTTTTTTACTGCAAAAAAATCCACACCATGCACGAGGTGCGTGGAAAAGACGGCGTGGGCGCGACCATGGATTCCATGGCGCTGGAACGCGAGCGGGGCATTACCATCGCCTCTGCCGCCACCAATGTTGAGTGGAAAGGCCATTCCATTAATATCATCGATACGCCCGGACATGTTGATTTTACGATCGAGGTTGAGCGCGCGCTGCGCGTGTTGGACGGCGCGATTCTGGTACTCTGCGCCGTGGGCGGCGTACAGTCGCAGTCCATCACGGTGGACCGGCAGCTGAAGCGGTATAATGTGCCCAGGATCGCGTTTGTCAATAAGTGCGACCGGGTGGGAGCCGATCCAATAAAGGTGAAGGACCAGCTGAAAGAGAAGCTCGGGCACAACGCGGCGCTGCTGCAGCTTCCCATCGGGCTTGAGGATAAGCTTAGGGGTGTCGTCGACCTGGTGGAGATGAAGGCCGTGTATTTCGACGGCCCGGGCGGAGAGGAGCTGCGGATAGATGAGATCCCCGCCGGGCTGGCGCAGGAGGCCGCGGCCAGGCATGAAGAGCTTGTGGACGCAGTGTCAATGTTTTCCGATGAGCTGGCGGAGAGCTACCTGGAGGGCGCCACTACGCCCGCACAGATAATTGAAGCGGTGCGCAGGGGGACCATCGAATGCAAGTTTACGCCGGTACTGTTGGGCTCGGCCTATAAGAACATCGGCGTGCAGCCGCTGATCGACGCCGTAATCAACTACCTGCCTTCGCCGTTTGACACTCCCAACACGGCGCTGGACCTGGAAAACAATGAGGCGCCTGTGGAACTCAAGGGGGAAAATTCCCTTCCTCCCGTAGCCCTGGCCTTCAAACTGGAGGACGGCCAGTACGGCCAGCTTACCTACATCCGCATATACCGGGGACAGATAAAAAAGGGGGTTGAGCTTTATAACTCGCGGGCCCAGAAGAAGTTCCGTGTGGGCAGGCTGGTCCGCATGCACGCCGACAACATGGAAGATATCGAGAGCGCGCCCAGCGGGGATATCGTGGCCCTGTTCGGGATCGACTGCGCGTCCGGCGATACCTTCACCGATCCCTCGTTAAATTACACCATGACATCCATGTTCGTGCCCGAACCGGTAATCTCCCTGGCCGTAAAACCAAAAGACAAGCAGTCTTCCGACAATATGTCCAAGGCCATCAACAGGTTCTCCAAGGAGGACCCCACCTTCAAGAGTTATGTAGACCCGGAATCGAACGAGACCATCATCAAGGGCATGGGGGAGCTGCACCTGGACGTGTACCTGGAGCGCATGAAAAGAGAATACAAGGTGGAGCTGGAAACGGGCATGCCGCAGGTTGCCTATAGGGAAACCATCAGCAAAACGGTTGAGTTCAATTATACGCATAAAAAGCAGACCGGCGGGGCCGGGCAGTTCGCGCGCGTGGCCGGTTTTATCGAACCCTGGGACCAGGAGGACTACCTGTTCGTGGACGGCACCAAGGGAGGGGTGATCCCCAAAGAGTTTATTCCGTCCTGCGACAAGGGGTTCAAGAAAGCCATGGAACAAGGAACACTGCTGGGATTTCCCGTGGTCGGGATCAGGGTGACCATTAATGACGGCAGTTACCATCCCGTGGATTCGTCCGATATCGCCTTTCAGCAGGCGGCCATCGGGGCGTTCAGGGAGATATACAGGAAGGCCGCCCCGCAAATCCTGGAACCGATCATGAAGGTGGTGGTGGAAAGTCCCAACGAGTACCAGGGCAATGTGTTCGCCAGCATTAACCAGCGCCGGGGAATGATCGTCAGCACCAGCGAGGACAGTGCGTTCTCGCGCATTGAGGCCGAGGTGCCTTTGAGTGAAATGTTCGGGTATTCGACGGTGCTGCGCTCACTTTCACAGGGAAAGGCCGAGTTCACCATGGAGTTCCTGCGCTACGGTAAAACACCGCAGAGCATTGCGGAAAAATTGATCAAAGACTATGAGGCCGCCAAGAAGAAAAATTAGGCGATAAAAGGAGAGTCAAAAACTATGGTAAAAGCCGAGCTTATCAAGAAAAGTCCCTTGCGCATTCTGGAGAAATCCACCCACGGCGGTGTGGGTAAGGGAAATATCGGGATTATCGCGGCGCGTAATGGGGTGGGAAAGACCGCCTGCCTTGTGCACCTGGCAACGGACCAGCTCTTTCAGGGAAAACACGTGATACACGTTTCCTTTTCCAGCAACACCTCGCATATCATCGCCTGGTATGAGGATATTTTTCAGGAGATCGCCGGCAGGCGCAGCCTGGAAAACGCCATGCAAGTGCACGACGAGATCATTAAGAACCGCGTCATCATGAATTTCAGCCAGAAGGGTATCGCCATGAAGCAGATTATCGGGAGCCTGGAGGCCATGGTAACCCAGGGCTCGTTCGCCGCCGACTGCATTATCTTTGACGGGTATTCCTTTAAAGACGGCTCCCTTGCGGATTTTGAACTCCTTAAGGAGTTCGCCGCCCGCTTGAATATGGAAATATGGTTCAGCGCCTCCCTCCCGGACGGGGAGTACGCCGTAGACGCGCAGGGTATCCCGGAAATCTTTTCTCCGTATATCACCGCAACGGCGATCCTTGTCACCCTGAAGCCGGAAAAGGGGTATATCAGGCTTGAGTTAAAAAAAGACCATGAACAGGCGGTAACCGAAGATCTGCATTTAAAGCTGGATCCCAAAATACTGCTCATTACCGAAGATGCATAAACCATATGTTCACCTGTTAATCAACCTGCTTTTTCCCCTGGCCGCGGCGGTCATCCTTGTGCTGTCTTTATTGCCAACCCTGGCCATTCCGGAAATCGGGGTCCCCTTCACGGACAAGCTTCTGCATACTGCGGCGTACCTGGTACTGGGCGCGCTGGGGTACTTCTTTTTCTATATTAAGAAACCGCATAAATTATGGGCGCTTATGCTCTCAGTGATCATCTGTACGCTGTGGGGTGTGGGTATCGAGATATTACAGGGCTACACCGGGAGAACTCCCGAACTGCTGGATGGAATCATGGATTTTTGCGGCGCGGTTTTAGGCACCCTGATTACACTAAAGGTAGCGCCCGTATAAGCGACCGGGGTCCGGTCGAGGAGGGAGGGACCATGTATATGGGAAGGAAAGAGGCGGTAAACCAGGGCAGGGCCATGGTATTCGTGCGTTCCCCGGACACCGGAGAATCGGCCACCATTGGGGTGTGCCCGGCCTGCTGGAATATCAGGTCCCGCAGGAAAACCCTGCTGCTGAAATTAAAAAACATGGGATACACCGTTCAGCATAAGAACGACGCGCTTGACGGCAGGTACCAAAGCGGAAAACACCATGCCCCGCGCTGTCCGTACTCTCATCTGAGATAACATCCCTTCAGTTGTGCCGCGCCTCGGCTGCGTGTCCTTACGGGCGGGGGGGATACCGCTTCATTTATTTTTCTTTTTCTTTGACCTGCTTTCCCAGTTAAGAAAAGCGGCGGAGATGGCCACAAACAGGCCTATGGCGATAATTATTTTTTCATACTGCGGGCCGTCCGGCACCGCATGGGCCGCGTCGGCGGTCCCCTCCGCGGAAAAGCAAAAGGGAAGTGATACGCAGGTTAATAAGAAAATCAGGAAAAATATTCGCAGGAATTTCATAATCTATCCTCTTAAATCCGGTATTGGATTACCCTATTTATAATGGATAAAAAAGGAGAAAATGTGGCAAAATATGGAAACATTGTGGATTTTTTCCCCCTTACTTGGAGAAACACACTCTCTATGATATAGTAAAAAACCACCTGCAAAGCCTCCGCTCACGCTTCCGATGGGCGGCTTTTGCATAACCGGTCAGGTAAGGAAGGGAAGGCGCATGTATACTATCGCAATTGTTGATGATGAAAAAAATATTTGTGAAACCGTGGCCTACGCCCTGGGCAAAGAGGGCTATAAGACACATATATATGCCAATGGCCAGGAAGCGTGGGACGCATTTCAGCACACCCTGCCCGATTTATTGATACTCGACATTATTATGCCCATGATGGACGGTCTGCAGTTGTGCCGCAAACTGCGCGCGCTGTCCGAGTGTCTTCCAATTATTTTTCTTACCTCAAAAGACGAGGAGTTCGACCGCGTGCTCGGTCTTGAGATCGGGGCCGATGATTACCTATGCAAGCCCTTCTCCATGAGGGAACTGGTAACTCGCGTCAAGGTACTGCTGCGCCGCCTGGCGCTGGCCGGGACGGGTGCGCCTGTTACGGAATGCATTGTTGTTGATAACCTTGAGCTGGATCTGCAGCGGTATACGGCGAAATGGAAGAAACAAGCTCTGCCCCTGACCGTCACCGAGTTTATGCTGCTGCAATCGCTTATCAGGCAGCCTGGGATAGTTAAAACCAGAAATCAGTTAATGGAAGAGGCGTACCCGGATAATATATTCGTAAGCGATCGCACCATTGACAGCCATATCAAACGCCTGCGCAAAAAGTTCACCGCGGTTGACGATTGTTTTTCCTATATTGAGACCGTGTATGGTCTGGGCTACCGTTACCGCACAGAGAACCCCGTATGAAGCTTGTCAGGTTTTTTTCCCGCATTGTCTGGAGACTGCTGGCCTTTAACCTGCTTTTGGTGATTGTGCCGGTAAGCGCGGTTTTTTATCTGGACGTATATGAAAAGCAGCTTTTAAAAGCCCAAGAGGATGATATGGTGCAGCAGGGAAGAATTCTGGCGGCGTCCCTGGCTGACCAGGGCTTCCTGAATGAGGATACGGCCCGGAACCTCCTGAAAAAACTCCAGGGAAGAATGAAATCCAGGCTGCGCATCGTAGACAGGAAGGGAAACCTGCTGGCGGATTCGAGCGCGCTGTTTCTTAAAAAAGAGACCACCACCCCGGCGGACGAGGATTATGCCGACAAAGAAGAGAATACACAGGAGGAGTCCAGCTGGGTATACGATCTTTTTCTGATTCCCATCAGGCTTTTCCGTGAGCTTTACGGCCCCCCCAAACCGGAGCTGGAATCCGCGGATTACTATACCTACAGCAAACCCCTGCTGGGCCCGGAAATACAGGCCGCCCTTGAAGGAAGATACGGGGCCACCACCCGTTATGCGATCGGCGGGCAGCAGTCCATCATCCTTTACAGCGCCATTCCCATCCGCAGTTTCCGGAAGGTTGTGGGTGTGGTGCTGGTTTCCCAATCCACGTACCGCATCTTGTTGGACCTGTACGAGGTGCGCCTGGGCATAATCAGGGTTTTTTTATATTCGATTCTGGCCGCCGTATTGTTAAGCATTATTTTGTCCAGGACCATCGGCCGTCCGCTCTATAAACTCAAACTGGAGGCCGAGGCCGTGCTTGACCGGAGGGGCAGGCTTACCAGGCATTTTCGGCAGACCAGGCGCAGGGATGAGATCGGCGATCTCTCGCGCTCCCTGACCACCCTTACCCAAAGGCTGGAACAGCATATCACCTTCATAGAATCGTTTGCCGCCGATATCTCACACGAGTTTAAAAATCCCCTGGCCTCCATCCGCTCGGCCACGGATATTGCCCTGGAGGCGGATAACAGAGAGGAGCGTATAAAATTTCTGCGCATGATCCAGAAGGATGTGGCCAGGATGGAACGCCTGCTGACCGGCGCCAGGGAGATTACAAAAATCGACGCCAGCCTGGCACAGGAATCCAATAAGCCGGTCGAGCTTAACACCCTGTGCCGGCATGTTGTCGAGGCCTTCAGACTGCGCCATAACGATATCGTGTTCAGCATGCATATCCCCGAGGCTCCGGTTACGGTTCCCGCCTCACCCGAACGACTGGTCCAGGTTTTTGAAAACATCCTGGATAATGCCATAAGTTTTTCGCCCAAGGGAGGCACCGTGGAGCTTACCCTTGAACAATGCAATGGGAACGCGCTCATTCTGATCGGAGACCAAGGGCCCGGTGTGCCCGTCGAACATCGCCGGAAGATTTTTGAACGCTTTTTTTCTTTCAGGCAAAAAAACCAGGCGGAGAATCATCATACGGGCCTGGGTCTGTCCATCGTCAAGGTTATCGTGGAACGCTACGAGGGACAAATTTCGGTGAACAACAAACCCGAAGGCGGGGCCTGCTTTGAAATCACGCTTCCGGTATATAATCAATAAAAAGCCACCAGCTTTGGCGGCGGCTTTTTCATTAATAAATGTGTATTGATTTTTGATTGGTAATGTTGTTATGTTTAAAGTACGTAGGAACGCGGGGGTGTGTATAATATCATCGGACGCAACCGTGTTTATCCGCGTATTATGTTACCTTTTGTTTATAGTATTGTTTAAAAGGATAATATGAGTTTGTTTTAATGAAGAGAAGGGAGATTTTTTGATATGAAACGCAAACCCAGTGTTTTTTACTCAAAAAAATTTTTAATTTTTAACGTGGCGCTTTTGTCCATGATAATAGGTTTTGTAATTTCCACGGCCATAATCTATTCCTGCGCAAAGGGCGGGGCGAATGGTCACCGCGCGTTTGCCAATGACTATGATAATGTGGAGCAGGGCATGGCCGTACTTGAGGACATCCAGTATTCTTTCAGAAATGTCGCGAGTATCGCCCTGCCGGTGGTTGTGGAAATCAATGTGGTGGAGGTGGTCAAACAACGGGCGCCGGATTCCGATTCGCCGTGGGAATATTTTTTTGATTTTAATGAAAACGGAAAACCAAACCCGGATAACAAAGGCAAGGAATTCGAATACAAGCGTCCCGGCCTCGGCTCGGGGGTTATTGTAAAAAAAGAGGGCAACAAGGTCTATGTGATAACCAACAACCACGTGGTGGGCAATGCCGATGAGATAAGCGTGAAACTCCATGACGGCCGCGAGTTTGACGCCAGAATCGTAGGCAAGGACGCGCGGACTGATCTGGCCCTGATAGAGTTTGAGGGTGGAGGCGAAATACCCGTCGCGCTTATCGGGGATTCCGATAAGCTGCAGGTGGGTGACTGGGCGATCGCAATCGGAAACCCGCTTGGATTTGAGTCTTCCATGACCGTGGGTGTGGTAAGCGCCCTGGGAAGAAGAGCCGATGATGCCTTCGGCATGAGCGGATCGGGCATAGCGAATTTTACGGATTATATTCAAACGGATGCCAGCATTAACCAGGGTAACTCCGGGGGCGCTCTGCTCAATATCAAGGGCGAGGTTATAGGAATAAACACCTGGATAGCCTCACGTACGGGTCAGAGTATCGGCCTGGGGTTCGCCATTCCCATAAACAATGCCAATAAGGTAATACAGGATTTTATCACCAAGGGCAAGGTCGAGTACGGGTGGCTGGGCGTTCAAATCGGGGACCCGAATCCGGACCTCTACCCCGGTGTGGTTGAAGACCTGGGGCTTAAAGGCAAAGAAGGCGCTTTGGTATTGAACCTTTTTAGGGATTCCCCGGCCTTCAAGGGGGGTATTGAACCGGGGGACCTGGTAATCAAGGTTGACGGCACACCGATTAAGGACGCCAATCATTTGACATCGATTGTAGGAAACATCCCTCCGGGTAAACACGTGGAGTTCGTGATCATCCGCTACGGGAAAGAAAAAACTATCCGGGTTACCCTGACGGCGCGGGCAGAAGAGGACAAGGTGCAGTCCAATACCAATATCTGGCCCGGAATGATTCCTTTAAAAATAAACGACGATATACGTAAGCGCCTTAACCTGCCGGATGCCATGAACGGTGTGGTAATCGGCAATGTCATTGCCAAGGCGCCGGCCGGACTGGCCGGGCTGCGCCAGGGCGACGTGGTGGTGAAAATAAACAACACCAAGATAAGCTCCGTGCTGGATTTTTACAAGGCCCTTAATGACGCCTCAAGCAAGGAGATCCTTTTGCGCGTGTACAGGGAAGGCAACGAGATAATTTTGGGAGTGGTACGGTAAGGCAAGATCGGAATATTTCCTTGATATAACAGAACAACAAGTTGTACAATATAGTATGAGTCTTCTAAAAGATCATATAACCATATATGATATTGCCAGAAGAGCGGGAGTGTCTATTGCCACGGTCTCACGCGTGCTCACCGGCAAACTGAACGTCAAGGATGAAACCAGGGACAAGGTCAGGAAGGTCATAGAGGAGTGCAATTACGAACCGAATCTGATTGCCAGGGCGCTTTGTAACCGGGTATCGAACACAATCGGCATGCTGGTCGAGGAGCTTTCCAACCCGTTTTTTGTAACCATCTGTAATGAGGCCGAGGTGTTTTGTACCTCCGTTGGCTATACCTTGTTGTTCGGTATCATCAACAGCTGGCAGGAAAACGAAACCAAGCTTTTACATCTGATTGAAAAAAGACAGGTAGATGGGTTTATTTTCCTGGGCGGTAAGGCCAACCAGATCAAACCTAAAAGATCGTTTCTAGAGGAAATAAAATCCGTTTCCCAGAGGCTGCCGCTTGTGTTTATCAACAGCAGGATTGAATATGACAACTGCTATATTGTGCGCACGGATGAAAGAATGGCGTTCGCCAAAATAATCGATTACGTTCTCTCCCGCAACCATAAAAGAATCGGACTTATCACGGGGGAACGGGGTTTTTTTATCACCGAAGAAAAAATCGATGTGTTCAAAGAAAAGCTTTGCGTGCAGAACCTGGAAATCAGGGATGACTGGATTATTTCCGGGCAGTACCTTGTGGAAAGCGGGGCCGCCAGTATGGAGAAGCTCCTGGCCTTAAAGGAAAGGCCCACCGTGGTTATGTGCACCAACGATACGCTGGCCATCGGCGCCATAAAGCAGGTGTTCAAATCCGGTTTGACCGTCCCGGGTGATATAAGTGTTACGGGATTCGACGACATTTTTATTTCCAAGCATTACATCCCGGGTATTACTACGGTAAAACAAGATTATTCGCAACTGGCCGAGCTTGGGATAAAAAAAATATTGGCACATGTCTCGGCCGAACACTGCCCGCGGGAGACCGTGCTGGATGCCGAGTTGATTGTCAGGGATTCCTGCCGGATGCTTTAAAAAACAACAGGCGTTGTTTTCTTTATAATAAATGCGGGGGACGCGGTCAATCACCCGCGCAAAACTTATAGCCCACGGTATGTACGGTAATGATATGGCGGGGGCGGGCCGGATCATTCTCGATTTTCCGCCTGAGTTTGGCTATATGCTGATCCAGTGTACGTGTGGTACCGCCGTAATTCACCCCCCAGATCTTGTCCAGAATGGTCAGCCTGTCCAGGACCTCCCCTTCGTGTGCCAGAAAATACCCCAGAAGATCCGCCTCGCGCTGGCTCACCTTAAAATCCTTGCCGCCCTTCTGCGCTTTAAGGGTTTTTATATCAATCCGTACATCGGCAAACTCGATCGTGGTGCGCTTCGGCGGGCTTTCGCGCAATGCGCTGCGACGAAGGCAAGTGCGGATGCGCGCCAAAAGCTCCTGGACACCGAACGGTTTGACCACATAATCGTCCGCCCCCAACTCAAGCCCCACCACCTTATCCACCTCCTGCGATTTGGCGGTGAGCATCACAATGGGCGTCCCATGGTCTGTTTTACGAATTTCCTGACATACCTCATACCCGCTTTTTTCAGGAATCATGATGTCAAGCAGGACCAGGTCGGGTTTGTCCTTTTTATAGCGTTCCAGGGCGGTTTTCCCGTCCATGGCCGCGGTTACCCGGTAGTTTTCACTTTGCAGCAGGTCGGTAAGCCCGGTTAGAATCGCGCGGTCGTCTTCAATTATGAGGATTTTTTGTTTTTGCATTGCATGCTTCTCCTCTGGGGATGGTGATCCGGAAGCGGCTTCCGCCCCCGGTCCGGGGCGAATAGTGAATATCCCCGCCGTGGTCGCGCAGAATCCGTCTGGAGATGGAAAGACCCAGTCCGCTTCCCGTGGCCGCTCCGGTAAGTGAATCATCCACCCGGTAGAACTCTCTAAATACTTTTTCCTTCAGGTGAAGCGGGATACCGGGGCCCCTGTCCAAAATATCAATCTTTACCGTATCCGCGTTCTTGCTGACCTTAAGCTCTATGCTTTTGCGTCGCGTGGAGTATTTTTCAGCGTTGGACAGCAGGTTGATGATTACCTGCTTTAAGGCTTCTTCATCGATCTTTGCCGGAATTGGTTCGCCCGGGGCCTGCAGGGTAACCGAAAATCCCATGTGCTCCAGGCGGGAGCCCTGTATTTTCAGTATGTCTTTACACAGTCCCACCAGATCCGTTTCCCGTGGATTGTACTTCTTTTTCCCCTTTGACATCCTGGTAAAATCAAGCACATTATTAATCAGACGAGTAAGGCGCTCGGTTTCGGAAATCATAATATCCAGGTACATCCCGCGTTTTGCCCTGTCCGGCTGCCGGTTGTCCCGCAGCATCTCCGCGAACAGGCGGATTGAGGTAAGCGGTGTTTTTAACTCGTGTGAGACATTGGCCACAAAACTTGTTTTCTGCTGGGCCAGTCTCATTTGGTTTATCAGCAGCACCGCGATCAACAGGCCGCCCAAAAACAATGACACAAGCAAAAACCCGATCAGAACCCATAACACAAGGGCCGTGGACCGGGCACTGGTTCTGATGACTCCCGGATCGGTAAGATAGGCCGCTATCTCCCAGCGCGGAAGCAGCTCGGAAATCTCCCTGGCGGCAAAGGGCATATGCCATTGCCGCTGTTCCTCGCCCGCCGGAACAAGCAGCGGCCTGGCCTGCTCATCCAGAATCACAAGGACGCGGGTTTCCGTAAAAGCCGTGGGCATTACCTCAAGCAGGCGTTTTTTCAAGGCATCGGTATCAATAATACAGCCCACCACCGCCTTATCTTCGTCCTTCTCCCAGTAAAGTAAATAGAATTTGTCGTCAATAAACCGGGGGATGATCCCGCTTGAGGCCTTGTTTGTAATCTGACTCCAGGTATGCGATTCCAAAATAAAGTAAGACCACTGCTCATTCAGGGAATCGCGGTTGTCTTCGGGTAAGGTTATATTGCGCACCATTATCTGCCGCCCCTGCTCCCTGGCCTGTTTGTAGATTTTTTGGCGCAGGGGTTCGGATTTGTCAAAGCGGGTTATGGCCTGCTGTGTTTCAATCTCCTCCTTCAGGGCTTTGGAGGATTCCTTCTGCTGTTGATCCGTAGTTTGTGCGGCTGTGGGCGGGGTTGCGGGGGCGTTTGGCTCCGGGGCATTCGTATCCTGTTCTTCGTTTAAGATGGCATCCTTGTATTCCTTTACTATATTTTTATACACGGGAATGGAAACATTGTTCTCAAACAGTTCCTTGTTCTGGTTCACCAGCAGGGCTTCCTCCGCGGACAACGGTTCGGAGTTGGGCGGGTAGATTATCACCTGCTGTGAAGAGACTAGGAAGGGCAGCCCGATCAGGGGCGAGCGCCCGCGCATGCGCTTTAATTCCGCGGCCGCGTCGGACGGTTCGGGAACCGTGATGATATTTGCTAGCTCGTCCTGAACGGCCTTCAACTGCGCATTAATCAGTGTGGTTGTATTGACAACCTCAAGTGAAAGGGTGCGATAGAGGTTTTTTTCGATATAGGCCTCTTCTCTTTCGATGGCCCGCAGGGCGAGTATGCTGAGAATAATACCGGGCAGGATTACGGTCACTGCCAGAATTATGATGAGATGGATGCTCCGTATCTTCCCGCTTCCGCTTTTCATCGACGTGAGTATAGTATAAGATACTTACCGGTTTTCTTCCACTACCGGAATACGTATATACTACCGTATAGTACGTGGCGAATTGTCATGCAAATGTAAAAAACTGTAAAAGATCGTAAAAACTCATACGCAAAGAAGCGCGCCTATAAAGCACATAATAATAGAAAAATCTTAAAAAATAATTGACAATACACCCCCAGTGGGATAAAATATTACACAAATATCCCATGGGAGGGGAGCAATGGACTACACTTTCAGCCTGCCAACCTTTTTGGTAGTTATAATTATTGTTATCCTCTTTAGAACCTTAGATAAACGCAATCGAAGTTTGGAAAAGGTTAAGCGCTTTTCCGACAAATTGAAAGAAGAGATATCCGTGTTTATCAAGGAAAAAAACCTGGAAATTAATGATATCGCGGTCGACCTTGACCTCAACCTGAAGAAAAGCAGAGAGGTGTTGAAACGAATCCTCACGTTCGAGGAGGCGCTTAAGGCCAAAGAGGGCGATTTTAAGAATATGAAAACCACCGTGGACAGCTATGCGGGGACACTGGGTGAACTTGTAGCCATGTCGGGCAGGGTTGATGAGAATCTGAAGCGTATCAAAGAAGAGTCGGTATTTATCGATCGTGTGGGTGTACAGGTGAAGGATATTTCAGGCCGGATTACCAAACTGGAATCCGCACTGGAAACCACATTGGCAAAATCCAACGAAAGGAATAAACAGGAACTGGATAAAATTCGCAAAAAACTTCTTGATTCCCATCGCGACGGTATCGAGGAGTTGGAGCAGAACCTGCATACCGTGGAACAGAATATGACCACGGTCGCCGAATACGTGAAGAGGCTGGAGGAGCGCAAGGGTGAGGTGGTGAAAACCGCGGAAAAAGCCTACCGTGAGCTTCTGTCCAACCTGGATGAGGAGATCGGTAAAAGAAAGAAACAGGGCGTGAGTGAGCTTGCGGCCGAGATGAATGAGGTCATCCAAAACGGCAATGAGAATCAGGAAAAGATAACCATTGAGCTGCGCAACATGCTGGAAACCGTGCATGACACCGCCAAAAGCCTGGATGAGGAGTTTACGGCCAAGATTGAGGATTTCAAGGAGCAGTACGCGCAGATTGAAAAAATGTTCCACGAGCAACTGGCCAAGGCCGCGGTGCGGGGAGAGAATTTTAACGACGAGGTATTCACCCAGCTTAAGGAATCCATTGATAAAAAGGCCAGGGAACAGGCCCGCGAAGTCGGCGAGTATTTTACCAGGGTGAATGCCGATCTCGATAAAAAGAAAAAAGAGATCGGGGAGTTGTTCGGCGTCCTGCGTTCGGACGCGAGTGTATGGCATGTTGAGCTTGATAAGCAGATGAAGGACCTGGAAAGGCAGGTATCGGCGCGTTTGGGTGAGTTTGAGAATGAGATCAACGTCAATATGAACGATTTCCTGAATCGGGCAAAGGATACGCAGGAGACCGTATCTGCGGAGATGGATGAGTT
>CAZWYY010000011.1:49251-71727 GCA_964638895.1 uncultured Spirochaetaceae bacterium | reverse complement strand
AAACTTTTAAACTCATTCCATTTTTCCGCCAGCGATACCTTGGGAGTTTTACAGAGTATGATGGGCAGATTTCGTTCATAGGGCATGGCGAAGCTGTTATCCGTATAGGCGACGACGGTTACTTCGTCAAAATACCATCTCAATCTCGCCATATCCCTGATGCCAACCACGATAACCACCTTACCCGGGCAGTTCCCCATTCCCCATATATAGTACTGCAGATGGCCGCTGACAGGTTTGGGCAGACCATACTCTTTGCCGTATAACCACAAGGCCCCGGCCTCACCGTAATTCTGGGCGAACAGGCAGGCCTGCCCGGCGGAAGGCAGGGAATGATACACCTGCGCCACTGTTTCCGCCAATTCTTTCCAGCCGAACCTGTCGGCTATGTGCTGCGGTAACATGTTTATTTGGAAATTTTCCGTTTTAACTCCGAAATCTCCTCCGAACCGTGCCGTGATTGAGGAAAGCAGCTGTACGGGAAGCACGGGACGGACAAACGGAACGAACAAGAACGCAGGAACCGCGACCAAGGCGACGGCAAGAGGTTTAAGCCAATTTAACTTGATTCTTTTTATCAGTGTACTTAAGTAAACCGATCCGCCGGCAAAAAGTACCACATAGAACGGGGTTAATACATAATATTTTGCCGAGGTGAGCAGGCATAAACCAAAGATAATACAATAGGCAATACTTAATACCCTGAAGCGGCTGCCTGTGCCGTTAAAGGCGAAATAAGCCAGTCCCAACAGCCAGACCGGCAGACTCAGTGGATTAACCGTGAACACTTGCATATAAAAGAACTCCGGCAGATTGGCGCCATAGGTCTTGCCCGCGGCATAATTATGAAAGTATTCCAGAATCGGATAGCCGTGCAGGTACTGCCAGATAATAAAAGGAGAAAAAATAAGCAAGGCGGCGGCTCCCCCCAACCATACTTCCTTCCTGGCAGACTCCTTCCTGTACTTTGTAAGCAGCAGGCCCAGCAAAAGCGCAAAGCCGAGATATACCACCGATATCTTGCTTATAAGCGCGAGGCCGGAGGCAATTCCGAAATAATACCAGTACCTGCCTTCCTTTGTCTTGATAATACAGATCGCATAATAAAGCAAAAGAGCCCACCATAGTTTATCAAGGTGATCATAGGTAAACATGTTTTCTATTGCCAGGTAGATAGGCGCCAAAGTAGTGCATGAAAGGGCCAGGACCAGGGAGAATTTGTCACCCTCCAGCTTTTTTATTATCAAATAAACGATGACCAAAATTAAAACGGCGCTGAGCGCGGGCAGGATATGCAGGCTGAACTGCGAGGTACCAAAAACGGCCCGCACCACAGCCAACAGAAAAGGAGCAAGCGGCGGAACATCCACGTATCCGAAATCAAGCCTGTCACTCATGGCAATATAATACAACTCATCCCTGAAGTAGTCATACTGGACCGGAAAAAAACAAATGATAAGTTTTAACAAAATAAAATAAAGCAGAATGGCCTTGGCACTTAACAGGTTTTGTTTATTGAATCTTGAATGTATTAAGCGCAGCGCCTGTTTCATATCATTAATCATTCTAATCCAATTTTTTACCGATTTTCCAGGCTTTTTCGAGATGTCTATGTATTGTATAGTAATTGAAATCCGGATATGTGAGAAAAAACGACTCAGCTTTTTCAAAATCTATGCGATTATCCACTATGTATCGCTCATCTGAATAGGTATTTATCATCTCGCCGATAATTAAAGAACCACTTTGGTTGCATGTAGTTGCAGCTTTGATTTCCTTTCCTAATTGCTTAATCCCTTCTCCTTATGCCCGCACATTTTTATACAAAATAACATCCCGCATGTCGCATCCGATATCATGGGCAACCATCCGGCATTTGGCGATAAACATAAAGAATATATTCGCTTGTACTTCCGACAGGCTTTCGAAATTGCCCTGCCCCTTGCTGATGATCAAATCACTCTGATTCCAGATCTTCATAAACCCCTTGGAACAGGATGATAGGATTGTGCCGGGCGCCTCCGAGCCGTTTGCAACAAGCGTGGCAAGCTTATCGATGCCCGCCGCCTTTGCGTCGGCCAGGACGCAGTCATTTATAATCGGAAAGCCCCTCACGGCGACATAGATTTTTATCCGCGGATAGGCGGCAATAATCTCTTCCAGCAATACCTTGTCAAAAAAAATTTCACCCGCGTTATCGGCCAGATATAACAGTGTTTTGGCATCTTTAAGGGCTTTTATAAAATCAACATAAGAAAAATATTTCGAATCCTCATTTTTTATTTTATCTTCCTCTGATTCCAGTAGGGAATTGAATTCTTTATTGATGTCCAGTTCGAAGGGAGCGCCGTAATCGATAATGTTCCCGGCTATGGCTATTTCTACGGCCTTTAATAACCTATTTTTCGCATTGCGTACCATCCGCTTTAATTCAGGGTAGATTTTTAATGATATTTCATTGCTTTTCCGTTTCAACTCCAGATAGGGATCGGGATTGTGTGTTTGTTCCCTGATTATTCTATGGATCACGGCCGCCATCTCCGGCGGAGACCACGTCATTTCGATTTCAGGCACGTGTAAAGCAATAATATCGAGTATCAACTTGGTTTTAGCGGCGGGCAGGCCCGTCATCCTGCAGGCTTCGATCGCCTGTTTGAAAAAGCAGGGTATACAATCCAGGTATGTTTTCATGTGTCCTCTTTGACCGAATAATAAAGAATATGATTGTGTTCATGATACACAATAACGTTATTCTCCGCCAGTTCGCCGATATATTTCAAGATTTCGTTTTTGTGCAGGTTTAATCCCCCGGAGATATCATCCAGGGAACACGGCCTGCGTTTTAAAAGATTAATTATTTCGGTTTTCGCAGCCTTAAAACGCGTATCGCTTGCCGCTCCCGCAAAATCGGAGATTATTTCCACCTCACCTTCAAAATATTCCGCCAGCTTCTGCATCTGATCCGGAGGCACGGCAAAGGCAAAGGATTCGGCCGGCGGGCGTTTGACCGTATTTAACTGGATCTTTGCCGGATGTATTTTTTTGACGATCGAGTTTATACGTTGCACTTCCGCCCGAATGGAGGTCACGCCGTTTAAGAGGAACACCTCCAGCCAGACGTTATGCCGGTATCGGCGTGAAAAGCCGACAATGCCGTCGACAACCTCTTCAAAGGACAATTCCCCGCACGGCCTGTTTACATAACGGAACATCTCTTCCGTGCCCGCGTCCAAAGAGGGGATGATCAGATCGGCGTTCTGTAAACCATGTCGAACATCCTTATCCCAGAGCAGGGAGCCGTTGGTAAGAACCGCAATGGGTATAGCGGTCAACCGCTTGACGGCAGCGATTAATTCGTCCAGGCGGGAATACAAGGTCGGCTCACCCGAACCCGATAGCGTGATGTAATCGATCCGAATGTTTTTATTCAGTATGGTTTTCAGTTCCGTTATTATTTCCGCAACAGGTACGAATTCTTTCCTGGTCATCGTCTTATTTGTTGTTCTGCCGAGCTGGCAGTAGATACAATCGTAAGAGCATGTTTTAAAGGGCACAAGATCGATACCTAAGGAAAACCCCAAACGCCTTGAGGGAACGGGACCGAAAATGTGTTTATAGTCATGAATATTGCCGTTCATAGTGTTTCCGCCTTTTATCGATCTCCTATCTCTTTTGGCTATTTATCACCACAAAAGATCCTTGGCCGTATCCCGGTTTCACCGGCTCTATTTCCGATATTGAATATAAAGACTTAAAAAGTGTTTGCTGAAAGGTAAAATTATTAAACCCGGATTTTTTTAAAAGGGAAACCACCTCATCCGTTGAATAGAAATCGGCTTCTCTGTAAAAGACGCTGTTTTTTTTATTCTCCCGGTACATCCGGCCGATGGGACTTTCTTTATCTACGAATCCGATGATGAAATATCCCCCCGGTGTAAGGACCCGGCGGACCTCCTTAAATGCCGTATCGATATCATCCAAAAAGCAGATGGTGGTGACCATTAATGCAAAATCGAATTGCCCATCGTCGTACGGCAGGTCTTCGGCCGTCCCAATATCGACTTTTACACCCCTCTCTGCGGCTATGGCTTTCATTTTGGCTGACGGCTCTATCCCGTATGGAATGCCCAAGGGAGACGCAAAGCGGCCGGTGCCCACGCCGATCTCCATTCCCCGGCCGGTTTTCGGGATTACTTTTTTAACGGCCGCCAGCTCCGATTGATATACGTAATAGTTCCTTTGGAACCAGTCGTCGTATTGCGCCGTATGTTCTTCAAATGGTGTTATTTTCGCCACCGGGTTGCAGCCTGAGAAAAAAATTTCCTAAAATCCGCCGGTATGGTCCGGATACTCATAAAACGAATAATTCGTATGTTCGTATTAGTCATACCTTCTCCAATGCCTGTTTCAAGTCATCCAGCAGATTCTGCGTGTTTTCTATACCGGCCGAAAGCCTTACCGTATTAGACTTGACCCCGAAACTTGTTCTGCGTTCCGGGGGCATATACAGCATGGTGGTCAGAACAGGCAGACAAACAAGTGTTTCGGTGCACCCCAGGCTTACCGCGTGGATTATTTTTTGCAGGTTTTCCACGAAGTTTTTTGCGTCTTCCTGAGATTCCCCGACATCAAAAGCAAGCATTCCGCCAAAACCGTGTTTCATCTGTTTTAAAGCGGTTTTATGTCCGCTATCCGTTTCCAAACCGGGGTAGTATACATTTTTTATTTTGGGATGATCTTGCAAAAAGCCGGCGATTTTCATGGCGTTTTCCGACATCTTGCGGGCGCGAATTTCGAAGGTTTTCAACCCGCGTTCCAGCAGGGACGCGGAAAACGCGTCAAGTGTCGTGCCGATTGCCTGCCGGGTAAACCAAAGCTTGTTATAATACTCTTTGGTTTTACACGCAATGGCCCCCGCCATGAGATCATTGTGCCCACCCAGGGCCTTTGTGGCGCTGTGTATAACAAGATCGGCGCCTAGTTCCAATGGCTTTTGATGATAAGGGGTGGCAAAGGTATTATCAACAACCAGCAGGGCGTTGACGCGTTTTGCCTGTTCCCGCAGGTACCCGATATCAATTATTTTTATCAGGGGATTGCTGGGGGTTTCACAGAAAATCATCTTTGTGTTTTCTTTTATCTCATCCCGCACCTTTTGGTAATTCCAGGCGTTCAGCCAGGTTATTTCCACGCCGAATTTTTCCAGGATCAAAGAAACCTTATAATTGGCCCCATAGACGTCATGAAAAGTAATGAGATGGTCCCCTTTTTGCAAAAAGGTCAGGAAAGTCATGGTTGCCGCGGCCATTCCGGTGGTACAGATTACACAGTCGGCCGCTCCTTCCAGCACGGCGATCTTTCCTTCTACGGTTCTCACCGTAGGATTATCGTCACGATGGTAGGTGTAGCCGTCTATCTCACCGTCCGTGATCTGCCTTAATACCTCAAATGAAGTATATTGATAATTCACGGCGGAAACGATCGGCGTCACCATCGGTTTGTTCCCATAAGGGGTCAGCGGATCATTTTTCACTTTTTACTCCCTTGTCATTTTAGTTCCGCATTTCGGGCATGCTTCATTATAGCAGGGGACCCCACGCTTATGGGGTATTTTTTCTCCGCAGGCGGGGCAGATACAATTTCCTGATGGTCCCGCGCCCGGGCGGTTCCCCCGGTTCACGCCTCTTCTTCCCGTACCAAAGCCGCCGCCCCCAGAGGGGCCTATTCCGTTTTCTCCCGGCATTTTTTAAACCTCCAAATATGAAAATGAAAACCATTATCAATGGTAATGGTTTTTTCGAAGATTGTCAACAAACTGATATCAACAATTTTCAATTTGTTCCATATCATAGCGAGTCAAACAGAAAAGTCTTTTTATTTTAAAAATAAATAATCGAACAAAATTAAAATTGCCCGCCGGAGCATGTATATGGAGGCAATTGCTGAACTGATATGATCTTTTAAGAAATAGAATACGCGCTTATTCCCACACAATCACATCATAATAGGTTAACTCATCCACGGTCAGAGTCAGTGTATTATCATTGTAAGTGAACGCGGGCCTTTTTATTCCGGTGAAATCGGGTGATACCATGTATATTGCGGCGGGGGCCTTATCCAGAGAAACGGTCACGGCCAGATTTCTTTGCGGTATGATTCTTCGGTTGTAATTATGATTGATCAGATGGAGAATATAACGGCTTCCGGCCTTCTGAAACATCAGGTTTTGGGAGATATTGGTTTTATTGATTTCGATTTTTTCGGGCATATATTCGATCCCGTGATAAAGCTCCTTGTTGTCTTTAAAAAATCGTACGTATGTCTTGAAAAAATCCAGCACTCCCGAGGAGCGCGCGGTCGGGTCTCCGTTCATGGTGGTTTTCAGGTGAAACGCGGGGAATATGCCGCCGGCGTACGCCTCGGCCCCGTATATTTGCCAAAAATCAATTTTTTCGGAAAGCGGCAGTTTGTAATAGTTCGTCATCATCTCCGTGGGCCAGTCGATAAAAATCACCAGGGGCACATCGCCTGAAATCCGGCGGCTTAAGCCGTTTATCTTCTTGTAAAGCGCCATCAACGATTTTGTGCCGTTGAGATGGCAGTTTTTTACCGGCACATAGTCGGAGCCCTTGTAGTCCGCCGTAGCCTCATCGGGATTATACGTATACAGTCCCAGGGAGTTGAAATCAACAAAGGGGAAAAGTCCGTTTGACGTAATCAAAATATCTTTATTGTATATGGTTTTTGCGTAATTGCGCAGTCTGGTGACGATTTCCCCCCAGTATAACTTCAAATATGTTCCCGTAAAGCTGTTTTCGTTTTCAACATACATGCGGTTTGAGGTGACCGCGCCCCATTCCCCGGCCAGCGGATTGGCGTTGCTGAGCGGGCCGTTGTTGAAGGCCGAGCCGTCCCAGCCGTGGGCCCGGAGGTATGTTCGGTAATTAAAGTTGTCGCCCAGATCGTTATAAGGCACATCCTTTTTAATGATGTTATCGTCGGTCATCCGGAAAGCATGCTTCCAGTCCTTCGCCGTATAAGCGGGATATTTTTCCATCAGGTATTTATTGAAATCAGCGATGGCGTAATCGTCGAACCCCTCGTTCCCATTGAAATTGTGCACCCTTCCGCCGCTGAATCCCGCCGACACCTCATCCAGGAACAGCCCGTCAACCCCTCCGTCGATCTGCAGCTTGCAGTAATCGATGATATACCGTCGGAATTTGGGATTGGCCAGGGACCCCCTGTACGCGCCGGGCACGATGTAATCATGCGGTACGAGTTTCCCATCGGCGTCACGCGTGGCCATGTCCTCAAACTCCTTAATCGTGCTGAAATCCTTTTTGAAGATGACGCTCGCCGTCCCGCCCCCGATATACAGAATGTTATGCACATAGTAGGTTTTTATGATGCTGAAATCATAGTCTGAAGTCTCATCCCCTAATGTGGACCACTTCTGGGTCGCCCTGATATTAATATCGGGTGAGAGTTTGATGACCTGGGGATCGGTCTTCCCGGGATTTAACTGGCTGAAGGCAAAGACCGTCAGATTGGCGGCGGAAGTTAAAAAGGTTCGTACGACCTTATCCGTTTCAGCCCATGCGGTGTCGCCGCTGTTTCCCATGGACGTCAAGAATGCCGGAAAGCACATGAGGCTTAATAAAAGATATTTTTTAACATGTTTCATGGATGCCTCCCCTTTATCCTTATTGCCCCATAACTTGAGCTGCCGCGCCTCTCGGCCTATTATTTTGGCATCTACGGCCGCGGACTATTCAAGATTGCATAACGCGGGCATGATTCTTCAAACGATATATTACCATATCAGCCGCGGTTTAAGCATGCTTGCTTTGTACGAAAATGCCATGAGTCCGGCGGGGCGCGATCCGGGAGAGGACATTCTACGGCTGCTGCGCGACTCTTATAGAAAGCGTGAAGGCCGGAGTTGAACCTTATTCTTTTAGTCCCGGGGGCCCGCGCCGTAATTCAATGCATGAAAGCGATCATTGAAGCGGCCACGGCCCCGGCGATTATCAGTAAAAACAGCGCCATCAGCACCCAGGTGAGGGGACGCGCGAAATTGCTTGTCCAGCCGATGCCGAAGCGTTTTTCCACGAACAGGGCCGGATCATCCGGATTATAATAGAAGGCGCCGAGTTTCCAGTACCGGCCGTCGTCCCGGTTTATTTCCTTTCCCACTGTCTTTTCCTTCAGCTTCAAGCGCGATCCGCTCTGGCCCAAGACCAGGGAAAGTACCAGGGCTCCCGCGACCGCAATGATGGTATAGCCAAGCGGTACGGCGATTATAATCGTAATATTGCCGGTTAAAAGCGGAAGAAAAAGCATGACCCCGAACAATATGACCATTCCCAGCCCCATAAACACGGTATACGCGGACCAGGCATACCTGAATATCCTGTTGCGTGCAACGGATACTTCAGGATTACGCGCATCTATCTGTACCCTGGCCTTGCCGATGACCACGTATACGAAGACCATAAGCAGGGTAATGACCAATTGAACGCTTAGCGGAAACAGTATTATAAAGGGAGTCTTGGGCACGGCGGTACCGGGGTTGCCCAGGTCGTTATAGTTCAGCACAATCGTATCGGGGAGGCTGTTATAGATACTGAAGAAAACAATCAGGGTACATGCGATCACCAGCCCGTAGAGTATAAACCAGAGGGGGGAAACCGTTATCTTTCCTTTACGGAAGCCGGTTTCGGTGACCGAGAACTCGGTTCTGCCGGTACTCCATTTTTCTTTTTGTTTTAAGCCCCTGGTTTTCTTATAGGCCCGGACATAGAATAGAAAAATGGAAATAAGGGATACGAAGATAGCGGCGCCGAGGGCATAGCCCATGTATTCCTCCGGCAGTAAAAGCAAACTCGCGGCCGCCAGACCGGTAACCAATGCGCCTGTGATCAAGAGGGAGATCATATAGGTCTTCCTGATGTCCTTAAGTCTTTGATCGGCAAACATCTCTTCCGGAATGCTTACACCCATGCAGATGGTCCGCCTGGTGAGGTAAGGGAAAAAAGCGAAAATAAGGTAAAGGGGCGCCATGGTGCTCATAATAATGATAATGGTGATCACACCGACCATAAATTACTCCTCCTTTGGGTTTTGAAGTAATCTGAAGATATTATTTACTACTGCGCGGAATTCTTTATCCCTCATGCCCCGGCAATAGGCCTCAACGGCCAGGGGCCGCAGCTGTTTTTCCAGAAAGGCGAGAAATTCGTCCGTAACGCCGGGCCTGACCTCCTGCTTAACTACGACCCCTTTTTGCCGGTGCACATGGATGAATCCGTCGGCTTTCAGTTGCGTATACGCCTTGTTCGCGGTGTGTAGATTAATTCCCAGGTCCCCGGCAAGCTGGCGTACCGAGGGCAGTCCCTCCCCGGCCTTCAGCAGCCCGCGGGCAATACCTTCGATTATCTGCATCCGAAGCTGCTCGTATATGGGGGTTTCGGAGTTGAAATCGATTTTGATCAGCACCCGCCTTCTCCTGTTATAAATTATCTAGCTGTTATATATAAGATATAACAGCTAGATAAAGATGTCAAGGGATGCCGCCGTTTTTTTATGGGCGATTTTAAGCGCTTTTTTATGCTTGCTTTTATGTACGCTCGAACAGGCTTCTGATCTTTTTGCCCACAATCTCGAGCGAGTGGCGGGCCAGGGCTTTGCGTTTGGCCAGCAGGGTGGGGCAGCCTTTTTTGCTTTCCTCAATCCACCGCCCGGCGAAGCTTCCGTCTTCGATGGCCCTCAAGGATTCCTTCATCCGCTGTTTCACGCTCTCGTCAATGATCCTGGGACCGTTCACGTACTCGCCCCATTCGGCGGTATTGGAGATGACCGCGTTCATGCCGCTGATCCCCCGTTCGTGAACCAGGTCCACAATCAGTTTCAGCTCATGCAGCACCTCAAAATACGCCATCTCCGCCGGATACCCGGCCTCGGTAAGCACCTCGAACCCGTATTTCATAAGATTCACCATACCGCCGCAGAGCACGTTCTGTTCACCGAACAGGTCCTCATAAGTTTCCTGTTCAAAGGTGCACTCCAGCACGCCCGCCCTGGTAAAGCCAATGGCCTTGGCCAGGGCCAGGGCGGTTGACCGGGCCTTGCCCGTAAAATCCCGACGCACGGCCACCAAGCCGGGAACGCCGAACCCGGCCAGAAAAGCCTTGCGTTCCTCGGTGGCCGGGCTTTTAGGGGCCACCAGAATGACGTCGATGTTTGCGGGTGGTGTGATCTGTCCGTACACGATATTAAACCCGTGTGAGCAGCAGAGAGTCTTGCCCTCGGTCATATGCTGTCCGATCTTCTCCTTGTATACACGCCCGTGATGTTCATCCGGAAGCAGAATATGGATGATATCCGCCCGCTCGGAAGCCTTGTCGATCTCATACACCTCAAAGCCGTGCTCCCGGGCCAGGGCCCAGCTTGGATTGGGTTTTCCGCCCAGTTCCGGGGTTTCTCCGATGATGACCCGCACGCCGCTGTCGCGCAGGCAGAGGGCCTGGGCGCTCCCCTGGCTGCCGTACCCGATCACCGCCATGGTCCTGCCTGCAAGGTATTTCAGGTCCGCGTCCTTGTCATGCAGAATGTTCATAACAATCCTCCTTTAACTGTATTTTTTTAAATATATACGCCGGAATATATTGTGTAAATTGAAACAATTATAATATAATGTTACAATATATGGAATAAAGGAGCCGCGGATGGATTTTCATTCCCTAGAGCTTTTTCTCCACCTGGCTGGTAGCCTGCATTTTTTCAAGACCAGCCAGGCCTGCAACATCAGTCCGCCCGGACTGACACGGGCCATTCAGCGCCTTGAAGACGAGGTGGGTGAAAAGCTTTTTGAACGCGACAACCGCTCGGTTTCACTGACTTCGGCCGGAGAGGCCCTGCAGCGCTACGCGGGTGAAATTCTTGACACCTGGGCGGCGTATCGGGATGCGTACGCGTCCCGGCAGGGCGGCGTGTACGGAGAGCTTTATCTGTACTGTTCGGTTACCGCGTCCTATCTGATTTTGAAAGAGCTGTTATCCGCATACCGGCGGGCCTATCCACAGGTACGGATTCACCTGCAAACCGGAGAGGCGGAGACCGCCGTAAAACAGGTCATGGCAGGAAACGCGGACATTGCCATAGCCGCGCGCCCGGACACCGTTTCACCGCGGATTGAGTTTAAAACCGTTGCCACAACCCCTCTTGTGTTCATTGCGGGAGTGGATTTTCGCCCCGGGGCCGACTTCGGTTTTGAGTCCGACGGCGGCGTTGACGTTGGATCTGGCGGCGGCTCCCCGTTTATTCTCCCCGCGCATGGGCTGTCACGAAAACGAGCGGATGAATGGTTCGCGCTGAAAAAAACCGCTCCCCGTATCTACGCCGAGGTATCGGGAAACGAGGCTATTATCGCCATGGCCAGCCTGGGCGTGGGCATCGGCCTTGTCCCATTGCTGGTGCTGGAACAAAGCCCGTTAAAAAACGACGTGAAGATACTGCCCCTGGAACCGGAACTCAAAGGGTATGATGTCGGGTACTGCCGGCTGCGTAAGAAAAACCATAAAACCGCGGTGGAGGCCTTCTGGCGTCTGATTGGGCATGGGTATAGCGGATGAGTGCCGGCCGTGATCCCGTGTCATTTTGATCTCCCGTCATTTATAAATATCTGCTTGACAATCTAATTATCTAACATTATAATAAAATATTAGATAATTAGAATTAGGAAGATGATATATGACCCATAACAGACAGGATGATATTATTGAGGCGGCCGGAAAATGCTTTGTGAAATTCGGGTATGATAAGACCACCCTTGATGACATCTCTGAAATGGTCGGGATAAACAAGGCGTCATTCTATTATTACTTTAAAAGCAAAGAAGATATTTTTTCCGAGGTAATAACACGTGAAGCGGACGTCTATATGGCGGCAACAGTTCAATGCATCGAAGCGATTCCGGGATGCCGCGAAAAGATACTCGCCTGGATAAAGGAAGGTTTTTCCTATAACCGGGCTAACAGTATTCTGAACCGGCTTTCCTTGGAGTCGTTAAGACATTTAAGCCCGCGTCTAACCGCATTAATGGAATACGCCAAGAAAAAAGGGACCGATTTCCTTGTTGAACTGTTCAGGTTTTATCAGCGGAAGGGTGATGTTGTTGTGCAGGATGCGGACAAACTTGCCCGCACCATCCAGAATGTTATCTATGCCATGAAAGACAACGCGTATCTGCAGGCCCGTTCCGGCCCCGACGGTGAGGTCGATCTGAACGCTTTACGGGATGAGATTATGTTTGCCGTCTCCCTCATCCTGGACGGTGTGGTGATAAGGAAACGGGACCGATGAACACGTTGTTGGCCGGAAAAACCTGCCTGGTTACCGGCGCCAATTCAGGGATCGGCAAGGCCCTTTCGCTTGCGCTTGCAGGATATGGGGCAAGGGTGGTGATGGCCTGTCGTGACCGTTTGCGGGGCCAAAACACGGTGTCTGAAATAAAGCGGAAAACCGGCAATCCCAATGTGGAATTACTATTGATGGACCTGTGTTCATGGAACTCAATCAGAAACGGCGTACTCGGTTTTAAGGAAAAATATACTAGACTGGATGTATTAATTAATAACGCCGGAGTGCTGTTGTTTAAAAAGAAAATTACAGAAGACGGGGTTGAGGCCGCGCTGGCCACCAATTATCTGGGACCGTTTTTTTTAACCAACCTTCTGCTTGAGCTGCTTATCGCGTCCGCGCCCTCACGGATTATCAATGTGGTTTCGGAGGGGCTTTCCAAAAAACCGTTTCAGATAAACAATCTGTTTGCCAGGGGCACCTACAAGCCCCTGACGGCCTATACACAGTCAAAACAGGCTGAAATTCTCTTTACCTTTGAGCTTGCCTCAAGGCTCAGGGGAACGGGGGTAACCGCGAACTGTTTTTATCCCGGACTGGTGAAAACAAACCTGGGAAAAGCGCAAAGGGGCTTTCACAGGTTTACCTATTTTCTGCTGACGGGATTATTAGGGTTTCTGTTTAGTCCCATGGAAGAGGGCATAAAACCGGGGATCTTTTTGGCGGCGGCAAAAAAAGGCGGCTCCCTTACGGGTAGATTCCTGAAGCGCCGGAAGAATAAAATAATCGCAACATCTGCGTATAATAAAGAAGTCGCGCGAAGGCTTTGGGCGGAGACTGAAAAGATCACGGACTCTTTCCCCCTTGCCCGGCCGCGGGGCGAATACGGTTCGCATTGAACAATTGATAATTATCTTGCCTTGCCGCTGTTTATTTTCTATAATCACTCATGGCGTTTAAAAGACGGAGAGACGGAATCTACCTGAAAAAGCTTCCCGCCTTCAGGCGTATTTTCCCGTACCTGATGAAAACCCGCACAGAATCCCTGATCTATTTTACCCAGAAAATCGATATGACAAACCTGCTGGGCTACCTGGAAAAAGTGAATAAAGGCAAAACCGGCGCGCAAAGACTCACCATGTTCCAGGTGTTCCTGGCGGTAATCGCGCGAGTGTTGAAGATGCGGCCCGAGCTCAACCGCTTTGTGGCCGGGCGGAGAATTTACGGGCACAAGGATATCAGCGTCACCTTTATCGTCAAAAAGGAGTTCACGGAGGAGGCAGAGGAGACCAACGCCCGCATTGTTTTTTCCGGAGACGAAACCCCGGCCGGGGTGAGGGACAAGGTGGTCTCACACCTTAACATCGCCCGGGGCGGCGCCAAGGGGGGGGACGATAAGCTGATCGATTTTGTGGCCGCGTTCCCGCGCCCCATGATAGGGCTTATTGCCTGGTGTATCCGCTTTATGGATTACCATAACATCCTGCCCCGATTTTTGATGGAGGCCATTCCTCTGTATACCAGCGTGTACCTCGCCAACCTGGGAAGCATCGGGCTTGACGCCCCGTACCACCACCTCTATGAGTACGGCAGCGCCAGCCTGTTTATTGTGATCGGCAAAATGCACAAGGAGCCGCTGGTTGATGAAAAAAACAGGATTACGGTTCGCGACTGCATCAACATAAGCTTCACCCTTGATGAACGGATTACCGAGGGGTTTTACTGCGCGCGTTCGATCGTGCTGTTTAAAAAATTGCTGGAAAATCCGGGGCTGCTGGAAAACAAGGAGCTTACGGCGGAGGAGCTGCTGGCCGGTGATAAGAAGTGGAATGCGGCCGGGCGGAAAACACGCTCGATGAAAGCGGCCATAAATAAAAAGCGGGATGCGGCCGGGCGCTACGGGCGGCCCGTAAAGAAAAGGGCGCGGCGGACCGCTGTAAACACGGCCGTAGCAGGGAAGCGCGGCACAGGACGGATAAAAAAGAAAGCGTAACGCCGTAGGCGGTCTGTTTACGCAGACGGTCCGGACGTCTCACATATAAACAAGGAGGCGGACCATGTATGAAAAAAAGCCGTGGTTGAGATCTTACGGTGATGTTTCCCGGTCACTCGATTACCCGGAAAGAACCATGTACGAAATGGTGTGCGAAACGGCCGGGCGTTATCCGAATTATACGGCCTATGATTTTATGGGCACCCGCTGCACCTACGCGGAGCTGCTGACGGACATAGACCGGGCCGCGGACGCCCTTATATCCCATGGGTTAAAAAAGGGCGAAACGGTTACCATTAGCCTGCCCAACTGCCCCCAGGCCCTGATTATTTTTTATGCCCTGAACAAGATCGGGGCCGTGGCCGGCATGATCCACCCCCTATCCGCCCCCACGGAGATAGAGTTTTACCTGAAAGAAAGCCGCAGTATCTGGGCCGTGACCCTTGACGCGTTCTATAAGAACTTTGCCCGTGTTCTCGATAACACCGGGGTGAACACACTGCTTTTGGCCAGAATCGGGGATTTTTTAAGCCCGCTCAAAAGTGCTGGCTTTTTCCTGACAAGCGGACGGAAGATCAAAAGGCCACCGGCGGATGACAAGCGGATTATCTGGTGGAACTCGCTGATCGGACGGCACAACACCGGGGCCGTGGCCGGGAGGGCCTCCAATGATCCAGCCGGACCCATGAACAAAAACAAGGCCGGGCGGGTGGGGAAAACTTCTTCGGCATTGACGCCCCATGACTGCGCGGTCATCCTTTATAGCGGGGGGACCACGGGAACGCCCAAGGGCATCATGCTTTCCAGCCACAACTTCAACTGCCTGGGAATGCAGATCGGCACGCAGGGGCCAATTCAGGCCGGAGATGTGATTCTTTCCATATTACCCGTGTTTCACGGCTTCGGACTGGGAGTCTGCGTACACACCTTCCTTATCGCAGGGGGCAAATGCGTCCTGGTCCCACGCTTCACCCCCGAAACCGTGGCCGCACTCATAAAAAAAGAGAAACCGCAGTACATGGCCGGGGTGCCCACGCTTTACGAAGCGCTGGCAAGCAGCAGGACCATGAGAACCGCCGGCCTGTCCTGCCTGAAAACCGCCTATGCCGGGGGGGACAGGCTGCCACACAGCGTGAAGGAACGGTTTGACGCGCTTATCAAAGCGCACGGCGGGGACGCCGAACTTTTGGAAGGCTACGGGTTGACGGAATCCGTTACCGCCTGTATTGTTACCCCCAGGCACGGGTACAGGGAAGGCAGCGTCGGCATACCCCTTCCCGATATGTGGGCTAAAATAACGGAGCAGGGAACCGACAAGGAGGTCTCCCCCGGCACGGACGGCGAGCTGTGCGTATCCGGTCCCACCCTGATGCTCGGTTATCTGAACAGTAAAGAGATCACGGCAAAAACCCTAAGAAAGCACGCGGACGGCAGGGTATGGCTCCATACGGGGGACATCTGCTCCATGGATACGGACGGGTTTGTGTACTTCAAGCTGCGTATGAAACGGATTATTAAAGTCTCAGGGGTCAGCGTCTCACCGGTCCAAGTGGAGGAGGTGCTTGACCGGCATCCGGATGTATCGCTTAGTTGTGTGATCGGCATTCCCGATCCGTACAAGATGCAGACCGTAAAGGCCTTTACCGTGTTAAGAGACCCGGCCCAGGCCTCTCCTGAAAAGGAAAGAGAGCTAATCGCTTATTGTAAAAAACACCTGATTAAGTGGAGCGTACCCGAACGGATCGAATTCCGCGCCTCGCTTCCCCTGACCCTGGTGGGCAAGGTGGCGTTTTCCGAACTGGAAAAGGAGCACGCCCGGGCGGCGCAGGATCCTGAAAGATAATGAGGGGAGCGGTAGGCTGTATGTGGAGAGTTTATATTGCCTTGATTGTGCTTGCGGTGATAATCCCGGCCTGGCCCGGTGTTCTTTCCTGTTCGGCCCGTGAGGAGACGGTTGTTATCGGTATGGAGGCCACGCCGGTAAACTCCCTGATTTACATCGCCCTCAATAACAATTACTTCAAGGACAACGGCATCAACCTGGTTGTAAAATCCGACTACGCGTCCGGTGCGGCCGCGGTGGCCGCTCTGCTAAACGGTGAAACAGACTTGGCGACCGCGACCGAGTTCGTGGTTGTGCGGCAGGTATGTGCGGGGCAAAAACCGCAGGTACTGACCAGCATAGACAAGTTTATGCACCAGTATCTGGTATGGAGAAAAGACCGGGGCATAAAGGATATAGGGGACTTAAAGCATAAATCCATTGGTGTGCCCATGAAAACCCAGGCACGGTTCAACCTGAGCCGGTATCTTCTATTAAATAATGCGGATGAGAAGCTGATTAATATCGTCGATGTACAGGCACCGCAGGCGGTAGACGCATTGATCTCTTCCCGGGTCGATGCGGTTGTAGCTTGGCAGCCGTATATTCTTACGCTTGCCCAACGCCTGGGCGATCTTGTTGAAATTCGTTCCATTCACAATGACCAGCCGGCGTTCTGCCTGGTCATAACCGACGAAAAGTGGCTGAGCCTGCATCCCGGAACGGCCGATCGCTTCCTTGCCGCGCTTTCACGGGCCGAGGAGTTTATCATTCATCATGAGACAGCGGCCAGTGCGGTAATCCAAGGGCGGTTGAATTACACGACAGAATATATGAACGCGATCTGGCCCGATCATCTGCCAGCCCTTTCGCTGGACCAGTCGCTTGTAGTAGCCATGGAGGACCAGTCCAGGTGGATGATCGAAAACAGGTTGACGTCCCACACCGAGGTGCCGGATTTTATGGGCTTCATCTGTGAAGGGAACCTGAAAAAAATAAAACCCGGGGCCGTAAATATTATCAGGTAAGGGGGGTGCTAGTGAAAATCAGGACCATGTTTCTGCTTAATATGCTGCTGTTCGGGATTATCCTGGTAATAGTCTGCGTGTCCGTCCTGATCACAAACAGCCATGTGGACTACGTGCGCAATCAGGAGGAGTCGGCGCACAATATCGAGCGCTCAGCCAACGATCTGGTATTTTTATCGCATGAATATATCCTCTATCGGGAGAACCAGCTTTACCGGAGGTGGAACACGAAGTTCACCTCTATTTTAGAGGAGTTATCCGGGCTCCACCCGGGTACGGCGCCTGAACGGGCCGCGGTGGACAACATCAGGGAAGGCTGCCGGCGTATCCGGGCCGTGTTTGAGGAGATGGCCGCGGTCGGAAAAAGCGGTCCCGTAAACGGGAACGCGACGGCAGCCCTGAAACTGACCCGGCTTTTTTTCAGCCGCATGGCCGTGCAGAATAAAGGGATCATCTTTGACGCGGAACGCCTCAGCCTGCTGCTGCGTAAGCAGGCGGAGAACATGAAGCGCAGCAATGATATCCTGATCTATGCCATGATCGGGGTTTTTATCCTGTTTTTCCTTGTAAACTATATTATGTTTTACAGGCGGACTCTGGAATCCATTTCCCGCCTGCGCGCGGGCGCGCAGGCCATAGGCTCGGGAAACCTTTCCTACCGGATACATACCGGGAGAAAAGACGAGATCGGCGAGCTGTCGCAGGTATTTAATCGTATGGCCTCCGATTTAAAAAAGATTACGGCCTCCAAGAAAGACCTGGAGATAGAGATGGCCTCCCGTAAAAAGGCCGAGGACGCGCTGCGCATCAGTGAGGAACGCTTTTCAACCACCCTGGCCAGTATCGGCGACGCCGTTATTTCCACCGATGTGGAGGGGAACATCGTGTTCATGAACAGGATCGCCGAACAGCTTACCGGTTGGAACTGTAAAGAGGCCCTGGGCGGAAGCTCAGACGGGGTGTTTAGGATTATTAATGAGAAGACCCGCAGACCGGTCCGAAACCCGGTGGGACGGGTGTTGAAAAGAGGCGTAATCGTGGGGCTGGCCAATCATACCGTTCTGATCAGAAAAAACGGAACGGAAATACCGATCGACGACAGCGGCGCGCCCATAAGAGACAGGAACAACAGGCTGAAGGGTGTTGTGCTGGTGTTCAGGGATATTACGGAACGACGCAGGACGGAAGCGATTCTTGAACGGGACAGGGAGATGCTGGAGCAGCTGGTGCGCGAGAAGTCGAAGGAACTCCTGGCCGCGGAGCAGGAGGTAATGAGGATCAAGCGGCTTTCCGACATTGGTATGCTGGCCTCGTTTGTGGCGCACGAGTTGCGCAATCCCCTGGCCGCGATCTCTACGGCCCTGTATAACATTCAGCAAAAGGCGTCCGGCGCCCCGATCGGCAAGCATATTCAAAGCATACAAAACAAAATAACCGAGAGTGAGCAGATTATCAATAACCTGCTTTTTTTCGCGCGTATCAAGCCGCCGCAGATGAAGGATACGAATATACATACGGTCATTCACGAATGTGTGGATACGGTCCGTGAAAACCTGAAGAAAAATATAAGCTTCAATCTCAACACGACCCAGGTATACAATATTCCCGTAAGGATCGACCCGGTGCAGATAAGAGAGGTGTTTCACAATATCCTGAACAATGCCTGTGACGCCATGCACGAGGATTCAGGTACGATTGATATCCAGACCGAGAATAAACATAATCATGTGCGTATTCTCTTTAAGGATGACGGAGAAGGGATCGGCCCGGAACATATGGGAAAAATATTCGATCCCTTTTTTACCACCAAGACAAAAGGCACAGGGCTGGGACTTGCGGTGTGCAAACAGATACTCAGCCTGCACGAGGGAAGTATATCCGTGGAGAGTTACGTGGGTAAGGGCACCAATGTGGTGATCACCCTGCCTAGGGAACAAGGAGGCAAATCTTGAAAAAGGCATGTATTGTTTTAATTAATCTGGCCCTGGCGGTTGTCCGGCTGTCCGCGGACGCCGCGCCGATTGATGTTATCCCCGTAGACCGGGTAATAAAAATATCCAACTGCAGCAAGCTGCCGGAACTTATGATACTGGCCTATGAGGCGGGATCGGATATCAACGATCCCCGGGGATACAGGTTGTATGAAATAAAGGACAATGTGCCGCTTGAGAAGTATTCCGCATACAATACCCTCCTGTCCGTCGTTGCCCTGCGCCGATCATATGTGGAACAGGAAGGTTTGAAAAACATTAATATCAAGGATCTGCTTGCTACGGGCGCGCTTTCTAAAACGGAAATAAGCCAGCCCTCTCATGATTACTGGCCCGAGTATGAGGTAATATACTATCATAAGGAGATAACCTATAGAGTTTCCCGGGTTGTCACCTGTGCGGGGGGAGATCCCTGTGCCAGGGTGTTTTTGGAGGTTGAAAAAATAACCGCCACCCCTAAGATGGGTGAGGATGTGATAAACGAACTCTCCGGCAACAAGCGGATAATGGTTTCGTGCCTGAGCGCCAAGGCGGCTGATATTACATCCTCCGGTTGTCTAAAGAGCGATGTGTTCGCGGATAGGTACCATCCGCTGCAGGCGTTCGACGGCGATCCGGAAACCGGTTGGTCGGAAAATGCCGCGGGGGCGGGGATCGGCGCCTGGGTTGAGATCCGCCTGGAACAACCCGTTACCGTTGATACAATCAGGATTATGCCCGGTTGGTTCCAGTCCAGATATTTCCGCAGGAACAACAGAATCAAGAGCATGCAGATACTGCTGGATGACTTCAGCCTGACCGCGGATTTCAAGGACAGTATGCAGGCCCAGGATCTGGTGCTGAACACGCCGCGCACCTTTACCCGTGCGCGCTTTATCATCAAGGATGTTTACCCAACAAGCGATTGGGACGACACGCCCTTGGCCGAGGTACAGTTTTTTTTCAACGGAGAATACCTGATAATAGATACTTCCGGCATAAAAATCGATATCTCCAAATTGGAAGGATGGTATTGAAGAACCAGGTAAAATCCGGCGCAATATCAAGCATTAGATTAAAAGACACCATCCGCCCGCCCCTGTTGGTTGTTCCCGTCGGATATGGTATCGTGCACGCTGTTGTGGACGCGTCCACCGTGGGCCTGCTCTTTACCGTGATCGGCGGGCATGGGTTCGATCCGGAACATACATACTTTTTGATTCTACTGTACAATTTTCTGGCCTTTGCCCTGCAGCCGGTCTTCGGCCTGCTCACAGACTGGATGAAAGCACCGCGCCTGACCGCGCTTCTAGGAATCTTCTTTATCATATCAGCCTTTTTCCTGTATATGCCCGCGCCGCTTGTGGCCGTGATCCTGGTGGGAACCGGCAACGCGCTTTTTCATATCGGCGGAGGAGTGATCAATCTTTTCGTGACCCCGGGGCGCGCCCTGGCGCCCGGCATATTCGTGGCCCCCGGGGCCTTGGGTTTGGGGGTCGGGGTGTTTTTGGGGAAAAGCGGCTTGTTTCCGCCGTACCTGTTCGGCGTTTTGCTTTTGGTCTCGGCCTGCGTGTTGTTGGTCATGAAATACCCGCCCACTTACGGCCGAAACAAACAGATTGCCCTGAGGTTCAAACTCCCCGCCGCGGCCCTGGCGTTATTTTTTATCTCCATTTTATCAAGGGCGCTGATCGGTGCCACAGGGGGGTATACGCTGCACAAGACCGTGGTCTTGGGGTTTGTCCTGGCCGGGGCCGCGGTCCTGGGCAAGGGACTGGGCGGTTTTGTTTCCGACAGGCTCGGCTGGCTCAAGGTGTCGGTGGCGGCTCTGCTTGTTTCGGCTCCTCTTATCGCTTTTAACTCCGGGAACGCGGTTGTCGCCGTGGCCGGGCTGCTGGTTTTCCAGATGACCATGCCCGTGACCCTGACGGCCACGGCCGGCATCATTCCACGGCTTCCCGGACTTGCCTTCGGCCTGAACTGCCTGGCCCTATTCATGGGCGGGCTTGTGGCGTATTTCCCCCTTAAATACGCGTTCCATAATCCCGCGGCGCAGTTTGTTACGATTATCCTTACGGCTGTAATCGTGTTTATGGGTTTATGGCTGCTACAGAACAAGCGCAACCAGGTAAGAGGAGAAAAACGAGGCCGCATTGCAGACCAGGGAGAGTAACAGGCCCCGGCCGAAATCGACCCGCAGTACAAACCAATAGATGAACGCCTCGGCCAGTAAGGCGAACCCCTCGCTTACCGCCAGGTAGGCAAGGCGCTCCCTGAAATAAAAACGAAAAACAAACCATACATAGGGCAGGGTAAGCAGGGAGGCGATGATCCCCGTGATAAGAATAACCGGGGCGCGCACGGCGCGGAACCTGTCTTTAAAAGGCCACACCTTGGACATGAAAAGCAAAAGGCCAGTCTCGATGACCAGTGTCTGCGCGAGCGCGATGAGGAACCTGAGTTCATAAGATATGCCCACAGCCGGTATCCTTTCTTTATCCGCCTATCCCGGGGGACCTCTTTAAGAGAGAATACCCAGGATGAGTACGGGTAAGGAATTAAGATGGCGGTCGGTATAAAAAAGAAGTTTTTTGCTCATCTCGTCGATGTGTTGTATATTCCTTAACACCAGGGCCATGGAATTTTTCCTAGTGCAGAAATCCCGAAGAAGCTCGATGAACTCCGCCGCAGGGGAGGGGCGGTTTTGACGTGCGGCCGTAAACCGCGGTTTGATCGTTGTGTTACCAAACAGGCTTCGTAACTCCGGAGCGAACAGGATAAGTTTGGCTGTTTCGGCCGGGAATTTTTTCTGTACGATTTTTTTTATTTTTTTTGGGCGTACGTTGTGTTCGGCCAGGTACTTTAAATAGGCCGCCAGCATAAAGAAATAAAGTGAGTTGTCATCCCTGCGTGACAGGCAGTCGAAGTTCAGCATGATACTGTTGTTGTAAGCCAGAAAATCTTTAAAATACTCCAAAAGCTGAAGATATTCGTGTGTCAGGTTTTCAAGGATCAATATGTTCCCGTGATAATTTACCAGGCGGTAGAACTGCTTTTTTAGATATTCCAAGTCCGATTTCCCGCCCTTTAACACCTTCTTAAAAAAAGCATAGTCTTCGGGCTTAAGCGCGCGTGTGGCCCGCCCGGTTTGTATTTCCCGGCCGGGTTTTTTCCTTTTACGATGCGCCTTTGTTTCTTCTTCCGCCGCTGATTCGTCACGGTCTGCGCTTTGCGGCGTCGGCGAGGATGCTTCATCCGCTGCGTATACCTCATCCGGCGCAGGCCGCCCGGGCTCTATGT
>CAZWYY010000011.1:14391-49241 GCA_964638895.1 uncultured Spirochaetaceae bacterium | reverse complement strand
TTTTCCTCAGGTAAGGCCGCCGCTCCCTGGGTATTAAAGCGAATGAGGTCCCCGCACATCATCCCCGCGTCGGGGTAACGCTTGTCCTGCCGGGGGTGGAGGGCCTTCAACACGATAAAATCCAGGAACGGAGGTATTTTTTCATTCAAGGCGGACGGGGGTGCAGGGAGTTTGGCGCCGGCGCCATGAGGGACGGTTTGTGTAAGGAGCCGGTATAAAAGACAGCCCGCCGAAAAAATATCGCTTGTGCGGTTGATTTTTTCCCTGTCGCGCAGCACAACCTCCGGGGCCATGCACCAATCCATGTTCGCTCTGTTTTTTTTATGCGTCAGCTCCTCGAACTCCAAAAAGGCGAAATCCGAGATTTTAATCGACTGGATCTGATCCAGGTGGGTAATGAGCCAAATATCGGAGGGGTTCAAGTTTTTATGCACGATATCCCGCGCGTGCAGGTACTCCAGGGCCTGGCAGATCTTGATCGCTATGTATACCGCGTCCTCAAGCGGGAGGTCGGCTTTTTTTTGACCGTACTCCTCAAGCATCACGCCATTAATCCGCTCGGCGGCAATATAGGTATGGTTTTCGTATTCATCAACCTCCAGAATTTTTTCTATGGCCGCGTGATAGGTGTTGAAGGTTTTATAAACTTCAGCTTTAAGCCTCGCAAGCGCCCCGGCATCGTAGGCCGGGTTGGCGTCTTTTAAGAATTTCAATACAACGTGGAAATCGGAAAAAATGGATTTCGCGTACCAGTTGACGGTGTAGGTTCCCTCGCCCAGTTTCTCCTTTACGAAGTAACAGCTGTTTATAATTTTCCCTGTCAGGTTCATGATTGTTTACATTATAACAAATTTTATTCTCTCCGTGTTGTAAAAAAAAGTACGTTTATTGATTTTAAATGCTTCCGATAATGTTAGCATAAGGCAAAATGTGCCGTAAAAGAAACAAGATATTAAGTTGGCTATGAGAAGAAAATTCCAATACCAGGAAGAGGAAATCCTTTTCACCCAGAATAAGAACATCATCATCAGCGGCATTTTTTCCTGCCAGACCGCGGTACAGGTTGAATCCTGCGTGGGATTCGCCCGTTACCTGAATTATGTAGGAATCACCCAGCAGAATTACCCGCTTTTTCTAAAACTGCTGGAAACCAATAATAAGTGGGTTGTGGACGCCCTTATCGCCAAACGCGATCCCCGGCTTCTGTTTTCCAACATCCAGCCCAATCAGTTTTTAATTAAAAAGGCCTTTTTAATCCTTTCGTTCTGGCACCCCAAGCAGATATATCATAAAGTGCTGGATGCGTTGCTTGCGGTTCTGGAATACGCCTACTATGAAGCGGACGACGGTTATAAAATATACAGGCTCAAAATAAACGATCTGAACAACATCGGCAAGTACCTGGATGAATCCCGGGACCAGGATGAGGGCAACAATCGCCTGATCCTCAATGTACTGGACAAGATCACCCGGCTGGGGGAATACAGGCAGAATATAACCAAGAGCGTTCTGGCCAAGCACGCCTTCTATATTCGCATCGCCTTTTTCGACAACAGGAAAAAACTGCTGGACATCATTCCCCAGGTTTTACTGGTGCCGGTAAAGCGCGAGCTTTATGAAATAAATCCCCCGGAAAACTACCGAAAATACCTGAAACAAAACGGCGCCTGAAGCAAACAGCCGCTTTCCCCCCGGGTATAATTAATTTGACAAGAGTGAAAAAGTATTCATATTATTATATATATGGCAAGAGGAAATACTTTGAAGACGGCCGACGTTCGCAATGTGAACGCCATAATCGCGCGCACCAGGCACAGGCCGCGCAACAGGCACAAGATGCCCGGAGGACTGGTTGAGGTACCCCCCTCGGTCCAGGCGATCGTGATCGGTGATCTGCACTCCAACCATGAAAATCTGAAAAAAATAATCAACCATAACGGCAACCAGAAGCGCTTGAAAAGCCGGGGTTATGTGTTTGTGATCCTGGGCGACGCCGTGCATAACGATCAAATAGGACAGTTCAAGGAAATGGAAAGCTCGCTTATCATACTGGAGTACATTTTTGAGCTTTTTTTGCGCTTTCCCCAGCGCATCATCTACCTGCGGGGCAACCATGATTCCTTTGATGAACGCCTGGTTAAAAGCGGTATTGCCCAGGGTCTGGAGTTTAAAAACTACCTGCTGAAAGCAAGGGGCGCGTCGTACGTGAAAGAGGTGGAGTATTTTTTTGAAAACCTGCCGTTGGCCGTTATTTCGGACAAATACGTAATCACCCACGCCGGGCCGGTGCGGGGAGGAATTACCCGGGAGGAGCTTATCAATATACGTGATTATCCCGACCGGTACTACCAGCTGACGTGGAACAGGATTAATGAGTTCAGGGGCACGCCGAGCAACCGTGAGTACGCGGAGAGTGATATCCGTGACATGCTGCAAAAACTGGGCATGCCCGCCGACAGCCTGTTTATCGTGGGGCACAACCCACTGTGGAATACCGGGGACACATCGGGAATATGGCTGAATGTGTTGGGAATCGCCAACCATCATATCCTGTATTCCGGAACGAACACCCCCGCCCCCTATTTTGTCATCGGCGACAAACTGGAAGTGTATTTTGCGCGCGAACACAGTAAAGAGGCGCTTTATGTCTGAACATAAGGCAAATACGACCCTGATTGCCAAGGTTAAGGATACCGCCCTCATCAAGGACTTTTACCTTGAGTATGACGATCAGGCGCTTTTAGATAAATTTAATAGATTGCGGTTTACCATGAGTGATGACAAGCGGATTGTGCCCTTCAACGCCCAGCTTCGGGAGTACAAGGGGGCGGTGGATAATGAGGAAAGCCGGTGGATCATAAAAAAGGTCGCGGATGAGGAGGTGTTTATCAGCCTGCTCGGGCAGCTTGCCTTTTTCATCGATCTGAACCTGCAGACACTTTCCGCGCCCACCCTGCTCATCAAACTGGACGGGGATTATTATCGGGCGTCCAAGGTTATTAAGAAAGCCACGCAGATCAGCGGCTATAATTATCTGGAGGAGCCGCTGCGCAGGGAGCTTGCCAATGACCTTATCAATCGCTGGCTGATGTTCGATGAGGACCGCAATCCCAACAACTACCTGATAATTCATAACTCGGCGCAGGAGGCGCTGATCGTGGCCATTGACTACAATCATACGGACCTGTACGCGCAAAATATGAAGATTACGGGCAAGGATGACGAGTTCGGCTGGCACAGGGAGGAGAAAACCCGCTTCCTCACCCTGCTCAAACCCTCCAATTTCGAGTGTTATACCATTGATGACTTCAGCCAGCGCCTGGAACTGATGCGGGAGCTGACCCAAAAACATCTGCAGGACCTGGCGTTTATTATTTTCCGCGGGCACATGGACGACGCCTCATCAAAGGCGCAGGTGGTGGCTTCCAACCTGCAAAAACGCAGCCGGTATATAAGCGATTATTTTAACAAATGGTTTAAGGACAAAAGTGAACGCCGATCACAGGAGAAGCCGCGAGACTATTCCGGTTTGGGCAAGACATTCGTGGATTTTTACAAGCGAAAGATATGACCCGCGGTTTTTATTTTTTTTTAGAAAAATTTGCAAAATATAGTCATATTAACAATACTATATATTAAGAATATTAATTATTATATGCTAACCCTATAAGGAGGCAAAAATGGATAAGCAAAAAGAAATGTGGGATGAGCAGACATGGTCAAAGGAGTCGATTGGTGACGTTGAGATCTCGATCCTGGAGAATATTATCGGCTGCAGAACCGTGGAGTCGGTGGAGTCGGCGATTTCCTATGCAAGATTTTTAAGTCTTTCCGGTCTGACAAACGATAATTACCCGCTGTTTTTGAAGCTGCTGGAGGTGGAAAACCACTGGGTCATCGACGCTTTGCTGCGTGACAAAAACCCCTTCCTGTTGTTAAGCAAAATTCAGCCCAACAACTACCTTATCTTCGAGGCCTATAAACTGCTTACAAAATGGCATCCGGGAGGAATATACCCGCAGACACTGGCCATTATCCTGGGCGTTTTGCAGGCCGCTTACAGTTCACCCAAGGATGGTTATAGCATTTATGCGGCCAGCATCAATGATATCAACAACCTGGGAAAGCATCTGAACAAGGAGCTGGGACAGGAGGATAAGAACAACCGTTGTGTGCTGAATATCTTGGACCGCCTGGGTTCTTTGGAGGGCACCTCGGATAACGCCGATAAGGAACAGATGTCCCGCCAGGCTAACAGTATCAGGACCTTCTTCTTTGACAAGCGTAAAAAAATGGAGGATATCATCCCCCAGGTGCTGCTGGTAAAATCGGATTATATTGCCAAGGAAATAGCACCCGTTAACGTATTTGTGGATTAAATAAATAAAAAGAAGGAAGGAGACGAGCATGAAAGAATTATTTGAAAAAAAACAAAGTTGGAACAAGGATGAGATAGCCGAGATCGAATACAGCCTCTTAAAAGGCCTGATGGGTGTCCGCAGTACCGAGGCCGTGGAAGCCGCCATAACATACGCGCGTTATTTGAACAGCGTGGGAATTACCAATGTAAACTACCCGGTATTCTTAAAGCTGTTGGGCGTTCGCAACCATCATGTGATCGACTCGCTTTTAGGAACGCGTGACCCGTTTTTATTCATGAGTTCCATCCAGCCCAATTATTTTATCGTGGCCACCTGTTTCAGTTTTCTGGCCCAGTATCATCCGGCGGAGATTTATTCCAAAACCCTGGGGATTATTTTAGGCGTATTCCAGGCCACATATAGCAATCCCCTGGACGGCTATAAAATTTATCCGCCCACGATTTCAGATGTAAACAGCCTAGGGAAGCATTTAATAGAAGAAAAGGGACAGGATGACCTTTTAAACAGAAGCATCCTCGATATTCTGGACAAGATCAGCGCGCTAGAGGGGCAGGGTATAAACGAGGAAATGGAAGACCTGGCCGTACACGCGCATAATATCCGCAACAACTTCTTTGATTCGACCAAGCGCCTGGTGGATGTGATCCCCGATGTGCTGCTGCAGACCGAATCAAATCTGGATAAGGAGATGGATCCGCGCAGATTGATGAAGCTTGCGGAAGCTGAAGGCAAAGAGGCGGGTTCTAAAAAAGGGAAATAACCCGGGCGGTGTAAAGCATATTATGTTAAAAGAGGAGCGACAAGATGAGTGATAAAAAGATAGCGGGAGACATAGATAAAATAGCGGGCTGGACTGTTGAGGAAATAGACCAATTAGAACTCACCTTTCTCCATAAAATGTTCGAATGCAGGGATGCCGAAGGCGTGGACGCAACCGTGTTCTATGCCAAATATATGTCTAAGGTAAAGCTGGACGCGGATAATTACCCTATTTTTCTGATGCTTATACAGTTTGAAAATCACTGGGTTGTGGACGCGCTACTGGGGAACAACAACCCGGAAACTTTTTTCCGGGCGGTGCAACCCAATACCTTCATCCTTTCCGAATGTTTCAAAATGTTTACCAGGTGGAAACCGGGGAGTATTTACCCAAAAAGCCTATTACTACTCTTTGGGTTATTGAAGCTTGCATATGAGAATCCTCATGAAGGGTATAGAATGTACCCTGTTTCCACCTCTGATGTCAATAATTTGGGAAAACACCTGGATGAGGGTCAGGACCAGGCATACCCCGTAAACCGGACGATTTTGGAGCTGCTTGATCGCATTGCGGCCTTAAATGATCCGGGCGGCCTGGCCGCTAAAGATGAGAAAATGATGGAGGCCGCCATTCAGGCCAATAATATCCGCGGAAAATTCCTGGATATGAACAAACATCTGAATGAAGCCATACCTGATAATCTCTTGAAAAGGGGGGATTATCAAAAAAATGAGGTTGCCCCATCCGGGTCCGCCGCTAAATAACCGAAACCTCTGCGCACCCCGGCTGCGCAGAGGTTTCCCTTTCAGGTCTATCCCGGTTTAGAATAAAACATTCGGAATGTCAAAGTATAAAATACTGATTATCGATGATGAGGTGAAAATAGTTGAGTCCCTGCGGCGCGAGCTTGTTTTCTTTACGGAAATCGGGAACATAGAGGTGCTTACGGCCGCTTCCGCCGCACAGGGGCTTGAAATCCTTGAAAGCGCGCATAAAGATGTAGCCCTTATCATCTCCGACCAGAGAATGCCTGAAATGAGCGGGAGTGATTTTCTTTTGAGGATAAAACAGTTATACCCCGATATTATCACCATGTTGATGTCCGCGAATACGGATATTGATGAGTTAATAAAGGGAATCAAGGCTGGCATATTCTCATTTATCATCAAACCCTGGAATAAGAATTTGCTTATCGCGGAAATAGAAAAGGCGCTTGAGTTATACAGTCTAAGGGTATCCAAAAAAGAATTCCTTGATATGATCCGGGAAGAGCTGCAGTGGGGGGGAGAGCTGCAAAAAACCATATTAAGAAGAGTGTTGCCGGATTCGCCGTACATCAGGTTTTCCGTAACCTACATGCCTCTGCCGGCATTGAACTGCGGCGGTGATTATTATGATGTTGTTGAGATGGGACGGGGACTCTACCTGGTGTTGATCGGGGATGTTTCCGGGCACGGAATCAAAGGCGCCTTTATCACCGCCATATTAAAGTCCATTATCTACAGTGAATATGTGAGTAAACATAGAGAAGGCGGGTTTTCACCGGCGGATTTTCTGGGCTGGTTGAATAACCGTGTGTGTGAGGAGTTGAAAAAACTGCCCGATATAGTGATCACATTTTCCGCCTGTTATCTCAATCTCATCAATATGAGAATTAAATTCGCCAAAGCCGGGCATCTCCCACTGGTGATCGTCAGGGAGGGACGAATTCTAACTTATGACATAGAAGGCCGGGGCATGGGATTCTCCCCTGATGCCGTATATAAAGAGCTTGAAATTCCGGTCCAATCACGGGACCGGCTTGTTTTTTACACCGACGGCCTGGTTGAATACCCGGGTAAGGGTGGTACGTCCAATTTTCTGGATCTTTCCGAAATTATACCCGAAGTGAATGATACGGACGATTTTCATGAAACCATTTTAAAAAACGCCCGCGGGGCCTTCCCCGGCGGGGATTTCAGTGACGATGTCACGCTGATTACCGCCGCCGTCAAGGGAAACCCGGCGTAATATGAGGAGACGTGGTTTTGGCAGAGATAAACGGCTATTTTGAAGAGTTCAATTCAGGGAGAACCGGACTGCGTATCTCCGGAATGATAGTCGAAAATCGGGAAAGGACCATGGTAATTATACTTGACGGCTCCCTTGATACGCATAATTCAACCGCATTTTCTGATGTACTTACCAAGACGGTGGATACCTACGGCAGAATCGGACACCTTGTCATCGATTTGGGCGGACTGACATATATTTCTTCAACGGGTATAGGTTCGTTTCATACGATCCTGATGTATGTGAAGCAGAAAAATATCGAGCTGTATTTCATGAACATCAACGATAAGGTAAACTCCGTATTACATACGCTGGGTTTTTCCGGTTTTTTTAATATAATAAAGAACCTTCAGGAGATAAAAGCGGATAAAAATTTGGACAAAGGGGTGCGCAGGTGCCCTTTTTGCGCCAGGCTGCTTAGAATATCAAACCCCGGCAGGTTCAGGTGTCCTTCCTGTAAAAACCTGATTACGGTTGCTAAGGACGGGGCTGTGGCAAAGGGGTAGGCGTCTGCCCCGCCAGTTCCCTGATAAAGATATCCACAAGTCTTTCATCAAAATGCCGGCCCCTGGCTTCCTCGATTATTTCCAATGCCTCCTTATATGAACGGGCCTTGCGGTAGGCCCTGTCCGAGGTTAAGGCATCGAATACGTCGGCTATGGTGATAATTTTACTTTCCAGCAGGAGATCGTTGCCTTTTTTCCCGTAGGGATAACCGGAGCCGTCGATTTTTTCGTGGTGTTCCAGTATGATGCGTGAGGTATCCCTGAGAAAATCGATCTCAAGGGTTACCTTTGCGCCGTACTGCGGATGTTGCTTTATCAGCTTCCATTCAGCCTCATTCAGGGGCCCGGGCTTGTTCAAGATTTTGGCCGGAACACCGATCTTGCCGATGTCGTGCAACAGGGCGGCGTAACGGATGTTCGTCACTTGTTTCGACGGGAGATCAAGCTTACCCGCAATCAAGAGCGCGTATTCCAGAACCCTGTCGCAGTGCCCCCTTGTATATTTGTCCTTCAGCTCAATTGCATTGGACAGCGCCCGTACCGTGTGCAGGCTTGCCGCGCGCAGCGCTTCGGTAAGATCAGCTAACTCCTGTTTGATCCGCCGCTCGGCATGGTGTCCGTTTCTGTCCGCCTCGTTTTTCAGCAGGGCGTCTTTGACAACCTGTTTGAACCGGTCATTATCCCACGGTTTGGCGATGTAACGATGGACTTCTCCCTCGTTGATTGCCGAGATTGTGACTCCGATATCGGAATACCCCGTGATCATTATCCTGACGGTTCCGGGTGAGGTTTCCCTGGCCCGCTTAAGGATATCAATACCCTTTATACCCGGCATCTGCTGGTCGGTAATAAGCACGTCGACCTTTTGGTTTTTTATAATATCAAGGGCCTCCTCGCCTCTTGTCGTGGTCAATATGGTATAATCCTCGTCTATAAACAGGCGTTTGACCGATTTGAGAATATTCTCCTCATCGTCCACACACAAAATAACCGGCTTTTTCATTATGAACCCATCCTTATCTTAAAGTATATGTATTTTTTGGTGAGATACAATTAATTTGATTATTGTTCTGCGGCTTCCTATAATGGTAAGTGATGATAAAATGACCGAAAAACAGAACATTCTTGCCAAGTATAAAGAACTGGAAAACAGGTATGAATCGCTGTTTGAGGGCACCATGGAGCTTGTCTATGTCTGCCGTCCGGACAGCAGGATTGTAAGCATCAATTCTTTCGGCGCGAAATTACTGGGATACTCCTCACCGCCGGAGCTTGCGGGTGTTCCTTTGGTTGATTTGTACTACAACCCGTCCGACCGTGACTATTATAACCAGATCATGAATAAGCAGGGCCATATAAAGGATTTTGAGATAATCCTTAAAAAAAAGGACGGCACCAGGCTGATAGGCCAGGAAACATCCCGATTAATAAGGGATGAGGCGGGCAATCCCGTAGAATGCACGGGAATAATCAGGGATATTACGGAGCGGGTGCGTAATGAGATGTTGTTGATGAAAAAAAATACGGAACTGCTTATGACCAATAAAAGGCTTGAGGAAGCGCAATTAAAGATTATGCGGCAGGACAAGCTTGCCGCTATCGGCCAGCTCGCCGCCGGCGTGGCCCATGAAATAAACAACCCTCTGGGTTTCATTAAAAGCTCCTGCGGGAGCCTTAAACAATACATGCGCAATATTCGGGGGTATCTGGAGCAACTGGAGCTCTTGGCCCGGGAGACGGCTGCGGACACAGGCCGTAACCAAACCGGCGTGCTCGATAAGCTTAAGGACAGGTTCAAGATCGACGTTATCTTGCAGGATTTCAACGAGCTTTACAATGATATGAACGAGGGTTTTGAAAGGATTTCGTCTATTGTTAACGGTCTTAAGAATTTTTCTTATATAGATAAGGTTCAGAAAAGGGGCAGGTATGACCTGAACAAGGGCATTAACGATACCCTGCAAATTCTGAATAATGAGCTTAAGTATACGGCCAAAGTGGAAAAAAACCTGTCTCCCCTGCCCGAGATAGAATGCTTCGGCGGCGAGATCAACCAGGTGCTGCTGAATATCATTCTTAACGCCGCCCAGGCCATAAGGTCCCAAAAAAGAAAATCGCCCGGGAAGATCAACATCTCCACCAAAGCGGAGGGCAACTTCATTCTTTGCGCCATTGCGGACGACGGTCCCGGCATACCTGATGAGAATATCGATAAGATATTCGATCCCTTTTTTACAACCAAGGAAATCGGGGAGGGCACGGGGCTGGGGTTGAATATTTCGTATGACATCATCACCAAGCATCAGGGTGAGTTCGGCGTTCAAAGCCGTGAGGGCGGGGGTGCGGTATTTACCATAAAACTTCCGGTGGTATTTCACCTGGAAGAGGAGGTAAGTTGATGGGTGACAGGGAGAACAATAACGCCGGAAGTATCCTGGTTGTGGATGACGAGAAAAGCATCCTGGATGCCCTAGTGCGTGAGTTTGCGTTTAATGATTTCAGTGTTTATACGGCCGGAACCGCCGACGAGGCTTTGGATGTTCTCGCCGGGCGGAAGATCGATATAATCCTTACGGATTTCAGGATGCCCAAAACCGACGGCATGCAGTTGCTGCGGCAGGTAAAAAAGGAATATCCCGAGGTTGTGCGCCTTGTGTTCAGCGGTTTTCTTGACAGAAACATATTGATGAGGTCGCTGACGAACGGCTGGGCCTCGACCTTTTTTACCAAACCTTGGGACAAAAAAACCCTACAGCATAAGGTCGAGCGTATTATGCGGATAAAAAGACAGGCAACCGGGCCCGAATTGTTTTGCATGCTGAACAGTATTTCCCAACTTCCCACCTTTCCAGCCAGGCATAAAAGATTTCTTGAGACCGTACAGGAAGGGGCGTCAGGCAGGAGGGTTTTGAGTGTGGTGGAAAAAGACCCGGCATTTGCCGTAAAGATATTACAGATTGCCAACTCGGCGTTTTTCGGCGAAAAACGGATAGCCTCGGTAAAGGAGGCACTTGATCTGCTGGATTTCGCCTGTTTTAAGGATATGGATGTTACGGTCCAGGGCGGTGACGGGCGTCCATTAAATAAAGAAGATCTGGGTCTTTTACGGGATATCTTTATACACTCGGCCCTTATGGGAATATATGTTCCATTTTTTTATAAGGCGCAGTTCGGAGACATAACGGAGAAATATTTCCCTTCCCTGGGAATCATCCATGACGTGGGCAGGATTATCTCGCTGCTCTACCTCCCCGGGCAGTATCATGAAATTGAGGCGCGCAGGCGGGAGGATCCTCTTAAAAGCTATTTCGAACATGAAAGCAAACTGGGTTTCGCGGATACCTCCCACTGCCTTCTCGGCATGTATTTCCTGGATCTATGGAACCTGCCGTATGAGTATCTTGATCTCATCGGGGCTCACCATACACGGCCGGCTGCGGGAAATGAGACCGGGAAGCTGTGCGTGGTGCTTGAGTATACGGACCGGCTGATTACGGCCATAGGCGCTTCATCCGCCGGAGCGGCGGCGGATTTACGGTCGTTTCATTGCGGCGGCATTACCACGTCCTTTTTGGAAAAGGCGGCCGCCTCAATAACCGGGGACAGGATAAACATTGAACGGGAGTTGGCCGCGGACGGTATTTTTTAAAAATATGCCGGAAGTGGTTTCAATGAGGATGATATGAAAAATGGAAACGCACGCATGACGGAGATGCCAGCTAAAAATATCCTCATATGGCTGGCGACATTAAGCAACGGAAAAAAGCTCATCATCTGGTGTATCGATCTGGCGGTTTTCGGTTCACTAATCGCTTTGCTGTTTATCATTACCAAGCAGCCCGTGTTTTTTTCCATCTGCATTATCCATATAGCGATTACGGGCATTCTGTTTCATATGTGGGGTGTTGTGTTAACCACGCTGCTTTTTCTGATTATGGATGATATCATGCGTTTTTTCTTTCTTCCCGGTTTTAATCTGTCCCAGGTGCTTCCGTATAACTCCCTGTATATATTATGTATCATCATCGGGAGTATAACCAATATAATAATGCGTCTCTTAATCTCATTGCGGCAGGAAGTATATAAACGGCGGATCGCCGAGAACAAACTTGAGGAGGAAAATGAGTGGGTACGTGTGGTTCTCATCAGTATCAGGGACGGGATCATAACCATGGACCGCAACCGGAAAATCACATTCATGAATTATGAAGCCGAAAGAATCACGGGTTGGAATGTTGAGGAGGCAAAAAACCGGGATATAACAAGCGTATACAAGATATTCAATGAAAAAACGGGACGGCTGATAAAAAATCCCGTAGAGCGGATTTTAAAAAGGGGCTTTGTCATCGGGCTGGCCAATCATACCCTGCTTCTTACAAAGGCAGGAGTAAAGATTCCTATAGGGGACAGCGGCGCTCCCATAAAAAACAAGGACGGCCGGCTTTTAGGATTTGTCATTCTTTTCCGTGACGTTTCACAGAAAAAAGAAATTCAAAAAAAATTGGATGAGGCCAATGCCCAGGTAATTCAGTCCGAAAAGCTGGCCGGAATCGGGCAGTTGGCGGCGGGTATCGCCCATGAAATCAACAATCCCCTGGGGTACATCAACAGTAACCTTGATACATTCGAAATGTATATCACCAACCTGAAAAAAATCATCGCCGTATACCAAGACTCAAAAGATGAACGGGAAATAAGCGAGGCCTTCACGTCACTTAAGATTGATTATATCTGCAAGGACATCGATTCATTACTCAAAGACAACAAGGACGGAATCCGCAAGATTAGTGAGATCGTTAAGAACCTGAAGGATTTCGCTCGGGTCAATCCCTCGGCCGAGTGGGAATCCGCCGATCTGAATGTTATAATAAGCAATGTACTGCTTATTATAAGAAATGAAATCAAATATTGTGCGCAAACCGAATTGAACCTGTCTCGGGACATCCCGCGCATATTTTGTAATGTAAGTGAGATCAACCAGGTTTTTCTTAATATTCTTATTAATGCCGTACACGCGATAAAGAAAAAATTCGGGCAGGGTCAGGGCAAGATCAGCATCAACACATATCTGGAAAAAAAACATATAGCCTGCAAAATCACGGATAACGGTTGCGGCATACCCCGGGATATCCGGGCAAGGATTTTCGAGCCCTTTTTTACCACCAAAGAGCCCGGAGAGGGTACGGGCCTGGGGCTGCATATTGTCTATGATATAATAGTAAAAAAACACCACGGGGAAATAGCCGTACACAGTGAAGAGGGAAAAGGAACAACCTTTACCCTCTTGTTCAAGATTAAACAAAACTAAAATAACTTTTAACCGAAAAATCGATAAAAATTATTGACAATTCGATAATACTATATTATATTTAGTTTGGGTGTTGCGTTTGCATACCAATAACGCCCATCCGGCGCTCTAATTTAGACCCGGGCACTTCTCTGTTTGAGAGGCCCGGGTTCTTTATGTCTAAAGTCCGGCTGAGAAATCCGAATTACATGTAAACAGGCTGCGGATTATTATATACCGGTTCACATCATACCGGCGGCCTTCCCTATTGTATCTTTTAAAAACTCAAGCATCTACTCCCGGGGCTTTTGTGGTTCTCCGCCCCTGTTATAGTTGCCGGCGTTCACAAACGCATGACCCATTCCGGGAAAAACCGTAATGGTGTATTGTATACCCGTGCTCGTCAACAATTGTTTAAAAGCCTTTACCTTGTCTACGGGAATATTGGGGTCTTCCGCCCCGTACACGCCCAGTAAAGGAGCCGCCTCTCTCATGGTGCCCAGTTGTGCCGCGTCGGTGATGGGCCTGGGTCCGTAAAAGATGATAACCGCGGCCAGCGAGGGGTCTCTAGCGCCCATGTACATGGACTGGGTGCCGCCGAAGCAGAAGCCGAAAACCGCGACCCGCTTGGGGTCAACCTCGGGCCTTTTCTGTAAATAGGCCAAAGCCGCGTCCAGATCTCCGACCACCTGTTTGGGCGGCGTACCCTGTACCAGCTTTGCCGCCTCATCCGCCGTCCGGGCCATCTTGCCGCGAAAGGCATCGGCGGCAATGACAACATAGCCCTTGGCCGCCAGGGCGTCGGCAAGCAGCTTGATGTTGTTGGTAAGCCACTACCACTCATGAATCATGAGTATGGCGGGGAAATGTCCCTTGCCGGCCGGCAGCGCCAGGTATGCCTTAAGTGTGGCATATCCGGGGCCCGCAATGCTGACATTGGTTACGGCCGGCGCGGAAAGTAAGTCCGCCGATAGTACCATGGCCGCTTGCAGCAATAAAGCCACGAAGATAAGTCTTTTACTTTTTATCATACTAAAACCTCCTTGATACATAAAAGTAGCGCTGTGAATCGAAGGCGGTCAATATTTTTATGAAAATTTAAAACAAGGCGGCCAGGTCCCCGGCCGTACCAGCCTTCATCAGTTTATCAAGTTTTCCGTCATTTTTGACCACCGTAATGATGCGGGCCAGGAGCTGCAGGTAGGCCCCGTGGCTGTACTCGGGCCCGCCGATGAGAAACACAATAGACACGGGTTTGTGATCGATCGCGTCCCAGTCCACCGGTGATTTCAGGATTCCCACGACGATAAAAAAATCACTGATACAGGTAAGCCTGGCGTGGGGAATGGCCACGCCCAGCCCGATACCCGTACTTACCAGGGCCTCACGTTCCAGTACCGCTTGCCGGAAATCCTCGGGATCCGATACCTTGCCCAGGGTAAGCGCGTGTTTCACCAATTCGGCCATTACCCCCAGTTTGTCCGGTTTATCGATGTGAAAAACAGATTGGTCCGTTATATAATCCTTTATTTCCATGTTGTTCTCCGCTTATATTATTGGGCATCCTCAGGCGCGCCCTCGTAAACCAGTTTTTCCCCGCCGTCTATGGTAACCAGGTCGTCGTCGTTTAAGAGTTTCAGCGCGTCCCGTGTGCCGGCAAGCGCCACAATGCGGGGATTGTGTTTTTCGATCTCCTGAAAACTCATGGAGGAAAACTCCTCCAGAATATAGCCGCCGATCTTGGCCAGCACGGGGAAAAAGCCGCGGTCGATATACTTGGTCAACAGGATCTCCCCTCCACGGACGCGGCGCTCCGCCTCCTCCAGGCTCGACACCTTGACAATGCGGCCCGAAACCCGCCCGCCGTATCCCCGCTGGCTTTTGGCCAGTACGCGGCAGTGCAGATGGATGCGCACCGTATTAAGCATGATGGGGGAGTCGATGGGAATCCCGGCCAGGATCACCACCTTGTCGAAGGAGTGGATAAGCCCGGCCGCGGCTCCCGCGTCTATGGCGTTTTTCACCATGGTATCCGAATCCGCGGTCATAACCGAGATCACCGGCACTACGCCCCAGTACAATAAAAGGCGGCGCCGAACCTGTTCATAGGGGGTCACGGCAATAATATACTGCTCCGGCCGGAAACGGCTTACGATTTTTGGGGTGTTGCCGTGAAGCGTCGGGGTGAGAATGGCCCGGGCGTCGATGTCGTCCGCGGTTAGGAAGGCGGCGCCGGCCATGGAATCCGCGATGTGCTTGCGGCGGCCGAAGGAATAGGCCTGGCGCATCCTGTCCCGGTATTCCACGGAGGCTTCGGTTTCCAGGGCTATGTTGTGCATCATGCTCACCGCCTTCACCGGGTAGGCCCCGGTAGCGGTTTCTCCGGAGAGCATGATCGCGTCCGTACCGTCAAAGATGGCATTGGCGATATCCGTGACCTCGGCGCGGGTGGGAATGGGATTCTTGATCATGGAGTCCAGCATCTGGGTGGCGGTAATTACGGGTTTGTTGGCCGCGTTGCACTTGTGGATGATGCGTTTCTGCGCCAACGGAATTTCCTGGGCCGGAAGCTGAACCCCGAGGTCTCCCCTGGCCACCATGATTCCGTCCGAGACACGGATGATCTCATCGATATTGTCGAGCCCCTCGCGGTCCTCGATCTTGGCGATGATATTGATATCGGCATCGGCCACTTCTATGATACTGCGGATCTCCTTCACGTTTTCCGGACGTCGGATGAACGAAGCGGCGATGAAGTCCACGTGGTTTTCAATGCTCCACATGATGTCTTTGATGTCTTTTTCGGTGATGACGGGAAGGGAGGTGCGTACGCCCACCACGTTCACGTTTTTGCGGCTGCCGATGGTCCCGCCGTTGCGGATCACGCAGTGCATCTCGTTCCCCGTTACTTTTTCCACCTCCAGGTCCACCAGACCGTCGGCGATCATGATGTGCTTTCCGGGGGTAACCTCCGAGGGCAGGTTATGATACGTGATGGAGAGCCGTGCGGACGTGCACGGCACGTCCTCCGTGGTGACCACGATGTTACGGCCCTTGACCAGTGTCACCGAGGTGTCGTCCGCCACATACCCGGTGCGGATCTCAGGGCCCTTTACGTCGGAGAGGATGGCCACCGGGATCCCGGTCTGCTGCGAGACCCGCCGCAGGGTCTTGATCATCTTCAGGTGGTAGGCGTGATCGCCGTGAGCGAAGTTAAGCCGCGCGATGTTCATACCGGCGCGGAGCAGCTCGGCCATGGTCTCCGGCTTCTCCACCGCCGGCCCCATGGTGCAGATTATTTTGGTTTTCCGGATATGGTTCATGTTATTTCGCTGTTAATATACAGAATATTGCCCGCCTGGTCAAAGCATTCAATGCAAAACATGCGCGGTTCCCGCCGGCCGACTCATTTGGCCTTTATCCTGACCTCAACGGACATGCCGGGCAGAAGACGCGTGCTTTCCGGGATAGTGTTAAAATCGATTCGAACCGGGATACGCTGCGTGGTTTTGGTAAACTCGCCGATGGAAAAGGGCGGGGGCAGGATACCGGCGCCCACGCGGCTGACCGTGCCTTTGAAGGGATACCCGGAAAACGCGTCGACATTGATGTCTACGGGGGCGCCCACCGCGATGCGGCTGATTTTTGTTTCCTCAAAGTTGGCGGTCACCCAGATGTTGTCAAGGTTGTTGAGCGTAAAGATCGTCTGTCCGGGCTGTACCACGTCTCCGACGGCGAAGGAGCGCTTGGCAATGGTGCCGGGTACGGGCGCCGTGATTCTGGTGTTGAGAAGCTGGGTCTCGATCACCCCAAGCTGGGCCTGGGCCGTGTCCACCTGGGCCTGTGCCAGGGAAAGCTGGGCGCGGGCCGAGTCCGCGGCCTGGGAGGCGTGCAGGTACTGTTCCTTGGTTGTAGCCCCGGCCGAGAACAGACCCTGTATGCGCCGGAAATCGTCCTGGGCGCGGGTCAGGTTAAGCTCGGCCAGCACCCGGTTTTGTTTGGCGTATTCAAGTGAAGCCGCGGCCTGCGCTTCCTGCGCCTTCAGGTCCGCGTCATCCAACAGCACCAAAACCTGACCGGTTTCGACCGTATCACCCTCGGACACCGGCAGGGCTTTGATCCTACCCAGCATTTTGGAGCTGATGTTTACGTGCTGGCCGTCGATGGCGGCGTCGTCCGTACTCACAAAGGTGACGGCGTCAATGATAAAATACGCCCCCACCACGATAAATACCAGGACCAGTACGCCTAATACGATGGCCCCAATAAAAAGTGGGGTTCTGCGGCTCTTGTTTTTGAACAGGGATGTTTCCTTACCCCCGCCGCCGGCGGTGTTCGTTTCCGGTGATTTGCTGTTTGTACTCACATTCCGTGTTTTTCTCATGCTAAAAACTCCTTAACCGGCCGCGCTGTCCTCGACATACGCGCCCGTAAACTGGCTGTTGTAAAGGTCGGCATAGAAGCCGCCGCGGTCAAGCAGCTCGCGGTGGTTGCCCATTTCAATTATGCTTCCGTTATTCATCACCAGGATCATCTCCGCGTCGCGGATGGTGGATAATCGATGGGCGATCACAAAGCTGGTCCTGCCCTTCATCAACACGGCCATGGCCTTTTGAATATACACCTCGGTCCTGGTATCCACGCTCGAGGTCGCCTCATCCAGAATAAGGATCGAGGGATCGGACAGGATTGCCCTGGCGATGGTAAGCAGCTGTTTCTCGCCCTGTGAAATGTTGGAGGCTTCCTCGGTTAGGATCGTATCATAGCCGTGGGGCAGTGCCCTGATAAAGTGGTCGGCATGCGCGGCTTTTGCGGCCTCGATGATCTCCCGTTCGGAGGAGCCCGGCCGACCGTAGGCGATGTTCTCACGGATGGTACCGTAGAAAAGCCAGGTGTCCTGCAGCACCATGCCGAACATGGTGCGCAGCTTTCCGCGCCGCAAATCCCTGATATCGATGCCGTCCACGGTGATTTTCCCCACCCCGATTTCGTAAAAGCGCATCAACAGGTTTACAAGCGTGGTTTTGCCCGCGCCCGTGGGTCCCACGATGGCGATCATCTGGCCCCTCCGTACGTTGATGTTCATGTTGTCCATCAGGATGTTGTCTTCCTTGTAACCGAACCTTACGTGCTCAAAACGGACGTCACCCCTGGGTTTAGCGATTACCAGGGCATCGGCACGGTCGGGGATCTCTTCCTCCTCATCCAGAATTTCGAACACGCGCTCGGCGCAGGCGATGGTGGACTGGAGGATGTTGGCGATATTGGCGGTCTGGGTGATGGGCATGGTGAAGCGCCGCGAGTATTGAATAAACGCCTGGATGTCGCCCAGGTTGAGCGCCTTCTGCGCGGCCAGCACCCCACCCACCACGCAGATCAGTACGTACCCGATGTTGTTGATAAAGTTCATCATGGGCATGATGATCCCGGACACGAACTGCGCCTTCCAACTGGCTTTGTAGAGTCGATCATTAATCCGGTTAAACTCGGAAATTGATTTTTTCTCATGGCCGAAGGCCTTGACGATCTTGTGCCCGGTGAACATCTCCTCCACGTGCCCGTTCAGGGCCCCAAGCTCCTTTTGCTGGGCCGCGAAGTTTTTCTGCGACATTTTGGCGATGTTCATGGTGGCGAGAAAGGAGACGGGCAGGGTGACAAGGGTGATAAGCGTGAGGATGGGGCTGATGGTGAGCATCATAATCAGCACGCCGATGATGGTGAAGACAGAGGTAATGACCTGGGACAGGCTCTGCTGCAGGGTGGTGGCGATGGTGTCAATGTCATTGGTCACCCGGCTCATGATATCGCCGTGCGCGCGGGAGTCGAAGAACTTCAGGGGCAGGCGCGCCAGTTTTTCATTCACGTCGGTGCGCAGGGCGAAGACGATTTTTTGGCTGATGCCCGCCATCCGGTACTGCTGGATATACGTGAATAATGAACTCAAGGCGTACAGCCCGATGAGGATGAGAATTGTGCGGCCGATGAACACAAAATCGATGGAGGGCATGGGCTCCTTTACAAAGACGGAGACGTATTTGGAGAGAAGGCCGTCGAACAGCTTGGTGGTTATCTGGCCCATGATCTTTGGTCCCACTATGGTAAAGACCGTGCCCAGGAGCGCGAACACCAGGATCAGTAAAAAACTGACCGCGTGCGGTTTCAGGTATAAGCTCATACGCTTCATGGTGCCGCGGAAATCCTTGGGCTTTTCCGCCGGTACGCCGCCCATCATGCCGCCCATCCTGCCCGGAACCGGGCGGGGCCTGCCGCCCGGTGAGCCGGGCATGGGGGCCGGTCCCCGTGTTGTTCTCCCGTCACTCATGCAATCTCCTCCTCGGAAAGTTGTGAGGCCACGATCTCCTTATAGACCTTACAGGTTTCATACAGTTCCTTATGGGTTCCCATGCCCGCCACACGGCCTTCGTCAAGCACGATAATGCGCTCGGCGTCCATAATGGTGGCCACGCGCTGTCCCACGATCAGTACCGTGGCATTCCCCGTTTCCCTGCGCAGGGCGGCGCGCAGCCGGGCGTCGGTCTTGAAATCCAGGGCCGAGAAGCTGTCGTCGAACAGGTAGATTTCAGGTTTGCGGATCAGGGCGCGGGCGATGGAGATGCGCTGTTTCTGGCCGCCGGACACGTTTGTACCCCCCTGGGTGATGTAGGAATCGTATCCTTCAGGTATGGCGCTGATAAACTCTTCGGCTTGGGCAATGCGCGCCGCCTCCCGCACCTGGCTGTCCGTGGCCGGTTCTCTTCCGTAGCGGATGTTTTCCGCTATGCTACCGGAAAAAAGCACGGCCTGCTGCGGTACAAACCCGATTTTGGCGCGCAGGTGGTGCAGGGCCATCTCCCGGATGTCCATCCCGTCGATCAGGATGGCCCCGCTGTCAACATCGTAAAAGCGGGGGATAAGGTTGATCAGGGTCGATTTGCCGGAGCCGGTGGAGCCGATGATCGCGGTCACCTCCCCGGGCGCCGCGGCAAAGGAGATATCGGCAACGGCCGGCTCCTCGGCCCCGTAATAACTGAAGGTCACATTGCGGAACTCAATATAACCTTTTTTACCCGAGCGGATGAGCCGCGGGGTTTTTGGTTCGTTTATTTCCGGTTCGGTTTCAAGCACCTCAATGATTCGTTCAGCCGAGGCCTGGGCGCGGGGCAGCATGATCAGCATCAGGGCGGCCATGAGCAGGGCAAAGAGGATCTGCATGGCGTACTGCAGGAAGGCCATCATGTTGCCTATGTTCGTGGTTCCGTGATCAACACGGATGCTGCCGAACCAGATAATGCCGATGGTGGTAAGGTTCATCACCAGCATCATGGCCGGCATGACAACGGCCATGAGTTTGTTCACACGGATCGAGATGTCGGTCAGGTCGATGTTCGCTTCCTGAAACCTGTTCTTCTCGTCGTCTATCCGGTTGAAGGCGCGGATTACCCTGATCCCGCTGAGGCGCTCGCGCAGCACCATATTGATCTTGTCGATCTTTTTCTGGATGGAGCGAAACATGGGGAAGGCCCTGCCGGCCACCAGCAGGATGACGGTTAGCAACACCGGGATCACCACAATAATGACCCAGGAAAGTCCGGAGTCCTTGGATACAGCCATGATGATCCCGCCCACGCACATGATGGGCGCGTAGATCATCATGCGCATGATGATCAATGTTACCATCTGCACCTGGGTCACGTCGTTGGTGTTCCTGGTGATCAAGGAAGGGGTGCCCAGCACGTCGAACTCATGCAGGGAGAATTTCGAGACATGGGTGTATATCCTCCTGCGCAGGATCTCGCCGAAGCCCATGGAGGCGTGTGAGGCCAGGTACCCGGCCAGGATGGCTGCCGCCGAGCCGCCGAGTGCCACCAGGAGCATGAGGCCGCCGGTGCGCATGATATAGCCGGTATCGCCGTTGGTAATGCCGGTATTCACGATGTCCGACATCAGGTTGGGAAGCGAAAGATCGGCCATGGCCTGGGAAAAGACCAGCACCACCACCGCGGCCACCGCGATGATGTATGGTTTCAAATAATAAAAAAGCCTGATCATATGCGTCGCCTCACTTCAGCTCATCCAGGGCCAGGGCCCGCGCCAGGTCGGCGGAGGCGATCTTCAAGTCGATCTGTTTGTTGGTCACGGCAAAGTTCGCCCGCAGCAGGGCAAGCTGGGCGCTCAGCAGGTCAAGGTTGTTGGCCGAGCCGGACGCAACGCGCGCCTTGGTCACGCGCAGGTTCTCCTCGGCTTGGCCCACCATCCCCTCCACCAGGGAAAGATCGGCGCGCGCCCGCCCAAAATTGAGGATACAGGTCTGGACGTCAAGCATCACTGAGTTTTTCTGGTTGTCCGCGTCCGCTTTCAGTTTACTTATGGTATTGGTCTGGGCCCGTGTTTCCTCGAGGGTGGACGGAAGTCCGCCCAGGTCGTAGCTGACGATCACACCGAGCGACCACGTGCCGGTGAACAGCCAGGGGTCGGTCTGAAACGCCATGCGCTGGTTGGGGTCGGCCAGGGTGTAGTTACCGGTAAGTGTGACGGTGGGGTACAAGCCGGCCTCCGCCAGGCGGGCGCCGTGCTCACCGGCTTCCAGGTTGAGATGGGACGCGCGTGTTTCGGGCCGCCTGCGTAAAGCCAGCTCAATGAGGCTTTTTTCATCCAGGGTTTCATCGAATGAGGGGTCGGTTTCCTGTTCGGGTCCGGTGGAAAGTGTAAACAGTCCGGTTATGTCCTCGGAATCATCCGCCAGGTTCAGTTCACTGTTGTTTTTCCCTAAAAGGGTAATCAGGGTGAGGTAGGCCCGCTTTTGTATCAGAACCGCCCCGCCCAGGTCGATCTCCGCCTGTTTCACACGCATGTCCGCGGTTAAGAGGTCGGCTTTGGTGGCGGTGCCCGCCGAGACCTGTTTGTTCACCTGATCGCGATCGTCATGTAACAGCTCCAGGTTTTTTTTGAGTGTATTCACATTAGCCGCGGCGCGAACGCATTCCCAGTAGGCGCGGTGTACCTCGAATATAAGCGAGCGTTTCACCATTTCCAGGGCAAGCTGCTTGCCGTCCGCCTGCAGGGCGGCGATGGCAGCGCTTTCCCGGATGCGAAACCCGGCAAAAACGGGGTACTGCAGGTTGACGCTGAAGGTGAAGACGTTATTAAGCGAGGGGGGAAACTCAAAGCTGACGGTTGTTCCGGGGGTAAAGGGATTGTCCACCTCCATGGATGCGGGCGGAAGCTCGCTTAAGCGCTGATACCCCGCGGAGAGCGTCAACGAGGGAAACATTTTATAGGCCGCGGCATCCGCTTTGGCCTGCGCGGCCAACCAGTCCCAGGTTGCGCTGCTGATGCCCGGATCTTCCGCCAGCGCCGCGTTCACGGCATCCTCAAGGGACAATGGTTGGCTTTGGGCCCATAATGCCGGGGCCAGGCAGAAAAATACCACCACTGCCTGAAGCGGCGGCATCCTTTTTATGTTTAAACCGCCGCCGGCGCGCGCGGTATGTAATGGTTTCATGTCTCTCTCTTTCCTTTCATACATCCGCAAAATCTCCCGCCCGGCCGCCGGAATAATGGCTCTGCGGAGGCTCCCCGTCCAGAAGCCCGAGCAGAAACCGCAGGTCCGCCAGCAAACGCTTAATCCTGTGCGAGGACATGGCGTGGAACGCGATCTTCAAGCTGCTTTGCAAGGGCCGCATCCAGTCGCCTATAAAATCACCCAGTTTTGGGGTTGCCGAAATGATAAAACTCCGGCGGTCGTCCGGGTCAAGGCTGCGTACAAGCAGGCCCTGCTGCTCTAGGCGGTCGATGACCCCCGTGAGCGTGCTTGTAGGGATGCCGATCCGTTCGGCCAGTTCCGTAACCCGGCTGGTCTTTTTTCTGTTCATACTGAAAAGCACGAATATTTCGGTCACGGAAAAGCCGGCTCTTTTAAAGAAACTCCCCATCATATGCCGCAGCTTGAGGCTGATATGATGAAACAGTTCGATCAGTTGAATTTCGTTATCCATTACCCGATCCATTGCCTTCCCGTCGCCCGCTTGCCGCCGGCTGGATAATTTAATTTCGGATATTTCGAATCCGGAATAAAATGAAGATACGTATGTCCGACCTGAAAGTCAAGAGTTTTCGACAACCGCCTGGTGTGCACGGAAATATCGATCGTTGGGCAGGCAGCAGGTATTTAAAACTTGATCAGGTGGGATGAGAATCCGGCCGGTTTAAAAAAACAATTTTATTTCTTCCTTTTTGTAGATCATTGCTTCCGCACTTTGGGCATCGATTCTTATTAAAAACATAAGTTTTCTCAGAACTGAACCCGCAACTGCTGCAGAGTGTTTGTTTTGCCTTATATAATGATATGTCGGCGATTCTTAATAACACCTCGGCGATCCTTTCTTTGGTTTTTTCTATTTGATTCCAATCGGCCTTATGATTTTTTTTTATTTCATAGAGTTGTTTAAGATTATCTATATGTAATATTTCTTCTATGTAGGCGGCGTTATCTTTTAAGGAAGAAACTCCAAAACTGGCACTCATTAATGCCTTTTTTTTGTTATCAGTTAGTGTTGTTTTCATGATTGCTTTTTGTAAACCGGCTATTACTATTTTGGCTTGTTCCAGATTTGTCTCGGGAAGTATTACAATGAACCCATCTCCGCCGAACCTCCCGACTATATCATAGTTCCGGATTGACACCTTTACCATTTTGCCTATCGTTGACAGTATTTTGTCCCCTACCTGGTGTCCGAATCTGTCATTAATCTCTTTAAAATTATCCAGGTCAAAGAAAATCAATACCAAATCCCTGTATTTTCTGATTGCCAGTTCGCGTTTTAAATGTGTTATAACGGCTCTTTTATTATTCAATCCGGTTAATGCATCTATTGTCGCCAATTGAGCCAATTTTAGGTATTCAAAATACTTTTTAATATGAAAATCGACCGCCAACAGAAGGTCTTTTTCATCTATCGGTTTTTTTAGATATGCGCTTGCTCCTTTCTGTTTTCTTTCGATGATTATATTTCTGTTCGCTACGGCAGATAAAAAGATAAAAGGAATTTCTTTGAACTTCGGATTGTCAATCAACTCATTATGAAATTTATCTCCCCGCATGTTTGGCATATTATAGTCGCATATTATTAAATCCGGGGGATACTCATAAACCGCCTCAAGAGCGAGTTTACCGCTTGGGGCAAGAATAAAATTCCTGTATCCGTCATTCATTAAATACCCCATTACTATTTCCCTTATTATTTTATCATCATCAGCGATCAAGATAATTCCTTTTTTATATTCAAACTCCCCGGATTCATTAAGTTCATTGAAAATCTTTACGATTTCCTTTTTTTCCTGGTTCTTTTCAATTTCCGCCTGGATTATTTTTTTTATATCATTATGGCGGTATTTTTTTCCGGCTTCACGGCTGTCCGTACTAATATAAAAATCTTTCTCATCAAAAACATCCGGACCCTTCTTCATTTCAATGAAAAATCTAGCGCCTTTTTCTTCTCCTCCCGATTCCGCCCAGATTATTCCCTTAAGAAATCCTGCCAGCTGCCGTGCAAACGCAAGTCCGATTCCTGTACCGTGGTATTTGACATTTTGTTCTTCATGGGCTTGTTCGAATCTGTTGAATATGGTTTCCAGTTTGCTTTTCGGAATTCCGATACCGTTATCTTCTATACTAATAACGATTGAATCTTGCTTTTCAACCAAGTCCAATGCAATCACACCATGTTGCGGATTTACGTATTTTATCGAGTTTGAAAGGATATTATCTATAATCTCCTCCAGTTTTTCCGTGTCGGTATAGAAATCTTTAATATCGGTTTTTTTAAATTTCTGAATGATCCTTATACCGCTACCAATAACGGATGAAGAATAAAAGGCAATAATTTTTTGTAATAACAACGCCGGGTTTGCTTTTCTGACATTTAATTTTATTCCCAAAACATCCATCTTTGCAATTTCAAGCAGCCTGTCGATTGAATGACGCAATCTGACAGCCGCGTTGTAAATAGTTTTTAAAGCATCCGGATCATATTTTTTTAATTTCAATTCCAGGTCGGCGACATTGAGGATTGCCGTTAAAGGGGATCGGAAATCATGCGTAATATTCGCGATAAAGTCATTTTTTAATTCATCGAGTTCTTTTAATTTTATATTCGCGTCCTCAAGTTCGATTGTCCGCTCCTTCACTTTTATCTCAAGATTTTTACTGTAATCCTCAAGTTTCTCATATAATGAGGCATTGTCGATGGATATTCCTATTTGGCCTAAAAGCATATTTATTACCTGCAGTCTTTCTTCCGTGAAAACGCCGGCGGTCAGATTGTTTTCCAAGTAAATTATTGCGATAATATTTCCTTTGTTGATAATAGGCACACACAAAACGGATTTTATTCGGTTATTCCGTATGAAATCGTCATTTGTGAATGATCCTTCCATATACGCGTTATTCAATACGACACTTTTATTTGTTCGTGCGGCGTAATGAATAATGGTTTCCGGTACCAGATTCGAATTATCCAGGAGTACCGAGTTTAGTTTTTTTACCTCTGCATTGCCTATTCGACCCATTGCCTCAATGACATACCGGTTGTCTTTGTTTAATATCAACACCGCTCTTTCCGCTCCCGCGTTCTCCATGACAATTTTGATCAGTTTTCCGATAAGTCTTTCCATAATGATTTCACCGGATATGGCCGTTGCTGATTTCATTATGCTGTTTAAATCGAGATCGGATGCGGCGTATCCTGTTTCTAAAGGGGAATAATCCCGGACTTTTTCATTAATTGTATATCTTGATTTTAGTTCATGGAGTTTCATATTCGCCCCCCATTTTTTAAATGCCAGATATGCGTCATTGAAATAGAGGCGTGCTATTTTTTCCCTGCCGAGTGCTTTATAAAAGATACCTGCGTGTTCCAGTATCATTCCTTGTTCATGAATAAATCCGTTTTCTCCGGCTTCTCCGGCGGCTTTATCGTAAAATTCCATCGCCTGTTGTATAAAGCCGAGTTTTGCCTTCAACTCCGCCTGAACAAACAAAAGCTTATGCAGGCAATTTTCAGGACAATGATCCGCCCAGTTTTTTATTTTTTTTATATTATTATGTATGATTTTCAGATAAACTTTTTGTTTTGACTTGCTGACATTATTGAATTCCCCAAGCAGTGCCAACGAATAATAGTAGTAATGTTCCTTTACATACAACATTCCCAATATGGCGCCCATGTATTTTTTCCCTTGTTCCGCGTATTCTAGGCATGTTTTATAATCGCCGTATAAATAATGGATAAACTCTTTGCATACGGTATAAAAGGCCAGATCGGTATAATTTTTTGTATTATTCCATTCCGGAATAATTTTGTCCTCATTAAATAATTCTCCTTTGAACGCGTATTTTGACGGAGTGATACCGGAAAGATTTTTTATTAATTGGGAAAACAACAAGAACGCGTATAAAGCGTCACGTTGTTTAAATTTTCTGATTATCTCATAATATCTGTTTGCTTTTTCTTTGGTCGATACAAGGGTTTCGCCGCAAAAAATGGAATGCGCCAGGCTGTGATTGATGCAGTATGAGGCAAAAGAGAGGTCACCGCTTTCAAAACCTGCTTTATAACCTTCTTCAAGCAGAGAGATATCCTCATGTAGCGATTTTTTCCAATGCCGTATGGTGTTGCTGAAAATAAATATTATTTTACATTTCAGAAAATTACTTTCAAAATTCCCCAACATCCGGTACGCCATGGAACCGAATTTATAACCGTCCTCAATCTGATTTAAATAACAACATAGTATTAAGCCGTATGCCACATAGGAATAGAGGGAATAAATGGAATTTCCGTTCTTTAAAGAGAAATTCAATGTTTTAAAAATAATGATCGGAAGATAATCGGGAAAAGAAATATACACCGGTAGGGTCATCTGTATTAGCATATTACACACGGCGAGTTTTTTCGGATCGCTCATTACGGGCAAATTGATTAATGATTCGATTTTATTATATTTCAGGATTCTCTTCACTTTGATAAGATTGATTAAAATATTCAGCGGATTTGCTTTCTTCGGCATGTTTAATCCCAACAGGGCAAGAGCTTTTCTCCCTTGCGCAAAAGCCGCAGACATTTTATTGTTTACTACGTAAAGAGGAATTTGAATATCGAAAATCTTTATCTTATCAAGGTTGTCTTTTGCATTGCGAAGTGCCTCCGCAAACAATCCTTCCGCCTTCTGTTGATTCCCGATTAAATATTCAGCTTCCCCACCTTCAGTGTAGAGTGAAAAACTAAGATCGTATAATTTGTCCCATGAATCTTCCGGAAGCAGGTTTCTTCCGGTTTCAAGATATGTCGTGGAAAGATCATAAGCGGTTGCCGATTTGGCTTTAGCCCCGGCGCTTAAATTAAGCTTAGCGAGATTAATTTTTTCGTCTTTGTTTGTAATTATCTCAACGGTATAATTCAACTGCTGCACAATATTAAATATGTTTTCATTGAGTTCTTCTTTTGATGTATTGTTTAATAATATATTACCCACAAGATAATGATATCTGATTCTTTGTTTATTTTTTAAAAGGCCGTAGACCGCTTCTCTTATTCTATCGTGAGTAAACCTGAATTCCGTTTCCAGCTTAATCAGCATTCCGTCGTTTATTACCTGAGTCAAGTCCCCAAAGGTTTCTTCTTTCTTTAATCCGCTTATCATACTGACAACGTCCAAGTTAAAGCTTATACCTTCACAAGAGGCGATTTTCATCAACTTTTGGGTTTTTGGGGGAAGCCTGCTTATTTTATCAGTCATGAACTCAACGACATTATCGGTTATTTGCGTTTGATTTATTTTGTTTTCATCCCAGTTCCATCCGTTATTGAAAAAAATCAATTTACGATCATAAAGAGATTTCAAAAATTCAATTATAAAAAACGGATTTCCCCCGGTCTTGATTTTTATTATTTCAGCCAACTCATTTACTTTGGCTCTATCGCAATGGAGCGTATCAGACAATAATTCATTTATTTCTTCAATCATCAAAGGTTTTAGTTTCAAATTAATGAATTCAATTTTTTCAGTTTTTGAATATTCAAAAAAAGAATTTAAAGGATGATTCTCAGTTATTTCGTTGTCCCGGAACGACCCGATAAAAATGAAATTCCGTAACTGGCTGTCGTTAAAAATGATTTTTAAAATATGTATACTCGCCTTATCCGCCCATTGAAGATCATCCAAAAATATACATAACGGGTGTTCTTCACCGGTAAATACGCTGATAAAATTCTGAAAGATATAGCCGAATCTGTTTTCCGATTCCTGCGGCGAGAGTTGCGGCAATACAGGTTGTTCCCCGATAATCATCTTTAATTGCGGAATAACTTCAATTAAAGCATTTCCGCCGTTTCCAATGGCCTTCCGTATTTTTTCCTGCCATTTGGACAATATATTCTCCTTCTCTGCCAATAACTGGTTTATCAGATCGCTGAAAGCCGCAATTATTGCGCTGAACGGCATTGATTTTTTAAATTGGTCGTATTTCCCCTGTATGAAATAACATTTTTTTTCAACCAGCATTTTATGTATGTCATTGATCAGAGAGGATTTGCCTATACCGGGGATTCCGGAAATAAAAATTATTTTAGGTTTTGAACGGGAAGAGTAGGCGCTCACAAGATTTTTCATGATTATTTTTTTTTCTTGTTCTCTTCCGTACTGCTTTTCAGGTATATAAAAAGTTTCCGCAATATCCATTTTGCCCAAATGAAAAAATTTTATCGGCTTTTTGCTGTCAAGCATTTTCAGACATGTCATTAAATCATGTTTGATACCGTTTTCGCTTTGATATCTGTCTTCCGCATTTTTTGCCAGTAACTTCATTATTATTGCTGATAATATTTCAGGCACATTGCTGTTCACTTTGTGGGGTTCGGCCGGAAGCTTGGCAATATGCATATGCACCAGTTCCAGTGCGTCTTTCGACTCAAACGGAAGCTTTCCGGTAATCATTTCATATAAGGTTATCCCATATGAGTAAAAATCGGTACGGTAATCAATCGTTCTGTTCATCCTTCCGGTTTGTTCCGGTGATATATAGGAAAGCGAACCCTCAAGTTTTTCCGCCTTCATCGCGCTTCGCATTTCCCTTTTCAACCTGCATGCGATTTCAAAGTCTATGAGTTTGATTTCCATATTTTCTTCATTTATTAAGATATTATAAGGTGTAATATTTTTATGAATGATACTGGATTTATGAATTTCTGCGATAATATCAATAATTTTAAGCGCGATTTCCAGGAAATTTTTAATATCCGGTATTTGTTTTTTTAGATAAGCGGCCAAGGATATGGCACCGAAGTTTTCAAAAATGAAGACTTTACCGTTATTATAGTTCTCAATCGAATAGAGGGTTATTATACCGGGTATATGCAGGTTCTTTAATAATGTGTATTCATTCTCGATCTTATCGATTTCATTTTGAGTGAGGAGTTCGGACTTATAAAATTTGATTACAACGGGAAGATTATGTTCTTTTTGATTGATTCCGTTAAATATTGCGGAACGTGGGCTTTCATATATCTTGTTATTAATTATAAAGCCTGGTACCTGATAGACTCTGTTTTTTTGCATAAGTTATTCTCTGAAGAATATAAGAATACGAACTCGTACATTTCATAGATCGCTATATATATTTTGAGTTAGATGCATCTGTCTGTCAAGTAGATCGCGGTTTGATTTAGGCGTGCATTTACATAAGTATTTGTACCAAAACCCACAAAAAAAATATCTTGTCTACCCTACCGGGGTATAGTATATTTTAGATAGCACAAATGATGTGAATATAAAAACATTGTGTGGGAGGTTACGGATGAAAAGAGTTTCTTTATTTGTTGTCGGTTTTGTCGTCTTCATGACTGTTGTCCAGGCCACGGCTTTCGCAGACCGGGAGGAACAGGCCGCAGGTATAGACACGGTTCTGGCCCGGATACGCGCGGAACAGCACGTAGACGCAAACAACCTGATTAATCCAGATAAGGTCAGTGATGATCTTCTGGAACAGTTGGGCGAGGCCGTGATGAGCAGTGCGCATCTTGACCTGCGGGAGCATGAATGGATGGACAACATGATGGGTGGGGAGGGCTCGGAAAGCCTGCGTTCCGCTCATTACCTGATGGGATACAACTATCTCACCGGTAAGGATGACGGAGACGGCTGGTTCATGCCCATGATGGGCGCATACGGCGGCGGTTGGGGCATGCATCCCTTTTTCCTCGGAGGAGGATGGATATTCATGCTCCTCGGCCTGGCGGTGGTCGGGGGAGTGGTTGCCCTGGTGGTGCTGCTTAACCGCAAGAGAAGGGAACCGCAGTCACCGGCGGAGATCTTAAAGGCCAGGCTGGCCAGGGGTGAGATCACCAAAGAGGAGTATGATAAGCTGAAGCAGGATATATTCTGATCAATCCTGATCAGATTGAGTGGGTCTGCCGCGCCAGAGCACGGCCCGCCGGATAAAACGGTATGCGTTCGACCACGCCGGAGGAAAGGAGTATGTCGAACATATGAACGAGGACAAAGAAAAAAGAGGAAAGCCGCAGAAGGCAACGCAAGGACATGGGGACGGCACACATATCGATCCCGTATGCAACATGGAAGTGGGTGACACCCGTTTTGTTTTGAATTTTAACGCTGTCACCTACTATTTTTGCTCCAAAGGCTGCCTGCTGAAGTTTAAAAACCAAAACAACTATGTAAACCGGCATACCTACGACCTTGTCATTATCGGCGGCGGTCCGGCCGGGCTTACCTCCGCGGTCTACGCGGCCATCTCCAAAATCGATACCTATCTGATCGCCAGGGATATCGGCGGGCAGGCCGTGGACAGCACCAAAATAAAAAATTATATGGGATACGATTTTATAACGGGCAGGGAACTGATCGACAAATTCCAGAACCAGTTTTTAGACACAAACTTCCTGGACCATAAGATCGATGAGGTAATACACATCACGCGAGACACGGAACATAACGGGTTTGTGCTTAAAACAAAATCACGCGACACGGTCCATACCAAAGCGGTCATCGTGGCCACGGGTATGAAGCAGAGAAAACTGGGGATACCGGGGGAGGACAAATTCCAGCGCCGGGGCGTCTTTTATAACTCCGTGCAGGATATGTCGCTCCTGGCCGGAAAAAGGGTCGCGGTCATCGGCGGCGGCAACTCCGGTGCGCAGACGGCCCTGAGGCTTGACGATCTGGGCTGCGAGGTTACCCTGGTTACCAAGGGAAACCTGATCGCGGATAAAAGGGATATAGCGCACCTGGAGCGGGCACGCTCGATCCGGGTGATCCAGGGGCATGATGTTCTGGAGATTGTGGGAGGGGACGGTATTGAAGAGCTGGTAATACAGGCCGAAGACACCCCCCGGAAATCACGTGTTCCGTGCGAGGCGGTGTTCATCCAGGTGGGATTTCTGCCCAACACCGAGTTCTGCAATGATTTGCTTGGCATAAATGGAAACGGGGAAATAATTATCGACCATGATTGCGCCACCAATATCCGGGGGATCTTCGCCTGCGGGGACGTGACCGACGTGTTCGGGAAAAGAATAATCATCGCCGCGGGAGAGGGCGCCAAGGCGGCACTTAAGGTCCGCGAGTATTTGGCGAACAAGAGGCAAGACTAAATATGAAAAGGTATAAAAAGGGAAAAGAATTGCCGTACGCCGCAAAAAGATATAATAAAGCAGCGGCTTTGTATGACAATGTGGAACATCTTGTTGCGGAAAAGCAATAAGTCCATTAGTTTAGTTATAGTAAAAAGACGGAGGTAAAAAATGAATGAAAAAGATGAACATGCTGCCATGCAGGATATGGAACACGAGAAACACGACATGCCGGAACACAACACGGGCGGCCATGATTTGCCCGCCGGGCATGGCGGCCAGGACCATGACCTGCACGAACATCACGGAGGCGGCCATGAGATGTCGGACCATGCCCACCATGATATGGGCGGCCACGACCACGCGGCCCACCACCGCATGATGATAAGAGATTTCCGGACCCGTTTTTATATATCCCTTGCGACCACAATTCCCGTGCTTGCATTGTCCAAACTGATTCAGCAGGTACTGGGTTTTTCCCTGGTCATTCCGGGCGCAAGCTACATAATCTTTGCTCTTTCCAGTTTTATCTTTTTCTACGGCGGCTGGCCTTTTTTAAAGGGCTTCAAGGACGAGCTTGCGGGCAGAACCCCGGGCATGATGACGCTGATCGCCGTGGCCATCACCATCGCTTACGCGTACAGCGCGGCGGTCACCTTCGGCCTGCAGGGGACCACTTTTTTTTGGGAGCTCGCCACGCTGATCGACATTATGCTCGCCGGGCACTGGATCGAGATGCGCTCCGTGTTAAGCGCTTCCAACGCCCTGGAGAAGCTCGCAAAACTGATGCCGGATGCGGCCCATAGAAAAAAGGGAAATACGATAGAGGATGTACCCCTGGAAGAGATAAAGCGAGGGGATATTATTCTGGTAAAACCCGGAGAAAAAATTCCTGCGGACGGTATGGTGCTTTCAGGCTCAAGTTACGTGAATGAATCCATGCTCACTGGAGAATCCCGTCCGGTGCAAAAGAAAAAAGGGACCGCGCTTATCGGCGGATCATTAAACGGGGACGGCTCGCTTGATGTACGCGTGGAAGGCACGGGAAAAGACTCGTATTTGGCCAAGGTGATCAATCTGGTAAGGGAGGCCCAGGCCGTAAAGTCCCGCACACAGGCGCTTTCGGACAGGGCCGCCTTCTGGCTCACGGTCATCGCCGTTACGGTGGGCATCGCCACGCTCACGGCCTGGCTGATCGCGGGCCGGGACCTGCAGTTTTCCATCGTGCGCATGGCCACGGTCATGGTCATCACCTGCCCCCATGCCCTGGGGCTGGCCATCCCCCTGGTGGTGGCCGTGTCCACCGCCAAATCGGCACAGAACGGGCTTTTAATCCGCAACAGGACCGCGTTCGAAAACGCGCGCAAAATCACCGCCGTGCTGTTCGACAAAACCGGCACGCTTACCATGGGGAATTTCGCGGTGGCCGATATCGCGGCTCACGAAACGGCATATGACGAAAAAAAGATCATCCGCTTCGCCGCCGCACTTGAAAGCCGGTCTGAACATCCCATCGGACGCGGCATTACGCAAAAAGCGCTTGGCATGGGTATAACCGTGCCGGCAGCCACGGGCTTTAAGGCGCTGAAAGGCAAAGGAGTGGCGGGTACGGTGAACGGCCGCAGCATACAAGTGATAAGTCCGGGATTTCTGGCCGAAAAGGGCATACCGGTGCCCGGAAACCTGAAGGCGCGGGCCGGGGAGACCCGCGTCTTCCTGCTTGTAGATAATAACCTTGTGGGATCGATCGCGCTGGCCGATTCCATCAGGCCCGAATCCTATGCCGCGGTGAGGGCGCTGCACAAGCGGGGGATCAAGTGCTGGATGATCACCGGAGACAACAGGGTGACCGCCGAGGCCGTAAGCAGGGAGCTTGAAATGGACGGGTATTTCGCGGAGGTACTGCCCGATCAGAAACAGGAAAAGGTAAAGGAGCTGCAGGCCCGGGGAGAATACGTGGCCATGACCGGTGACGGGGTGAACGACGCGCCGGCGCTGGCCCAGGCCCAGGTGGGGATCGCCGTGGGCTCGGGCACGGACGTGGCGGCGGCGACCGCGGATATCATCCTGGTAAACAGCAACCCGCTGGACGTTAAAAACCTGATCCTGTTCGGCAAGGCGACCTACGCCAAAATGATTCAGAACCTGGCCTGGGCCACGGGGTATAACCTGGTGGCCATACCCCTGGCGGCCGGCGTGCTCTACGGCGCGGGAATCATTTTATCCCCCGAGATCGGGGCCCTGCTTATGTCGTTGAGCACCGTAATCGTGGCCATAAACGCGCGGCTGTTGAAAGTGAAAAAAACGTGAGGTAACAGATGGAAAAAAGGACGGTTAAAAACTACTATTATGAGAGAGTGCGGCATATAAAAAATCAGATTAAGGTAAATAATCAGCTTATGCAATTTATAGTTCCCATCATTACCGGCGTTGTACTGGGATATATTGTCCTCCACCCTGTTTCGGTCTTATCGTGTCCGTTTTTGAACGGCAGTTTTTCGATCCGGGTTCCATTGTACACGAAGCGTTTGACCCCATACATCTGTGGATGGGCGGGTATTTCTCCATTATCGGCGGGGTTATCGGGGCCTTATTCGCTTTTTCCCATTACCGGATGATAAGGGCGAACATGGCGATTATGGCAATAAACAGGGAGCTTAAGAGACAAAATGAGGAACTGCTAAAAAAAATCCGGACAAAAGCAAAGGGATCCCCGCTTTTAGGAGAGGATGGATAGCGCTGAATAAGGTGCACAAAGGCGTGGACCTTATTTCAAGCGGGGGTAGCGGGGACATAAACCAGAGACAGACGCTGCTTGAAATTACGCAGAAGAATATAAAAGACCTGTTTGATATTGTAGAAAAAAGCCTGCTTGTCACTAATGAAAGACCGGTTTCCCCATACGTTAATGGGAAATAAGAGGGTATCCAAGTGTAAAACGGAAGTGCGTCTTCAATCCTGAACAATTACTTACGTTACTCCATAAATCTTTATTCTTTAAATACAATGCTGTTTGGGTTATGATATGGCATGAACGAATATTACGCACGAATAAACCGGGTTATCGATTATATCGAACAAAACATCACCGCCGAGTTCACGCTGGAACAATTGGCGGGCATTGCCTGCTTTTCCAAGTATCATTTCAACCGGATCTTTCATTCCCTGATGCGTGAAACCCTCTTTCACTTTATCGGTTCCTTACAAGAATTTGAA
>CAZWYY010000011.1:0-14381 GCA_964638895.1 uncultured Spirochaetaceae bacterium | reverse complement strand
TGAGGAGCCACTTTATCTATCGGCTGCGGCTGGAACGGGCCGCCTCCCGCCTGTGCTTCGAAATAAACAAATCCGTAACGCACATCGCACTGGAATGTGGATTCGGTAGTCCAGCGTCCTTCTCCAAATCATTCAAAGAATATTTTCATGAATCACCGACGGAATGGAGAAGTAAAAACAGCGTTATACTCAATCAGCGCAACAGCAATCTGAGTAAAATACAAAGCAATACCGGAAAAGAAACGCACTCCGACCTCCGCTATAATCGGCTCAATACAAAAGAGCCGGCCGCTTTTATAAAACAGAAACTGATTGGCACCAATGTGGTCAATCATCCGGAAACATGGGTGATCTATGTGAGAAACGTGGGTCCGTACAAACAGGATGTGGAGCTTTTTAGAAGGCTTAACAGCATACTGTTTACATGGGCATACGCCAGGGAACTGGTTCATTTTCCCGACACCAAATACCTGGTGATCTCCCATGATGATCCCGAGATAACGGAGGAGAGTAAACAGCGGATCAGCGTGTGCCTGACTGTGCCGCCCGAGACGGAGATCGGCGACAACATCGGAAAGATGAAAATACCGGCGGGCAGATACGCGCATCTTGAGTTTACCCTTGCGCCCATGGAGATAGGGCGGGCCTGGGAATGGGCCTACGGAATCTGGCTTCCGGACAGCGGATTTGTACCGGACGACCGGCCGAGTTTCGAGCTGTATCATCCGGACAGCCGGGAGGAGGGGTCCTTGTGCACAATCCATATGGATATCTGTATTCCCGTGAAACCAATGGAAGGGTAACACGGAATCACCATACGTAAAAACAATATATTTGAAGGAGTTGTAAGCCATGACAAACAAAAATATAACCATCACCCCAATAGGTAAGGTGAAATCGGGAAACGGCGATTTCAGTATAGAAGTCTTTGAAAAATACAGGCCCGCCCTTACCGGACTTGAAGGTTTCAGCCATATCCAGGTGTTCTGGTGGTGCGACAGGCTGGACAGCCCGGAGTACAGAAGCATTACTCTAGCCGACAAGCCGTATAAAAAGGCGCCCGATAAATTGGGAATTTTCGCCACACGCTCGCCTTTGCGCCCGAATCCCATCGCCCTTACCTCGGTGCCTATTTTGCATGTCGCCATGGAAGACGGTATAATAAAGGTTCCCTTTATGGACGCGGAGGACGGCTCACCTGTAATAGACATCAAACCGTACCATCCCGCCACGGAGAGGATAAAAATGGTCGGCGTACCCGGCTGGTGCGCTCACTGGCCGCAGTGGTACGAGGACAGCGCCGACTTCGACTGGCAGGCGGAGTTCGTGAACGCGCGGTAGACCATTGGCAATCATAAAAGGGGGCGCCGGCAACGCGCGACCCCGCTTTTTGTCACCGGGCCTCGATACAGCATAATACAGTATCAGGTGGGAGCACATAAATGGAATCAAAAATATCACTTGTAAAAAGCAAAGAGCATTATACGGGAATTAAAAAAGTATTGCTCCCATTACAGAATGACATAAAGGAAATAATTGAAAAGATTGATACTTTAGTTATAAAAATCAATTTGGTTATTACCATAACCCCCCGGCGTCCCACGGGAGTGGAGTTGGCGGTTACGCCGGTTGAAACCGTTCGTGGTTTTATAGATTTTATATCCGCATTCTATCATAAAAGAATAATCATTGTTGAAGAAAGTTGTTGGGGAAATACAAAACAAGGTTTCAAATTGTACGGGTATGAAAGATTGGCATGTGAATACGGCAATGTTGAATTATTGGATATGAAAGATGATGAACATATTACGAAAACTATTGCGTATTCGCAAGGAGAACTCATTCTGCCGTTCAGCAAAACCATGATGGAAGCCCCGTTTTTAGTTTCAATTGCAAGGCCGAAGGTCCATTGTAATGCAGCGATGACAGCAGGAATAAAAAATGTCGCTATCGGCGCGGTGGAGGGATATAAAAATCGAAAAAGCCTGCACACAAAGAAGGATATACATGAAATAATCACGCTGATCGCAAAAAAAATACTGCCGGATCTGGTAATAATTGACGGTGTTGTCGGAATGGAGGAAAGCGGGCCGATACAAGGAAAAGAAATCAAATCAGGCTGGGTATTAGCGTCTTTGGATGCACTGGCTGCGGATTCATTAACGGCATACTTAATGGATTTCAATACAGACGGGATTTCATATTTAGGCGGAATACGAAAATACGGTCTTGGAAAATTATATCCAAAAGATGAAATTGAAATAATCGGTGAAAACCCGGACGGTTTGGTGACTCACTTTAAACCGTATCATAAATTTGCCGGTGATCTAAAAAAAGAGACATCATGACGTAAAAATAATCGCCGCCCGATTAGAGGTTCCAGCCGGCATGGTTACCAGCCGCCAAAAGAACGTTGACACTACCAGGCGTAGGCCTGCGGGGCCTCTCCCCCCGGACCGGGGAAAATCCCATCCAATTTTTTAAGGGTCTCCTCGCCCAGTGTTATCTCGGTGGCGCGGACGGCGCTTTCCAGTTGTTCCATATTTCTGGGTCCGATGATGGGCGCGGTCACCAGCGGATTGGCAAGCAGCCAGGCCAGGGCCACTGCGGCGGGCGGCTCGTCCAGCTCGGCGCAAAGTTTTTCGTAAGCCTCCAGCCGGTGACGATGTTTTTCGATCTCCTTGCGCGTATCCTCTGACGCAGTGCGTCCTTCATTGACCTTTTTCAGCGCACCACCCAAGAGTCCGCCCCAGAGCGGGCTCCAGGGTATAACACCCAGGCCGTAATGCCTGCAGGCCGGCAGCACCTCAAGCTCCACCATCCTGTTTCCCAGGTGATAGATGCTCTGCTCGCTTACCAGGCCGGGCAGGTCCAGTTTGGCCGCCTCCTGGCAGGCCGTGGCAATGTCCCAGCCCGCGAAGTTGCTGGAACCGGTGTAGATGATCTTTCCCTGCCGCTGCAGGGTTTTGAAGGCGTTCCAGGTCTCGTCCCAGGGGCACTCGTGGTCCACATGATGCATCTGGTAGATGTCGATCACCTCGGTCTGCAGCCGTTTCAGGCTGGCTTCGCAATGGCGGCTGATCTTCAGCGCCGAGAGGTTGCGGCTGTCGTGGTTGGGCTCCGGGCGGTCTCCCTTCTTGTTGGCCGGATTATACACCTTGGTGGCCAGGACCACGGCCTGCCTCCGGCCCCCGCCCTGGGCGAACCAGCGGCCGATAATCTGTTCCGTAAAACCGTGCTCAACCGACCAGCCGTACACGTCGGCCGTATCGAAAAAATTTATGCCCAACTCCAGGGCCTTGTCCATAATGCGAAAACTTTCCTTCTCCGGCGTATGCCAGCCGAAGTTCATGGTGCCGAGGCACAGGTTGCTCACCAGAACCCCGTGCTTGCCGAGTCTCCTGTATTGTATTGCCATAATACATCTCCTTTCACTTTTTTTATGATACACTCATTAGTGAGCGCTGCCGGCCGGGAAGTAACGTTTCGGCGTAAACCGTCGCATCCGGATAATACGGCCGGCCGCGCTTATGTTAAATATACTAAAAATTCTATTATTCATTTGACATAAAACTACGGATTACATAATTTTATAATAGATTAAAAAATGAATAGAAAAATTATTATAATAAGTGGTTTTGATGATATTTACCTAAATTTAGCCTCGGAAGAGTATTGCCTGCATAATCTCACCTCTGAATACTATTTGTTGTACCTATGGCAAAGCAGAAACACGGTTGTCATCGGCAAACACCAGAACCCCGAAAACGAGTGTGACTTTAATCTGTTAAAAGAATTTTCCATCAACCTCGCCCGCAGGGTAAGCGGGGGCGGGGCGGTGTATCATGATCTGGGCAACCTTAATTATTCGTTTATCTGCGGCCGGGAAGAGTTTGACAGGGATATGAACTTCAGGGTTGTTACCACGGCGCTGCGCTCCCTTGGCATTGACGCGCAGGTTACCGCCGCCTTTGACCTTGTGTACGATAATCGGAAAATATCGGGAAATGCCTTTTATTATGCGGGTCACGCGGCGCTGCATCACGGCACACTTCTTATAAACAGTAATCTTGATATATTATACCGTGTTTTGGCTTCAAAATCCGCCGACAAAAATGATCGCAGCGTTGTTTCCAGGAAATCAGCCGTCCTTAACCTATCACAGATAAAGAAAACCCTTACGCCTGCGGTCCTGCGGCAGGCCCTGATTCGGACATTTATGGAGGCTCAGGGGCGGGGTGCGGCCGTTTGCCGGTGGGATGATATATTTGATATTGAGTCTCTTATGCCCTTTTTACGCAGGCAGCGGTCCCCTGAATGGATATTCGGGGTTACCCAAAAAGAAAAAAAGGATACATATGATCGGGTGTTGTGTAACGCCTGATTTTTAATAATTCATACGGAGGTAACGGGATGGAACAAGCGGAAATAATGAGTAAGATCGAGCAGCTCCTGGACGACTCAAAGTGCGCGGTCCTGGCCACGATCTCGGAGGACAACAAGCCCCACCTGCGCTGGATGACCCCTACGGTTCTACAGGGGGAGCGGCATACGCTGTACGCAGTGACCTCCAGCGGTTTCCGGAAGGTAAAGCATATGATCCACAATGAAAACGTATCATGGATGATCCAGAACAAGGCGCTCAATGAAGTAGTAACACTCTACGGCAAGATGAATATTATCGATAATCCTTCTCTGAAAACAAAAATAATAGAGAAGATCGGTAACCGGCTGCATGTGTTTTGGAGCTTAAACCAGAACTCAATCGAGTTTATTGTGCTGGAGACCGTGATCGAGGAGGCGGTTTATTTCAGGCCGCTTAGGTCACTGAAAGAGACGGTAAAATTCAAATAAGGCGGGAGTAGAGATATGGCTGAGCAAACAAACAAACAACTTAAAGATTATAAGAAAGAATTCTTGAGTGGGCTTTTGAAAACCATGTTGTTGATCCGCCGGTTCGAGGAGAACGCATCCAAGATGTACGGTCTCAAAAAGATCGGGGGGTTCTTACATCTTTATATCGGGGAGGAGGCCGTGGCCGTGGGATCGGTCGCGGCCGCGGATCTACGCAGGGACTATGTGTTCGCCGCGTACCGCGATCACGGGCATGCCATCGTCTGCGGCGCGGATATCAACACACTGATGGCCGAACTGTACGCCAAGGTAACCGGGTGCTCGCGCGGCAAGGGCGGCTCCATGCACCTGTTCGATGTAAAGAACCATATGATGGGCGGTAACGGGATTGTGGGCGCTCATATTCCGGTGGCCGCGGGCTGCGCCTTAAAGCTTAAATACAAACAGGAGGACGGGGTGGTGTTGTGTTTTTTCGGTGACGGCGCCATTCACCAGGGCTCCTTTCACGAAACGCTGAATATGGCGGCCATCTGGAAACTGCCGATCGTCTTTATCTGCGAGAACAACCAGTACGGCATGGGCACCTTTTACGAAAGGGTGTCGAGCGTCAAGGATTTCTCCGTGATGGGCGGCTCGTACGGCATTCCGGGCAAGCAGGTCGACGGCATGGACGTAATCGCCGTGTTTGAGGCGGTGAAGGAGGCGGTGGAACGGGCCCGCACGAAAAGGATCCCCGGGCTTCTGGAGATAAAAACCTATCGGTACCGGGGGCATTCCATGAGCGACCCGGCCAAGTACCGCACCAAAGAAGAGCTTGACGCGTATAAAAAACAGGATCCCATTCTGATCCTTAAGGAAAAACTCCAGGAAAACAACCTGTTGCATGAAGAGACCTACAAACAGTGGGATGATGAATGCAAGGCCCGGGTCAAAGACGCGGTGGATTTTGCCGAGCAAAGCGCGGAGCCTCCGCACGAGACCTTGTATGAGGATTTGTATATGTAGGAAAGGAGCACCATATGGCCAAGATAAGTTTCAGGGAGGCGTTGCACCAGGCCATGGACGAGGAGATGGCGCGTGATGAGAATGTCATTCTTATGGGAGAAGAGGTGGCGCTGTATAACGGCGCGTACAAGGTGAGTAAGGGTCTGTACGATAAATACGGTGAGACCAGGGTGATCGATACGCCCATCACCGAAGAGGGGTTCACGGGCATCGGCATCGGCGCGGCGCTGGCCGGGCTCAGACCCATCGTGGAGTGGATGACATTCAACTTTTCACTCCAGGCCCTGGACCAGGTGATTAATAACGCGGCCAAAATGAGTTATATGTCCGGCGGTCAACTCCATGTGCCTATTGTGTTCAGGGGCCCCAATGGGCCGGCCGAGTATTTGAGCTCCCAGCATTCCCAGGCCCTGCAGACCATCTATACCCATATCCCCGGGCTTAAGGTCGTTTCACCAGCCACGCCCTATGACGCTAAGGGACTTCTGAAAAGCGCCATCCGGGACGATAACCCGGTGGTCTTTATGGAGGCCGAAATGATGTATTCGTGGGAGGGTGACGTGCCCGAGGGCGAATACCTCATCCCGCTCGGCAAGGCGGATATCAAGCGCCCGGGCGGGGACGTGAGCGTGGTGACCTATTCCAAGCCCCTGCGCGTGGTGCAGGAGGCGGCCGGGCAGTTGGCGGGTCAGGGCATAGAAATCGAGATTATCGATTTAAGGACCCTGCGGCCCCTGGACACGCGGACCGTGTTCGAGTCCGTGCGCAAAACCAACCGGTGCGTGGTGGTGGACGAGAGCTGGCCGGTCTGCGGCATGGCATCGTATGTGGGCTATCTTGTGGCAAGCAGGTGTTTCGACGACCTTGACGCGCCGGTGGAACTGGTTACGGCCGAGGACGTGCCCATGCCCTACAACCACACCCTGGAGCTGGCTGCCCAGCCCTCGGTGGAAAAGGTAGTTAACGCCGTAAAAAAAGTGATGTATCTATAAGAACGGGAGGAGACCATGGCCGAATTTATCAGAATGACCGCGCTTTCGCCTACTATGGACAAGGGCACCGTGCAAAAATGGAATGTTGCCGTGAACGATAAAATCAGCACCGGCGACGTAATCTGCGAGGTGGAGACCGATAAGGCCAATATGGATTACGAGGCTGAGGACGAGGGCGTACTGCTTGCCATTTTGGTGGAGGAGGGAGGAAAGGCCAGGGTGGGCGATCCCATCGCCATTATCGGTGAGCAGGGTGAGGACATCAGCGCCCTGAAGAAGCAGGCGCAGGAGCCGGCAAGCCATGAACCGGCGCAGGAAGAGGCGAGCGGTAAGCAGGCGCAAGCGGAGGCAGGCGGCCGAAAACCTGCCGGAGCCGAACGGGCGGGCGGCGCAGCAGTTGCGGCGGCGGGACAGGAGTCCCGGGCCGGACGGTCGAGTGGGACCGCGCAGCAGGCGCCGGCGGCGGGACAGCCGGTACAGGCCGAACAACCGGCCGCCGTACCGGGGCGGATGCCGGCCCAAGCCGGAGAGGCGGCCGCCACGGCTGTAGCCGCCGTGACCGGAATGACGCAGGAACAACCGGGAGAGGGCAGAATAAAAATCTCACCGCTGGCCAACAGAATCGCGGCCCAAAACCGCATAAACATCGCCGCGGTGCGCGGCAGCGGGCCCGGGGGGAGAATAGTCAAGCGCGATATCGAAAAGATCATTCTGGGCCGGACCCAGGCCGGTACCATCCAGGCGGCCCCCGCGGGGGCCGGACCAGCGGGTCTGCAGGAGATTGAGACTCCGGTTTCCCAGAAGCGGGCGGTGATCGCGCGCCGGCTGGCCGAGTCCAAGTTCAGCGCGCCGCACTATTACCTGGGGATCGATGTGCTGATGGATGCGCTTTTACTGAGCAGGCAGCGATTGGCCGAGGACGATACTCAGGGAAAACTCACACTCAATACCTTCCTGATCAAACTGGCGGCCGAGGCCATCAAGAAACATCCGCTGGTCAACTCCACCTGGATGGGAGACAGGATTGTCACCCACGGTTCCATAGATATCGGGCTGGCCGTGGACAGGGAGGACGGGCTGGTGGTGCCGGTGGTCAGAAACTGCGGGGCCCGCGGCCTGCGGGAGATCGATACGGACCTGCGCGCCCTCATAGAGAAAGCGCGTGCCGGAAAACTGACCATTGCCGACATGGACAGGGCCACCTTCACCATCAGCAACCTGGGCTCGTTCGGCATAGACGATTTTACGGCCATCATCAATCCGCCCGGCAGCGCCATTTTGGCCGTGGGAAAAATCAACAAGCGGCCTTGGGTAAACCGGGAAAATAGTATAGAAATAAGGCAGGTGCTGCGGCTTACCCTGTCCTGTGACCACAGGGTGTTGGACGGGGCTGCGGGCGCGCGTTTCCTGAATGAACTGAAAAACATAATGGAACAGCCCGTGCGGGCGTTACTGTAATCATGAAGGAGTAAACCGGGTATGGCGGAGAATTATGAGTATGATATCGCGATAGTTGGCGCCGGACCGGCCGGGTACGTGGCGGCCATCAGGGCCGCGCAGCTTGGTTTGAAGGCCACGGTGATTGAAAAGGACGAGGTGGGCGGTATCTGCCTGAACTGGGGATGCATCCCTTCCAAGGCCATCATCCACCAGGCCAGGATATTCTCATACCGGGATGAGCTTCTGGGCATGGGGGTCAAGGTCGATGCCTCCGCGTTTGATTATGAATCGGTGTACAACAAGTCGCGGACCGCCGCGGACAGGCTTTCCAAGGGGGTGGCCTACCTGCTTAAGAAGAATAATGTGCCGGTGATCAAGGGGTATGCTAAAATCAAGGACAAAAACCGGCTGCTGATCGACGGTTCCAAAGGGCTTTCCGCGCGTAATATCATCCTGGCAACCGGCTCCGCGCCCAGGGAGCTTCCCTCCTTCGCGTTTGATCATAAGCATATTGTTTCATCACGAGACATGCTGGCCCTGAAAAAGCTCCCCGGCCGGGTGCTTATCCTGGGGGGAGGGGCGATCGGGCTGGAGTTCGCCTATATCCTTAACGCCTTCGGCTCCGAAGTGACGATCGTCGAGATGCTGGACAGGCTGCTGCCTGTCACCGACAAGGAGATCAGCGGCGCCCTGCTTCAGGATTATAAAAAAAAGAAGATCAAGGTACATCTTGCGGCCAGGGCCACGGGCTGCAAAAAAAGCGCGAACGGAGTGGAACTTTTATTTGAGGAGGGCGGCAAAGCATCCTCGGTAATGGGCGATGTCCTGCTTGTGGCCGTGGGAAGGTCGCCCAATACCGCGGACCTGGGTCTGGAACAGGCGGGAATTACGCTTGAGAAGGGGTTTATCGGTACGGGCGATTACTACCGCACCAACCTGGGCTCGGTCTTCGCGGTGGGGGATGTGATCGACACCCCGCTTTTGGCCCATCTTGCCTCCAAGGAGGGTGAGCTTGCGGTTGAGGCCATAAAAGGCTTGTCCGCTCCAAAGCGGATGAAGAACGACGAGATCCCCTACGGCGTGTACTGCGAGCCCCAGGTCGCGGGTTTCGGCCTGACCGAGGAACAGACGCAGGCCCAGGGGCTTGACTATAAAAAAGCGGTGTTTCCTTACCGCGCGGCGGGCAAGGCCGTGGCCACGGGAGAAATCTACGGGCAGGTCAAGCTGCTTTTTCATGCAAAAAGCAAGGAGATCCTGGGCGCGCATATCTTCGGGGCGGACGCCACCGAGCTTATCCATGAGCTGCTTTTGGCCAAGAAAAGCGAGCTTCTACCCGAGGATATTGCCACCATGATCCACGCGCATCCAACGATGTCCGAGGCTCTGATGGAGACCGCGCGCCTGGCCGAGGGCTGGGCCATCCATATTTAAGCCGCGCCCGCCAAGCAAGCGGCGGGAGGACGCTGCGCATCAGGCGAGTGCCGGCGTTACATAGACATCCAGGCGCGACACCCTGCCGTCTCTTGAAAAAATTGAGGATGAGATATTCCGGTCAAGGTCGAGGCCCTCCGCCAGCCTTTCGGAACCGTCCGCCAAGGTAATCCTGATCCGCTCGCTGGAAGAAAGATGGTAAAGAACCGGCACCTGGCAGTAGGTAAACCCCAATGAATCCTTTTCCAGCCTCACCTTCCTTGGTGAATGTTGAATGTCGACATAGCTGAACTCGGTTTCGGCGTCCACAAACTCCGCCCGGCGCAACAACCGCGGATTAATAGTGATTCGTCCGTCCGCCACCATCAGTCCAAGTTCACCCCAGCGGCAGAGGATGTCCTCCTTCACCTGACCGGTCATGCCGGGCTGCTTGGCGCCGCCATTGCCGGGCGTATGCGAGTAGGGATCGGTGGGGAACGCGCCGTAAAGCCCGGGAGATTTGTTGAACCCGATACCCGCCCGCACCGCGTAATAGTGTTCCACGAGCCTTCCCAGGATTTGCGGGTCCGCCCCCCGCCCCGCGGCCCAAAAATAGTTCTCCTGGACGGCCAGCACCAGTTTGGAAACCATGTGCCAGTAGATGCACCCCAGGCCCTCATAACCATAGAAGGTTCCTGACCGGCCCGTGAACGACCGGTGATTGAACACCTTTTCAAATATGGCAAGAACAAGCGGTGTATCCCGGGCGGCCGCATCGGCGTATTCCGTGGAACCCAACCGTTTCAGCGCCCGGGTGAGATCGTTCGCGTTCCGAAAATCGGCGTTGAAATGATATCCGCCCTTTATATCCCGTAGTATGATTCCCGTATCGCCGTCTTTTACAAGCCTGGAAAGGAGCCGCGATTTTTCCACCATGTCCGCGGGAATGTTGTTCTTTTGCATAAAGCGCGGAAGCTGCCTGTCCGGATACAGGAGGTAACTGTATTGGTCGCCCCGGTAGAGGCTGCTTTGCCGTAGGGCGTCAAGCAGGTCTACCGCCTCCCGCGGTGAGAGTAATCCGGAGCTCAACACCGCCACCTGTCCCTCCAGCATTTCATATAAGGCGCGAACGGCGATTCGACCGTCACCTGCCGGTTCCATCAGGTTATATGAATGATACAGGTTGTCAGGGCGCTTATTGGCCTTTATGCTGTGGTCGACAAACTCCATGGCCAGGGAAAAAAAGTCGTGCAAATGCGCGCTGCTCACCGGGATCCTGCGGCCTGCCAGGCCGTGTTTATACACCTGTCTTCTGTAGGCGCTTCCCGCCTCGCCCAGCATGTCCAGTATCCTCCTGCGATCCTCGTCCGAAATTCGGCCGGACAACATCTCTTTATTGGTCTGCAGCGAACGGTTTACCGCGCCCAGGAACCCCGCCACCTCCGCGGAGATCGGGGTCGTATCCGCCCGCTCCTCTGCGAAAAGTCCGGCGCAGAACTCAAGAAAGCGCCGTAGGTAGCACAAGGTGACCACCGACACCCCATACCCGACCAGGGCGTTATTGGCATCGTTCCATTCCGGGCGTTGGGTGTTCAGCCAGATGCCGGCTTCGGGGATAAAGTTGGACAGTTTTGTCAGTACGGTAAGCAGTAGTTTTTCCGTGAGATTGACATGGTACACATGCCCGTCCTTGTCGGCGAGCAGTTTGGCGTCGTCGCCCAGTTGTTCCGCCCGTTTTTTTATTTCCCCCTCAAGATCCCAATCAAAAACCACCGTGTTGTGCGGATCGGACAGAAGCTCCTCGTATGATTTAATCCTATACGGCACATTCGCGTAGGAGAACATATCGCGCGAAAGGAAATCCTTAAGCATACGCGGATGGTAACGGCGGGAGATTTCAAGCAGTTTCAGCAGATAGATAAGCTGATGATCACCCCAATACCCGATGTTGGACCATTGGTGCCGGGAATCGGGCGTTTCCCAGTCTATCCCGTCGCTTGTAATCCGGTATGGATTGTAGCCGTCGGCAGTGGACGCGTTTACGAACCTGCAGATTATGCTTTCCGTAAACTCCGGAAACGAGACGCAAAGCGCTTCCCAGTTTTGGAAGATATCCCTCCAGTTACCCTGGTAATACAGCCTCCTGCCGCCGTCAGGGTTTTTGGTTTGGATGGAGAACAGGTTCCAGGGACGGCTGGGGTCTCCGTGACGACGGCTCCAGGTAAGCGGCAGGTACTCATAACAGATGCGCTGCAGGGAAGGGTTGCCGTTCCCGCGTACGGCGGCCAGCACCCGTGAGTATTCACAGATATCCGGCAGCGTATCAAGAATTTTACCGGCCGCTGCGGCCAGGGAGCTGTTCATGCTGCCGATATGGGCCAGCAGGTCTTTTTTTGCAACCCGGTAATTGTCGTTGAACACCCCGCCCCTCATGATGTTGAACAGTACATTCGAAAAATGCCGCGCCGTGGTAAGCTCATCCGAGGTGCGCTGCAGGCCGTCGGCCGCGGCCACGATTCCCGCCAGGTTATCGGTACAGTTCCTGATTTCTTTCTCCAGCCTCCCGGCCATGCGGCTCCTGTCCGCAAGCTCTTCTTGCAGTGCCGTAATATCCGCGCTCTCACGGTCAACATCAGCCGCCAGGTACCAGCGGTGTGTCCCGCCCGCGGCAAGTGTTATGGAGGCATGCAGCAGGTAGGCCCCACGGCGGGCCCGTATATCCGTTTCACCGGTAACAGGCGCTCCTTTGCGGAAGGCAGCGCACTGGTCGGAGCAAAGCAGGATCACCGGGTTGTCAAACCCGACAGACCACACGGCGGCGGCCCTCAGGCCCTCGCTGGGTTCCGCCTTATCCGTGGGGATGGAACTCAGGTAGTAAATACCGATGCCGGACCCCGACAATAATTCATTTTTTTTATAGGCATTAGTCAGGGTGCTTAACTCCAATTGCATGACCCGTGTGACACCTGCGGGCAGAATGTTCTGCACCCCGTCAAGTAAAGTTACCTCCGTGTCAGCCGCGCCCCGGTTCTGAATGAGACAAGATCTGACAAAACCATAGGCATCACCGGCACACCACCCGTACTCAAAGCACAGTTCCAGATCGTTGTTGATTTCCTCAAAGATAATCTTATTTCCATATACGTTTTTATATATATTCCGGTTGATGGTATACATTCCGGAACACCTGTCTGAAAACGGTTCCCAGTAATGGGATGTTCCATTGGTCACCGCGCGGATCATGGTTTTGCTTCCGGTTATGTCGGCCGCATCGGCGATCAGGTCGTCATTATAATAGGGAAAAAGCGCATGATCCGGATCTTTACGGCCGGCGGTAAGGGCGCCGTTACTATAAATGAACATCCAGAGGTCCGACTGGCTTACCAGGCTCATAAAGAACGGGGGCATGAGGTGATAGTTTTCTATTTTATAGAAGCGCTCCCCGTGTTTTTCAACATAGGATCCCTTTATGCCGGAGTTTTTTTGTTCTGCTGCCTCGGATACGTTCATGATCTGTGATGACTGAATAATAGTAAAATGATCGAACACAGTCAAGTTTTATGGCGCTGAAAAACCGCCATAGAAAAGAAGTTTGAAAAAAATCAGAAAAAAGGGGAATGATCATCTTTTTCCCGCAAACCGTTTGATACATATTTTTATAATAAATTAACAAAAAAAATCAGTAATAAGGGGGTACCGGCATATGATCATTAACATTACACTGGCGCAGCTTGTTTCGTTATTAAAATCAGACATGCAATTTAAATTGATAGACGTCACGCCGATACATCACTTCAGGGACGGGCATATTCCCGGGGCTGTCTCCATACCAACGCCCGCTATTGAAATCCTGGCCCCGGCATTACTCTCCAAGGAAGAGCTGTTGATTGTCTATGGAGAAAATATGTTCAGTAATACGGCTGAACTGGCCGTGGAAAAACTTGAGCTTTTGGGATTCAGGCGCATTATACATTTCCCGGGAGGTCTGGAAGATTATTGCAAATATACGCTGCCGCTGGAAAGCATGCAGAGAGTAGCGGATTGAGCATAATGAATGCAAGGTAGAAAAATGTCAGAAAAAAGTAACTTCAGCATATTTTCTTATTTTGTAATTAATAGCATGTTTATAGGCGAATTATGTATTTAAAAAAGTAGGAATGTATAAACCCACCGTAAGTGAGAAGGAAGTCTTTATTTAAAAATGTGGATTTAAAGGAGTGAAAAAGGGGCTTCCTTCTCAGTCTTTTTTAGAAAAAAAAATGATCGGCTTTTTCTTCCAACGTGAGTTCGTTCGTTATATTCCGCACAAACTCTTTTATCTGGTCTCGAACGCGCCGGTATATCTCCAGGATTTCGTCCTCGCTTTTTGCCGCTTGTGCCAGGCGGGGCGGATCGTCGAAATTATGGTGAATGATTTTTGTTCGGGCGGGGAAGTAGGGGCAGTTTTCATACGCATTGTCGCAGACCGTTACCACATAATCGAACTCGGTTACGGGAAGCTCGGAGGTGAGTTTGCTTTTGTGCCCTGAAATATCCACACTCGCTTCGGCCATGACCCTGACGGCAAAGGGATCAAGCCCGTGTTTCTCTATGCCGGCGGAATAGGCTTCCAGCATTTCCGCGTGCAAGGCCCTGGCCCAGCCCTCCGCCATCTGGCTGCGGCAGGAGTTGCCGGTGCAG
>CAZWYY010000010.1:0-71918 GCA_964638895.1 uncultured Spirochaetaceae bacterium | reverse complement strand
GATGTGCGCTTACGCACATAAAAAGAAATTAAATACCTTTTTTGTCAGCAACATGAGCGTAATATTAAAGGATGTTCAAATCAAAGAAATAATCCAAAGTGGCGTAAATTGGATCAGCATCGCCCTGGACGGGTTCAGCCAGGAAACATACGGTAAAACACGGGTGGGCGGCTCGATCAACCTAGTAAAAACAAATATTGAAAAATTCATTGCAATACGGCGTGAATTACATATGAAGGCACCTTTTATTGAGATCCAGTCGCTCTTGTTTAAGCATAACCTTCATGAAAAACATAAGGTTATACAGTTCTGTAAAGAAATCGGTGTAGACAAACTTACGTTCAAACGCGGTTCGGAACAGCCGTGGATAAGACCCCGATCTTCGAAAAAACCGGCGGCAAGGAGTAAACACAGACTGCCTTTGTGCTTTTGGCCTTATTTCAGCGGCGTAGTCCTTTATGACGGTGACGTGGTCCCTTGTTGTTGGCATCGTCATGAAAACGCGTACGCGAGGGACAAAGAGAGGATAAAAATGGGTTCGATCGTGAATAATACATTCATGGATGTGTATAATAATGAACACTACCATGAATTACGTATGGTATGTACGGAGCCCCGACTTCTTGAAATAAATAAAACCGGAGGCGGGCGATATTGCTACGGGTGCAGGCGGCTGTTTACATAATGCAATTGGAGGATTGAATGAAATTATTGATTACGGGCGGGGCCGGAAACGTGGGCTCTGTGCTCACCGGAATGGCATTACAGCATAATCATCAGGTGCGGGTTGTGGACGCGTTATGGTTTGATAAAAGGGTCCCCGTATTTTTTTATAATGATCCGCGCTATGAATTTATAAAAGGCGATATCCGCGATCAGAAGCTTATGAACGAATGCGTCAAGGACGTTGATTATGTCATACACGCGGCGGCGGTTGTCGGCGATCCGGCCAGTAAGCTGTTCCCCGAAATTACCAAACAAATAAACCAGGATGCCGCCATCAACCTGATTAATATGTGCGGTCGGAACGGGGTAAAGGGTTTTGTGTTCCTTTCCACCTGCTCGAATTACGGCGTTGCGAGCGAGCTTGCCGACGAGAACACCATTTTAAAACCGTTATCGCTTTACGCAGAAACCAAGGTGAATGTGGAGAAATATCTCATGGAGTGTAAAAACGGTCCGGACTGGCTGATCGGCAGACTGTCTACCGTGTACGGCGTTTCTCCCAGGATACGCTTCGATCTGACGGTGAACGACTTCGCCATGAACGGATACAGGAATAAATTTTTGGATATTTTTTTACCGCTTTCCTATCGACCATACGTGCATGTGTGGGACCTGGCAAAAATCCTTCTGGCATTACTCGCTGATTTTGATAATATAAAAAATAATGTGTATAACATCGGATTCCCCGGTGAAAATTACCAGAAGATTAAAATCGCGGAGGCGGTAAAAAAACATCTGCCGGAAATAAAAATAAACATCGTGAAAGAAGGCGGTGATCTCAGGGATTACCAGGTCGATTTCACCAAGGTGCACAAGACGGTGAGGGTAAAACGCGAGTATGATGCCGAGAGATCGGTAAAGGAATTTGTCCGTATTTTCAAGCAGGGCGTTATCAGCGATTTCGACAACCCGGCCTATTACAATACATCCCCCGATCTTTCTTAGGTTGCCATGCAGGATAATTTATTCAAAGACGTTATCTCCACAATCAGGCGGGCCTTTCATACCGATGGGTTTATCCCCCTGCATGTCCCCGTATTTTCCGGCAATGAAAAAAAATACCTGAACGACTGTATAGACAGCGGGTATGTTTCTTCGGTAGGGGAGTACGTAAATGAATTCGAGGCAATGGTTCAAAATTACATAGACAGCGGGTTCGCCGTGGCCGCGGTAAACGGCACGGCCGCGTTGCAGGTTGCCCTAAGGCTTATAGGTGTGCGCAGGGACGATGAGGTCCTGACCCAGGCGCTCAGCTTTGTCGGTACGGCCAATGCCATTGCCTACTGCGGGGCCAAGCCGTTGTTTCTGGATGTGGAGAAAGCAACGCTGGGTCTGGACCCGGACAAGCTGGCCGAATTTCTACAGGATAAGGTATCGCGGAAAGACGACGGAAATTGCTATAATAAGAATACGGGAAAACGCATTGCTGCCTGTGTTCCCGTGCACATCTTCGGGCATCCGTGCAGGGTTGATATCGTAAAAGAGGCATGTGACGCGTACGGCATCCCGGTAATCGAAGACGCGGCCGAATCGATCGGCAGCCGGTATAAAGGAAAACATACCGGCAGGTTTGGCAAAATAGGTATTTTAAGTTTTAACGGCAACAAGACAATCACCACGGGCGGCGGGGGCATGCTGGTGACCGATGATAACAAACTTGCCCTCAGGGCCAAACATATTACCACAACGGCCAAGGTACCGCATGCCTGGGAGTATGTACACGATGAAATCGGCTTTAACTACCGAATGCCCAATATAAACGCGGCGCTGGGCTGCGCCCAGATGGAGTCGCTCGACCGGTATTTGGAAAATAAACGGGCGCTGGCGATGATGTATAGGGAGTATTTTGAAAATACCCCGGTTACCTTTGTGGCCGAGCCCGCGGAATGCCGCTCCAATTACTGGCTGAACGCTATAATCCTCAAGGACCGCGGGCAAAGGGATGCTTTCCTGAAATACTCCAATGACAATGGCGTTATGACCCGGCCCTGCTGGCGGCTGCTGAATACCCTTGCCATGTATAAGGAGTGCGAAACATACAGACTCGAGGCCGCGCAATGGCTGGAAGACAGGATAGTAAATATACCCAGTAGTGTCAGAACGGTTTCATAGGTAAAGATATGGTATACGCATTTTTCAAACGGATGTTCGACATTCTTGTTTCGTTTTCGGGCTTACTTATTTTAGTGCCTTTTTTTTTGATTATAATGCTGGTCTTGAAATTCACCGGGGAAGGGGAGGTTTTTTACCGGCAGGAACGCATTGGATTGAATAATAGAAAATTCATCATTTATAAGTTCACAACCATGCGCAGGAACAGTGAACTGGAGGGCGGTATCACCTACAATGGAGATCCGAGGGTGCTGTCTGTGGGCAGGTTTTTACGCAAGACAAAAATTAATGAGCTTCCGCAGCTGTTTAATATGCTTAAAGGGGACATTTCGATCGTCGGCCCCAGACCATTGATGGAGGACGGATTTAATCAATATCCGGATGGAATTAGAGATCATGTTTATCTGGATAACAAACCGGGCTTGACAGGTTTGGGTTCTTTGTTTTTTCGGGATGAGGAAAGGTTTCTCTCTCAAAAACCGGAACAGGCAAAGCATATATACGCACATAAAATCATGCCCGTAAAGGGCGGGCTTGAACTATGGTATAAAAATAATAAAGGTTTCTGGGTGGATATAAAAATAATCGTGCTTACCGCGATTTCCATCTTTTTCCCGCGGAACACATTGCACCTGTCCTCTTTCAAGGGCATGGACGGACAATTAATTAAAGACTACATGCGATTGCTGGCTTGAATGGAAAACGTACAAGATACATACTATCTAACTAAAATTCATCAGTCTCTTTGGGTTCTGGATGAGACCCGTATCTGCAATACGGTCGGCGGAAATAAACTGAGAAAACTGCGGTATATTTTAAACGGGCCAAAACCAAAGGGAATTATCACCATGGGATCGGTTTATTCCAGTCATTGTATGGCCGCGGCGTATTGGGGCGTGAAGAACGGCGTACCCGTGCACCTGATAATCATATGTGATGAGCATCGTGAGAATATGGAAACCGAATATCCGTATCTGCGCTTTTCAGAAAAAATGGGCGCCAAACTGAATTTTGTTTCCAATGAAGACGCTTACGACTTCATTGAGAACTATAAAACACGATATGCCGATTTTTTGTGGATTCCCGGCGGCGGACACACAATCGAGGGTTTGCGTGCGTATAAAGATCTTTTTATAAAAATTATGGGTGAGAATAAGCAACTGCATGCAATTGAATGGATTCTGCTGCCTTATGGCACGGGAACAACGGCTCTGGGGATCACGGCCGCCTTGCATGAGCTGGGGTCCGATGTTAAAGTTATCGGGATTTCCGTATCACGAAAAAAGGAACGCTGCCTGAAAGCCGCGGAAGAGTTTTTAGATAAGGGCGCTATCAAAAACCTTTTAATCGACGACCGGTTTGCCGGAACATACGGACAGAGAGGCGTGACTCAAAACGAATATTTTACGCGATTTTTAAAGGAAACCGGTGTCCTGGTTGACCCCATCTATAATATCAGAAGTGTGCAATATTATTACGATGAAAATTTAAGCAATGGATTAATTATAAATACCGGCGGTACCGGCAACCTATATTTATAAATGAATATTCTCTATATTTTTCAATATTTCGGAACTCCTTCCTACGGCGGCGGCATCAGGGCGTATAAGTTCGCCAAATACTGGCGGGCTTCCGGCCACAAGGTTACGGTATTGGCCAGCAAAGCACAGATAAACCCTGAGTACCTTGCAGCGGCCAGGGGGAAGTTATTTTCCAAGGTGATGATAGAGGACCTTGAGGTTGTGATATGTAATTTTAAATACGAGCAGTCCATGAGTTTTATGCAGAGGATGGTCTCCTTTTGTATGTTCGCCCTTTTATGCTCGCTGTATATCCTTTTTCATTCCCGGTACGACATTATCTACGCCACAAGCACCCCGTTAACGGTCGGATTGCCGGCCCTTATCGGAAAAATGTGTAAACGAATCCCGTTTGTTTTTGAAATTAGAGACCAATGGCCCCGTGTTCCCATAGAGATGGGAGTGCTTAAAAATAAACATATCATAAAAGCATTTCAGAAGTTTGAAAAAAAGATTTATAAAAAAGCGGGCGCGCTTATTGTTCTATCTCCCGGCATGTATTATGGTGTAAAAGCGGTATGCCGTGATAACAAAAAAAGCATAAGTATTATTCCCAACTGCGCCGATATTGATCTGTTTCGTCCGGATATCAACGGCGCACGAATCAGGAAAAAATACGGTTGGGGTGTAAAGACCGTTTTTTTATACGCGGGCTCCCTGGGCTGGATTCATAATGTGGATTTTATTATTGAAGCGGCGCTGCGGTTAAAACATATATCTGATATCCGATTTGCGATCATCGGCCACGGCAGTGAACAGGCCGGCTTATTAAAAAGAATCGAAGAACTAAAAATAAAAAACATCGATTTTATCGGCGCCGTGGCAAAATCCGAACTTCCGGAATACCTGGCGGCCTGCGATGTTTCGCTTTCAACCATCACCAATATCCCTGTATTGGAGCATAACTCGGCAAATAAATTTTTTGACGCTCTCGCCGCGGGAAATCCGATTCTGTTGAATTATTCGGGATGGCACAAAGACCTGATTGAAAAAAACAAAATTGGTTACGGTTGTAAGCTTTGCGATTTGCATGAATACGTAGATAAAATTATATTCATGCATACAAATAAAAGAGAACTCAAAGCCATGGGGAAAAACGCGCGTAAGCTCGCGCTTGCCGACTTTGCCAGGGATAAGTTGGCCTTAAAAGCGTTGGCGGTGGTGGAGAGTGTGGCCAAGACCAAATGAATGTACTGTTTACAAACATAGGACGAAAAACTTACCTGTTGGAATATGCCCTGGAATTGCGGCGGGAATATAATCTGAATATTTTTGTGTGCGACACCTCCCGCGATACCGCGGGATTCCATGTGTCGGAAATTGTGCGCCACTTTATCACTCCGCGTGTGTTGGATGACGAGAAAAAATACGCGGACATTCTTCTAAAAAAATGTGTTGAAAATAATATTGAGATCATCATCCCCCTGATGGATTTTGAGTTACCTGTTCTGGCCGGAAAAAAACAATTGTTCAGGACAAAGGGAACAGAAATAATTATATCTGGTCCTAGCGTAATTGATGCCTGCCTTGATAAAGAGAAGAATTATATATTCTGCAAAAATAACGGGATTGCGATGCCTGAATCATTTTTTTCCTTACCGGCCGAGGGTGTCGCGTTTCCACTGGTACTGAAAAAAAGGCGGGGAAGCGGAAGCGTGGATCAAAAAATAATCGGATCAACTGACGAACTGGGATTTTATTTTACGGATGAGTATATGGCGCAGGAATATATCGACGGCGTAGAGATAGGAATGGATGTGTTTAATGATTTGGAAGGCAATTTCCTGCACGCCGCTTTCCGTGAGAAACTTTTAATGCGCGCGGGGGAGACCGATAAAGCGCGATCAGTATACCTGCCGGAATTGGAACAGTTGGCAAGAAATATCAGCGCCGTATTTAAGCATGTAGGTAATATGGATGCTGATATCATTCGGGACAAATCGGGGAAGCTTTTCTGTATTGATTTTAATCCCCGTTTCGGTGGGGGATATCCGCTGACCCATTTATCGGGATTCAATTATTTGAGATATATTTTTGAATTATGCCTGAAAAGAAAAATAACTATTCGTGAAAAATATAGGGAAGGGATTGTTATGCTGAAGGGGATATCGACATACGCGTCGGGGCCTGAAAAGTAAAAATTCCTATGTTACCTGTTAAGGAGTATATTCCGTATATATTTTATAAAAAGCGTAATTGTCATTGAGAACACAACCATGATCGAAAAGAAGTGACAATGAAAGTAATTATACACAAATCGGTACCTGTATTTAATATTAACCGAAGATCGGGTGGAAATTAAGGATTTCCAAAGAGCGGATACGGACATAATATTGGAGCCGCTTAATCCGGTTTCCCTGTCATCCAGTGTGCACACGGCGTTGCGTAACAGAAAAGTGGAGATACCCATTTTTTTCGCCCGTAAAGAAAAATCATTATCGCCGCCGTAGTGGGGCAGGTTTTGGCTGATCCTGCCGATTTTATGTAGGGTCTGTACGGTGAAACATAAAAACCGGGCCGTTGCCAGATCAATTCGCGCAAACTCGGAAGTAAAACCTTTGGGATGTTTTGAGATGTAGGGAAACCAGGTGATTACTTTGGAACCCGCGGATACCTCCCCTCCCTTTTGGTTTCGAACACGCGGGTGGTAGAGCGCGTTTTTATTTTTGTGCAAGGCTGCGGCAATCACCGGAAAGGTGGTTGGAGTTATTTGCACGTCGTTATTGGCAAAAACACAGATGTCATCAAGTTTTGGATCCAACCGAGTAAAAAGGTAATCAATACCGGCGTTGATCGCGCCACCCCACCAGAGATTACCATTTCCCTTTATGATAATAATATTTTTATCCGATCCGAACGCCTTACTGCTCTCATGATCGGCGTCGTCGTCAATCATGATAATTAGATAGTTTTCCTGTAAATGTTTATGGATGCTGTGTAAGAACAGTTTTGTGGTCGGAACTTTTTTATGCGTGGGAAGGATAATGTAGATCATATTACCTGAATGAAGGAAATGAATGAGGGGTTTTCAACGTTATATATTTCCTGTTTCTATAACAAAACCACATCCATAATTTAAATAATGATTCTTTAAAGAATTCGATTTTAAAAGGCATCTCGCGGAACGCACGGAAAAGTCTTCTTACTATCGCCTGGTTAATGGTTTTTTGCTTTAAAAAAATAATAAACTGCCTTCTTTGCCTGCCGAAATAATAACACCTTCTAAAATGATAAAAAAAACGGACTCCAAAATGAAGCACAATATCGGTTTTCCAGATTACAAGTGACCGTTGTATCTCAAGCCAACGTTTGTCACTAAAGGTAATCCGCGATACCTCGGCGCTAGTGTTGGGATGCACCAGGGCTTTGGGGACACCGTAAATGTTGATGTCATGAAAAGCCAGCTTAAGCCAGAGGTCATGGTCCACTCCGCTTTTAATTTCTTCCGTATAACCGCCGGCCTTCTTTACAGTCGATAGAAAATAGAATTGAGCAGCAACAGGTGGTGTATAGCCCTTTTTAATATATTCTTTAAGAGGGCCGTTCAATTTAGGAATATAACGGATATGATTTCCCAGGTTATTTGTATAATCCGTTCCGCAACAGAAGCACCAATTATCGTCATAATTGGATGCAGTTTTTACAAAGTGTGAAAGAAATATCTTATCCCAGGCGTCATCATCATCAATAAAGGTAAAATACCTGCCCTTGGCGCGGGAGATCGCCGTATTGCGCGCGGCTGCCAGTCCCTTATTCGTATCATGCCTGCAATAGAAGATCCGCTTGTCTTTTTTTTGATAGTGTTTTACAACTGATTCCGTATTATCATTTGATCCGTCGTCTACCACAAAAAGTTCAAATCGGCGATATGTTTGAGATAATATATTCTCGATCGCCTGTTTAAGCAAATGCGAACGATTATAAGTGGCAAGACAAACGGACACAAGGTCGTAATCGTGCATTGTGATAATTTAACCTTTTTGAATGTTCCTGAAAATATTTTTTTTTATCGAGGCAACGACCCGCGGGGCGGTTTTGCCGTCCCATAAAGGGGGTATTCCCCTCCGTTTATAATACGCCGGGTCAATACGTGCGATATCGGTTTCGATCGTCTCTGTTGTGGAAAGCTTATTGGAACCCAGTTCGATGGTGATCGGGCGTTCGGTATTGGGGCGTAGGGTAAAGCAGGGAATTTTAAGGTATGTGGTTTCTTCCTGAACACCGCCGGAGTCGGTTATGACAAAATATGAATGTATAATGATATTCAAAAAGCCGATATAATTCAGTGGTTCTAATAGTAAAATACCGCTGATTTTATTCAGTTTTTCAAATAGGTCGAATTCAATAAGTTGTTTTTTTGTCCGTGGATGAAGCGGGAAAACCAGTGGGTGTGTCTTTGAGATATTGATAAGTGACTGGCAAATTTTAGTAAGCGTTTCTTTTCCATCAACATTGGACGGCCGGTGAAGGGTAACAACCCCGTATCTTCCTTTTATCAGTCCCAATGTCTTTAAAGTCTTATCGCCCTTTAATTTTGGGAGTACCATACGAACGGAGTCGATCATAATATTCCCAACCTGAATAATACTTTTCTCGCTTTTCCCTTCTTTCCTCAGCCGCAGGTCCGCGTCGGGAGACGGTGTCCAGAGGATGTCGGAAAGCGCGTCCGTTACTATTCTGTTGATCTCTTCCGGCATACTCATATCGAACGAGCGGAGTCCGGCTTCAAGATGCGCGATTTTGATATTACATTTTTTCGCGGCAATGGAGCAGGCCAGGGTAGAGTTGACATCTCCCACCACAATAACAAGGTCCGGACGGGACCCGGTTATCAGTTTTTCAAACGCAATCATAATGCCGGCCGTTTGTTCGGCATGTGTTCCGGAACCGATGTTCAAATTGATATGCGCATGTGGGAGGCCGAGGTCGTCAAAAAAGGACTGCGAGAGATTGAGGTCATAGTGTTGTCCGGTATTTACAATGAGCGTCTCCGCCCATTTCTGTTTTTTTAGAGCATGATACAGGGGCGCAATCTTCATAAAATTGGGTCTTGCCCCGGCGATTAAAAATATCTTTTTCTTGTTCATATTATCTATAATAACGGATCTCCGGGTTACTTTTTTATATACTGTTTTATTATCGCTTTCCACGTGGACGGTAAATACAGCTTGAACGGATTCTTGTATTTAACACCGCTGTATAAGAATAAATATAATATAAGAAAAATAGATAAGCTTAGTCCGAATTTAATATAGATATTAAATGTCGTGGATTCCGCAATAAGAAGGCCGGAAAATGCGGCGAGTAGGGAAGGAATAATCCCGGATAATATGGAGAAAAAAAGCTTCAGCATATTCATTGCGTAGAATTTTATAAAAATAAATACCGTTGCCAGTACTCTTGTTGCCATGGCAGAGGTAAAAAGAACGGCGATTGCCACCGCGTCCCATTGTCCCCAGCTAATTAAAAAGCCGCCAATAATAAAAACAATTGAAACAACCTGCGGAATAACGCCAAACTTGGCCTTTTTTGTGGCAATAAAAAAGCTGCAGGTAAATTCATTTATTCCACGGAGTATACCATAAATTGAAAGCCATCGTACTATCTCGATTGACCGTATCCATTTTTCTCCGAAGACAGTCAATACAAAATAATGGGCATTGAAAATCAAATACATGAAGATAGGGAATATAATAAAAGAAATTAATCCGATTATTTTTATTACAATCTCTTTTTGTTCTTGTTTTTCTTTGACTCCGCTTAAGGTCGGGAAGGTTGTTCTCTGTATGGCATATAAAATATACCTGTTGGGGTAGGTGATCCATGAATAGGGCAATGAGTAATACCCCAGGTTAGCGGCGCCTTGAAAGCGTGCCAGATAGGCATTGTCGGCCGTATCCACAAAAAAGGTAAGAAGATTATATCCGATTACCCATTTGCCGTATCCTGAAAGTTCCCTGAATTGTTTGAAATTAAAATAGAGCTTTGGTTTCCAGGGAAAGAGAATATACATAAGGATCAATTTAAGCAGTGATCCGATAATCGTACCATAAATTATGCTCCACACGCCAAAATTGCAGAAAGCAAGTACTACGGTACTGATTGAGGTTGCTATCGGTGCCGTCATATTTAAGATTGAGTAAAGAATCCATCTCCCCTGTCTCTGAATAAGAACCTCGGGTATATTCTGAAGTGAGAAAAACAGCATGCGGACAGCCGCTATTTTGATGATAATTTCCAATATATTCTCATTAAAAAATGAGGAAACAAAGGGTGATATAAACCATAATACAATAACAGAGAAAATTCCGCCTGTCAGAACCGCATAAAAAGCGGTACTGCTGAACTCTTCGATCTCGTTTCCCTGGTATACAAGTAGTGATTTTGTTATACCCATATCCCTGAAAATATCTATTACAATCATAAAAATCTGGATGATGCTGATGATGCCGAAGGCCGTGGAATCCAGAAGCCGCGCGAGGATGGCGGAGCTGATGGGATTCAATAAACGGGCAAAAATAAGAGAGAGCGAGACCCAGCTTGCGTTTGCAATGCTTTTATTTATTTTTGTTTGTGTTGTGCTCATACATCCGCCTGAAAGAACGTGATGTGCGCGTTACATATAAGCGCGCAGCAGTACAAATAATGCCTTTGTTATTCGTAAAAACCTGTAGATTAGGATCAATGGGTATTTTAAAAAATAACGAAAATACTTTTTAATGCAATAAAGATTGGAATGTATATGCTTAATAATTGAATTTTTCGAGTGTAAAAGCGTAATTCGGTCAGGGCCTTCTTCATAATAGTTTGTAGTGATATCCGGCAACAAGATTACTCGATATCCGAATCTGAGGATACAGTTCCGGTAAAAATCACTGTCTATGCCGCGCTTTAACTTTATATCGAATCCCCCTACTTTCTGTAATATCCGTCGTGTCGTCAATACCGTGGAATTGTGAATGATACTATTGCCCTTTAAAATGGCTTTTTTCATATCAACGGGCAGAGATAATTTTTCAATTCTGCTTTTACCTTTTCCAATAAACCGCACGTTACTGCACACAATTCCCAGGTTGGAATGAGGATATTCTTCAAATACACCCACTTGTTTTTTTAATTTATCGTCATCTATCCATTCGTCGTCGTCATCTAAAAAGGCTATATATTTCCCTTTGCAGTTGCGTAATGCGGTATTCCTGGTATACGCATTCCCCAGGTTTTTAACGTGGCCGATATATTTGATACGCGTATCTTTTCTTATATACCGCTGTACGACATTCTCAGTGTCATCGGTTGAGCAGTCGTCCACAATGATAATTTCAAGGTTTGGGTATGTCTGCCTGAGCACGGAATCAATGCAGCGGGGCAGCAAGTGCGCGCGGTTATAGGTGGTTATATTGATGCTTATTAAAGGGGTATTACTCATTCCCTATCCGATATAAAGATTATTGCCGCTAAATTGACATAGTTCATCTAATATGGTAATGTTAATCCTGTTCTAATTATTATTTATCTATTAATAACACATCGCGGATTTCCACCGCATAACAAGGAACCGGCATGAATATATTAAACCATACCAATAAACAGTATCTTGTTTTCGCGGCGCTGTTGTTATTGTTTGTAATCGCCTGGTTTTTACTCAATGACTCGGAAGCAATCAGTAGAGATGAAATGTTTTACGCTTCATATTCACTCGCTTGGTCAGACGCCGATACCAAAGATATTCGTCATGTCACTGAACATGATTATTACAGCGTATCCATGCAGCCTGTGTATAAGGCTTTGATGTATTCATCAATTTCCCTGTTCGGCAAGAATATAACAGGCTTGCGATTTTTTAATTTAGTGGCTGCAATAATCATTCTGATTTCCGTTTTCCGTTTCGGAAAAAAGTTTAAATTTTCTCCGCTTTTTTTTATAATTTTTTTTCTTATGCTCCTACTGGTTCCAAAAATAAGATACTATTATTTTCTGGGACGTCCTGATTTTATTCTTATGTCCTTAATCGTATTGGTTTTGCTTTTTGTCACAACCTATACAAGAGAAAAAAAGAATTATTTTCTGTATTTTGCGGCCGCTATAACGGGATTCTCATGCGGAATCTACTGGAATGGAATCGCCTTGCTCGCTTGTTTCGGCGTATTAATGCTCTATTTATTAGTGAAAAAAACAATATCACTAAGAATATTTCTGTTTTCCGCTTTATATACTTCACTCTCCTTGTTTTTATTTTTTTTATTACCCCTGATTTTCAATTGGGACAACTTCATTCCAATGTTGACAGGCACAGGGTTTCAGACAAAAGATATTTCAGAAGGCACGGCTATACGAAATTATCCGGTTTCATTATTACGCTTATTCTGGTACGGCTTTACAAACGGTATCCTGATTATCCATGGTATAATTTTAATCTCAACCGTACTTATATCCATGTTTTATTTTTTAAGAAGCAAGAACACGGAAAATAAATCCTTTTTAAAGGAATTGTCTGTTATTAATTGTATTATTATCGTTGTTTTTATCCTCATTACCGCCTTCAGGGGAGACGGCGAAGGAAGATATGTGGACAATATAATGATTCCGATCTTTATTCAATTTGCCGTTGTGGTTTCGTTCTCGTTTGCCACTTTTAAAACAATATCCGTAAAGATTCTTGCACTGTGCGTATTAACCGTTTTTTTTGGTGGATTGACCTTTAAGGTTATCTCCGATACTTACAGTAATTACGGTCAGACCCAGGCGTATGAAAAATACTCGGAAAACCTGCGGGATATCATTAAAAACACGAATAGTAGGGTTTTTACCTCTTATGAATCCATGTGGGCGCTTCCCAATCCGAAATTATATCTGGAAATATTCATCAATAAAAAGATGAATTCATATCAGGAGATGTCGCTTTTATTTAAAAAATATAATGTAGATTATATTTTACTTGACGAACGAAGTAAGGATAGAATGAAATCAAACGAACCTAGTTATGTATATTGGCGGCAAGTGCTGGAAAATGAATTTAAATTAATAGGAAGTATTAGAAATAAATACTACCGTTCAAATAAAGAAAAAAAGCCCGCTAACGGCAAAGAATACGTAAATGAAATCTGGCAGAGGAAATAAATGATCTAATATTAAGCGAAAAAGTCATATATACATAATTGTATCTTTAATGTATGGATTCTTTTTAGAGAGTATATCAATATTCGAATAATTATATGTGGCCATTCGATAATTAATCCAGTTTCCGAAAAAGGGACGATCATTGGGAATTATTCCTGCTATTGCATCAACACCGCAACCAATATCAAGGAATATCTTATTGAATAATTTTGCGAGTTCTGATTGAATATATAATTTGGAGATGCCCATTCCAATAAGATAGATATCGCATTGGGGATTATGTTGTTTTATTTGGTTGGCAATAATATTCTGTATATTATCCACATTATCACAAGAGCCTTTTTCAGGAATTCCCAGGTAATGATGGAATTGGCTTATTCCCAAATATTGTTGATATTCAGGACACTTTATTAATTTCTCTATCACAGATAATTTTGTTTGAGCACCTATGATCCCAACCTTATAATTTTTAATGATTGTAAATAACTTCCGTGTCGCCACTGCGGCGTAAATGACATCAAAAGGAAAATATCTATTTATTTTTATATTCTCAGGAAACAGCCGTAATGTCAATTTTCGTAACTTATAACTTATATCAAAAGCAATAAGATCATTCGCTTTTAATTTAATAAGCCATTCCTCCAAATTAATTGCTTTTATTTCCATATTAAGTAGATGTCTTTTTTTTATATTGCCTATATCCCTTCCTTGTAAGAAATATGCTTCACCATCACAGACCCTGATGATTGAAAATGATTGCTTTTTCTCTAACTGTATTTCAAGAATTGCCAGCAATTTTTTATAATAAATATCTAATTTTCCTTTGATTTTATTGGGAAATTTCAATTCAATAAGATGATGATGATAATATGTTCGGGCACCGCGTATTTTATATTGGGGTAAAATCCATGTGAATTTTGAGAGAAAAATATTTTGAATATTTCTAAGATATTTTTTTATCATCCTGTTGAGAATATTTTAAAATATTTTAGCATTCATTTTTATGACTATTTTTATACCACTCATATGTTCTATGAATTCCCTCACGTAATGTAACTTCAGGTTTCCAACCCAATCCGTTTATCTTTGAGACATCAAGCAGTTTGCGCGGCATACCGTTTGGTTTGGATGTATCCCAAGAGATCGGTCCCGCATACCCGACCACCTCGGCTACAAGGGTGGCGATTTCTTTGATTTGTAAATCCTTGCCCGTACCGATATTAATAAACTCACCGATATCCTTATAGGAAAAGTTTCGCATAAGAAATATAACCGCCTGAGCCAGGTCATCCACATAGAGGCATTCACGATACGGTGAGCCGTCCCCCCAAAGGGTAACCGCCGTGTTGTGAAGTTTTGCCTCGTACATTTTCCGTATCAGTGCAGGAATTAGATGGGATGTCGCAAGGTCAAAGTTGTCGTTGATGCCGAAAAGGTTCGTGGGCATCACTGAAATGAAGTCCGTGCCGTGCTGTTCATTATAAAATCGGCACATTTTTATGGCGGCGATTTTGGCGATGGCATACGCGTCGTTGGTGGGTTCCAGCGGACCGGTTAACAGGTATTCCTCTTTTAACGGCTGAGGGGCAAGACGAGGATAGATACATGAAGAACCCAGGTTAAGGAGCTTTTTCACGCCATATGTGTATGCCGCGTGAATGACATTCAGGGCGATACACATATTGTCATAAAAAAATTCGGCCTTTTTTATTGAGTTGGCGTAGATGCCGCCGACCCTGGCGGCCGCTAAAAAAATAAACTCCGGTTTTTCTTGTTTAAAAAAGTCATTGACCGCCGCCTGGTCCCTGAGGTCCAGTTCACCGAAATCCCTGCAAATAATATTTCCATACCCCTGTGATGTAAGTTCCCTGAATATAGCTGATCCCACAAGCCCTGTATGACCCGCTAGATAAATTTTGTTATTTTTTTTCATAACTCACTCATGTCTATTTTGAATCGGAAATCCGCCTTCTTTCAAATAGACCTCTTTCTTTGTACTTTCCAGATCATACGTAACCATCATTTTTATAAGCTCGTCAATAGAGGTTTTAGCCCGCCAGCCTAATTCCCGCCTGGCTTTGGACGGGTCTCCCTTTAATACATCAACCTCGGTAGGCCGGAAATACCTGGGATCGATCACGACACGAACAGTGCCGGTGTCCTGGTCTACACCTTTTTCCTCCGAATCCTTTCCCTGCCATCGTAGTGTAATACCCGCCTGTTTAAAGGCCATTGTGGTAAAATCCCTTACAGAAGTGCTGACACCGGTTGCGATTACAAAATCGGCCGGTTTGTCTTGTTGCAGCATCAACCACATGGCTTCCACATAATCACCCGCAAAACCCCAGTCGCGCTCGGCGTTCAGATTACCTAGAAATAATTTTTCCTGTAAACCGTATTTAATCCTGGCCGCGGCCCGGGTGATCTTTCTGGTCACGAAGGTTTCACCGCGAACAGGACTCTCATGGTTAAAGAGGATCCCGTTTACCGCGAAAATGGAGTAGGCCTCACGGTAATTCACCGTAATCCAGTACGCATAGAGTTTGGCGGCGCCGTAAGGGCTTCTCGGATAAAAGGGCGTGTGTTCATTCTGGGGTATTCTCTGTGCTTTCCCGTACAACTCACTCGTGGATGCCTGGTATAATTTTACACGATCGCAGAGTCCCAGCAACCGAATTGCTTCCAGTAAGCGAAGCGTCCCGACGGCGTCCGCGTTGGCCGTGTATTCGGGGGTTTCAAAGGAAACCTTGACATGACTCTGGGCGCCGAGGTTGTATATCTCGTCCGGTTGCACTTCCTGAATGATCCTGATCAAATTGGTGGAATCGGTGAGATCGCCGTAATGCAGATGGAATTTGACATCTTTTTCATGAGGGTCCTGGTAGAGGGAATCGATTCTTTCCGTGTTGAATGAAGAAGAACGCCGTTTGATGCCGTGAACCATATAATTCTTCCGGAGGAGAAATTGCGCCAGATACGCGCCATCCTGGCCGGTAACCCCGGTAATAAGTGCTTTTTTCATGGGTACCTCAAAGATTGCTTATTCGTATGCGTCATAATAAAAAAACATGATGTTTACGTCCATATAGCGGCCGTTTTTCATTTTTGCCGACGGCATCCAGGAAATTAAACAATGTTTATCCTGTATGTGAGTGGTTGCTTCATCCTAAATAAGGCGCAGCCGTAACATGCTCCCTTATATAAGTGATGAGTATGTAGTGAAGAACATTATTGTTCAATCACCGAACAATATACTACACTCATCCGATTTATTCAAGGTTCTCCCGATAAAAACAAAGAAAACCATAAAAAAAACCACTGAAAAAAAACTAAAATGTAATATATTATCTAATAAGGGTAATGCTGCAAAACATGCAATGTTCACCCCTATGATACCAATGAGTTTTTAGCGGTGGAGGAATATGGATCCCGATGATAAAAGTATACTCTCATTTTTCAATATCACATATACTGAGTTTGAAGATCGGGAGCGGCAGATAGAGAACACCTCCGGGCAAATAGAGCCGCTTACATTGGAAAAACGCTTCATCCGGTGGCTGGAGATTACCGACCGCTGACACCCGGCGGCCGCAGCCCGTTTATAAGATCATAGAATAACAACACCGACCCGCCGTAATGCCTGGTGTCGGTTACGCACAGGTTCTCAACGCTTTCCGGCAGTTTTTCTTCCCTGGGTACGTGGATGATTATCCTGCCCCGGCCGGAAAAAATATTGCTCGATGAAATAGTCTGCAGCACTCCGCTTTTACCCGGCATGTTGAAGGGCGGATCAATGTAAATGTAATCGTACCTGTTCACGCTTCGTTTTAAAAATTGTTCCACGGGCATAAGCGCGATTCTGATTTCGGTATGGATAAAACTGATATTGCGCTTTAAGGCGGTTATCTTCAGCCTGTCCTTTTCCACCAGCACCACCGGTTCGGCCCCCCGTGAGGCCGCCTCCACGCCCACCACGCCGGACCCGCTGAACAGGTCCAGAAAAGAGCAGTCGGAAAGATCGCCCAGTATGGCGAAAAGCGACTCCCGCATGCGGTCCATGGCAGGGCGGATGATACCCTTGGGGCAGTAAATTTTTCTTCCCTTGTAATACCCGCCTGTTATCCTCATTATTCTGTTCTCTCCTTTTTGTTACCCGCCGTCGATTAGGTCATCCCTGAAAGGGGGCGCCCTGTGCAGCACCTCGCGCACCACCGCGTGTTCGGGCAGAAGCAGGCCGGGGTCATTCTGCAGTATGTGCTCCGCGTCCCGCCTGGCCTTAAAAACCAAGGGTAGGTCCGAGAAAAGATCCGCTATATTGAGTTTGAAGAAGCCGGACTGTTCCGCGCCTAAAAGCGCGCCCGGACCGCGGATCCTCAGGTCCTCTTCGGCGATCCTGAAACCGTCGTTTGTCTGCATCATAATCTTTAGGCGCTTAATACCGTCTTCGGTAATGTTCGCCGCGTAAATTAAAAAAGCGTATGACTGAAGCCGGCTTCTGCCCACTCTGCCGCGCAGCTGATGCAGTTGGGACAGGCCGAAACGCTCCGCGTGCTCTATGACCATGCATGTAGCGTTTGCGATGTCCACACCCACCTCAACCACGCTGGTAGCGACCAATATCCGGATCTCCCCGCGGGCGAACCGCTCCATGGTCTCCCGCTCCTCTTCCTCTGGTACCCTGGAATGAATAAGACCCACCCGGAAATCCTTAAAAATCCTGTTTTTTAAATCCTCATACATGCTCTCCGCGGCCTTCAACTCGGATTTTTCCGAATCGGCGATCAGGGGGTAGATAAAGTAGGCCTGATGACCGGCCTCCAGTTCCCGCCGCACGCGTTCATACACCCTGTCTTCATGCCCCTCGCGCGTCAGGTGGGTGATCACGGGTTTGCGCCCCAAAGGTTTGGTTTTTATGGTTACGGTTTTCAGGTCTCCGAACACGGTCAGGGCCAGGCTGCGCGGAATGGGCGTGGCCGTCATTAGGAGCAGGTCCGGAGCCGGGCCTTTTTCAAGCAGGGCCTTGCGCTGCCGTACCCCGAAACGGTGCTGCTCATCAATAATTATAAAACCCAGGTTCTTATAGCGGACTTCGGAAGAATACAGGGCGTGGGTGCCGATGATCATCTGGATCTCACCCAGTTCTACCGCAGCCAGCAGCAGCCGCCGCGCTTCCCCGGTGACGCCGCCGGAGAGAAAGGCGATTTTCACCCCCAATGGCTCCAGCAGGTCCGCCAGGTGGGTGGCGTGCTGCCTGGCCAAAAGCTCGGTGGGCGCCATGAACACCACCTGCTCGCCGGCCTCGATCACGGAGAGGGCGGCGATAACCGCCACCAGGGTCTTGCCGCAGCCCACGTCCCCCTGTAGCAACCGGGCCATTGGATGGGGAGAGAATATATCATCATTCAGCACCTTTACGGCCTGTTCCTGGTCGGAGGTAAGCGTGAAGCCGAGGCGTGCGAAAAGCCCCGCGGCCAGCCGGTGCCCGATAGGTCTGCGCCCGGAGCGGGTGATGCTTTTTTTGACGGTATGGCGCGCCATTACAAGCTGCAGGTAAAACAACTCCGTGTATTTAAAATGGGTGCGCGCGTTCTCAAGTTTCTTCTCATCCCGGGGAAAATGCACCGCGGCCAGGTCCGCGGCCGTGCTGCTAAAATAGTATGTCTGTATGAGAGATTGTGGAAGCTCATCCTCCACCTGTTTGCCGTACGCATCCAGCGCATTGCGTACGGCCTTGGAAAATGCGGTTTGGGTAAGCCCGGCGGTCAGTGGATAGACGGGCAGTATCTTCTCAAAGCGTTGGGCGTGCTCTTCGTAGGGCTCGAAATCGAAGTTGCTGCTTTGTTTTTCCCCGAACCTGAGCATGAACCCGCCTGAAATAAAAAAGCGTTTGCCGGGCACCAGCACGTTTTTCAGGTATTCACGGCCGAAGCATACCAGGCAGGCGCTGTCCGTACTGTCCTGAATGTAGACTTTAAGCACGGGCTGCTTCCTGGTATGCAGGTAATCGTGGGCGACCACTGTGGCGATAATATTGATCTTCTTATGCAGCAGGGCTTCCTTAAGGGTGCCGATAGACCTCCTGTCCTCATACGCGCGCGGAAACCGCAGAAGCAGATCGGCAATGGTTGCTATCTCCAGTTTCTGGAAAAGCAGGGCAAGTTTAGGACCGATACCCTTGATGTAACGTATCTCTTGTGTTAATTCTCTGATAAACATTCGGTTATGGTTACTTACTATATACGCGTGGTTAACGCGTTTTGCTTTTATATTTTTTAAAAAATCGTGTAGCGGCGTATCCACGCCGCCAGGGCCACAGACCTACGCCTATGGCCGCCCGTCGCCGCGTACTGTTGTATAACGCCGCCTCGGGCCCACTTCTTGCAGCCCGCCGCCGTAAATCCGTCTGCGCCTGCTTGAACGGCAATGCCCGGGAGGCGGCCGCCGCAACCTACACCGCGATACCCGGCATAAAAAGCGTATCAACAATCTGGCGCATGTTAAGTTCTATCTGTTTAAGATCCTCTTCTGTGAGCCCTGCCCCCAGAACGATCTTTTTACGCAACCCGGGGGAGTGCAGGTCCCCGGGTGCGTGAAAATCCGAGTTGAGTACCAGCCGGGCCCCGTGTTCCAAAGCCAGCTTTGCCACCCTGCCGTTGGCCAGCCCGTGGGAATACCGTGAGGTAAGCTCAAGGTATACGTTGTTCTTGGCGGCCAGGGCCGCCTCCTCAGGCGTAAGCAGCCCCGGATGGGCCAGGATATCAACCTTAGCCGTGATGGCCGCGTGGTTGGTGCCCGGGTAGACCGGCTCACAGATGGTCTGGCCGTGACAGATCACCAGCCGGGCGCCCAAAGCGCGTGCCCCGGCCACCATGGAGGGGATTTGTGCCGGCGGTACATGGGTGATCTCCACGGCGGGTATCACCTTGATATGCCGGTACAGCCTTCCGGTTTCATGACAAAAGCGCACTATTGCGGAGACAACCTGCTCCAGGTTGGAGGCGTCGGCGTGATCGGCGATGCCGATGGCAAGGTATCCGGCCTCTTCGGCCCTACGTACCAGCTCCGCGGGGGTCAGCACCCCGTCGCTTAAAAAGGTATGCGTGTGCAGATCAATCATAATCATTCACTCCAAACATCGATAACCTGGGGATATAGTTTTAATTTGGACAGAACCTCGGGCTCCGCCGAGACGGTAAGCTGGGGGGCGGCCTTAATTACCTTTTCCCTTTTATGGCCGTTACCGGCCAGGTGAAAGTACAGCAGACAGCCGCCCTTCTGGTCGAACAAATAATCCCTGAGTTGGTACGAGTTGTCCTCATTCAGGAAATCACGCGCGATACGGATGTGAACCGAGCCGGCCTTCTTGTGCTTTATCTTGGAGGGCGGGAGTATTTCATCCACGATGAAGGACGGCTCGCCCCGGCTGGTATCGATCTTACCGAAAAACGCGCGAACCTGGTTTTCCTCCAGCAGTTCACGGTATCGGGCAAAGACATCCGAAAAAACAACCAGTTCCATGGAGCCGTTTTTATCCTCCACCTCAACGAACGCCATTCTCTTGCCTGTTTTGGAGAAGATCTCCTTGATGGTTTTGATCATTGCAATAAGCGAGTAACCGCGCCCCGCGGCTGCGTTTTCCAGATCCGCCAGGTTGAGCGTGGTGTATTTTTTGATCAGCACCTCATAATCATCCAGGGGATGGCCGGAGAAGAAAAATCCCAGGTTGTCCCGTTCGTCCATCAAGAGCTTCATCTTGGGCCATTCGTCGACCTTTTCCAGAAATCCGGCCTCGAACGATTCCGACTCCATGTCGTCGAACAACAGGCCCTGGCCGCTTTCCCTATGAGCGCGGCGCCTGCTTGCAGTTTCCATGATCCGCTCCAGGTTATGAAACAGGCAGGCCCTGGTTTCGCCGAAGCAGTCCAGGATGCCGGCCAGGATCAGGGCCTCGACCGCCTTGCGGTTTACCACCTTGCCGTTCACGCGCTCCAGGAAATTCAGGATGCTGCTGTACTTCCCGTTCCGTAGCCGCTCGTTGACTATTTCGTCCACCGCCGCGTCACCGATGTTTTTGACACCGATTAGTCCGTACACAATGCTGCCCCCCACCACGGTAAACTCTTTTTCCGAAAGGTTTAAATCCGGGGCCAGGATTTCAATACCCATCTCCCTGGTTTCCTTTATATACTGTGCCAGCTTATCCGTGTTGTGCACCTCGTTGGTGAGGTTGGCGGCCATAAACTCCCTGGGGAAATTGGCCTTCAGATACGCGGTCTGGTAGGCGATCAAAGAGTAGGCGGCGGCGTGCGATTTGTTGAAGCCGTAACCGGCGAAGGGAATTAGGAGGTCGAACAATTTTTCCGCCGTTTCCTTGGTATACCCGTTACGCACGGAGCCGTCCACAAACCTCACCTTCTGCTCGGCCATGACGTCGACCTTTTTCTTGCCCATGGCGCGCCGGAGGATATCGGCTTGGCCCAGCGAAAATCCCGCCACTTTTTGCGCGATCTGCATCACCTGTTCCTGGTAGACAATCACTCCATAGGTCTCATTTAGAAACGGCTCCAGCTCAGGCAGGGGGTATTGAATAGAGGTCCAGTTCAGTTTTCCATTGATGAACTGGTCGATGTTTTCCATGGGGCCCGGGCGGTACAGGGCGTTCAAGGCGATCAGATCCTCGAGGCGTTCGGGTTTGGCCCTTTTTAAAATGTTTTGCATGCCCGAACTCTCAAACTGGAAAATGCAGGTACTCTTGCCCAGAGAGAGCATTTTAAAAGTAGTGGGATCATCCAGGGGAATGGTGTTGATATCGAACTCAATGCCGCGGTTTTTGATGAGCCTTACCGTATTGTTGATGAGGGTCAGTGTCTTCAGTCCCAAAAAATCCATCTTCACCAGGCCCGACTCCTCAAGGTAATCCATGGTGTACTGGGTGGCGATCGAACCGGTTTTGGGGTCCTTGTAAAGCGGTACGTAATGCGTAAGCGGGGCCTGGCCGATCACGATGCCGGCCGCGTGCGTGGAGGCGTGCCGACAAAGTCCCTCGAGTTTTTTACTCACCGAAATAAGCTGTTGGTAGAGAGTGCCCTTGTTTTCCAGGGCCTTTAACTTTTTTTCCAGATGCATGGCCTTTTCCAGGGTCATCTTGGGGGCCATGGGGATGAGCTTGGCGATGCCGTCCGCCTCGGCGTACGGGATGTCCAGCACCCTGGCCACGTCCCTGATCACGGCCCTGGCCTTGAGCGTGCCGAAGGTGATGATTTGGGCCACCCTGTCCGCGCCGTATTTTTGGGTGACATACTCGATCACCTCTGACCTGCGCTCGTAGCAGAAGTCGATATCGAAATCCGGCATGGAAATCCGCTCCGGATTCAAAAAACGTTCGAAGAGCAGGCCGTATTTAAGGGGATCGATATCGGTAATGCCCAGGCAGTAGGCCACCAGCGAACCGGCGCCGGACCCACGCCCGGGGCCCACGGGAATTCCCTGTTGTTTGGCGAAGGAGATGAAGTCCCAGACGATGAGGAAATAGCCCGTGTACCCCATTGAATTGATTACCTTAAGCTCGTATTTGATCCGCTCCATCATCTCCGTGGTCACGGACTGATAGCGCTCAACCAGGCGTTTCATCACAATATCTTCCAGGTAGCTTTCCAGGGAGTATCCCTCTTCAACCTCGTATCGCGGAAGCTGCGGTCCGGGCAGGGGGATCTCCAGGTTGCACATGCCGGCGATGCGCACCGTGTTGCTTAAGGCCTCGGACAGGCCGGAGAAAATGGTTTGCATCTCCTGGGGGCTTTTGAAATAGAACTCCGGGTGTTCGAACTTCAGCCGGGAGCCCTCGTTCAGTTTTTTATTGGTGCCGATACAGATGGCCACATCGTGCGCCAGGGCGTCTTCCTTGTCCGTGTAGTGGATGTCATTGGTAGCCGCAAGGGGAATGCCCGTGTTTTTCGAGATCTCGACCAGCGCCCTGTTCACCTTTTTCTGTTCGGGTATGCCGTGGTACTGGAGTTCAAGGTAGAAGTTATCCTTACCGAACAGCTCCCTGTAATAAAGCGCTTGTTTTTTGGCCTCATCATGCCTGTCGTTTAAAATCAGGGCGGGGATCTCGCCGGCCAGGCAGGCCGTAAGACAGACAAGTCCCTGTGAGTATTGCCGCAGCAGCTCTTTGTCTATGCGTGGCTTGTAATAAAAGCCCTCGGTATAACTTCTGGAGGAAAGCTCCAGCAGATTGCGGTACCCGACCTGGTCCCTGGCCAGAAGCACCAGATGATGGTATTTGACGGCGCCCTCACTGATAGCCTTCTGAAACCGCGAGCCCGGGGTCACGTAAAACTCCGAACCGATAATAGGTTTGATATCTTGTTTCAAACAGGCCTTATAAAACCGCAAGGCGCCGAACATGTTACCGTGGTCGGTAAGCGCCAGGTGGCTCATGTCCATGCTTTTCGCCCTGGCAACCAGGTCGGGTATGGAGGCTATGCCGTCCAACAGGGAATAATCGGAGTGTGTGTGAAGGTGAATGAATTCAGCCATGGCCAACATCTATACTATACCGTGATAGCGGAGCTCTGTAAATAAGGAAAAGGGAAGGGGACGTAGTCGGCTTCGGGGAATTTCAAGTGATGTTCAGAGAGGAAAGAAAATGCCGGGCAAAACGCACCGCGGTTCCGAAATGATATGGGTGGGGCAGGAAACCGGGGGCCTTTGATTCCAGGAGCTTGATAAGCTCCGTGCAAAAAAAATCGATGCCTTTTTTGGGCAGGGGGAGTTTATCGCCGATAAGCAGGCCCTCAAGCTCCCTGCTGCGCAGCACGATCGGGTTAATGCCGCCGAAAACAAGGCGCAGGTCATTAATGCTGTTTTTGTTTATCCTTACCGCCGCCGCGCATTTGAGTGTTGAAGGGTGGGGCAGGTCGATGGTATCAAGTTTAATATAGGTCTCTTCATGCCAATCTTCCAGCGGGATGCGGATTAGAAGCACGGTCTCATCCCGGTTAAGACCTGTTTTTTCGTGGGTCTGAATAAAGCGCAGCAGTGAAAGCCATTGAACCCCGGTGTCGGTTTTGACCTCAATTCTGGCATCGTAAAGCACAAGCGGTACAATCAAATCCGAAACATATGAGGCGATGCAGATATTCCCTCCTATTGTGGCCATGTTGCGAATCGATGGGCTGGCGACCCCTGAGATCGCCTGATACAGGGCGCCCGGAACTACATTCGGACCGAGACTCAAGATTCTTGAAAGTGTGACGCATCCTCCGATTTCAAGATAGTTTTCCTTTCGCCGTATTCTGGTAAGTTCCCTGATGCCGGTCAGTGAAATAATGCAATGATGCGGTTGGGTGAAGGTTCTCATTATCTGGGTTCCCCCCGCGAACAACAGGGCATCCGGATATTCCGTATGAAGTATGTACAATTCTTTTAAAGAAAGCGGATTTAGTATTTTAACCGGAGGAAGATTTTTTTTCATTCTTTCTTTTCCTCCGTAATTCGGATGCATTTTGGATGGCGTCTACAACCTGGTGATACCCGGTGCATAAACAAAAATATGAGGAGAGGTTTTCAATAATCTCATCTCTTGTGGCGTGGGGCTTACCGGACAATAGGGATTCCGTGGCTAAAATAAGGCTTGGAGTGCAAAAACCGCAGCCCATGATATTCAGTTTTACAAAGGCTTTTTCAATACTCTGGTATTCCCTGGTTTGACTGAATCCTTCGATCGTGACAACACTGCCGCCGTTTACACGGAAGGCCGGGACCAGACACGAGTTCACCGGCATTTCATTGAGAAAAACCAGGCATGAATTACATTCACCTTCCTGGCACCCGCATTTTGTGCCTTTAAGGCCGAGGTTATCCCTCAGAATACGCAGCAGGGTGGTAAGGGGCGGTGTGTCTAAGACAGTTTCTTTGCCGTTAAGCATGAATGAAATCTTCATTTATTTTCCAGGTACCCTTCTATATGTTCGGGAATCAGGGGCATCTTTGTGATGCTGATTCCTAAAGCCTGCGAAACCGCCGCCACATAGGCCGGGGCCACGCAGATACTGGGCAGCTCTCCGATGCCCTTGGCGCCCAGCGGCCCGTGTTTGAAAGGTTTTTCCAGAAAATTAATGGCAATGGGCGGCAGATGTTGGGAAGGTATGTATTTATGATCTTTAAAGGCCTGCCTGAAACCTACGGAGCGTAGTCCGATCAAGATTTCTTTTTCCAGGTGGACCCGAACCTTTTCAGGCTCGAGTATGGTCCCGGCCTCTATACTGACCCAGATATTTTTACAGTTTATTTCAAGAGTTATGGGATCTATTTCCACTTCGATAATAAATGCGCACCAGGTAAGTGAATCGCGATATGAATGATCGTATATGAGTTTTGCTTTATCCGTCAGGGGAGAGATGGTGTTTGATTTTATTACGGTGACCGGGAATGTTTTTGTTTTCTTTTTGGCGAGCAGCGCCAAACACCCCTGTTCCAGAAGCTTCCCGATATGGGTGATAACCCTCGTTTCGGTAAGTGGACCGGAATCCGGGATATTCTGTGTATTTTGTGATTCAAACGAAATCTTGGCCGTGTTGATCCCCATAATACGTGAGGCAATAGAGGCAAACAACTGTTTCAGGCTTTGATCCGTTTCCAGGGCGGAGGTGTAAATCGTGAGGTTGTTGTTTTTATGCAAGGAAAGCTTTATAGAGTATTTGGAAGATTGTGTGACCTCGTCAAGGAAATCAAAACCGAAGAAACAGAGCGAAAGGCCGATCCCCCTCCGCGGAAGGGGGAGCTGATCCGGTTGGGGTGTATGTTTTAACAGGGCTTCGTATGAGCTGTATTTTCGCAGAAAATCGGCCCTGGCTGACACATCGGCCAGGATTTCCGTAATACTCTCCGTTGAGAAAGAAGCCTTGGTATTTTTTGCCGGTGTTTTACGGAGAATGTTCTTTCTCAGGGTGAACGGATCGGACTCACAAATTCTGGCTATGTCGGATGTGTGTAATTCGATTGCAAAAAAACTTTCCAGGGCTCCGGTATTAAGAAAGCGGGTAAAGGGAACCTTGTTGGTGCGGATGTAAAAAGCGTTAATCTCAAGATGTTCGGGGTCGTAGGCACCGCAGAGAGAAAAAAGGGCGCGTTTGAACACATTCGGATAGAAGATATTAAAGGCCCCTGCATCAAGCAGAATCTCGCTTTTCATGCCCACGGGCATCCTGTTAGCGTCAAGGGCCGTTTTATGCCTGATAATACACGGGTAGCGCTTTACAGTATTGTCGTAAGAGATCCTTACCGGTTTATTGCACACCATTGAAAGCAGCGCGGCAAATGACGCCAGCAATGTGGGCAACACCTGCTTTTCACCCTGATCCTGTACAAAATCGGGGACCAGGATATTGGTCTGTTGTTTGGGTATATGTAAAAAATCGGCCACACTGTTGCGTGTGTAAAAAAGGTTCTTGGTTGCACAGTATACGGACAACTTCTTTTTATCCCAGAACGCGATCGCGGTCTGCGGTTCTATAAAATGGTATTCTTCAAAATCGGTTCGAAACTCGCCTTCTATGATTTTGGCGCAGCCTGAAAATACTTTTTCCACATCCCCCTTATGCAGGGATTCCTTGCGGATGATATCCTCCTGTGTATAATTCTCCACGGAAAGACACGGGGTCTCTTCCTGGTATTGGATCTGAATTTGAGCGGCCAGGGTTTTTAACTCATTTTTGTCGGGTCCCCCCAACAGGCAGAGTGGCTGTCCCTTGTACTGGATTTTTTTTTCCGCCAAGAAGGGCATACTTTCAAGGTAAAGCGAAAGTTTGTTTTTACCGGGAATATCCCCGGCACTTAAGAATACGTATCCGTGGGGAAGATCCGGAGGTCTAGTGATGACAAAGCTGCCCTTATGAATGGGTGAGGAAATAATCAGCCCATGGTAGCAGTTTTTCATGCTGATATCGGAGGCAAACACCGAGAGGCCCTTTAATGATTTTATCATTTCTTCAAGAAGTGCCATGGGTTTTATAATGAGAGTACCCTATTTTTTTTATGCTTTCAATTACTCTTTTTGCCTGGCTCCTGCTTAAACCCGGATAAATAGGCAGGCTGATACTCTGCAGGTAGTTGTTCAGGGCAATGGGGAAATCCTGGGGTTTGAACCCGTATTTGGCCTTAAAATAGGGCATGATATGCAGGGGAATAAAATGAACCGAAACACCGATGCCCAATTCCCGCAGCTTTTCGATGAACTTGTCCCTGGTTATGGTAAGCTTTTTAGGGCGGATTTTTATTATAAAAAGATGCCAGGCGTGCGATTCGCTGCTTTGGGGCAGGCCGATAAAATCGCAGTCCGCCAGCTCCCGCAGGTAATACGTGGCAATTTCCCTGCGTGCGGTCAGAAAATCGCGGGCCCTGGTAAGCTGGACCCTGCCGATTGCGGCAAGCAGGTCCGGGAGGTTATATTTAAACCCCTTGGTCACGATTTGGTAATGCCACGAGCGGGTGTCCGCCCGGTCCGTATAACGGTTCCATACGTCACGGTCTATACCGTGCAGCCTGAGTATCCTTATGTGTTCGGCCAGATCATGATCATCGGTTATGATCATTCCTCCCTCGCCGGTGGTCATGGTTTTGTTGGCATAGAATGAAAATACTCCCGCTGAGCCGAAGGTGCCCAGGTATTTCCCGTCAAGCGCAACAGGAAACGCGTGGGCGCTATCCTCGACAAGCGGAACGGATCGGGCCCCGGCCAGGCGGCACAATGCGGATATGTCACAGGGCAGACCCCCGATATGAACCGGAAGCACACAGCCGATTTCTTGTTTATAACGCCCAAGTGCCGCGCCGGCCAGGTTCGGGTCCATATTATAGGAGTCCTCATTGATGTCGACAAACAATGGCCGTGCGCCCATATATTCTATGACCTCAGCGCTTGCAGTGAACGTATACGGTGTGGTGAGAACGTATTGCCTTGGCTTGATTCCCAGGGCTTCCAAAGCCAGGTGCAGTCCGGCGGTACCGGAGTTTACGGCCAGGGCGTATTTTGCGCCCACATACGCGGCAAACTCACGTTCAAACTCTGCGCTGATCTTGCCCGTGGTAAGCCATCCGCTGCGCAGTACGTCGACGGCGGCGCGTTCCTCACGTTTGCCTATGCTGGGCCTTGAGAACGGAATAAAATCAATATGCTTTCTCATTTTTTTCTCTTTAAGCCGGTGAATAGGCCTATGGTTGTGAACGGTACATGTTTTAGGGCCGCGGCATGAAAAATAACCTCCGCTTTGAGCCTTTTTAATTTGATGTTCATCTTTTTTTTGCTTCTTCTGTTACCTTTTCGATCGATTCGAAGCCAAAATCAATAAAAAAAGAGTCTTCATACAACTCTAATTTCAGTTTAATACGTTTCTTGCGCCTGCTTACCTTGATGATATGACCTTCCAACCCCTGCAACGGACCGGAGATGATGCGCACACGCTGGTGTTCGTCGAAGGTCGCGACCGAGTAGCCCACAACTTCGCCCAGGGTAAGAAAGTGGGCCACAATCTCCTTGTCCCTCCCCGAAAGCGGGGTGATATGACGATTGTCTTTGAGAAAGCGAATAAAACCGGGGATACGCCTGCAGGTATTATAAATGTCGGGGGAGATCATGTTTGTTTCCAGAAAAAGGTATCCCGGAAAGATGGGACAAAGAGTCTCCTGTATCTTCCCTTTTTTACGGATTTTCAGGTTTCGCCGCGGCCAGTGCACAGTGACGGGGCTGTGTTCAAGTTGTTTTTTGGCGACATCGAAATACTGGGCTGTTTTTTGAGACCTGGTCTGTATAACAAAAAAAGTCATCGAGATCTTTTTCTCTTAAATATTTTCAATGAATTAACGATATGTTGCCATTTCTCGTTTTCATCGGGTTTTTCTTTTACGCGTTTGAAGTATTCCAATATAAACGATAAAAAGATTGAGATTATGAACCCTCCCAGGGTAAATAAAATACATACAATGGCACGTGGGGGGCCGTCCTTTACTTGCGGAATCTCGAAATCATCCAGCAGTTGGAATACGGGCATGGTATCCGCCTCCTCGATTTTGGTCTGTTCCAGCGCCTTGCGCATCATAGTATAAAGCTCATTCTGGATTTTGGCCTCCATTTCCAGTTGAGCGTATTGGCGCTGCAGGTCCGGTATTTCACTTAAAGGCACCGGCGCCTTTGAAAAAGAGCCCGTACCGCTTTTTAACTCATTAATAAGCTGTTTTTTCTGGCGTATCTGGTCCCTCAATTGGATGACCTGGGGATCATTTTCCGGGAGATAGAGCGAACGAATTAAAAGCTCCTGCTTGTAAATTTCCGCTTGAAGCTGAGCCATGTATTTGGTCTGTTCCTGGGCCAGTGATTTCAGATCAGCGCCGTACTGGGACTGGAAATCAATCAATGCCTGCTGGGCTTTGCCGAAATCTTCTTGAATCATTCTGATTGTATCTTCGAGGTATTTCTTCTTAGTGCGCACTTTGTCCAGGCTGATATTCTTAAACTCGTCGTCCAGTAATGTTGTGCTGCGCTTCAATACACGCGTGGCGAAGGCGGCATCCGTATCCGTAAAACTCAGGGTAAGTACAACCGTGGGATTTCCTATCGCTTCCGTAAGATCATATTGCATTAGTAATTTTTTTGCGATCGTCTCCCTCATGGCTTTTTTATGCTCAGCGTCATGAGGTATGCGATACCTTGAATACAGATCGAATTCTTCGGCAATGGTGTCTTTAATCTTGTTGCCTTGCATGATTTTTTCCAACAGGAGAACCGTGGAATTTTTCTGCGTACCGCCCAGACCCAGCATCGAGCCGATGGCGGATGCGGAAAGAGAGGAGGCGGCTGATGAACCGGCGGACGAATCAACCAGTACCCTCATTGTCGGTTTATATATATTGGGCAGAAAATTAAAAAAAGAACCAACCGGCGCTATTGTGGAAGATATGTTAATAAGTAAGATAAAGACAGCGGCCGACAAGGTCGCAAATATAATAAGTTTAATATGTTTTGCGAGTATTTCAAATAAATCGAGGAAGGAGATACGGTCTTCCTTTTTTTTGGTGTCTGCTGTCATAAGAGTCCTTTGTTGTTGCTTTAGATATTAAAATACCAAATTTTATGGTCTGCATCAAGTGAATGTGAAGAGATCTTTATGTATAAGTCTGACAGCAAAAGCGGCCGATATTCAAAACAGTTTATTATGAGACAGCTTTCTGTAATCATTATTTTTGCTTTTTGTGCCCATATACTAGCGGCGGAAACCATCTATATCTATGTTGAAGAGTGCTGTAACGGCGAGAACGGGATTTACCTGGACCAGGTGAAGGAGGGCATATTCGACGTACTTTTCGAAGCCGGACACGTGGTGTTTGATGACGTAAAGGATAAGGGCGCAGGAACGTTCATTGAGGAGAAGAATTTTAAAAAACCCATTGCCATTGCCCGCAAGGGAGGCGCCAGGTACGTGCTGGCCGTTGGCGTACAATCCGCCGCACAAAAAATCGATGAGAATCGGGAGAGAATCTCGGGCACGGCGCAGGTTTACCTGATCCTGGCGCGCACGGGCGCCGTCATCTATGCGGGAAAGGCAGAAATTTCCAATAAAGGAAATGAAAACGAACTAACCAAGGACAAACTCGGGTTTGAGTTGGGAGGCATGATAGCGGCGCTGGTGACCCCGTTATGGCCGGATTATTCGGATTAAAGGCTGAAAAACCGTTTCTTCAGGATGCCCGCCCGCCGTTTAGGTATTTTTCATCCAAAAAGTAGATTTCACCCTGCCCATGAAGTATATTTTATATATATTATTAAAAAAAAGGGGTATTATATTAAAGCTAAAGAATTATTCCCGCCGATTTTATGAATAAGGAGAACTCTGTTATGAAAAAAGCATTAGCCTTGGGTATTTTATTGTTTTGTTTTTTTATTCAGGTCGTGGCCGCACAGCAGGTATGGCAGGGTAACGCGGCCGTTATCCGCCGCGGCGGTTTTGAAACATCCGGCCTGTTTGCGGCATCCGATTCATTTCCCAAAAACACAAAAATCGAGGTGGTGAACCTTGAAAACGGCAAGACGGTGACCGTTACCGTGGTCAAGCGCATAGACGACGGTTCTAATGTGTTCCTGTTGCTCTCAACCGAGGCCGCGGATAAACTCAATATGAATTATAATGATGTTATCAGGGTGAAAACAACCCTTCTGGGCGGTTATGGAACAGACATTGCCGGGCTTCCGGGAGATCTTCCTTATAATCCAGATGAGGATATTAATCCCGCGGCCGGGGCGCCGGAGGAATACCAGGTGGAAAAGAACCAGACCGTAACCGAGAATCATGAGACCACCCAAGCGGAGAATACGCAGCCGACCAACGAACACCCCGAAACCAACCAAACCACGGAAATACCGCCCGAAACCGTAAAAACCAAAGACCAGATTGCGGACCGCAATCCGCAGAAAGACCTGTACACCACGCCACACGAAGACAAGAGCATAAGCGTCTATGATAGGCCCCAGGCAGAGAAGGAAAAGACGCGTCTCTCCAATAAAAATGTGGAACTGAAGGAGGCCCAGGTGGCCCAGGGCGAGAAACCCACCACAAGCTCCATAAACAAACCCACTCCGAAGAAGGAGCAGGTGAACACCGTACTGGCCGAGGCCGAGCTTCCGTTGAAGGAAGAGACCGCCACCACAACCGATATCAATAAGCCGTCGCCTGAAAAGGAGAATGTCACGGCAACCCTGCCTGCGGCCACACCCCCGGGTCATGAAGAGGCCACGGTCAGCGAGATGGCCGGGGTGAAGCCGGAAAAAGAGGAGCTTGTATACAGCAGCCTGAATACGCCCGAGGTTGAGCAGAAAGAAAAACCGAGTGTGGAAGAGATGGCTAATACGGAAAAAAGCAAGGAAGAGTTAATCCTGGGTGAGCTGAATTCTCCCAATGTCGAGGAAAAAGAAAAGCCGTCCCTTGAGGACGTCAACAAGGTGAAAACACCCGAACAAACCGAGCTTGCACTTGTACCCACAAACCCGCGTCCACCTTCTAAAGAAAAAGTTACCCAGACCACGCAGCAGACCACCACGCATGAGATCCCTCCGCAGGTGGAGATAACCACCAGTACCGTGCTGCTGAAGAACAAATACTACTGTCAGATAGGCGCGTATCAGAAGCAGGAAATCGCCGAAAGGGTGGCCAAAATTTATACATCGTATCCCACGAACGTTGTCGCCATGCAGGCGGGAAACACCAGGATGTATAAGGTTTTGATCGGGCCGCTGAACAAGGATGAAAGCGGGGCTGTGCTTTACTGGTTCAAGGCCAAAGGTCACAGTGACGCCTTCCTCAAATATATCAAGGATAAGTGACAAAAGAGGAAGTCCGCCGGAACATAAGCGATCTCACCCTTAAGCTTCGCCGGTACCAGGAAGAATATTATGTGCATTCACGCCCCAGCGTCAGCGACGCGGAATACGACCTGTTGTTTAACCGCCTGATGTCCTTGGAGCGGGAGTTCCCGGACCTCGTGGAACCCGATTCGCCCACACACAGGGTGGGTTCCGATCTCAGCCGGGAGTTTCCGGAGGTTGCGCATACTATTCCCGTGTTAAGCTTGGACAAGGCCTATACACTCCACGAGGTTGCCGACTGGATTAATAAATGCAACAACGCGGCGGGCAGGGAGCTTTGTTTCGTATGTGAGGAAAAAATCGACGGGGCCTCGATCGTGCTTTATTATGAAAACGGTATCCTGCAGAGGGCGCTTACCCGCGGCAATGGGTTCGTGGGCAATGACATCACCCCCAATGTGAAAACAATTCCCGGCGTCCCGCTGAAACTCAAGCGCCCGGAGAACGTCACGGTGCGGGGTGAGATATTCCTGCCCAAAACTCTGTTTCAAAAGATAAACGCGGATCTGGAGATTCCCTACGCTAATCCACGCAACCTCGCTTCCGGCAGCCTCCGGCGCGCCAAAAGCGCTGAAGTAGCCCGGATTCCTCTTGATATTTTTGTGTATGAGGGATACTTTCCCTCGCCCAGACCGGCACACACGCTTATTATAGACGAGCTTGCCGACCTCGGATTCAAGATAAACAATAATTTCGGTGTTTTTGGTATGGGGGACTACCTGGAAGACCTGAAAACACGGCACCCGACCTGGACCATCGCGGGGCACGACACCCTGGAGGAATTTTTAATGCGGGAGACAAACCAGAGGCGGGAGCGCGCGTACGGGATCGACGGGATCGTGATAAAAATTGATCAAATCGGGATCAGGGAACAGCTCGGGTACACCGGCCACCACCCGCGCTGGGCCCTGGCCTATAAATTTGAGGCGCCGCAGGGTGTCACCGGCGTCACCTCAATCGACGTCCAGGTGGGAAGGACGGGGCGCATTACGCCCGTGGCCAGGATCAAACCGGTACAGGTGGGCGGCTCCACCATTTCCAATGTGACCCTGCACAACCAGGAGTACATAGACATCCTGGAGCTGGCGCCCGGGGATACGGTAACGGTTTCCAAACGGGGCGACGTAATCCCGGCCATTGAGAACGTTCTGGAAAAAAACGAAAAGGGCAACACCACCTGGAAGATGCCGGCGGCATGTCCTATCTGTAACACTCCGCTGGAAAAAAGGGGTGCTCATCATTTTTGTCCCAACCCACTCTGCCGTGACCGGCGACTGGGTCAGATAGAGTTTTTTGCCTCCCGCGGACAGATGGATATCGAGAACCTCGGCGCGGAGACCATCGAGTTTCTGTTTGACCATGGCCTAGTAAAGGAGATCGAAGACATCTATACCTTCGATACCCGGGCCCTGCTTAAGTACCCGGGGTTCGCCCTGAAAAAGGTTGAGCTTATTCAGAAGGGCATAAAGAAAAGCAAGGGCCAGCCTTTTCACACGGTACTGCAGTCACTGGGCGTGCCAGAGGTGGGCAGAAAGGTCGTGGAGCTGCTCATAGGCGCGGGTTTTACGGATATCGACTCCCTGGTCAGAGCGGCGCAGGCAGGTGATCCGGCGCCCTTTACCGCAATTCACGGTATAGGCGACAAGGTCGCGGAGATAATCATCAGGGAGTTCTCCGGCCGGGAGATGCTGGAACGCATCGAGCACCTTAAACGGTGTGGCCTGTCCTTTAAAGAGGAGGCCCGGGCCGCACCGCGGGAGGGGTTGTTCTCAGGACAGACCTGGTGCGTGACCGGCAGTTTTGCGCATTTCAAACCGCGGGACAAGGCCAAAAACGAGATCCGCAAGCGCGGGGGTACGGTTATCGAGAACGTGTCCGGGCAGACCACCCATCTGCTTGTGGGGGACTCGCCGGGAAGCAAGTACCAAAAGGCCCTTGCCCTGAAGATCACTATAGTAGACGAGTCCGAATTCCTGCGCATGCTTGAAACCTGAGCCGGGTACCGCGGTATTAATGCACCTGATTAGGGGTTGATGTAATTTAGGCCACTCTTTATAATGCCTGTCTTAGGAGAAGAAAAATATGGCTGAGATTGAAAAACTTAACGACCACGAAAAGGTGTTTCTGGCCGGATGTATAGAGAGCATGATGCTTGCCGACGGCTTTTCCAACGAGGCTGAGATCAGCGACCTCAATACCATCGTGAGTAAGGATTTTCCCGATTTCGACCTGAAGCTGCAGGAGTTCGATGAGCAGGTAGAGGATGACGAGGGTTTTTGGGCCATGGCCAAAACCATCACCATGCGCGGCAGCCGGGATATCATCCTTGAGGTTCTGGAAGGGTTGGCCCTGGGGGACGGCCTGGTGCATCGAAATGAGGATACGCTGCTGGACAGGCTGAAGGCCTTGTGGGCCTGACGGTGACGTAAGCGGCAATAAACGGCTTAGGGCATGCCCATGCGGGAAATAATAGAGCATTTAGAAAGGGATTACAACAATCCGATCCGCGATCCGGTCTGGAAGCATATCTATCTTTCCAATGCCCTGCTCAAGCTTGCCTCGGCCCCGCCCTTCCAGGAGCTGAACCACATCAAGCAGCTTGGTCCCGCCTACCTTGTATACCCGGGGGCCACTCATACCCGGCTAAGCCACAGCCTGGGCACCTATCACCTGGCCAAACGCATGATCCACAGTCTGGTCAGGAAAGCGGGCGACTCTTCGGGCTTGGCTTTGGAGGAGGTGAAGGCTTTTTTATGTGCGGCCCTGCTGCACGACCTGGGGCATTATCCCCTGGCGCACGCCCTGAAAAACCTTGAGGTGGAAAGGCACGAGGCGCTCACAGGCAGGCTGATTTTGCAAAAACCGCTCTCCGACATCATCAGGACCGGGCTTGGGGTTGATCCGCGGCTGGCGGCGGCTATCGTTGACACGGAGCTTGAATTTTCGGGCAGCGCACACCTCACCTTTTTCAGAAGGCTGCTTTCCGGCGTTCTGGACCCCGATAAACTAGATTACCTGAACAGGGACGCGTATTACTGCGGTGTGCCGTACGGCATTCAGGACGTTGATTTCTTTTTAAGCGAGATTGTTCCCTACCGGGATGAGGAGATCGCCCTGAGCACAAAGGGGGTCACCTCCGTGGAGGCGGTGCTGTTTTCGAAATACCTGATGTATAAAACCGTATACTGGCACAAGGCGGTGCGTACGGCCACGGCCATGATAAAAAAGGCCCTTGTGCTGGGTTTGCAGGAAGGGGTGCTGCGCAGGGAGAACCTGTACGGTCTTACGGACCAGGCTTTTTTTAGTATGATAGAGGGTATTGATTTTCGGCCGTTTACGCTGATCAAAGACGCGGGGCAGAGAAGGCTTTATAAGCGGGTATGGCGGGTGTCATTTGACCCGGAGGATGCCTTTCACAACAAACTTGAGAATTTGGACTACCGGCGGAGGTATGAGGCGGAACTTGCCCGCGAAGCGGGGAGGCTTGCCGGACGCGAGGTGCGGGAGGAGGAGGTGGTGATCGATATTCCCGAATCCATTTCCTTTGAGATCGATCTCACCATCTATGATGATGAGGCCGCCGCATTTTTCCCTTTCAAAGATGTGGGAGGTGTCTTTTCCGAGCGTATCGTAAGCGGGTTTACGCGCAGCCTGCGCTTTATTTCCCTGGTCTGTACAAGGGACGAGGACCTTGTACGGGCCTTGAAAAAAATCGGATTAGAAGCCGCCGAATGAGTATGACCCCGTTACCACCCAAACAGGAAAAGAAACTTCTGGCCTTCAGCAAAAAGGTGGGCCGGGGCATCAACCGCTTCGATATGATCAGGGACGGTGATAAGGTGCTTTTGGGTATTTCCGGGGGTAAGGACTCCCTCTGCCTGGCCATGGCCCTGGCCCGGCGCCTGTTTCGCGTTCCCATCACCTACACCTTAAGTGCCGTGTTTATTGAATGGAGGGAGTTTCCTGTTGCGGCGGAACGGATAAACGCGCTGCAGGCGTTTTTCTCTCAGTTGCATGTGCCGTTAAAAATAGTCAGGGCGCAGATGTTCCCGCCCTCATTCCGCAATAAATTCAACTGTTACCTGTGCGCCCGCAATAAAAAACGGATTCTCTTCAACGAGGCAAGGGAGCAGGGAATTCATAAAATCGCCCTGGGGCATCATCTCGATGACTTTGTAGAGACAACGCTGATGAACATGTTCTTCCAGGGGGAGTTCTCCACTATGATGCCGGTGCAGCCTTTTTTTGGAGGCGCGGTGCGGATCATCCGGCCCCTGTGCGAGGTGACGGAAAGGGAGATCGAAAGGGTTTCCCGTATTGTGAACCCCCCGGTTATTTCGATCAACTGCCCCAATAAGGAGACCAACCTGCGGGCGCTTATGAAAGATATGGTAAGGAAGCTTTCACGCGTGAATAAAAAGGTGCGCGAGAATATTTACAACCTGCCCTGGAGAATAAATGAAAAATATTTACCCGTCGGCTTGAATCATGAATCCAAATGACGTAGTATTAGTAAAAAAAAATGAGATATGCCATAATAAGTGATATTCATGCCAACAGCGAGGCGCTGCTTACGGTGGAGCGCGCGCTGCACAGGGACAAGGTCGATAAGGTTATCTGTCTGGGTGACGTGGTGGGGTATAATGCCGACCCGGATTTCTGCGTAAAAAGGGTGTTAAGTCTGGCGGACATCATAATCAGGGGCAACCACGACAAGGCGGTTGCGGGTCTGGTGAATTTTAATAATTTTAATTTCAACGCGGGCCAGGCCGTACGCTGGACACAGGGCAACCTGACCGCGCAGACCCTGAGGCAGCTAAAGGGTTTCAGGCAGGGCCCTATGGTGGTGGATGATGTCATCCTTATCTGCCACGGCGCGCCTGAGAATGAAGACAAATACATTCTAAATAGCCGAAACGCCCTTAATAGTATATATTATGTAAAAAGAAATTTTACGGGAATACGGATCTGTTTTTTCGGACATACGCATATCCCGGTGATCTGGAGCGAACAAGGCGAACTTCTGGCCCTTGCACGGACCAGGACCCTGCGGAGGGACACGCTGTATTTAATCAATCCCGGTTCGGTCGGGCAGCCCAGGGATAATGATCCGAGAACAAGTTTCGGTATTTTTGATTCACTCACGTGGACATTTGAGTATTTTAGATTGGAGTATCCGCTCCTGGAAACCCAGCAGAAAATCGTGCGGCAGGGACTTTCTCCGGCTTTGGCGCAGCGGCTGGCATTAGGCGTATGAGCGTGACAAAAGAAAGGACATCAATGAAGAAATCGAAGATAATGCAGGAACGCATTAAAAGGGTAAGGGTTTTATTCAAAGAACTCGGCTGTAAATTACTGGACAGTGAACACGACGAGCATGCGTTTACCGCGGGTTTTGAGAGTGAGGAGGGATTCCAGGGGGGTGTGTTCATTGACGGTAAAAGCAAGTTTTTAGAACTTTCATTTACGTTTTTCTTTTCACAATCCATGGTCAGGTTTGTCCAGCAGCGGCTGGAGGACATGTTCAAGGTCTGTTACGAGTACGGGTGTTACTCAAACCTTGATAAGACCAAATCGGAAATATGCTTTTCCGTGTTTTCGAAACTGTATTTTTCCGGGCTTAACTATTACTCACTGAAACAAAGCCTGATCGATTTTTCGGCCTGCATTCAGGCGTTGACGGAGGTACTGGAAATAAAGAAGGATGTGGAAAACAGTGAACCGTAAAGGAGTACGCCATGAAAATACATAATTTAATGGAAGAGATTGTAATAGATAAAATCGATGAGATCATCAGGGAATACAAGGACAGAAAGCTGGGCAAGGATCTGCCCACGGCCGAAAAATACAAGTTCGACGTGGCCTGTTACGTGTTAAACCGGATTGAGCCCATATACGTGGTATCGGGGAGGGGGCTGGCCTACCTGGACGCGGATTACATTGATCAGCTGCAGAAAAACGCGGACCTGGTTACCTTCATTCACCAGGGTATAGAGCGGGTGATGAATGTACAGCGACCCTATTACGACAAAAAAATTAAAAAGGATGAGCTTGACCTTGAAGGCAGTTTTTTTAATTTTCCCATTATCAAGGGCAGGATCTTCAACAGCCGCAACTTCGGGCCATTGGCGGGAATCCGGATAGAGCTTAACCTCAAGGGCAAACTCATGAAAATGATCGAGGATACTTGGCAGAATCCCTATACCATCCCGGAAAAAACCGCGGGCAAGTTCCTGTTTTTACCCTACCCCATAGAAGCAGAAAAGGTCGGTGAAAAACGCGTGTTCGACCTGGAGATCGTGGCCGGCTACGAGGGTTTTGAGGAGTTGCGGCATTATTTCAGTATTGAACTCCAGGCCGAGGACGGGGTGATCAATTATTTCCGGGTCAACAAGGTATATGAGATCAAGGATCTGTACCTTGTGCCCAATAACACCTGAAGTCGTTAATCCTAATAAAAATCGGAAAAAATAGCCACATCCATCAGCCGCCCGCAGGCGTTCTCCTCAACATAGGCCAGTGCCTTGTGCAGTACGCTCTCGCCGTGAACCTTGGAGTTTGAAACCAGGGCGGTGCCGATATGGGTATACTTGTGCGAATCATTAAGGTCTATCTCCGCCACCGAAACCTTGAACTTCCGGTAGAGCTTATCCTTTAATGATTGGATCACCCGCCGCTTTTCTTTCAATGTAACGCTTTCGGGGAGTTCAATAATAAATTTAAGCATGGAGACAACCATACGCCGTTACCGCCGTTTCAAGTATAACCGGATTACCGCTTGCAGTGAAGCACCCTTTAACAACCTATAATTCCACATCGTCCAGGTTAAGCTCGCTGAACTCCGCGGTCTGCTGGAAGAGTTCGCGGTCTTTGAGCGGCAGGTACCGCGCATTATAGGATTCGGCAAGCTGGAAGATGTCGTCGTCCGCATACCGCTGCGGAATCCTGACCTCCAGGTTGTACTCTTTATGCCTCATGCCCTGTTCCATGACATGCACCGGGTCGGTGACGGTGAGGGCGAAATGCGGGCTGTAGATAAAGAGGAAACAGCCCATGATGACAATGATGATGCAAAGCATCAGCAGGTCCTGCATGGCCAGATCCTGCTGCACGGGCTTGTTGTCAAACTCAAAATACAGGGTTTTTTGCGCATTGGTTTTTACTATAAAGTCCTGCTGCATGTAAGAGGAGGCAAGCCTTGATTCGGGGTATCGTGAGTATATGACGGCATTGTCCGCTGCGGTAATCTTCAGTAGTCCCGAATCCGTCTGGTTAAGCGTTTCCTGCAGGCTGTCGCGCTCGGCCGCCGAACCGTACAACATGTCTGCCAGGCGGACCACGGAATCCTGTTCACGGGCGTACCTGGTTTCCAGCCCCGGAACCGTGATAACACCGCTTAGAGTGGAGAACCCAAACAGCACAAGCACAATAACCGATATGGCGAGCGAGGTAATGCGGGCGATATGCCGCTGGGCCATAGGTGACTCGGTATACTTGATGTTTTTAAAGATTTTCAGCACCCGGAGGAGACGCAGGATGCGCGCAATACGTACGGCCTTAAGTACCTTGAGGACATTAAGCACGTCGCTGAACAGGATAAACAGGGCGCCGCCCGTAAATAATGAAAGCAGGGCCGGCCCGGAATTAAACATCAGCAGGGGAACGGACGCCAGAAAATCGATCCAGCCGCGTTCCCGGAAAATATAACGCCGTACCCTGCGCTCTGCAATGGCATAGTACAAACGCACCAGAAACTCGATGGTGAAAAACAGGTCGAAGATGAACCCGGTGATGACCAGGATTTTGCGGGCCGCCGCCTCCCAGGTCAACAGCACGGACAGGTCCTCGAGTACGGTCTGCACGATAACCAGGATAATAAAGGAAAATACCGTTAACTCCAGGGCTTTTACCAGGCGACTTTTGTTCTGCATTCCTACCAGCCTTTCTCCGCGGCGATTATATAAAACTCATCCAGCATTTTGCCGTCGAATCCGTAAAACCTGTAGTTCCTGCGGGCGATATTGAACCAGCTCTTATCCGGCGTATCGGCGCCCCGGTCCACCTTGGCGAACTGCCGGTAGTTGCTGCAGCGCGCCGCGAAAATGGCCGTGATCCGCGCGGTGGCGCCTATATCCGCATTCTCTAAAAACGAGGTATTGCTCTGCAGGGCGCTTTTCAGCATTTCCTCCGGCACACCTTTTAATTGTTCGCGCAGCACCGGCAACACCTTGTCCGCGAACTGGCTTTGCACGGTGGTGGCGCGCGCTTCCTGTGCGGCTGCGCCTCCTCCTACGGCCAGCAGGTTGATACCGGTTTTAAGGAGCAGAGAGAGTTTAACCATGTTTTTAATTTCACCGGGGCTTAGCGTAAGTTTCTGCACCTTGGTGAGTTCAAAATGGAGGTAGGACTTGCGCGCAAAGCTTTCATCGATATACCTGTCGCTGATTCCGGTTTCAAGCGCGGTCAGCGGCCCGATAAAATTTATACGGGCGATATCCTTTTGCAGCAGCCTCTGTAAAAAATCAATAATGCGGACGCTGATCTCCTGCGGGACTCCTCCATTGCCCTGCAGGGAAGAGATAAAAGAAAGATCAAGCCCCTGTTGTATTAGCCGCTGCAGCAGTGGGAAAAGGCTTTTGTTGATGACCCGTTTTAATGATTCGTATATTATAATAAAAATCCGCTCCCGGCTTTTTCCGGGAAAATACTGGGACGAAGACAGGGTGGGGTATAACTGGACGTTGTTCTGCTTCAGAAAGTTTAAAATATGCTGCTCTTTCTGCAGGGGTGAGAATGAAGTAAGCGCAGGATTTTCAAGCAGGCGCGAGATAAACCCTTCACCCGTTATCTGTTCGTCCGCCATTGTGTCCCCGGGCCGTCCTTTTTCGGCCGCATATTTTCCGCCAAGAAATTGCGTATGCGGTTTTATTAATTCTCGGTCGGAAATAGAGATAACATAATATCCGATAATCTATGGAATTATAAAAAGTAATCGCCTTTTAAGAGTTCCGCATATAGAATAATATTTATTAAGCCTCCGCCTGTGGTTTTCAGATAATTTGAGTATAGTATGTTAATTAAGGAAAATTGTCTTTGAAAAAGAGCATACCCGGTGCGTTGACCGTTCTTCTTTTCCTCTTTTTAAAGCTGTGCGCCGCGCCCATCGTCTGGGCACAAGCAACAGGGCCAGATAGTCCGGACGCCGGGACAACCGATACTACGCCCTCCACCGGGACAACCGACGCGCAGCCCGGTGAGTCCGCGCCCGGCCCCACGGATACACCATCTGAAACCGTACCCTCTTCACCGGATACGCCCGCTTCGGAACCGGGAGGCGTACAACCGGGCGCGGACTCTGGTGATAACGGCGACCAGACACCGGTGACGGCCGCCGAGGAACGAGGGACATCCATCTTTAAAACGGAAATCGCCGACGCGGACCTGGATTTTTTCCTACGCGGCAGCTGGAACGCCAACCTTTCCCTGGCATCGGGCATCCGCTTCGGCCCGGAAGGCGAGGTGGTATTCCCCTGGGGACTCCCCAACATGAGGGAGGGTCTGGTCTTCGAGCAGGTCCCCGATCTGACCCTGTCTATCTGGCTTTTGGAGCGTTATTTTATGGAGGTGACCGTGGTGCAGGAGTTTGATCAGAACACTTTTCTGCTCGGCTACCAAGGGAGGGAAGGGGAACCGGTGCAGAGTGTGCGCATCGGCAACAAGGACGTGTCTATCGGCAGTTATGATTTTATCGAGGTCCCGGAGCAGGGCAACGCATCCGTTGGGGCTTCAGCCGTGATAACTCCGGGATTTTCAAGGCACGAGCTTCTGCTGCGCTATGACAACACCACCAAACAGGAAAAAATCTTTGTAGGCTCAAACGAGGTGGTGGAAGAATTTATTTCTCCGGAGGATTACCTACACGGACGGAGTTTTATGCTGCCCGACACGGACGTGACGGGACTTGAGGTGTATCTAGAAGACGAGGATGGGGATTACACCGCGGACGACGACAAGAAGTACCGCAAGGCCAGTGTGGACGATATCGAACAGGACAGCGCTCAGGGCCTGCTCTTTTTGTTGAATGAGGTCAAGGGCAGAATATTGGTGTATTATACCAAGGGGGCTAATTCTGTCGGGGATAATGCACCGGGAATGGGCATGGGCGCTTTGCCCGGCACAAACGGCGGGTATATTGATCCAGGCGCACCGGCTGTGGATTTTAACTGGGGTGTTACCTATTTGGGTGAAAACCTTGGAAACCGCCGGGTGACGATAAACGGGAAAACCTGCCTTCTGATCTGGGAGCCGGGCACATTCTCGCCGTTTGAGTTTCTTAATTGCTATGAACTGCCCTCCGAGGCCCCCACGGACCTGTGGCGGGTCAAAATAAAGGCCGTTCCCAAAGACGATGAGCTGGGGAACTACCGTAACTTCACCTATGCGCCCACCTTTGAGGCGCGGGCGGGCAGCTACGTATTTCGTGTGTTCATTAACAAGAGCAGCCTGCGCACGGATTTCTGGAACCACTATCCATTTTCCGACATATCACATCAGCTTTACGGCCCGCAGCGCGATCATAATCCCGCCTTCTTTGACTGGGAGCTCTATGTACAGGTGGTATCCCCGGTGGACAGTTTTTACCTGGCCACGCATGTTGTGCCCGGCTCGGTGAGTGTGACGCGCAACGATATAAACGAGACGCGCTTTACCATGGATTACACAAGCGGCATTATCACTTTTCTGGTGCCGATCAACCCGGACGATAGGCTGGACATCACCTACAGCGTGTCCCAGGGGCTTGAGAACAACGGGGACATCCTCTTTGTGTGGGGGAACCGGTTTCCCTTTTCCGAAATGCTCAACCTGGAGATAGCTGCGGGCGTACGCTGGAACATACTGCCCGGCGCCTTTTCGGAGGAGGTATATTCCCGCACGGGCGCGGTCCTGGGCTCGGTCTCCCTGGCCGGAAAGAACGATAATTTTGCTTACAAAGCGGCCGGTGCGGTGTCTTTCTCCAATCCCGATACCACTGGCATTCTGCGGCTTCTGGGTATGGAGGACACGGGTTTGTACCTGCATATCACCGAGGACCTGGCCTACCCGGCGGCCAGGCCCACTGCGGCCGAAATAGCGGGCCTGCAAAACCGGGGCCGCCTTTTCTACAAGGACTACCGCCAGTACGATTTCATGGGCTCCTACGACCTGAAGCCCCTAAGCTGGAGCGTACCCTCCTCACAGATATTCCCCTATGCGAACGATTCCCAGCCCGGTCCCTACCTGGTGGGGGAAAGCTCTGAGGGAGACGTGGACGAAAGCTTGGTGCTGGATTTTGAGCTGGACGGACAGGACGATTGGGTGGGTTTCCAGATCCCCGTTGTGGCCAAGCAGGGGGTGATCGACCTGTCCAAGCTGAAGTCCATCCTCTATTCCTACCGGGCGGCCGAGCTTTCGTCCGGGGGGAGTGCCAATATCAGCGTGTACATCCAGGTGGGGGACCTTTCTGAGGACATCGACGGGGACGGGGTGCTGGATGAGGAGCTTTCAAAGCTCTCGAGCGGTTTTCTGTTCAATGACACGGACAACGGGGTCAACCTCCTGGTGGGCGGCGGGCCCAAGCAGCAGGGCAACGACATCATAGATTCCGAGGACACGGACGGCAATGGGTTCCTGGATTATCCCGCGCCCCGGCAGGAGAATTCTGATTCTATTTTTACCACGTCGGGGGCTTCCGTGCTGAACCTGACCGGGGCCACGGGCTGGAGTGTGCAGAATATCTACTTGTCGCCCCAGGACCAGGAAAAGCTCAAGCGTGTACGCTCACTGCGGGTGGTGGTGGTGAACAATGACACAAACCCTGTGAACGGCAAGATCCTGATCGACGCCATCCACCTGGAGGGCACGGGTTTTTGGACCGACAACACGGCCGGCGAGGTAAACGTGCGCGAGATCGAGGAACAGTACGCTACGGCCAAACCCACGCAACAACTGGAGGTAGCCCAGCCCGACGTGAGGAAGATCTTTCATAACACGGGGGACGACAACAAGATACTGGAAATTACATGGCAGACGCCTACCGGAAATACATTCGAGGCCAAAACATCCTTCAAGCAGGGCACAGAGGGGGTGCGCTACCGCAAGGTTGAGCTGTACGCGGCCAAGATGGCCTTGGCACAAGCGCTGCCAACGCCTCCGAACACGGCTTCAAACATCACCTTTTCCCTGTACGACGTCAATGGAAGGGGCATAGAAGCCACCATCCTCCATACTGCCCTGGACAACACATGGCGTAAGATCGTTATTGACACAGAGCAAAAGACAGTCTCGATTGACGGCACGCAGGTGGCCGGCGCCACGGTCGACGTAGACAACTACGATTCCCTGCTTTTTTTCAGCGTAAAGGCGGACAATACCACAAGCGGCATCCTGCTCGTGGATGAGGTACATCTGCGTGATCCGGATGGGGCCATAGGCGGCGCCTTTACCCTTGATACCGACGTCTCGCTTCCCGGCACCCTTGTGCAGGCGGGGGGGATCCCCCTGGTTTCCGATCTGAGTTTCCATGAGCACTTCCTGGCCGTGACCCCGGGTTTTGCCGGCCTGTACGGGGACCCGGCGCAGAACATGAATACCAACAGCCTGTCCGAACTCTCCTGCGGCCTCCTTTGGAGTGAGCTTTCCGCGGATTTCGCCCTACAGGGCGTGGATACGGACTGGAGCGTATCGGGAGGGCACAGGCTAAAGATACCCAGGCAGCCGTTCCCGGTGGTGTTTATCGACCGGTTTTCCGTACGGGAGCGCAGTTGGGGTAGGGAGCTTTCCAGGGGAAACGAGCTGCTGTGCGCGTTTCCCGGTATCGGGTCGCTGGTATTGGACCAGAACACGTTGTCCCAGGAGCATGTCCTGGCCCAGGACTGGGATGCCAACCTTGTCTTTATCCTGGCCGCGCCCTACAACGTGAGCGCCGCAAACCATATTTCCACCACCAGCCGGGGGTTCGAATACCCGGATCAGTTCTACCTGGAGTCCTGGGTGTACTCGTACCGGTATCTCGTGCCCTGGGACGAGGGGGAGGTGCAGGATAGGCATTGGGACTACTCCCTCATCCAGAACCTGGATACCGAGCCCGTGGGCGCGCGCCTTGAGTTTTTATCCGGCTACCGAAGTTATGACATTACCGCCACCTCCCGGACCCAGATTAATGACCTTCAGCTTTCCCTTTTTCTACCTGTAACCGTCGGCACACTGACCGTCACGCCGGGGTACAGGCGCACACTAAGCACCACGCGTTTCCTGGGACACGGGGGATCGTTTACAGGCGATCTTGAGACCCTGGCGGATGAGTATGGCATCCAGGATTATTTCTGGACGTTCATACCCTTTGACGAGCTTTTTAACACGGACTGCGAAAATGTATTCAAGGACGCAAATCGGGACATCCCTAATGCGTATTACAAGCCGGAGGCCCTGCTTTCCCTGGCGCGTCCTTTCGGCTCAAACCTCTGGGATCTGTTTGTGCCCTCACAGGTCACCGTATCCCTGGGCAAGGAGTTCGCCAGGCAGGATACGCTTTATGACGACCAGACGGTTTTTTCCCTGAAAACCACGACGAACGCAATCAACCTGTTCGGCAGGTTCGGTACCTTTGCCCTATTCGATTTTTTTACCATAGACCAGTACGCCACCGAACTCGAACTGGACCTAAGGTATGATAGGTCCGGCAGCCTGGACACCTATTCCTTCAACCTGGAGAACCACATGCAGTTTGAGAACGAACTGAAAAACGCATTGGTGTTTCAGAACCTTTTTTCCGTTGAACAAGATGAGGAATTGAAAATATTTGACCAGGGCAGCATCACGTTTCAGTGGTATGTCAGGCCGGAAAACGGGGTATCGCTTCCGCTGATCAACGAGGAGATAGCGCGCACCGGGTTTATCGGGCACACGGAAAGGATCGACCTACAGTTCTACAACCTTTTGGAAGACGTAAGCACCCATCCGGTAAACGTAATCCTCACCCATGAGACCTCGTTTATTTATCCGGATTTCGGGTATATCCGTTTGGAAGCCTCCATCGGCATGGATTGGGAATATATTCCGGACCAGATCAGGCAGGATAACGTGATTATAGCGGGTTTTCGCCTGGCTTTGGAGGTCAACCTGACCTTCTAACCGTGAGATGCCGAATTTGTGCCCTCATGTGCGAGCAAAACTTCACCATGGGAGCCGCGATTTTACCGTTTACGGCTTGTTTTTTTCTTTCTATGGTATATAATTAAACCTGCAATATAAGGAGGAGCTTATGAGGCAACTTGTTCACCGGGTGGTTCTCTGTGTCGTGATTATCTGCTTATGGGGAACCGCGGCCTTTGCGCAGGAACCGGCAGCTCCACCGGCGGAACCCGAGCCGGGGCCGTCGGAACAGGGCCCGCAGTTCGGCTTTTCCCTGGGACTACAATTCGGGCAGGCCTCGTTCGGCGAGGATGACGAGGGAAATGCCGAGACCTACCAGAAACTGGGCCTCTTCCCTGATTTTTCCTATGGAGACCTGGGGGTGGGGTTGGATTTTTACCTGCACTTCCGTTTTGTGGAGGGCGAGTTTCAGGTAAGGGAGGAGGATTGGATCCCCTCCGGAGACCAAACCATCCTTGACGTTATATTCTCCAAAATACGTTATGTGCGCTGGGCGCGGAAGGGCGATCCTCTTTATATTAAGTTCGGTTCTATCGACAATAACGTGCTGGGCAACGGGTACATCATGGGGAATTACGATAATACCTTGTTTTTACCGGAAAGGCGGATTCTGGGGCTTAATTTCGACATGGACGGACGCCTGTTCGGCTTTCCCTTGATCGGTTTGGAGACCATGACGGATGACGTGGCCGCCCTTGATCTTTTCGGCGCAAGGCTGTTCGCCCGACCGTTCGGCCTTACCGACATCCCCACACTGAACATGCTGGAGTTGGGAATGACCTTTGTCATGGATCGTGACCCCTTTAAGTACGTTGACGACGCCTATGAAACATTATTGGGTTTCGATCCCGATGATGAGCACTCCATAAACGCTTTCGGCGTGGATTTCAAGCAGCCCATCGTGACCCAGCAGCCCGTGACGTTTTCAGTGTTCGGCGACCTGGTATTGCTTGACGATTTTAAGGCCACCGGTGCCATGGTAGGGGTGGGCGGCAAGGTGATAGACCTTTTTATTTATACGGCCCAGCTTCGCGTCAACGGCGATAATTTTATCCCCGTGTATTTTGACCGGACCTACGACCTGTCGCGGGCGGACAAGTTCTGGCTGGTGAAAGAAGGCGGTATCGAATCGTACATGGGGTGGTACGCGGGACTGGGTGTGGAAATCGCAAGCATCCTGTTCTTCCAGGTGTCCCTGGAGGGGCCATTGACCGATGTGGACATGGACTATATAAAATATCCGCATTTGCGCGCAATACTTACCCTGGAGCAGGGGTTGGTCCCGGGATTGAGCGTGGACATGTTGTACGATAAGGCCATGTTGGGACGCAGGGACGGGTTCTTTGCGGATTTGTTCAACGCGGAGGACGCGCTTACCACCATAAAAATCCATTATACCATGGGCCCGGCCATGATTACCCTGCTTTATGAGATACGGTATGTGCCCGACGCGGGCGCCGGTGAAGACAAGTGGCAGGTGACCTCCGGTTTGGAGTGCGCCCTGACATTACCATTGTAGGCGGGAGGAAAGCGGACTATGAAAACAACCGGTTTTATTGCATTCATTCTTTTGATTATATCTGCGGGCGGTACGATGTTCGCCCAGGCGCCGCAGCTCGCGTATTTTGAAAACGCAAGCGGCGGATTAAAGGTTCGCTACGCCGACGGCATCGAGGTGGCCGGTGCCAAGCTTGCCATAGGAGACCAGATACCTGTGGGCGCCACAATCATCACCGAGGCCGGTGATTACATGGAGCTGCAACTGAAAAACGGTACGATCATCCGTATAAATGAGAATACAAATTTCACGATTGCGTCGATCCAGGGGGTTGAAGGGGCGCCCGAAACCTCGTTTGAGCTTTACGTGGGAAAGTTCAGGACGGTGGCGGCCAGGGCCAGCGGTGAGGAGCGCTACCGCCTGCGTACGCGTACCGCCATCTGCGGCGTCAGGGGTACGGACACGGGCATGGAAGCCCTGTATGATGAGAGCGTAAGCGGTAACATCGCGGCCAAGGTATTTGTATTCTCGGGCATAGTCGACGTTACCAAGGTTGATCCGTTTTCTCAGGAGGAACTGGGCAAAATCACTTTGAAGACAGGGCAATGGGCGGACACGGCCGCGGATCTTTTCAAGCCCGGTGCCATGACCCCCGATTTGCGGAAGGAGTTTTTGCGCGGGCTCGAGTTTAAAAAACTTGACCCGGCCCAGGTGCCCGGGCACATTCCCGCCGGCGAGATCACCCAACCGACCGGTGAGGGTGAGGGGCCGGAAGGCGCAACAGGCCAGGAGGAGCCCGAGTGGATAAAGGCGCTGAGAAAAATGCTGGGTATGGAGATCGGCACGATTACCATCGGGGACGTGACCTATGCCAAGGCCATTCTACAGCCCGTAATAAAATTCGATGACTTCAGGCTTGTACTCTACCTGCCCATAATCTACCAATCCAACATGTTTGATCCCGAAGACTGGTATCAGCCTGACGGTAATAATGAATGGTCTTTCGGGTTCGATCCCAAGTATGCGGATGACCTGGCCGGGAGGATCGGTGATATTTTCGCGGACCTGCTACTAAAAATAAAGAGCCTGGAATACGGGGAGCTGCGCGATGATTTCTTCATCAAGCTGGGCAACCTGAACGATATCACCATCGGCCACGGGCTGATCATGCGGAACTACGCTAATGACGCCGATTTTCCCGCCATACGCAAGTTGGGGTTCAACATGGGGATGGATTTTGATACCGTGGGCTTTGAACTGATGTGCAATGACCTGGCACAGGCCGTACGCGGAACACCTGAAATAGTGGGCACCCGGTTGTATATACGCCCGGCGGGGAAAAGTTTTCCGCTTGCCTTCGGCGTAAGCGGTGTGGTTGATTTCAACCCGGCGGACGCCCTGGAGGGATCCACCCCAGCCATTATGACAGGAGACCCAATGTTCCTCAGCGCAGGGTTGGATACTGAATTTCCTTTGGTGGAGAATGATTTGTTCGGATTGGTGCTTTTCGCCGATGTGGCCGCTATGATGCCCTATTTCAGGGAGTCGGTAGCGGGCATCGAAAGCGGGTTCGCCACCGACGCCGTCTGGCACGGACCGGACGGGGAAGAAACCGTGAGCAATTACGGAATCGCCGCCGGTCTTTTAGGTAACGTGAGTGAGTTCGATTGGCGGCTTGAGGGCCGGTATTCCACCGGCATTTTCAAACCCGATTTTTATAATGCCGTATACGACCGCTTGCGCGGACAATACGTAGGGGAGGTGATTAATTATCTGAGTTCAACCGCAAACCCGCCGGCCACCCTCGGTATCTACGGTGAGGGAACATATACATGGGAAAACGTGCTTTCCTTTACCGCAGGGTATCTGCTGCCCCTTAACCTGAGTGAAGGCGGCGTGGAGTTTGGTGAAGACGATTACCTGCTGCTCAGCTTTACGCTGGAGCCGGGCGTGATCCCCGTAGTGGGCATCTACTTCCAAGTTTCATATGAGCGTACGCGCTTTATAAACACTATCACGGAAGGGAAAAAGAACGATCTAAACCTGTTTGATGAAAATACGGTAGTGAAGACCATGGTGGGATATCCGCTTACGGAGAACGTTCATCTGATTTTTTACCTGACGACAGCGTTGCGGCGTGATCCGGATACCGGTGACATAGTGTATGACGGAAGCGGAAGGCCCCGTATGGCTACTACAATAAGTTTTGAAACACAGATAAGTTTTTAGTGTGGATAAAAGTATACAGGACCCCCAAACCATACGGATTTTGAGGGATGAGGTCTCACGAAGAATAGCGGCCGGCGAGATTATCGAGCGGCCGTTTTCCGTGGTCAGGGAACTTTTGGACAATGCCATCGACGCCGGTGCCCGGGAAATCTCCGTGTACCTGAAAAACGGCGGCGCGGACTCGATCAGGGTAACCGACAACGGAAGCGGCATGTCGTCCGCCGATTTGCGGCTGTGTTACCTTCCCCATGCCACCTCCAAGATCAGCGACCTTGCCGATCTGGAAACACTGAGCACCCTGGGTTTTCGCGGGGAGGCGCTTTCCAGTATGGCCGCCTGCGCCAGGCTGGAAATAGTAAGCGCGCCGTCCTCCGGACAGGGGCGGGCGTACCGCCTTGTTGTTCAGGGCGGGAAGCCGGTTTCCTTTGAACCGTACCGGGGTGTGACGGGAACCGCCGCCGAGGTATCACACCTTTTTTTCAACATGCCGGCCAGAAAAAAATTCCTGAAAAGAACCTCTGCCGAAACGACCATGTGCAAGGCGATATTCCTTGACAAGGCGCTGCCCTTTCCCCCGGTAAGCTTCAGGTTGTATCTTGACGGTGTGTTGAAGATTTTTCTGGAAAAATCATCGCTAAAAGAGAGGGTGACCCGTGCCTATGCGTACGGTGAACACGAAGATCTTTTCCTGGAAACCGGCGCAGAGGCTCATGGCTTTTCCCTGAAATTGGTCTGCGCAGCTCCCGAACTTTATCGTAAGGACAGGAAGCATATCCAGTTGTTCGTCAATAACAGGCGCATTTATGAATACTCGCTTATGCAGGCCGTGGAATACGGGTTTAATCAATTTTTACCCGGAGGGTTATTCCCGATATGCTTTGTGTTTCTGGATGTTGATCCCTTGCTTGCGGATTTTAACATTCACCCCGCCAAAAAAGAGGTTCGCCTGAAGAACCTGCCTCTCATTCATCAAACATTGGTAACGGCCATCAGAAACCTCCTGACAAGCGCCGGTACCGGGCGGGTGGCGCCTGCCGCCGTCCGGTTTCCCGCGCCTCTACTGCAGTTCCCGGCGCAGCAGACACGCTTTTCTCCGCCCGCGTGGGAGGCCATCACGGCGGCCGCAGAGGCGCATGACCAGAATGTAAACGCTGAGGCACAAACAGGGGCCGGCGTAGGCGTGGAAACCGCACCGCGCTACCTGGGCCAGTTATGGCGTGTGTTTCTGGTGTTTGCATTGGGTGATCTTGTCTATTTTGTGGACCAGCACGCGGCCCACGAGCGCCTGCTCTTTGAAAAAATCAAACACGAACCGCGCGGCGCGGATGAGCTGCTTTTTCCCGTCTGCTTTGAGGCCGAACCGGAGGAAGGCGAACTGATTATAAGGAACAGCGCGGAGCTCCGGGAAGCAGGAATTATCGTGGAAAAAGTCGGCCGATCAACGTTCGAGTTAAAAACCCTGCCCCAGAGCCTTCAGGCCCTGCCCGAAAGCGAGCTGATTGAGTTTTTAAAGGGTCTTGGGGGAGGCAGTGATCTTGCGGACGGGCTGTACGCGCGTGCCGCCTGCCGCCTGGCAATAAAGGAAGGCCAGGATCTGGATGAGCTGACCGCGACCCAGCTTATGAAGGGTGTGCTTGCGCTTGAAAACCCGCGCTGCCCGCACGGTAGACCCATCTATTATTCCTTAAAGAAAAGCGATCTTTTCAAGCTGACGGGCCGATCGTTATGACCTCCACGAAGGGCGTTCACTATACATGATGCAGGCTCTTCACTACCGCTAAACAGGTAACGCCGGGTGCGCGTCACAGCCCGCGCAGAATTTCCTCCACCTCGGCCTTCCTGCCGTAGTTCGGGTTCTTATTGATAAGCGCGGACAAAATTTCCTTGGCGTGGGCCGTGTCTCCCTCCTTGATAAGTAAAAGCCCGTACTGGTAATACGCGTCCCAGTAGTTGGGGTCCACCGAAAACAGGTCGGAAAAGGTTTTTTTTGCCTCCATGTTATTCCCCGATTCAAGGTAGGCCAGACCCAGGTTGTACCGCGCCAGCGTGTCCTGCGGCTGCAGGCTCACCGCCTTACTTAAATGGGTGATCGCATCCGGGTAGATTTTTTTATGAAGGTACACGGTTCCCAGGTTGTTGTTGGCCAGGTAAGAGTTGGGATCACGGGAGAAGGCCTTTTTCAGGTAGGGCAGGGCGTCGTCATACAGCCCGTTATCATCATACAGCTTTCCCAGGTTGATCAGGGGGAGGATATAGGATGAGTCAAGCTGGATGGCCTTTTTATAATAGTTGATGGCGTCGTCCGTACGCTTTAATTTCTCGTTTATCAGTCCCAGGGTGTAGGCGTACTCCTTGGTGTTGGAGCTTATAAGGTATGACTTCTCCGCGTACCCAAGGGCATCGCTGTATTTACCCGTGCGAAGTTTCAGGTTCGCCATATTGAAGTTGGAAACCGGGTTGTTGGGATCGATGTTCAGCACCTTGGTCAGTACGGTCTCGGCCTCGGCGTACCTGCCCTGGGCGATCAGGGCCCCGGAGAGCCTGCGCTGGAAATCGGCCTCATCAGGGGCATAGGATACGGCCTTTTTGTATTCGTCCACCGCGGCCGCCAGGTTGCCGGACTTCTCATAAAGCGCGGCCAGCTGAAAGTGCCCATAGGCGTGGTCGGCCTTAAGGGCAAGCAGGCCCTTTAAGGACTGCACGGCGCCCGACGTATCGTTAAGCTGTATCTGGGCCACGCCCTTGTTGTAGTAGGCCTTATAAAAATCGGACTTGATGTGGATACAACTGGAATAGGACTGGACGGCTTTGGCGTACTTGCCCAGCCGGTACTGAATGTTTCCCAGCTTGTACAGGGCCAGATAGTCCTGGGGATTCAGGCGCGACGCCTCCGCGTACTCCTTTTCCGCATTGTCCCACTGTTTTTCCTTCTCGTAAATCTGCCCCAGGGTAAAATGCGGCAGGGAAAGATCAGGGTCATAAGCGATGGCCTTGCGGGAGTTCTCCAGCGCCTGCTGGATGTTGTCATGATTGTCCGGGTTCTCTTCCAGGTAGGCCTGGCCGATGCGGGCATAGGCCTCGCCCAGTTTGGGATCGATCTGCAGGGCCTCATTGAACGAGCCGCGGGCCGCGTCATACTGCGAGTTGTCCATCTGCTTGATGCCCCTGGTAAGCAGGTCGCGGATCTTGTTCAGGCGTTCTTTTTCCTGGGATGTGGCGTTCTCCGGAATTTCAACCTGGGGTTTTTCAGAGGAGGGCCTTTTCATATCATTATCGCCCGTGATCACTTCCCGGATAATTGTGGTGGTCTGTGAGCCGGAGGGGGCCTTGCTTTCCGCATCTTTCTTTCTTTTAATGATCTCATCACGCAGGTCCCTGGCCTCTTTATCGTCATAGTTGGTCTTCAGCAGGCCGTTGATAAGATCAAGGGCGGTCTGGTACTCTCCGTCGTTCAGGTAGTCCCTTGCCAGTTTCAATGTGTTGTCCCGTTCCGCGTTTGTGGATGCGGTCGCCCCGCCAAAGGCCCCGCTAAAAAACAACAGGAGTAAAATCAGGATTATCAGGAGTACGGCGCCCCCGATAACAAGTACGCGTTTGTCCATGGTGTACACCTCATTCTTATGTGTTTATTCTATGATATCCAGACCCGTGTTGTCCGTTTTCTGGAACTGCTCCGTGCCCGCGGACTCGGTCTGGGTATCAACGGACGCATTTTTAATGCTGTTTAGTACGCTGTTTAACAGGTCTTTTTGCTCATCGATCGACTGCTGCAGCAGTCGTATGAGTTTTTCAATCTCCTCACGCTGCGGCGCGTTGGGTTTGATGCGCAGGTAAGTTTTGTAATCATCGATGGCTTCCGGGTATTTGATCATGCGCACGCGTACATTGGCCCGGTTCAGGTAGGCATCGGCGAACACGCTGTTTTCCGCAATGGCCAGGGTGTAGTTCTTGTCGGCCAGGGTGTTGTCGCCTTGCTTAAAATAATTGTTGCCGATATCAAAATAGAGTTTATCCTTAATGTCTTTGGCCACCAGGAGGCCTCGGCGCAGAATTTCGATAGCGTCAGCAGGATCGTTCAGTTGTTCGTAAATTATACCTAAGTAAAGATAGATTTTTTCGTTGCTGCTGTCCCGCAAGAGGGCGGTTTCCAGGACCGGTTTCGCTTCCCGCGGTTTGTTTTGGTTGAAAAGCTTTTCCCCGGTCTCAAAGGAGGTTTCCGCCCATGAGAACACCGCCAAAAGCCCGAATAATACATAAAGCGCGATCAATTTTTTTCGCATAAATCACCTACCTATAAGTATACATCTTTTTTTTCGTTTGCCAAATAGAATATTTGACAGTAACGGGGAAAACGGTTAAGCTTTTAAAGCAGGAACGGATTTCGGGAACAAAGGTTTTATAGATGCCGTTTTTCATGATCATCATTTTAATTATCGTCGGTGTGGTGGTTATTCCCTTAACCTTAATTATCTTCAAGGTGGCCTTCAGGCCGCGGAAGATCGCGGGCGTGGAGGCCTTATTAAAACAAGGGAAGACCATACAAGCCATGCGCATGACCAAGCATATTATCGCCAAGAATTCCCACAATGTGGACGCTCACTACCTGCTGGGACAGGCCTATAACGAACTTAACAAACCGGAGCTGGCATTGATGGAGTTTAAAACCGTCAACAGCCTGGGCAACTTCACCGGCGTCTGCAAGGAGGTGCAGTTCCGCAAGGAGATCGCCGCGCTGTTTATGCAGTTTCACCAGTATGAGGAGGCGCTGAAGGAGTACCTGCTGCTACTCCAGACCGAACCCTTTGTGGCCGACCACCATTACCACGCGGGCCTGCTTTTTGAGGAGCGCAGGCGCGAGGACAGGGCCTACTCCTACTATCTTAAAACCATTGAGCTTGATCCGGACCATGGCGACGCCCATTTCAGGCTGGGCAAGATCCTTTATAAACAGAAGAAACCCATAGAGGCCAAGATCGAGCTGGAAAAAGCCGTCAAGTACGAGGCCGACAACTATAACGCTTTTTTTTACCTGGGTAAACTGCAGAAGGACGCCCATGACTATATGAGCGCCCTGTTGTATTTTGAGAAGGCGGAGAACGATCCTGAACTGAAGGTGAAAGCCTTGATAGAGCGCGGCACCTGCTTTATGAATATGAACAACTGCGAGAGCGCGATCAACGAACTGGACAGGGCCATCCACATCGGCGAGAGTGAAAAACGGCAGGAGGTGATCTACGCGCGCTATTTTATCGCCCTGTGTTATGAAAAAAACAGGGAGATCGAAAAAGCCATCGAGCAGTGGGAAAAGGTGTACGCCAAGCGGCCGTCCTTCCGCGACGTAGCAGAAAAGCTTTCCCAATATCAGGAGTTTCGCACCGACGACCGGATTAAGGATTTCCTGACCTCATCCAAGGGGCGATTCAAGGAGATCTGTATCGCCATGGTAAGGGCCCTGAAACTGGAGGTGAGGGACATCACCGAGCTTCCCAACGGCTGCCAGATTATAGCGGTGGAGGCCGAGCAGAAATGGCGCGGAGCGCGCAAGATGCCCAAACTCATACGGATTTTCCGCGTACCCGAGATTATCGACGATACCTCCGTGCGTAGCATGCACGAGGTTCTGAAAAAACTCAGCGTCATGAAGGGGATGATTATAACAAGCTCAACCTTTTCACGAAAGGCCTACGAGTTCGCGGAGACCAGGCCCATTGATCTTTACAATAAGGACAAGCTGCGCGAGATTCTGCTGAGGACCGACCTGGAGGAATAGGGCCCGTCAGTCAAATTTGGGTTGACTCCCTCTTGCTTTTTGCTATCTTAATACTATGAAAATTCTCTGTGTGTCTGATTATATAGATCCCCTGGTGTACAGCACCAATATAAGGACAAGGTTTAATGACGTGTCCCTGGTCATAAGCTGCGGTGACCTGCCCCTGGATTATTATGACTACATTATCAGCAGCCTGAACAAGCCGCTGCTTTTTGTGTTCGGTAACCACAATCTCAAGCGCCTGTCGTATTACGATTCGCGTTACCGTTTCCAGTTTTCCCCACGCACTCCCAGCTACGAGCGGTATAGACCCTGCGGGGGCCGCTATATCAGCGGCAGGGTAAGTTATGTGAACGGCCTTATTATCGCGGGCCTGGGGGGCAGTATGAGCTATAACAACGGCCCCAACCAGTTTACCGAGCGGGGCATGTTCCTCTATATGCTTCGCCTTTTGCCCTCTCTTTTATGGCATAGACTGGTACATGGGCGTTTCATAGATATCCTGGTTACGCACGCTCCCCCGCGCGGTATTCATGACTGGCCCGATATGTGCCATAGGGGGTTTAAAAGTTTTCTCTGGTTCATGAGGCATTTCAGGCCAAAGTACCTGGTCCACGGTCATATCCATCTGTACAGCCAGAACGCACAGCGTAAAAGCAGGCATATGCAGACCACGGTAATTAACGCCTTCAAGCATTATATCCTGGATACGGAGGATGCACATGAGCAAGATCATGAATGATTTCATGCACGATATAGACGCCGGCGGTACCTTTAATAAGGCAAGGCTCCGTGAGTTCGTCTCCAGGCTGGGGGCGATTATCGCCGGACGCAAAAAAGATGACCTTATTCCGTTTTCTTACGCCTATTCAATGCTCAAGCCCCATTCTGAAGCCTACCGCGGTATAAAACACGTTCTCATCTCTCATATTGTGGGAAGCGAGGGCAGGTACAGGGATTTCAACCGTGTGTTTCTGCCCCGCGGAGCGTACCTGCGCGAGCGCTGGGAGAGGATAAACAAGGCCCATAAGGCGCGGATTGAGCTGCCGCCCGTGCGTCTGTATGAGATAGGCGGGGTCTATTTTGTGCGGGACGGCAACCACCGCATTTCCGTGGCCCTTTCACGGGGTATTGAGTTCATAGACGCCGAGGTAACATCCCTGGAAACCGAGATTGCCTTACACAAGGATATGACCAAAGAGGATTTGAAAAAGGCGGTTATCGAATATGAAAAGAAGCGGTTTTACAAGGAGACCCGCCTGAAAAAGCTGCGGCGTGGAGCTGACATCATGTTCACGGCCCCCGGGCGTTATGATGAGCTCCTGGACCATATTCAGGTGCATAAATACTTTATTAATATGGATAAAGAGCAGGAGATCCCCTACGCCGAAGCGGTGACATCATGGTACGACAACGTGTATCTGCCAATCGTGCGGATTATCGAAGAGGAAAACATCCTTTCCAAGTTCCCAGGCAGAACATACGCGGACCTTTATATCTGGATGGTAAAATACTGGGACGGTTTAAAAAAGAAATACGGGGAGGATTATCCCACGGAAAAGGCCGTAAAGCGGTATTCCCGGAAGTATGGAGCGGGTTTTTTGGATAAACTAAAAAGCCGGCTTTCGGCTTTAAAACATGCCATTTTTAAATCATCATAACCTTTAAAGCAGTTTGTTTTGTTTGGCCTCATGAAATAAAAGTTTATTCCAATGGTTTTGGGATAAATAATGAATACGGTGGCGCGGTTCATTGATCGCGGTTGAACGTTCCTGCAGGTGCTTCAGCGCCAGGTTCAAGACCGTAAGCGCGTCGGCTATTTCACTCTCCGGCTCTTTTTTAACCGGGCAGGTTTTAAGAATCAGGTAGTACAGGAAAAAATACAAGTGCGCATAGGGTTCGTAAGGGGGAGTTTTTTCCCTGATGGTGACCGTGTGCAGCACGTTTATCCCTTCCCCCAAACGGCCGGTAAAACAGCCCGCGTATGCCTTGAAGTTTTTAAGCCGCCGCCCGAGTGCCGTTCCGTTTTGTAATAGATCGAACCTGCGGTCTTCAAGCAGTGAAAAACCGCTTTTCCATGAAAATTTCTCGGCCAACAACAGCGGTTGTTTTTCCTTTATTGCGGCCGCCTGTTCAAGCAGGGTAAAAGCCTCTTCGTACCTGTTTTGCAGCAGAAAAATTTCGGCCTTGAAAAAGACGGCTTCCCTGGTTTGGGCAAGAGAGCCCAGAATACCCTCGGATGTATCATACTCTCCGCAATAACAATGTGTTCTGGCCGTCCAGGCCTTGAGCACGGGCATACATTCTTCAAGCCCATAAAGGCTGGCCAGCATCATACCCTCCTCCAGAAGTGAACGAGCTTCCCTGTATAGCCCTAGGTCAAAGTCAATGCGGGCGCCGATAAAGATCAGTATCTGCTGCACCCGCCGCAGGCTGTGTGTTTCGCATATCTCGATTCCGGAAGATGTATTCTGCAGGGCCTGTGTGTAGTCCCCCATGAAAAAAAGAGCGATTGACTTGAAAAGATACGCACGGACCTGGAGAGATACATTGTGTGTCTCAGCGGAAAACTTCCGGGTGAACTCAAAATACTCAAGCGCCTCGAACACGCTTCCCTTGGCCAGTAGGGCCTGACCCAATGCCAGGTATGACTCGCTCATTTTTTCCGTAAGTGACAACTCCTGGAAATTAAGGGCGGCTTTCTTGGCCTCCTTCACGGCTTTGTCCGTATCGTTCCGGGTGAGAAAATAACCGGACAATTGTAAATGCAGATTCGAATACACCGGATTAGCGGTAAAGGAAAGCGATATGCCGCTTAATTTGGAGTCGACAAGTTTTTGAGTATCCCTGGCTTTACCCAGAAGCAGCAGATAGCGTATATAATAAGTGTTGCAGATTATTTCCAGTTTTTCCCGGCCCGGAAGCTGTTTTTTTTGCTTAATCAAGTCCCCGGGCAGGTGAAGAAAAAAACGGGCCCAGGTTAAAGAGAACGTATCGGTCGTATATTGAAGCATAAATGTGATAATATCCGCCAGGGCCCCATAGTTGTCGAGTCTCTGCAGGAGTTTTAATAGCGCCGCCGCGTGATATGGAAGAAAGGAGAGTATATGCTGCCCGACGTACTCGGCCAGCTTCCGTTCATAGTACCTGCTCTGGTTTCCCAGGTTCTTTTTAGTAAGTCCCATAAATCCGGAAATGATGGGTCTGTTCTGGTCGGTATATTCCACCAGACCCGTATTCTTCAGGTACGAAAGGTATTTACGGAATACCTTATCTTTTATCCCCACAGACACAAAAAAATCAGTGAGCAATGATAAGGAAAATACCCTATGTGTAAGCATAAGAACATATAAGATTATTTTTTCTTCCTCTTTAAGGGATGCTATGAATAACCAACTGCAATGTTCCGGTTTCACGGGTATACGCAGGGGTTGTTCCGCACGCGAGACCCAGATATACCTGCCGTTCGCCCACCGGATTTTATCATGCCGGCGCAGATAATATATATAATGCAGTACGGAATTATAATCACCGCAGGAAAGTCTTTGGATCTGCCTGCCTACAGGGGAAGGGAATACCAGCTTCGGATAAAGTGTATTGAAGCAGGTTTTTATTTCATCAATGGAAAGCGGTCCGATTTCGGTTTTTTTTACCTTCAATGAACCGAACTCGGGGGGCAGTTCTTTTTTTGTCGAGATAAATAAAAGCAGGAGGCTGTATTTTTGGGAAAGATCCTGAATTATAGTTCGGAGGTACATATTGAATTCGGTATGCGCGGCCTCAATGGCATCACAGACTATGATTCCCGGCAGGGATTTGGTTTTCATCATTGCACAGTAGGCCTCAAGATAATACTTGAATGCGTAAAAAATATCCCTATCCGGCCGATCGGCCATGGTTTTCTTTTCGTAAAATAAATCCAACAGGAATTGCTTTTTTGACTCCCATGAATGTCCGGTTCCGGGCGCGATATATTGTTTTACCCTGTTTATGAATTCGGTATTGATACTTTTCACCAGGGGGTACAGACGGTAGGGGTGTACTTGCGTCAGACAAATAACCGGAATATGGGCGAATATCCCGCTTCCCGTATATTTTTTAAGAACATTTTCCATAATACTTCTGGCCAGGATACGGTGGCGGCTATAGATAAGCGCGGTATTGCATTTGGGCGATTTTACTTTGATACGGGAAAAGGCCCCTAACAACTTTAAAAAATCCGCTTTCTTTATTTTTTGAATCTGGGAGATATATTTTTCGGTTGCAACCGCCTGTCTGCTTACGGTGATGTTTAGGTAGTCCCCCACTTTCGCCACAACACGGATTTTCTTAAACAGGGACTTGAGGGATTTATGAATCCAGAGACCTTCTTCTTCCTTTAAGTCGAACAGCACGCGTTGGTATTTATGCAGCAATACTTCAATCTCCGCTGGGGTTTGGGCGGGTCCAACCGCTACATAAAGGTTAAATCCGTGCAGGCGTCCCTTTAGGGCGGAAAGCATAGAGTAGAACATATATATGGAATTAAGAATATTCTCAGTTTCGTCATGTTCGGCATTATCGAAAACCAGAAGCATTACGCCGTTTTTATGATACAGGACTTCAATTCCTCTCTCTTCTACAAGTTTGGCAAAACGATTGTTGATTCTTGAAGTTAATCTGTACGCGATTTTTAAAAGCTGCTTATAGGCATAAATCTCTATATAGAGATATATCATGTCTATTTTTAACAGAAGTAAGATATTTTAGCAAATAGAAATATGCGGGCAAGAAAAAATTTTTATAAAAAATCATCCACTTGACTCTTTTTGTTATAAAGTGTTAGACTTGACTTATACAAAATTTCGCCGAATAATATATAGTAACAGTATAAATTTATCGAAATAGACCTGTAACAGGACTCATGGGATAGTTTATGCATAATAGGCAGATAACATGCAGTTAACGGATATTCTTACAGCCATAACAGACACCTTTTTCATCGGCAAGCTTCTTTTTATTTTGATTCTCGCCGTTTTATATAACTATGTCAAACAACGGGTTTCCGGCAAGCCGATCCGTCTTATAGCGTATATTCTGCTTATTCTTGTTGTACGCGATGTTTTATATACCGCCATGTATTTAATCAGCCCCTTTATCAATATCGGACTCAGGGATTCGGGGATTCTGCTTGTGATCTCCGATATCCTCGTGCTTGGGGTGTATTTGGTCTGGCTGCGTCAGTTTACCGGAAAACGCAAGTACGATCTTGTTTTTTACGGTTTAAACCTGATCTTTTTTGTGCTGATCATCGTGAACCTGTGGATCAAATTGAGCACCCAGTACGGCATGTTTGCGAAACTTGTTCCGCACCTCTGGATAATGGCCGATATCGTATATCTGGGAATTACGCTGTACGGGGTTACGGTATACAATACCGAGGACCCCGTTATGGTTATGAGTATCCGCCTGGAAATAATCCGCATACCCCTGATCTCCCAGCTTGGTATCCTGGTGGCTTTGCTCTTTTTTCAGGCCCCGTATTATTCTGTGTTTATCCAGTACTTCTGTATCCCCTTCTCCTACTTTTTGCATTTGTTTGTACTATATAAGTACAACCTCCAGCACGAAAAAGAACAGAATGATAAATTTAATTTTTTACAGAACGATCTCGATTCACTGTTTGAGTTTATGCGCAATCTGGGAAGCGCGATCGCCGAAAAACTGGATTTAAGCCAGATCCTGAGTTTTATTATTACATCGGCCACGAAAAGCACGAACGCGGACGCGGGGTCCATTCTTCTGGTTGACGAGTTTGAGGATATTTTACGGGTGGAGGCGGTAAACGGCATATTTCCTCCGCCGTATGAGGCGCCTGACCAGATAAAACTGAAGATATCGAGTATCCAGTCTTATTTTAAATCAATACCTATTAAAATCGGAGAGACTATCCTGGGAGAGGCCGCCAAGATCGGCAGACCCATCTTTGTGCGTAATACGGTATCCGATGACCGTATGGCAAACAATACCAAGAACGATACCCTGTACATAAGCTCGATTATTGTCATTCCTCTTCTGGTTTCCAAACGTATTCTAGGCGTACTGTCGATCATCAAGCGTGAGCGCGGTAAGTTCTTTTCGGAAAACGATTTTGATCATATCAAGACATTCGCGGATTACGCCTCACTTACCATCGACTTTATCATGACCTATATGGAACTGATTGAGAAACGGGAGATGGAACGCGAGTTGGGTATTGCCGCGGAGATTCAACAGAAGCTGCTTCCCAACAAAATCCCCAAATTAGATAAGGCCGCCATAGGAGCGTTTTCCATCCCCGCCAAGGGTGTAAGCGGCGATTATTTTGACATTCTGCCGCTGCAAAAGGATAAAGTTGCCATGGTCATCTGCGATGTGGCGGGGAAAGGGGTGCCGGCCGCCCTGGTCATGGTGATGATAAGGTCCATTCTGCACCTTATCACGTCGGCTGATAAGGACGCGCGTACCATCGTTACGTGGATCAACCGAGGTATTACGGGGAGAATCGATATCGACCATTTCGCCACCTTGAGTTTTATGGTCTATGATCAGAACAGCGGAAAAATAACCTATTCCAACGCGGCACACCATCCGTTATTGATCTTCAGGAAGAAAACCGGTAAACTGGAAAGCATCGATACCGAAGGACTTCCCATCGGCATCGAACGCGGTACGAAATATGAGCAGAAAAGCTTTAAAGTAGACACGGGGGACGTGGCGGTCCTCTATACCGACGGTATCATCGAGGCTATGAACACAGACGGAGAACAGTATTCATTCGAATCATTGGCCAAGGTAGTGTTGAAAAACGCGCATCTTTCACCGAATGAATTAATCGATAAAATTAAGGCGGATTTAAAAGTTTTTGTGGGGAATGCGCCCCAGCATGACGATCAAACGCTTTTACTCATGAAAGTCAATTAAGCGAAAGGAGAGAGGAACAAGATGGAATTGAAGGTTCGAAAATATTCAAACACGTATATTATTGACGTAAACGGAGAGATGGACCTCTATAATTCTTACAAACTGAAAGAATTAGTGTTAAAAATGATTGAGAAGAAAATCGGACAGTTCATAATCAATTTGGAAAATGTGGATTATATCGACAGCAGTGGGATAGGGGCCCTGATTTACATTTGTTCTACCATAAAAAAGATGAACATGAGGCTTCAGATAACCAATATCCACGGGTCGGTAAAGAAGGTAATAGAATTAACCAAGTTAATGGGGTACTTCCCCATCTCAAACAGTGTGGAAGACGCAATAAGCAAAATTGAGCAGTAAAAAGGGGGAAAACGAATGAGTGAAATTAAACAACTTAGAACGGATGAAAACAGTAAATTGTTTGATACCACCGGCATGTTCTTTAAGGAATTTAACAGTGATTATCGCCAGATAAGATACTATACGCTTCTTGTAGTGCAGAAAGCGCCGCCGGAAATAAAGGAGATCAACCTGCTTGAACAGCAGATAAGCGAGATAATAAAAAACGCCGTCAAGCACGGGAATAATTGCGATATCAACAAAAAGGTAAAGGTGTGGTATTATTTTGACACGGAAAAGGCGCATCTTATCGTGGAAGACGAGGGAGACGGGTTTAAAGATCTGGAGAGCTGGAATACCTTCAATAAAAAGCGCATCAACTGTTTTCTCAATCAGAACTTTGAGGAAATGGAAAAGTATGTTTCATTCCGCACAAAACACAGCGATGAAAACGACAGCGGAAACGCATTGTTCGCGGCCGTTGAATATTGGAACGCCGGCGTGGTGTTCAACAAGAAGAGAAACAAGGTTGCCGTGTTGAAGACCTTTCCCAAGAAACGGCACGGTATTAATTTGGACAGTATGTAAATCTTAGAGGGGGGGAGGCGGCGAGCCTCCCTCCCATTTTATCTCATCTTTTTTAGAAAAGCTTCTGCCGTATAAATATTCAAAGATAAATTTAAAATCCGCATCCGAGATATGCAAAAACTGCAGCGCAAAATAATAGGTGGAATAGTCCTTGAATTTTCTCATAACCCGGGAGCCGATAATCATTTTTTTATCGTCTACGGTAATGGAAATGTCGATATCGTCAAGCAGGGTAAGCCTGCCGTCTATGTCTTCCGACTGACTGGCGAAGAGCAATCCGGCCGCGCTTAGATCAATGATCGGTTCCTGGTATTTTATAACAGTGCCCGCCTCCTGTTTGAAATATCCGTGTTTTTCCAGGGAATAGCTTAAGACCTTGGAAAATTGATATATGTAGTGAATCACATCGGTATTGAAGGCTTTGGGATCCCGCTTTTTAAGCACCGCATAGATATACCCGATCGCATATTCATGATACAGGATCGGACAGTAAATTTCAGCGAAGATATTACTTTTTGATTTTTTATAGAGCATTGCGGCGATTTCGCTGCGTACCAAGGCGGGAGAGGTGCCGCCGTACTCCAAAAAACGGGAAAGCTCACTGTAGGTAACCACCAGTGTTGATATCATAGAATCATCATGTGGAAGCTCGCCTTCCGTGTTCGGAATCCAGAGAACTTTACCTAGGCGTGTAATCAATGTTTCTTCAAGGCGTGCCGGGGGGGTCTCCCGAAACATGATTATATTGTGTTCGCTTGCAATCTTGCCCATATGCTCTTTGAAAGCCCTGGTAAGTCCGGCAATACTTGTAATGTCGAACTCCTCTGACTTCGGGGGTTCTTCTATTATGGCGAATGTATCGGTTTTGGGGAAGTTGAGTTCTATGGTGTCGCCCTTTAATGAAAAACTGACCTTCATATTCAGGGTATATATGCGTTCATACTTACGTTCCGGGTTCTTACAGAAATTGTTGGAATTTTCTATTACCAGGGAATTATCTTTGCAGCTAATGACAATACTAGAAAAAGTAAAGAACGTATTATCTATGGAAGTAAAAAGGCGAACCGGTTCGGTTTTCCTGAATTGTAGGCGGGTACCTGTTTCCGTTTCCAGGGTAATTTCGGTTTCACTGAACTGTGTAAGCAGCATCATGGCCTGCCTTTTATCTCCATGTACTGCTATAGGTATTCTTCGATCAAGGAATGTTTTAAGCAGGAACTCCTTTTCGATTCTGTTTACCTGTGTGCCCATAAACCCTATCCTTATGTAAAAGCATAAAAGAAAATTGCCGGTAGATCAAGACGCTATTGTTCCAGATAGTCTTTAAGCAGCCACTTATAGGATGACGGCGAAAAGGGTTCGGTTTCTTTGGTTTGCTTTTCGGCAAGTAGCGTCAACCCCACCTGGAAATCCGTAATGATCCACGTATCCTGGTTTTTAGCCAGGTAGATCTCACCTTCGGTTGAGTTTTGCCCTTTGTACAGGCGCACGTTTACACTTAGTTCCTGATTGCTTTCCGGGATCGCTTTACCGATTCTGTATGTTTCCGGTACCAGCCCCTGTTTAAGGGGATATTGCAGCGAACGCATAATTTCAGTCCGCATGTTCTCTTGTATCAACTCTTGTTTCACCGTTTTTTTACTTAAAGCGTTGAGGAACTCACGCACGGTCGAGACTGCCGAGATTTTATCGTACTGGTCCGCCAGCATATCCTGTAACGGGCCGATTTTAAAGTCCTGTGCAACCAGACGTTGCTGGGGATTCTGTGTATAAAGGCCTGTGGTATCGGAAATCGTCCGGGGAACGGGCGGGGGTGTTTTGGCGGGAGTTTCTGTTTTGGGCTTCAGGTTTATGGCCCGTTCGTTTAGCGTCCGGGTCGGCACAGGAGAGGTGGTCCGGGTTTTGGCCCCTGCGGCCTGTTTCTGCTCACTGCAGGAACCAAGCAAAAGGGCGCAGAGAAAAAGAGAGATCACACAGAAGAAATTCCTCATATAGTATAAGTACCAGAACATAAGGCTTTGGTCAAATTAATTTTGGGAATCTAATCAGTCATTGATGAGCTTGGGTAACACAGATTTCACAGATATTTCTTTTTCTATTTTAATCTGTGAAATCTGTGTTTGTAATCTTGGTGTATCCGGTGCGCGTCCCCACACGCATCTTGACTTTTCTTGTGCTGCTGTTTAGAGTTACTTCCACCGGTGTTATGAAATCGAAAACGCGTGTTTGTATGATCATTTTGATGTGTATTACCCTGTACGCCGTCTTTGGCGAATCATGGATTATTCCCCTGGAGGACCTCGCATACAAACAGGCGGAGGAGCTGTTTATCTCCGAGGGCATGGTTCCCCCCTTGGAGGAACTGCCCCTGGTGGCGGATGAGTTAAAGACCGCGCTGAAAGGATTATCCGCAGCCTCTTCCGATCCGGAGATCATACAAGCGGCACGGGAGCTTGATGATTCCATAACTCTGCCTTTGCCGGTTTTCAGTCCGATTCTGGAGATTGGATTCAGCATGGAGCTTGATTCGGAAGAGGGCAGGCGGCATATGATCGCAACATATGACGATCATAGCAACGGTACGACCGACACTTATACCGGCCCGGATAAGAGTATTCTGGATTTTAATTCCGTGTATGAAATCAATGATCTGCCCTCGGTAATCAAGGCGGGATTTACCGTACAGGCCGGCGGGTTCTCCCTATTATTTGCGCCTGAAATACGGGAAACCGCCACCGGGCTGCTTGAGGACGACAACCTGATCAATGTACCGCTGGACCTGACCCGGATAAATTATTACAGCCTGCCGTTCCGCGCCATTTCCGCCTATTACAGTCCACCTTTCGAGGTACGCCTGGGCAGAGACAAGCTGAAGTTGGGGCCAAGCCGGTGGTGCGGTCTTACCCTCAACAGTTATATGCCGTATTACGACTATTTGAAGGCTCGTTTGTTCATACCCGGTTTTTCATTTTCGTGTTATGTCATTAATCTGAATCCCATAATCACAAGCAATGAAAGCGACTATTTGAATTCCCTTACAGTGGATGAATATAAAAAACTGGAAAACAATGGCCCGAAAAACGGCGATCCGTATGTGGATCGGTTTAAGAACCTTATCTTAAGCCGCGCAACCTTTACGCCTTGGCAATGGCTCTCATTTACCTTTACCCAGTGCAATCTGATCGGCGGGCGACCGCCGGAAATTTCCGATTTCAACCCCCTCCTGGTATTCCATAACAATTTTGACGAGGGAACATACAGCGTGCCCGTTTCGCTCACCGTTACCTGTGTGCCCTATAAGGGGGTCCGGTTGTACGGCGAGTTTTATTTTTATGACGCGCCCGCCGGGGACGAGACCGTGCCCACTGAAAACCCCCTGGCTGTCGCCTACCAGGTGGGTCTTACCGTATTATCAAACCCGTTTTTCAGCCTCGGGCCGGGGAGGTTCCGCCTGGACGCGGAGTTCAGCTACGCTGACCCATGGACATACGGCAAGGCCTATGATCTGCGCAAGTTCACCTCGCGTATCGTTTATGTGGAATCATTCGTGGGACGCTACTGGGTGGATTATCCGCTTGGATTTTATCTTGGTCCGGACGTGATCGACATTCATTTTTGCCTTGGGTACGGCATACCCGGGCAGTGGGAGGCCGAGCTGCACTGGAACACGACGGCCAAGGGGCAGGTAAACATGTACGGGTGGGGCGCGGACAATGATTATTACCATATAGGAGAACCGGGATACGCCCTTGGTTTCGCGCCCAGCGGAACGGTTGCCTGGACGAACAGCTTGACCCTTTCAGGCTACCTGGCGTTAGAGCGCGGCGTAACCGTGTCCGCCTGGTACAGGCTCAGTCATACAAAAAACCGTTATAATATCGCGGATGCGGGCGAATTTTTTCATTTCGCCGGAGCGTCCGTTATCTGGAAAATATATTAGAAAACCGCACGGAGGAAATGGTTGATGAAGCGCTTGTGTTTGCTTATGTGCATGATGTTGACGGCACAGTTCGCCCTATGGGCACAGCTGGTATCCGATCCGAATGATCCCCTGTATACCTGGATAAGCGTCTGGGAGGAAAAAGGCTATACGCAAAAACTGCCTCTATTGCGGCCGTATTCCATACAACTGGTAAGGCAGATTCTCGAGCAGGTTGAGCGGAACGCTCCCGGGGAAGACGCCGACCGCGCCCGCGCCTATCTGCAAAAAATCGGTGTCACAATCGGGGATCACATCCCAAGCAGAAGCATCCCGGCGCCGCTCTCTTTTTCACTGGAGAATGAGTCCTGGACGACCTTTTCCGAGTTGCGCACCGATGCCCTGGCCTCACTGATTATCCAGGGCAGTGTAAGCGATATCGTCTCGTTTTCCGGAAAGCTTTCCTGGGGCGGCAAGGCGGAAAGCAGCGGGTTTTACGGCCCCGAATGGATGAGTTTCAGCGACGAGTCGGCGTCAGGAGGCGGGAACGAGGAGATATTCGGCGTACGAATGTGGGCCAAGAACTTGGGCGTGGGCGGCATGGCCGTCGGTACGCAGGACCTCTATTTCCAGGCCGGGCTGATGCGCTCGTCCTTCGGTCCATTTTTTGAAAACGGAGCGGTCATAGGCCCCCAGGCGCCGGCCGCGGGTCACTTCTCGCTTAATTTTTCCGCGGATTGGATACGGGCATCTTCGATACTCTTGGTGCTGCAGCCCAAGTATTACAGCGACAATTATCACGGCATACCGTTTAATTCCGCGTTTGAGAAATACCTGGTCATTCATTCCTATACCTTTACTCCCTGTGACTGGTTCGAGTTCGGCATCCTGCAGACCGTGGTCTTCGGCGGGCGCTTCAATCCCGTGTACCTTTTGCCCTTTGCGCACATGTTTTTCGCCCAACAGGTGTACGGGGATGATGACAGCTCTTTTTTGGGCCTGTTCGCCCGGGTAAAACTGCCGTGGGACCTGCAGTTCAAGGCCATGCTCTACATAGATGATTTCAATACCGACACCTTTTTCGGTACGGACGGGCGCAGCGGGTTCTTAAGCCTGAATAACGCCCAGAACAAGGTGGCAATACAGGCGGGGCTTACCTGGACCCCGGACCGGCCCGTATTGAAGCGCATGAGCCTGGATTACCTCATGGTCACCCCTTACACCTATACGCATTACGATAAGAGTTACCAAGATACCTTCAGCATGTTTTCCTATACCCACCTGGGACAGGGGATCGGCACCATTCTGCAACCGAACTCCGACCAGATCACACTGACCGCGTTCCTGCAGCCGCTTTCATGGTGGTCGGTGGATGTCATGGGCCGCTTTGCGCGCCACGGCAACGCTTCCGAAGGGTTCACCTTCGGAGACGGCTCTTACTACGATAACGGGATCGACGCGGGAAACGAGACCTTTATCGGCCCGGCCCGGTTTTTAACACAGGACGTGCTTGAGTATGTGTTCCAACTCGGTTTTGATTTGGGATTTGAGTTCTCCCTGGACTGGACGGAGATGAGTCTCGGCCTGGGATACATGTTTGAATATGTTGCAAACAAGGACCTGGTGGAGGGAGTCAAGCAGTTCAACCATTTTGTGAATTTCAGCGTAAAGTTTACAATTTGAGAACAATCGCTCACAGATTCGGACGGGATTTCACGATTTCGTTCAATGCCCCACGGTTAACATTTCCGCGTCCATGAAATTACCGTCCCGGTCCCAGCTGTATTCGTGCGCATCCTTATAGGTTTTTCCATTGATAGTGTTTTTTTTTTAAAGGATATGCAGGTCTTAAGCGCGCCGTTTTCATGCCAGTATATTGTTGTCTCTGCGGTGGATACGCCGGTCGGCGTTTTGATCTTCTGGGGCTCCGCCAGGTAGGTCTGCCTGGCCGTTCCGTTCGGGTACCAGGCGAAATACGATCTTACCTTTAACGGCCCTAACGGGGTGTTCGCCGTCTGGTGTTTATAAAGATTGGCCTTGGTCATGGTACCGTTTTCAGCCCAATCAACGTAGCCTAATACTTTCAGATTTCCTGTAGGGGTTTTCAGGATTATGGGTTCGGATATGTTGCATTCACGGAGCGGGCCTCCTCCATAATAGGGAATAGCCGCTTTTTTCTTTCTTCAAAATAAAAGACTATGCTGATGACGCAGATGCCTGCCTAATCAAAAACTTGGAAATCCGCAGATTACACGGTTGAAATCCCATCTATTGAAAAAAAGGAATAAACGTGTCACAATGCCTTTTGTGAAGGATCTGTCTTACGAAGAGTTCTGGAGGGAAAAAGAAAAAAAGCACGGTGCCGGGTTTGTTTATTCCACCATGGCCCGTTACCTATTCCGTTATCCCGAATCACTGGAGGAAACAGACGGGCTTCTTTATTTTTCCGAATCCGTGGTCTGTTTTGAAAATTTTAAAAATACCAATTTTTTTTACAACATGCTGATCAGGGAGGAATTTAAAAAAATACTGGTGGAAATCCCCATGAATAGCATTGTCGGCGTGACAAGCGGAAATAAGGAAAACCGGGAAGAAAGGGGCGGCTGTTTTAAACGTTTGCTTAAAAGTTTAAATGCCCCTGAAAACCTGCTTTTAATCGACACGAAAAAAGAAAATAATGAGAGGGTGTATGCCTTTTCCCTGTCTGAAAAACCTCAGAACTTTTGCGGGAAGATAGCGACATTCCTCCGTAATCCATAGTTGGATAATCTTTTTCAAGTTTTCCAAGTCCTTATCCCATCCGCACAAGAACGGTATTTTCTTTTTTCATTTCGTTAAACGGAATGAAATTGCCCTTGATTTTTTTTCCATTGACGATCATTTCATTCACTCCTTTCTGCACACCCGTATTGTTGATAACGCTTATGGCAAGTTTTTTCCCCCTGAAAATTCTCGTTACCCGAAACTCCTTCCAGGCGGACGGAATAGACGGATCGATGCTTAATCCCTTGTAGTCCGGCTTTACTCCCAGTATGTACTGCATCGCGGTATAATAGGCCCAGGCAGCCGAACCACTCAACCAGGGCAGGCGGGACGCGCCGTACCTGGGGCTGTATGTGCTGTGCGTATATTGACAATACACGTACGGTTCGATCCGGCGTATTTCCGCTTTTGTATTAAAGGCGGACGGCATATAAGCGCGTAGGTATGCATACGTCTGGTCACCATTGCCGATAATAGTCTCGGCAGCCACGGCCCACCCCTGCGTATGGCAAAATATGGAAGCGTTTTCTTTTACGCCTTTATTGAAAAGTGAAACTTTTACCACTTTCGGGTCTGTTTTCTCATAGGGAGGATTAATTACCATAATCCCGTAATCCGTAGACAGCTGTTCCTTGACTTTTTCCATCACCTTTCGGCTTTGTTCTTTACTCGCGTGACCGCTCAAAACAGACCAGGATTGCGGGTTGAGCCACAGAGAACCTTCTTGGTTT
>CAZWYY010000009.1:0-77619 GCA_964638895.1 uncultured Spirochaetaceae bacterium | reverse complement strand
CCCCCATTGTCATCATTAATTGATATCAAATTCTGATTTGAGTCGTAAAGGAATAAAACTGTATCCGCAAGCGGTATGGTACTGAAATGGGTCTGGATCGTGTAGTCATTCCCGGCCGTAAGGTTGACCTTGATATAATCCTCGTCACCGAGAACATGAAAGGTGTGCGCCTGGGGGGACGCGTCCACCGAGATGGTATTGGTTGTGGTAAAATTGTTATCATTCTGTGCTTCATATGAATCCGCCGCAAAGGTGGGCAGGCCGCACCAATCGTGGTAGCCGACATAATCGGCCCAGGAATTTGTCCCGAAACCGAGGATCGCTTTGTAGAGATTCACCGGATAGATGTAAAACCCATATAACAAATTGTGGAAAATACTGATTCCCGTGGCAGGGTAATAATTGTTTTTCATATAGGCCACGCAGTTTGTCATTTTCTCCAGCGCGGTTTTCGCATAATCCTTTACGTCTGAACTGACGGCGCTTTCGTTTCTCACGTTATTCAAATACATGCCAAGATCGATATAATAATACCATAAGTAGGAGTTTATAAACGCTGAAGCCGCGGCTTTATAATAACCAGTTCGAACAACATCGGGTACCATGTCCGTTACGGCGGCGTCCGCGAAATCGTCAATCGCGTCCGCCAGGCCGTCAATACCGGAAAGGGAAATGAGTGAAAGGGTGAACCCCCTGTTTACCATCGGGTTACTGAAATAATCATAGGCCGAGTCGCAGAAGGCCTTGCCTATGTCCAGGGCGGATACGCCGTCGGAGGCGTCAACAATCGTCTGCAGCGCCTCATATGACCAGTAATCGGCGGGAAAGGACGCCTCGGAAAAAAGCAGGTAATCGGCGTTCTCGCGCAGTTCGTAGGCCAGCTCCATGCCGCCCATCAAACAAGCATAGGCGTAAAAAAGATCAACCTTATGACCGATCAGGTTTTTCAGGTACGCGGTGGCCTGTCCCAGCTCATAGTGCGAGAGACAGTCATCTTCGCCGTCGTCAAACGCGATCCCGCGTGCGGAATAGGTACCATCGATTTTCCGGTCGTCAAACCCGCTGCCGTGGTTGAATACGGAATACATGTAGCCGTCGGCGGGATAATTGGTCACCGCCCAGTTCATAAAAGCTTTGGTTGCATCCAGACTGCCGGAATTGACCTCCCCGAGATTGGTCATAAGGTCGTCGTTGAAAGCACCGCCGGTAAGGTGGTAATAGCCGTCAGGTAATGAGGTAATCCACCCCGCACCCTGAGTGTCGATATTGTAACCGTCAAAGAACACCACGATATCGATCCTGTCATTTGCATCCGCGGCCTCTATGCTCTCCAGTGTGGAGAGGTAATCGGATACAATGACATATTCCTTCTCGAACTCATAGTCGATATTATTGTCTACGGCAAAATGGATCATGACGGTCCAGGTTTGCCGCGGATTATCCGGTAAGCGGTCGCCTTTTTCATGCTCGCCTGGGGGAGGACAGGAAAGAATGAGTCCGCTCAAGACCACTACCGTTAGAAAAAGTAATATTTTACGCATTATTCCTCCTAATTTAAAGATGTTTGTTAAGTTACCGCAAAGCATATCCATAAAATAGCACATATTATAAAAAAAATCAGGACTTTTCAATAATGCTGTGTAAAAAATAAAATATTTATTGCCAGACCGGCGTTTCCATGGAATAATATTTCCGTGGTTGAAGCATATTCCATACAAGGCCGGACGGCGCTGGTTACCGGCGCGGCCGGACGGTTGGGCAGGGCAACGGCCCTGGCCCTGGCGGGGGCCGGGGCCCATGTGTGCCTTCATTACAACTCATCCGGGCGGGCCGCGGAGGAAGCGGCAGGGCAGATCCGGGCCATAGGGGTAAGGACCTGGACCCTCCGCGCCGACTTGTCTGCGCCCCATGGCGTTAAGGAGCTGTTTTCCCAGGCGGTAAAGGCCGCCGGACACCTCGACATCCTGGTAAACAATGCCTCGATTTTTCCCCGCCAAAGTCTGCGGGAAATAACCGAAGAGACGCTTGAGGCCAATATCCGGGTGAACGCGGCCGCCCCGCTTATGCTGGCAAAAAAATTCGCGGAGCTGCTTGAGGGTGAGAGAACGGACAGACAGGGTGTGATCATCAATTTTCTCGATACGCATATTACCGGCTACCATCAGGCCTACGCCGCCTACCACATCAGCAAGCGTATGTTGTTTACGATGACCCGCATGCTGGCCCTGGAATACGCGCCCCGTGTACGCGTAAACGCGGTGGCGCCCGGACTCATCCTCCCACCGCAGGGAGAGGATGAGAATTATTTACAAAACCACGCGCGCGATAACCCCCTCCACACGCATGGGAATGAGGCGGACATCACGGCGGCCGTGCTGTTTCTCATCCGCAGCAGGTTCGTCACAGGCCAGGTGCTGTTTGTGGACGGCGGGTATCACATGAAAGGAAACACTTATGGCTGCTGAGTATGAAGGATTGGACAGGATCTTCATCAAAGACCTGCTGCTGCGCTGCATCGTAGGCATAAAACCGGAGGAGCGGCAGAAAAAGCAGGATGTGCTGATTCACCTGAACCTGTACGCCGACCTAAGCCGGGCCTGCGTCAGTGACAACATCGAAGACACCGTGGACTACGCGACCCTGAAAAAAAAGGTGATCTCGCTGGTGGAAGAATCATCCTACAGGCTGGTCGAACGCTTGGCCGAAGCCATTGCCGCGGTCTGCTTTGAGGACTCACATATAAAAAAGGTGGACGTTGAGATTGAAAAACCGGGCGCGCTGCGTTTCGCCCGTACGGTAGGTGTGGCCATCACCAGGGAAAGGCCGTAGACCGTACATGCCGCGCATTGTATACCTTGGCGTGGGTGGCAACATCAACCCTGAGGAGAATATCCTTGAGTCCGCCCGCCTCCTGGCGGCAAGAGTGTCCCTGCTGGACAGCTCATGTTTTTATAGGTCCAAGGCCGTGGGGAGTCCGGCCCAGCCGGATTTTATCAATGGGGTGTTTAAGATACGTACGGACATCCCGCCATTGAAGCTTAAGTTCGATGTACTTCGCAGAATCGAGAAAAGTCTGGGCCGTGTACGCACCCATGACAAGAATGCGCCCCGGCCCGTTGATCTTGATCTCCTGTTGTACGGAGATATGGTTTTAAACGACAGGCGTCTCACGCTTCCCGACCCAAACCTAACACGCTATCCATTCGTGTTTATTCCGCTGTTGGAGCTTACGCCCGAGCTTGTGCTGCCGCCCACAGGAAAAAAACTAAAAGATCTGGTGAATCCGGAGATTTCTTGTCACAAGCTGGTGAAAATGGTAGAGTTGAGCCTGATATTGAAAGAGAGGTACGGAACATGAATGTAGAGCGGGTTGCAGCGCTTGTCAAAGAGCTGCTTGTGGAATTGGGGGAAGACCCGAACCGCGAGGGGCTCCTGGCCACTCCGCAGCGTGTGGCGGACTCATGGGCGTTTTTAACCAACGGCTACCGTATGGATCTGGACAAGATCGTGAACAACGCCGTGTTTGAATCCGAGGCCAACAACATGATTATCGCCCGCGATATTGAGGTGTACAGCCTGTGCGAGCATCACATGCTGCCTTTTTTTGGACGCTGCCACATCGGGTACATCGCGCGCAAACACGTGATCGGCGTCAGCAAACTGGCCCGGATTACGGATTTCTACGCCCGGCGCCTGCAGATCCAGGAACGGCTTACCTCGCAGATCGCCAAGGCCGTCAAGGACGCGGTGGATGCCATCGGCGTGGGCGTGGTCATGGAATGCAGGCACCTGTGTATGATGATGCGGGGCGTGGAAAAACAGAACTCGGTGATGACCACCTCCTCGGTATTGGGAGAGATGCACAGCGACGCGTCCAGCAGATCGGAATTTCTTAACCTGCTGCGGGGCGGGGTATAATTAATAGTATAAAATTATTTTTACGATTTTCCATAATACCCGGAAACGGCGTGTAATATATCATCTAATTCTTTTCTACTGTAATATATGCCCGATTTTATCACACCGGCGATTCTTCTTGTATTTTTTATGTCTTCCAAAGGATTGGCCTTCAACAGAACCAAATCTGTGGTTTTATTTTCTTCTATTGTGCCGTATGTATCTATATTTTCCAGACATACGGCTGCATTATAAATACAAGTCTTCAATACTTCAAACGGGGTTAACCCTGCCCCTGCCATTATTTCAAGTTCTTCATGCAGGGAAAATCCCGGGTACACATACGGATTATGCGTATCAGTGCCAATAATAAGATTGCCGCCGTGTTCTACAAAACTTCCGAGTAATTCTTGAGGATTCACCGGCAGTCGTACACCGGTTGCAGGTTTCCATAAATCCAATGTATCTTGTGAGGTATATTGAATTCTATGGTCAGAGAGTAGATCATCTTTTCGCTGTAATAAAACCTTTTGTTAGTGATGTAAAATAGTCGTCGGACACCACCATGTACCGGATTCCGCGAGAATCTTTATATCGGTTTCGGATAACTGGTGACAATGTTCTATAGAATATTGCCGGCTCTCTATAACACCGGGAACCCCCACCTTTTGGGGAATATGGCTGACTACTTTTATATTATTCTCATGTGCCGTTTTTATTATTTCATAATAAACATCAGAATTCAGTAATTCATATACTTTGACATAATCGTACCCTGTTTTGACGCATTCAAGTACGGCATCGCCGGCCTGTGGAATACTCGTAACAACCGTGCATCCTTGCCGCCATCCGCCGGGGCCGTCCAATAATGACTCGGCGGTATAGATGTCGGGTCCTATCAATTCTCTGTTCTTTATTTTATTTCTTGTGTCTAATATTTCAGGCGCCCCCCACATATTTCTTACGGTAGTAACTCCATTTGCTATGAATAACAGCAAATTCTCATAGTTCATTATATGCACATGCATGTCCGTTAATCCGGGGATCACATATGTATTCTCACCATTAATTACGGTAACATCCCCGGATGTACCGGACATGTTATCGCCCCGGATTTATATTAATTGTCAAGGCTGACATGCGTAATATCCGACATCACTGCTTTGTGGCAATCTTGACAACACATACATAGCGTGATACATATGGTAGTTACTGTTTCGGGCTGTAGCGCAGTTGGTTAGCGTACACGTCTGGGGGGCGTGGGGTCGGCGGTTCAAATCCGCCCAGCCCGATTTTTTCTGGAGGCTTATCTTAAAGGGGAAAGGCGCGGTTTATCTGCCGTACGGCCTGCTGCAGCCGTTGCTTGTTTTCCACAAGGGCAATACGCAAATACCCTTCACCCTCCCTGCCGAAGCCGCGGCCGGGAGACACGGCCACGTCGGCCTTTTTCAACACCTGCACGGCAAACTCCACAGAACCCATGGGGCGGTATTTTTCCGGAATAGGGACCCAGCAGAACATGGAGGCCTTTGGTTTATCCGCCTCCCATCCGATCCTTGTCAGGGCTTCACATAGGATGTCTCTTCTTGTGGCATAGATTTCCGCCTGGGATTTCATGTCCTTGTCGCATTCGCGCAGGCCAATGACGGCGGCAATCTGAATGGCCTGGAATATCCCGTAATCGTAGTACCCCTTGATGTCTCCCAGCACCTTGATCATATCCCTGTTGCCGCAGACAAATCCAACGCGCCATCCGGCCATATTGTATCCCTTGCTCATGGTAAAGATTTCCACCCCCACATTTTTGGCGCCCTTTACCTGAAGAAAGCTGGGGGCTTTATACCCGTCGAACGTGGTCAGGCCGTAAGCAAAATCGTGAATCACGTAAAAATGAAACTGTCCGGCCAGCCTGACAATTTCCTTAAAGAAGCCGATGTCAACGGTCCGGGTGGTGGGATTGTTGGGGTAGTTCAGGATGAGGATCTTCGGGCTTGGAACCATATGGCGGCACATGTGTTCAATATTTCGCAGTAGCGTCTCATCACCCTCGTTTTGGGACACCCCGATCACGCCTGCGCCCGCGATCACCGGGCCGTACACATGAATGGGAAAGGTGGGCGCGGGAGTCAGGACAATGTCGCCCGGCCCCAGGGTGGCCAGGCACAGGTGGCTGAAGCCTTCTTTTGAGCCGATAGTTGCGATAACCTCGGTTTCCGGTTTAAGGGCAACATCCCAATGTTTGGCGTAGAATTTGGCCACCTCTTTTCTTAGATTAAAGAGCCCGCTTGAAACCGAATAACGCTGGTTCCTTTTATCGTAGGCCGCCTCGGCCAATTTATCGATTATCGGTTTTGGTGTCGGGTCATTGGGGTTTCCCATGCCCAGGTCGATAACATCCACGTCTTTACGCCTGAGCTCCGCCTTCAAGGCGTTTATCCGCCCGAAGAGATAAGGGGGAAGCCGGTACATCCTGGCGGAGGCCACTTCAGGCATTTCAATCTTTGTTAATGATTCCGAGGTATACTTATCTCTGTCCATATTTTTTCACTCCATACATTTTTGTTCCATGCCAGCCTTCATATTAATTTATAATAGTATACATGTTTTTATGGAAAGAATGTGGCAAAATAGTGAAAGAATGTATTTTTTCTTAATTTAATGGTGCGGAATGGGGGTCACAATATCCAATTACCCTTTATTTTCTTCCAGTTACGCACAAATATAATAAAACTGGATACGCCGACAAGAAGCATGATTCCATCCTCCAACACACCGAATTTTGGTATTTGTATAAGAATTGGAAACGGAATAGCCCAGAACAGAAGCAACATGTGAGGATAGTTGTGCCCGACCAGCAACCCGATTAATGGGTAAAGAAAAACAAGAATGAATCCTATCACCGCTGAAACGCGTTTATTCTTATTGTCGGGAATCTTGAAAACGATTCGTTCCCGGAAAATATCGATAAAAAATAACACGGCAAGACTTAAAAAAAGAATACTTGCGGAATGTTAAGTTTTAAATCCTTCCCTATAATGAGAAAGAATACTATCCCAATCCAGCTAAAGCTCAGTGTAAAATATATTTTTATCAATATGAAAATAAATCTTCCGGGTTTAATAAAAAAGTATACGGTGAGAAGCAGGGAAATCACATACAATATAATCTGAACAGGATAAATTGTTAGATTATAGTTTCCCATCACAGACCACCATTTTTCCGCTGATATCATCTTTTATACTCCTTTCATATTATTTTACTTCTATAAAAATATTGCTTTTGTCGGTTTTTACTTCAAAACAGATGTCGTTGAATGAGGGCATACCGAACGGCCTGCCGTTTTTAAACGACATGCCCCACGGCTCCGTGGGGCCGAACAGACCCGAGTCTAATTTGCCGTTGCCGTTTTTATCCAGGAAACACCTTATGCCGTACATTCCGTATGAAATATCCTTGATGTTGTGAAGATTCATATTAAAACGTTGATTTACCGGCAGCTCGGCATAAGAAATATGCTCTAGTTTTTGTAAGGCGGTAAGACTTCTATCATTAACAATTAATTCAATTTCATTAAGTATGGCTTTAATGTACGTCTCTATAATGGTATCAAGAATATCGTCCTTTGATTTAAAATAATGATAGAAAGTCCCCTGGGCCACATTGATGCTCTTTACGATTTCATTTACCGTTGTTTGGACATAACCTTTCTTTAGAAACAGTTTCAAAGCCGTATTCCTCCTTTCTTCTTTCGTGAGGATCTTTAGTAATCCGCATAAAAATATACTACGTCTATAAATACTTCTTTTCTAAAAAGGCTTTAAAATCACTTACTCTTGACCATTACTCTTCGCTCATCTATTATGGGTATGTGCCAAAAGAAAAATATTAAAATCTATTTTCCGCTATTCTACGTGCTGTTAAAGAGTTTTATCAAGATGATTTAATTTCCTGTGCGGTTTTCGGATCGGTTGCGCGGGATACGGCCACACCCGAATCTGATATCGATGTTTTGATTGTTGCTGATAATCTTCCCAAAGGGCGTATAAAGCGGGTAATCCAATTTGAGACCATCGAGCAATCGTTGTTAAAAATGAATGCGAACCTATTGTTTTCTCCGTTTATTAAAACACCACATGAAGTAAGGATAGGAAGCCCGCTTTTCTGGGACATGACCGAATACGTTGTCATTCTCTTTGACCGTGATGATTTTTTAAAAGATTATTTACAGAGTGTGACGCAAAGCCTGAGAAAAAATAAGGCAAAAAAGGTTATGAAGGGCTCGGCTTGGTATTGGATCCTCAAAGGCGATTATGCGCCGGGTGAAATTTTTAAAATATGACCAATCTGGATTTGGCCCTGAGTTACATTACAAAAGCCCGTAAGAGATTAAAAATCCTGGATGTACTGTTCGCCGAAGAAGACACAAGACAGTTTGCAAACGGAGCGGTTTTTGTGGTGGAAACGGCGTTAAAGCTTTTTAACTAATAAGTTAAAACATTCGGTTCAACGTAGTTTGCCGCATTGAATTACGCCCGTTTATATCAGCCCGGCGCATAAATCAGTTCAGATGGTTTTCCAGGCCACGCGCTTTATTTTCTTTTCTGTGAACGCCTTGCCGTTTTTCGGGTACCCCACGGCGATAAGGCAGACCAGTTTGTACGCGGCGGGCATTCCCAGTAGGGAGACGATGTCGGACGCGTACCCTTTCTTATCACCCGCCACCCAACAGGTACCGATACCGAAATAACGCGCGGCCAGGAGAATGTTCTGGGCGCAGGCTGAACCGTCCTCAAGATAGTATTTGGTGTCTTCGGACAAAACCGCCAGGCATACCGGTGAGTTTTTAATAAACTTGCCGTAATCCGTACGGGAGGCCAGCTTCTTTTTCAGTTCCGCATCCTTAACGATTACAATGCGCACCGGCTGAAGATTCCTGGCCGTGGCCGCCAAGAGTCCCGCCTTTACGATTTTCTGTAAGGTATCATCCGTGACCGGTTTGTTGCTGAAGGCGCGCACACTGCGCCGGGTATATAACATTTCCAATCCGTCCATGCCGCCATCATAAAAAAAAACGGCGGATCTGTAAAGCGGAAGGGCGCAATTGAGGGACGGCCGTCAAACAGGAACTGGTCCGTTTTGCTGTTTTCTATTGATAGTATCGCCGCGCTTATGCTACACTTTTAAGCCGGGTACAATGACAAAAAGCCGACTGCGTACGCAGATGAAAGAAACGCTGACGCGCCTCACGCCCGCATTGGTGGAACAAAAAAGCGGCCGGATAAATACGCAATTAATCTCCCTGTCCTGTTTTACGGAGGCCGGGCGGGTGCTTGTTTACTTGTCAATGGATACGGAGGTGAGGACCGGCGAGATAATCCGGGCCGCCCGGCAGGCCGGGAAACCGGTGTTTGCCCCCCGGATAACGGGACAGGAGCTGGTTTTCCACCCGCTTCCCGAATCCGCCGTCTGCCTGGAACACAACCGCTTCGGCATCCCCGAACCGCCCGCCGGGCGGCCGCTGTTCGGTGGGGATAAAGACGACGGGGCCGCACACGCCGCATCGGCCGCAGCAAATAAGCCGACGGCCGGGCCGGGCATAAAGCAGGCAGGCCGTGGCCATGTACTGGTGATCACGCCGGGGCTGGCCTTTGACCGCGCAAAAAACCGCTTGGGACGAGGCAAGGGGTATTATGACCGTTTTATCCGACAGATTCGGGCGTGGGCGGCGGGCGGGTGTATTGTGGTCGGTGTGTGTTTTGCGGAGCAGCTTGTGGATACGCTGCCTGTAAACAATGATGATATGCCTGTGGATTTGGTGATTACGGACGGGGAAATCATTTACTGACACAGGTTTTCAAGGAGGAGCATTGTTATGGACAAGATAAAATCCGCATGGGAGATCGCGCTGGAAAAAACCAAAAACGTGAAGGCCGACCCGGGGGCGCTGAAAGAACAACAATACCTGGAACAGGGTAAGAAAGACATCTCCGCGTACCTGGACAATCCGCAGGATGAGGATTTAAAGGCGCGGCTGAAAACCATCGAAAAACAGTACGCGGCCCTGGTCAAAAAGGGAATACTCGATACACTCCTTTCCAATTTAAACCTTCCTCTGACGGATTACACGGCCGGGAGAAACTCAGGTGTCAGGCGGGCATTGTCCCTGGTATTCCCCAATGCCGAATTAGTGGAAACCGTGTTCGGACAACTTGATCAGTTTTTCGGCAAATACAAACAGGACAGGGAACATATCCAGGAACAGATAAAGGCCCAGTACATGCCCAAACTGCGTGCCAAGGCCGAGGCCCTCGCCCGCCAGTTGGGAACCGAAGTGGAGCTCGATCCATTTTCCGACCCGGAGTTTACCGCGCTGCTGAACAAAAACCTGGCCGCGTTCGATGAGAAGTACAACCAAATCCTGAGCCGGGCCAAGGAGGAGCTACGGCGCCTGCTTTAATATAAACGGCTGATGAAGTATGTAGCTGATCTGCACATCCATTCTCTCTACTCCCGGTCCACAAGCAAGCAGAGCAACCTTTATGAACTAAAAAAGTGGGCTCAGGTTAAGGGAATCAATGTCTTGGGTACGGGGGATTTTACCCACCCGGCCTGGTTTGCCGGGCTCCGGGAATCGCTGGCCCCCGACGGCGGCGGGTTCTTTACCCTGAAGGAGGAAGGACGGGGCACGGCGGAGTTTCCAGTGAAAACCCATGACGCCCCTTTTCGTTTCTGTCTGCAGGCGGAAATCAGCTCCATCTATAAAAAAAACGGACAGACACGTAAGGTTCACAGCATCATCTTCGCCCCAGACCTGGAAAGCGTGGCCAGGATTAATGCCAGGCTTTCGGCCCTGGGAAATATCAAATCCGACGGCAGGCCCATCCTGGGCCTGGACCCAAGAAACCTGCTGGAGATCATCCTGGAAATCTCGCCGGACTGCCACCTGGTGCCCGCCCATATCTGGACCCCCTGGTTCTCGCTTTTCGGCTCAAAATCCGGGTTTGATTCGCTTACGGAATGCTTTGAGGATCTGAGCGGGCACATCTTCGCCCTGGAAACCGGGCTTTCCTCGGACCCGGCCATGAACTGGCGGGTGAGCGCCCTGGACACCTACAGCCTTATCTCCAACTCCGACGCCCATTCCCCCGGCAAACTCATGAGAGAGGCCAACCTGTTTGATACGGGCTTAAGTTATTACGACATGTTCGCCGCCCTACACAGCAAGCGGGGTTTTCTGGGCACCTTGGAGTTTTTCCCCGAGGAGGGGAAATATCATTTTGACGGGCACAGGAAATGCAACATCTGCGTAGATCCCCAAAAAAGCGCAGAGTTGAGGGGGATCTGCCCGGTGTGCGGCAAGCCGCTCACCATCGGGGTCATGCATCGGGTGTTGGAACTGGCCGACCGCAGGGACGCCTTCAAGCCTCCGCTGCAAAAAGATTACTATTCCATAATTCCGCTGCCGGAAATTCTGGGGGAGATCCTGGGCAAGGGCTCGGGTTCTAAGGCCGTGAGTGAGGCCTACCGGAACACGATCTCCGTTTTCGGGAACGAGTATAACGTGTTAATGCACGCGCCCCTGGAAGAGATTGCCTCAAGGTGCGGCATGCCCCTGGCCGAGGCCGTAAAAAGGGTCCGCAGGGGGGATATCCGCCCCCAACCGGGATATGACGGTGAGTTCGGGGTGATAAGGGTCTTCGGCGCGCATGAGTTGGAGGAGCTCTCCGGCCAGGGGACCTTGTTTCATTTCCCGGGTCCTCCCCCGCAAACTGACGTTTACAGCCAGGCGGCGCTGTTTACGGCCGGTACGATAAAAGAGGCCGGCGCACGCACAGTGGAACATGAAACGGGAAAGGGAGCGGGGCGTCCGGCGGCGGTATGGGAAACGGAGAAAGCAGGCCGGTCCGCGGAGCGGGAGGCGGGACATACGACGGGCCCAAGAGCGGCACAACCTGCGGAGCGGGTGGCTGAAAAAGCAGCGGAACAGAAGGCCCCACAAGCCGCGGAGGCAAATACACGTCAGCAGGAGATCGCGGCCTATACGGAAGGCGCGGCCATGGTTACCGCCGGCCCTGGCACAGGCAAAACCAGGACCCTTACCTCATGGATCTGTTCGGTCCTGGAGCGCGGCCTGGCCGCGCCGGAGAATATTCTGGCCGTTACCTTCACCAACAAGGCGGCCCTGGAGATGAAACAGCGGCTTTCCTCTCTTTTAGGCGACAGGGCGGAGGGCACTACAGTCTGCACCTTTCATGCGCTTTGTTTTGACATCATCAGGAGCCATTTCCCCGGGGTAAAAACCATTTACACCGAGGCCGGGCGCGGGGCCATGCTGCGCTACCTCAACCCGGGTGTTACACCGGGTGAAATACAGGAGCTTTCCCGCAAGATTGAAAGATACCTTGACGGTTCAAAGCTGGATATCGATGAGTCAACCGAGAAGAGCGCGGTTGCCTACCAACGGGAACTGAAGGCCGTGCGCGCAGTGGACATATCCGCGTTGATTAACGAGGTAAATCTCATATTCGAACAGTGGCCCCAGATCCTGGCCCATTACCGCGGCCGCTATACATACCTGGCGGTGGATGAGTTCCAGGATATAAATCCGGCGCAGTACGCCTTCCTCTGCGCGCTTATCGGAGACAAGCCGCTTGAGGCCGGCAGCAGGACCGCCCTGGACAAGGGCCTACTGGCCATCGGCGACCCGGACCAGGCCATCTACGCGTTCCGCGGGGCGGACGCCAAACTCTTTTTCCGCTTTCAAAAGGATTTCCAGGCCAGGCACTTTTACCTTGATATAAACTACCGCTCCACGCCTTTCATCGTGCAGGCGGCGGGCGCGCTGATTACGCATAACTCTTTTAAAAGCGGCCTTGCGCTGCGCGCCCACAGGGAGAACGGCAAAAGACTCTTGGTTGTACGCACTCCGGATGAGTTCGCCGAAGCCGAATATATCGCCGCCGCCGTCAGGACCCTGTTGGGGGGTACGGACTCACTGTCCGTGGATGCGCTGGGACCGCGCACTGAAGCCCCCTATTCCTTCCATGACATCGCGGTACTGGTAAGGACGCATTCCATGGCCGCCACCCTGTGCCGGGTTTTTGAAAGGCAGGGCATCCCCGTTTCCCTGCGTTCGGACTATTCCCTCCTGGATGATCCGCCTTTTTCCCTGCTTGCGGCATACCTCCACCTGTTGTACAACAAGCATGATGTCATTGCCTTCCGCGAGCTTGTGGGCGCCACACTAAAGGACATATCTGCGGATGAGCTTGCCGCGCTTACCTGGATTTTCGGGCAGGAGAAGGGAAACCGCAGGGACATGCTTGCCCACAGGTCGCTTGCCCGGTCGCTTTCCGCCGGGCACGCCGCGCAGTTTGAGGAGTTGATTAATTTTCTGGAGTTTGTGGAGGTAAGCATGGAGTTCCAGGGTATCCATAAAGGACTGTTTCTGATCCTGGAAAGAATACTTCCTCCCGGAGAGCAGGCGGATTACAGGGACAAAAGCAGGGTTCTGCTGGAACTGGCGCGGTCATTTCAGGGCGACCTTGCGGGATTCCTGCGGAACATGTTTCTGTGCGCATTCGAGAGCCAGGGTGGATTTGAGGCGGAAAGAGTGCGCCTGCTTACCTTTCACGCGGCCAAGGGCCTTGAGTTTCCTGTTGTCTTTATCGCGGGCGCCGAGGAAGGGATTACGCCCCTTACGGGGAAGTCGGTGGATCTCCAGGAGGAACGCAGGCTGTTTTACGTGGCGCTTACCCGGGCACGGGACCTGGCATACATTACCTACGCGGCCAAAAGGACGGTCTTCGGCAGACCGTGTGAACAAACCGGAAGCCGCTTCATCGACGAAATTCCCGCCCAGTATAAGGAAAAAAAGACTTGCGCGGAAAAAGAAAAGCGGTACAGGCAGCCTAGGCTTTTTTAGCCCTGGACTGTTTTTCTTTGGGTTCGGTTTCCACAAACTCAAAAAGCTCGGCCTGAATCCAGAGAAAATTTTTGTTTTCTGAAGGCACCAGGAAACGGGCCGATTCGGTTTCGGTTCCGTCCTTGCTGAAAACCGTGACCTTTTCAATGGCCAGTACCGGGTACAGTTTGTCCTTTTTAAACAGTTTGCCCATCTTTATATAATTGGACGACATATGTGGAAAGAAATCCTTGAACGCCTTCTCCAGATTCTCTTTGACCTTTACGTAAAATATACTTGTCTGCATAACGGCTCCTTTGTTTAAAGTGTTGTTCGGGTGACGGTGTTTACCTGCTCACTCCGTCCATGGGATTCTGGCCAAGCCAGTCCGAGTACGTCTGCCTGACGGGAAACAGAAACGCCGGCACCAGCATGGGCAGCTTCTGCACCCCGAAGTAGGCCGGGTCAAAATACCAGTCCTGCGGGGGAAGGTTTTTTATCATCACCACGAACATAATGGTATCATTATAATCGATCTCCCCGGTTCGGTCCTCCACGCCCAATTTGAAAAAACCGGCGCCGGTTCCCTTGATTACCCCGTTTTTCAAAGTATCATAACTCGTGCCCCTGTTGCGGATCACCTTGTAGTTAATATATGTATTTTCGGTCTGCACGGCAAAAGCCTTGAGTTTGCAGTAGTTGTTTGTTTCGGTACGCATGGCAATCCAGACCAGGCCGCTGTCCTTGCGTAGGGTATGCCGTGGGGAATGTTTAAAACTGTTCTCCGCAATTTCTTCAGAAAAATCCCGAGGACGCTCACTTACCTGTCCGCCGCCGTAATAGAGTTCGGTGGCGATGTATGTTTCTTCGTTTTTGTCGCAGGCGTACCAGAGTCCGGCATAGGCATACTCCCTGTAGATTCGGGCCAGATCCAGGGAAAGCACGTCGCCTTTGGCGCCGCCCGTAAACTCGTCCTCATACATGCTGTAAAATTCATCCACCTTATTGCCTCTTTCACGAATTCTAAAAAAAAAGCGCCGATAATGCAACCTTAAAAAATATATTTTGCAATTGACAATTATGCGTTCAGTTTGTAATCTCTGTTCATTAAGGAGGAGAGATGTATAATATCGCGGTAATTCCGGGAGACGGCACCGGACCTGAGGTTGTAAACGAGGGCTTAAAGGTATTAAAGGCCGTGGCGGCCAAGTATAATATCGAGTTCAGTTTCAAGGAGTTCCCCTTTGGGGGCGAGCATTATTTAAAGACCGGGGAAACCCTTCCCGAGGGAGCACTGGATGAGCTCCGAAAATTCGACGCGATCTTCCTGGGGGCCATCGGGCACCCCAAGGTAAAGCCGGGCATTCTGGAGGTGGGAATCCTTTTGAAACTTAGATTCGGCCTGGACCAGTATATAAACCTGCGTCCCGTAAAGCTGTATCCGAACGTGGAAACACCCCTGGCCGGTAAGAAGCCTGAAGATATAGATTTTGTGATTGTGCGTGAAAACACCGAGGGATTATACCTCGGCGCCGGCGGTTTTTTAAAAAAGGGTACGCCGGATGAGGTGGCTATCCAGGAGATGATAAATACCCGCAAGGGTGTGGAGCGCTGTATCCGCTACGCGTTCGAGTTTACGCGTAAGCGCAATAAGGCAAAAAAACTCACCCTGTGCGCCAAGACCAATGTGCTTATCTACGCCCATGACCTGTGGATGCGCGCCTTTGAAGAGGTGGCCAAGGAGTATCCGGATATAAAATCCGATTACGCGCATGTGGATGCGACCACCATGTGGATGGTGAAGAACCCCGAATGGTTCGATGTGATCGTCACCTGCAACATGTTTGGGGACATCATCACCGACCTGGGCGCCATGATCCAGGGCGGCATGGGAATAGCCGCGGGCGGCAATATAAATCCCGAGGGTGTGTCCATGTTCGAGCCCATCGGCGGTTCGGCCCCCAAATACACGGGACAGAATGTCATCAACCCCATGGCCGCGATTTTTTCCGCCCAGATGATGCTGGAAACACTGGGTGAGGAGCAGGCGGCAAAGGCCGTAGAGGCGTCGGCTGCCAAAACAATCGGCCACATGAAGAGTATGTCGGCGGGTAAGATGGGTTTTTCAACCTCGGAAATCGGCGATATGGTGGCGCAGGGTATCTGATCGGTCCGGCGGGCGCCGACCGCCGCCAGAGGCTTACATGAAAAAGGCGGGTGTGATATACCTGTTTCCGTCCCACATGAATATCTCATAGGGTTCCGAAGCAGGGGGGCCCCAGCCGATCCAGTCCGAGTTCACAATACACACAAGTTCCTGAATCATATTCCCTTCGGCTGCGGAGTAGCGCGTGCTCACCAGGGTATGCTTTTCCCACCGGCCCAAGGCGTCAAGATCAAAGACCAACAGCAATATATTGTTGTCTCTGTAACCGAAAAGCACAATTTCCGCTTCATCATCGCCGTCCGTGTCGTACCTGGTTTCGCTTAACAGGATGTATCCGTCGGGAAGAGCGGGCCCTGCAGTCCTGAGGTTGCCCTGTTCAAATACGCTTGATTCGGAGCGTGTGGTACACGCCGTATATACGGAAAGAAATACAATAATTGTCATAAACCATAGCCATGGTTTCATAACATTGCCCCCTCCCGCTTATGATAATTGTACTGACACTTTTTTACTTCCGAAAAAGCCACCATCTATGATAATGGAAAAAGATGCTAAGCGGGTGGTGGCTTTTTCAATTTGTCTTAGTATCAATGTAGAGCTTTTACCGCGCGATTTCAATAAAAAGGGGTTAAAACCTTCTGCGCAGCTTGTTAAGCAGGGTGAACAGCCTGTACCTGAACGGGGAGGGGGACCAGTCAAAGCAGCCGGCCAGGGTTTCAATCTCGTCATGATACCCGAGTTTGTAACGCCTGATTCCCCCGCCCGGGTCATTGTGCATGGTCGCGCCCCACAGATCAAAATACTCCCTGCCAGCGTCCCTAGCGTCACGGATGCTCTGCCATTCCCGCAGGTGGCTGGGCATGTCCCTCCTGAATTCGTAATCTGAGGCGCCGTACATATAAATGGCCTCGTCCCCGTAACCGGTTACCAGGGAGGCGGACACGGTTTTTGTGCCCTTTTCCACCAGATAAAGCACCGCCATTTTGTCTTTTGCCAGCTCCCTGGTGATAACCTGGTAGTACTCCTCCGGATGTATATGCAGCACTCCCCCGTGACGTAGCTCGGTTTTTTTAAGCAGGTTGTAAAACCGGGTGACGTCCTCCGGGCTTACGGAGGTGCGTACGTGCAGGCCCCGCCTGCCGGCCAGCTTTATATTATACCTGTGTTTTTTATGAAACCCGGCCAGAAGCTCTTCGTCCCCGAAGCGGATGGGGAACCGGACCGTATCCCGCGGCTGAATGTGATCGGCCGAGCGCCTGAAACCCAGCCGGGCCATAACAGCGTAATTAAAGCCGGGCTCCGGTATATCGGGTTCAAGGCGCACCATGATTACGGATCTTTGCCGCGCAAACTCCTTAATAAAGCGGAGGGTGTCGTTTACCAGGGGTTCATCCTGCCAGTCCACGTACGGGCCGCGCGGAATATAATGCAGGCGCTGGCCCAGCCCCAGGTTCCGCTCTAGGATAAGCACCGAAGCCTTTACGGCGGACGGGTCGCCCATGGTTTGCGCGGCCTGGAACCCGGCGGCCGCGGCCCCCGTCGGCATTGTAAAAAAATACCAGGTCCAGGGCGGCTGTGCCTTGCATTTGGCCCGGCCCCAGGATGGAGTCTGTAACAGATGCGGATAAGGTTTACGCATGGGCGGTTCGTTTCTCCCGGATATTATAAGTGCCCGGTATGGGGCGGCCGTGCGGTTTGAGATACAGGCAAGGGAGCGTGCGCCCCCCTGCCTGCTGCATACATGACAATGCTTAGGCCAGCTTTAAGATATCTTCGATTTGGTCAAGCAACTCCCGCACGTCTTCCTTCTGCATATCGGCCATGTGCGCAATACGGAAGGTTTTTTCTTTGAGTGAGCCGTAGCCGTTGGATATCATAAACCCGCGCTTGCCCAGTTCTGAGTTCAGGTCCTTTACGGAGATTTCCCGTGTGTTGTCGATACAGGTAACGGTTTTTGAGGCGTATTTTTCATCGGCGAACATCTTAAAATACTGTTTGGCCCAGGTTTGTACCATGGCGGCGAGTTCCGCATGGCGTTTGAACCGGTTTTCAAGACCCTCTCTAAGGATCCTGTCCATCTGAAAATCAAGGGCGAATATATGCGGAATTGAGGGTGTGGAGGGATATTGAAAGTTTCTTTCCTCAATATATTTTAACAGCAGCAGCATATCGAAATAATAGCCGCGGGTTTTTATCCGCGCCGCTTTTTGCCTTGCCTTGTCCGAAACCGAGGCCAGGCTCAACCCCGGGGGAAGTCCCAGGGCCTTCTGGCTGGAACTTACACACACGTCAACCCCCAGCTTGTCCACCTCTATTTTTACGCCGGCCAGCGATGATACCGTGTCCATGCACCAGACCACATCCGGGTATTTCCTGAACACGGGGGCAAGCTCTTCCGCGTTGTTCATTACACCGGTTGAGGTTTCATTATGGGTGATGGTGGCTACGTCATACTTGCCCGTGGAAAGGTACTGCTCCACGATGTCGGGGGTCACGGCCCGACCCCATTCCACTTCATGTTTGTCGGCGGGCACACCGTTGCCATCGGCGATCTCGTACCAGCGCTTGCCGAACGCGCCCATGGAAAAAACAATCGCCCGCTTTTCGGTTGTGCAGCGTACGGCCATCTCCATGAGGCCCGTACCGGATGAGGCGGAAAGAATCACGGGGTTTTGAGTGTACATCAATTGCTGCACCTTCTTGGTAACCCTTTCTTGCAGGGCACTGTAGTCGGAACTCCTGTGCCCGATCATGGGTGTGGAAAGCACCTGGAGTACCTCCGCACTGACTTCGACCGGGCCGGGGATAAACAGCTTTTTGTGTTTCATGCTTTTCTCCTTAATTGGTTTTTATTCTTAAAAACCGCCACAAAAAGTGGAGTTTATGATAAAGGGATTTGAGACGTAAGTATACATGAAAACGATCTGTTGGAGAAGTGCCTTTTTTATTAAATTCCCTTTTATTATCCGTTATTCGCTTTGGCCGCGGAATATCTCGAACAATATATTTTGTGAAAATATGTAATCACTTCCGGTGAACAGGTTGAACTGGGCCTGGGCCTGAGCCAGGAGCATCTCCTCGCCATTAATTACCTTGCAGTTGGAATTAAGCGCCCTTTCCAGCAGCCTGGTAAGCGGGGGGGTGTAGATCAGGTCATATACGATCTCATGGCCGCGGAACCGAAAAGAGGGGATGGGATCCTTTTTTACATTTGGCCGCATCCCTACATTGGTGGTCTGTACGATCAGATCCGAATATTCCTTGATGCGTTTTATGCCCTGTTCATCCAGCGCGTCCCACTCGCAGTTGAAGGATTGGGCGAGTTTTTTGGCCTTAAGAGGCGTGCGGTTTAAAATCAGAATCCGGGCGTTATGCTGTGCCAGCCCGTATACCACGGCCCGCGCCGCGCCGCCCGCGCCGATCACCGTGGCCTTGATGTTCTGCGTCAGGGGATCGCCGAAATAGTTTTTCAACGGCTTTAAAAAACCTTCCACATCCGTGTTTTCCCCGTAATATCCCCGTTGCCTGCGAATGACGGTATTACATGCGTTTATTTTTTTTATATTGGGATGCTTTCCCTTAAGATAGCGGATGACCGCCTGTTTGTGGGGGATGGTGACGGAAAAACCCCGAATATCAAGCAGTCTGGCGGTTTTAAAAAACTGGGCCACGTTATCCACCAGGAAAGGAAGGTATACGCCGTTATATTCCAGGGCCTTAAACCCCCGGTTGTGAATCAGGGGGGAAAAGGAATACATGATGGGATTCCCGATTATGCCGTAGATCCCGGTTGTGCTGTCGATCTTGTGAAATCCGTAGAGGCGGACCATCTCCTCCGGGTCTTTGTTGCCCGGCGCCGCCTGGCTTCCCGGACGCGCACTGTAGCTTAAAAACGAGCCCAGATAATTGCTTAAGATTCTGGTGGGCAGGCCGAAATCTCCCATACCGATGAGGATCTTCTCCGTATCTCTCAGTTTGGCATAGCATTTCAGCAGCCGGAACAGGTCCTTTGAACTCTTGGGCATTACCGCGGCCTTCGGTATTTCACCACCGACACGGGCCAACTCCCTGATGCGTTTCACAAGATCTCCGGGCACCCCGTTAAAATCATGGATTGACCGTATTATCTTTATTCCGTCCCTTTTTATCCCCTGTTCAAACCGCGTGTCATGAAAATCGCTTTCCAGGTCAATATAGGAATACGCCCTGTTTATGCTTGCCTTGACAAGCGCCCGCCGTTCCGATTCGCTTTTCCTGAACCTCCCCCCGTCCGAGACCCTGCGGACGGTAAGGATGACCGGGACGTCCAGGGATTTGGGAAAATCCTTCAACCCCGGAAGCTCCCCATGGTTTAAAAAATCGGCCCGGAGTTCCACCAGGTCGATAAAATCCTTGTAACGCTTTATGACCTTTTTGTTTTCGGCCAGCGTGTTTTCGCTCAACACAAGGCAAAGCAGGCTTTTATCCATTAAAAATCACCTCTGTATAAATATGCGTCGGACAGCGCATCCGCTGTAAAAAACAGGCGAAGGCGTACCGGGTATCCCCGGTCGGGGAGATAAAAAACAAGTGAATCCTCCGCTTCCGTAAAGGCCCGGTCAAGGATTTCCAATACCCTTTCCCTGGACATACCCATTTCCAATCCCAGAAACCTCTGTTTATAACGTTCATCAAATCTGACCACCCATACCCGGTTTTGGTACCAGAATAAATAGACATGGTTTTTGTAATAGAATACCACATTATCGGCTTCGGGACCCGCCCGGTAGGAAAAAACCTCCTGGGGCGTACCAAACCGTTTATAGGCGGTTTCAAGATCCATTCCCAGCCAATTCCGTATGTCACCGTCGGAACCATGCTGTGCATAGCCCCGGCCGGGAAATACAAATCCATAGAAAAACAAAAAAATTACTACCGGAAAAAAACGCATATTCCTCATAGCTTTTCTTCAATCTCAACCCGGGCCGAGAAAATAGCCGCCCCAAAAATAGTAGAGGCCTGTACTGAGAATTAAGGCCACAATGATACCCACGATTATCTCGCTTAGGGTGTGCCCCACCATCTTTGGAATTTTCAAGCGTTCTTCCGCCGGCAGGAGCTTGACAAGTTTGTGCAGCTGCTCCGAATGAATCTGCACGGCCCCGCGCAGCCTCAGGGAGTCATAAATAACCACGGCGGAGAACACAAAACCTATGGCAAAAAACGCGGAATCAAAGCCTTTTATCAGTCCCAGCGAAACGGTAAGGCTGCTGGTAAACGCGGTATGCGTGCTGGGCATGCCGCCAGCCGAAAAAAAGTAACCTATGTCAAAGCGCCCCGTTTTTAAGGAATAATAGACCAGCTTGAAGACCTGACAGATAATATGTACACAAATTGCGGTGAATAAGGAAAAATGTATAAAATTCATAGCCGGTACCTTTTTACGTTGTTCCGCGATTAAATGCAAATAAACAATGAAATCCTTGGTAAAGGAATTGTCAAATCACTGTTTTATAGATATAATTTTTTTGTAAAATATTCAATCCTTATTAACAAGGAAAATATATGGAAAAAACAGTGAAAACAGGTATTTTAAATGAATTTATCAAAAAAACATATAATACAGCCGAGGAAAAGAACAAAATTTCGTCCGATAACTATCTCAAGTACAACGTAAAACGGGGATTACGCAACAGCGACGGCACGGGTGTGCTGGTCGGGCTTACTACCATAGGGGACGTTCACGGCTATATTATAGACGAAGGTGAAACCGTACCCGTGGAAGGACGCCTTATCTACCGCGGCATAGACGTGCGCGAGATAGTCAACGGATTTCAGGCTGAAAAACGCTTTGGATTCGAAGAAACCGCTTTTCTCTTGCTTTTCGGCAAGCTGCCTACCGCCGCCGAGCTGGCAGAATTCCAGCAGGTACTGGACGAGTGCAGGGAACTGCCCGCGGGCTTTACTGAGAATATGATTTTGAAGGCGCCCAGCAGGGATATTATGAACAAGCTTGCCCGCAGCGTACTGGTGCTGTATTCCTATGATGATAACCCGGATGATCTAAGCATACAAAACAACCTACGCCAGGGGCTTGAGCTTATAGCGTGTTTCCCGACCTTTACCGCCTATGCCTTCCAGGCCAAATCGCACTATCATGACGGGAAAAGCCTGTTTATCCACAAGGTAAAACAGGGATTGGGCACTGCGGAGAACCTGCTGCACCTGATTAGGGCCGACAGCAAGTACAGTGAGCTAGAGGCCGAGGTCCTGGATCTGGCTTTGGTACTGCACGCCGAACACGGCGGGGGGAACAACTCCGCCTTTACGCTTCATGTCGTCACCTCATCGGGTACGGATATTTATTCGGCCGTGGCCGCCGGGGTGGGCTCGCTTAAGGGGCCAAAGCACGGGGGGGCGAATATCAAGGTCGTGGAAATGATGGATGACATAAAGGCCAATGTAAAGGATTGGTCGAATGAGACGGAGATCAAGAATTACCTGCGTAAACTCATCAGGAAAGATGCCTACGACGGAAGCGGATTGATCTATGGTCTGGGACATGCCGTCTATACCCTCTCGGACCCCCGCGCCGTGCTGCTTAAGCAGAAGGCCGCGGAGCTCTCCAAAGAAAAGGGCTCGGAAGAAGAGTTCGGGCTTTATGCGAACATAGAAAAGTTTGGTCCCGAGGTATTAAAGGAAGAAAAAGACTCAAATAAGATAATTTCCGCCAACGTTGATTTTTATTCAGGGTTTGTGTACAGCATGCTGGGTATTCCGCGTGAGCTTTATACTCCCTTGTTTGCCATTGCGCGTATCTCCGGGTGGGTGGCGCACAGGATCGAAGAACTGGTCAGCGGGGGCAGGATTATGCGGCCCGCCTATAAAAATATCATCAAAAAACAGGAATATATTCCACTGAATGAGCGTAGTTAATACAAAAAGGAAAAGCATACGCCGTTTGAAAGATCATTAAGGGAAAGTGATACACAATACAGAAATCTTTTTCATTTTATTCCGGATATTGTGTATAAAACCGACTCTCGCGGCCGGTTCCGGGTCTTAAACCATGCCGTGACAATCCTTGGATATAGGCCGGCCGAACTCATAGGCAAACACTTTACCACCATAATTCATCCCGATGACGCCTCACGCGTGCAGCGCGAATTAAACAACGCAAAAAACTTTCCTTCCCCGGCCGCTTTCAGGCAGGCGATCACTTTGAACGAGCCTCCGGTATGGCTTTTAAAACATGCAAACCTGGAGGCGCGGCTTCTGCCCAAAGCCGGGGGCGGTTCCGGCGACCCGCATGAAATTTATGGTGAAATAAGCTCCTGTGCGTATTACAACCGGGGGATCGATGGACAAAACAGAAAATTCATGGGGGTTGCGGGTACGATCCGCGATATTTCAGGCAGGAAACGGTCAGAGGAGTTTCTGCGTAAAATGTTCGGCGTGGTTGATCAAAGCCCGGTTTCCATCATAATTACCGATAAGAACGGGACCATCGAATACATCAACCCCGTGTTCATCCGCGTGCGCGGGTATTCGCCGGAGGAAATAATCGGCCGGAACGTACACGTATTAAAATCAAATTACCATCCGCCCGAATTCTATGAACAGTTGAAGCAGACCCTGCTGCGTGACGGCGAGTGGCGGGGGGAGATCATCAACCGGAAAAAAGACGGCAGGCTGTACTGGGAATCGGTCACTATTTCATCGGTACGCGATCCCAAGGGAGAAATCAGCAATTTTATCGCCATTCAAGAAGACATTACCGAAAAAAAGCATACGCAGAAACAATTGAAAACTCTGAAAGAAAAGGAAACCATGTTAAGGGAGATTCACCACAGGGTGAAAAACAACCTGCAGATAATAAGCAGCCTGATGAACCTCCAAATGCATTCCATTCCCGATGAACAGACCATAAAGGTATTCAAGCAGTGCGAAAACAGAATCAGGGCCATGGCCCTGATTCATGAAAAGCTGTACCAGTCTAATGATCTGCAGAAAATAGATTTTAAGGAGTACCTCAAATCCTTTGTCTTTCACATTATTCATTCACACCGGCTGGATCACGGGAAGATAAAGATAAATATGGAGATACAACGCGTTTTTCTGAATATAGATATCGCCATCCCCTGCGGATTGGTATTCAACGAACTGGTGACCAATGCCATAAAGCACGCATTTCCCCGGAGGCGAAACGGGATTATCGGTATTTCCATGAAAGCCCGGGGGAAGATGTATGTGTTTGTGATCAAGGATAACGGCAGGGGCCTGCCTGCTGATTTTGATATTAAAAAGAGCACATCGCTGGGGCTGCAGCTTGTGGAAATGCTTGTGAAGCAATTAAAAGGCAAGCTTGAGGCGGGCAGACGGGGAGAATATACGGTATTCGAAATAATCTTTCCCCGGCAGGTCGGGGTAGAATTGTAAAGGGCGGCCTGTAAAGGGCCGCCGCAGCGCTTAATTTTTCCGGTGTAACAGGTATCTGATCTCACCCTCTTTGGTAAGGGGAATAATAGTGTCCCTGTAAAAGGCCAGCACCAGGACCGGGTCGATCAGCGTGCGGATTTCGGTATTTACCTTGGACTGCGCCCGGGCCACCTTTTCCCCAACCCGCCGGATGATGCACTCTTCCACCTCTTTTCTGGTAAGTTCGTGTAGCAGCCCGTCCTTGTCCTGTTTGCGGATTAAGTCTTCATACCGCAGCGGGTCTTTACGGTACTTGGCCTCCGCCACGTACATGGCTCCGTAGTGCACGCGACGTGAGATGGCCTGAAGCGCGTACACGTCATTCTCCACGCTTGAGCCGTACTGCCCGTCGTCCCCGGGCCTGCAGACCGCGGCAATGAACGGGATATAGGCGCGTTTGATTTCCGCGGTGAGGTTTACTGCATTGTAATCCGCAAGCGCCAGCGGGTAGGGGAGCAAGTGTACGCTGCGCCTTGCCCTGGGCAGGCGCCGGTTAAAGGGCCTTTCTTCCGGCACAAAGAAGCGGCCGAACTGTGCGTCCATTCCCTCGTGATAAAGCAGGCGGATATCCATAAGGCTCTTGCGGGCATACCCGCGGAATCCGCTTTTACCCGGTTCGTAGACCCTGCTGTTTTTACAATACTGGACGCGTTCGATAAGGTGGTAGATTATGGTCTCTTCCAGGCCCTCAAGCTGTAAGGCGATCATGTTCAGATCAAGCGTGATTTCCGTTTGTTTTTCCCGCATCTCAATCATCCAGAAATACGATATTTTCCGGCGTGGCCACAACGTCCCCACGGCCCAGGCCCAAAAGCCTGGCTATTTCCCTGCTGTGTTTTCCGGCCACGAGCCTTAATTCGGCGCTGCTGAACCCGCTGACGGCCTTGGCCGCGTCGTTCAGCATTACCACCGAGTTTTTTTCGAACTCCCCCTCCACGCTTTGAATGCCGCTGGGCAGAAGGCTTTTATTCTTCCTTAAGGCGGTAAGCGCCCCTTCGTCTATACGAACGGTTCCCGCCGGAATGCTGTTCCGGATCCAGCGCAGGCGCTGGCTGAGACGCGCCCGGGGTAAAAACATGGTTCCGATCTCTTTTCCGGCTAGAATTTCCGTAATCACGTTTTTTCTGTTCCCCGCGGCCAGTACCATGATACACCCGGCCTGCGAGGCGACCTGCGCGGCCTGCAGCTTGGTTTTCATACCACCCCGGGCATGGATGCTGCCGTGGCTGCCCGCCATTTTGAGGATGTCCGGCGATATCTCTTTTACAACAAAAACCGGTTTTGCGTCCGGGTGTTTCCTGGGGTCTCTGTCGTATAACGCGTCCACGTCGCTCAACATAATCAGGAGGTCGGCGTCGATTTTGCTGGCCACAAACGCGCTCAGGCGGTCGTTGTCGCTGAAGGCGGAGCCGATCTCCTCCGTGGAAACACTGTCGTTTTCATTCAAAACGGGAACCGTACCCAGTTTAAGCAGTGATTCCATGGCGTTGCGCAGGTTGAGGTAGGTTTTCCGGTTGCTCAGCACATCTGCGGTAAGCAGCACCTGGGCGGTGATGATCTTGTAGCGCAAAAAGGTTTTACGGTACTCCTGCATCAGCAACGGCTGCCCGATGGCCGCGCAGGCCTGCCGCGTTTTTATACCGATAACCCGTTCCTTTATGCCCAGCTGGGCCGCGCCCATGCCGATAGCGCCGGAGGTAACGATAACCACCTGTTTTTTTTCATTTAAAAGCCGCCGTATTTGAAGCGCGAGCGAGTGGATATAATCCCTGTTCAGTCTGTTGTCCCTGGTGATGGTCGAGGTGCCGATTTTTATGACGATCCTTTTTACCTTGGAAAAATTACGCATGGTTTTTTATACGTCGCAGTCTTTGTTCAATTTTTTATGGGTGAAGCTTCGCGCACCCTGTCCCGTATAACCGGCTACAACCTGCCCCGTACCCAGAAGCTTCCATTTATAGATCAAAAGTCCCTCAATGCCCACCGGTCCGCGGGCGTGTATTTTGTTTGTGCTGATGCCCACCTCGGCGCCCAAGCCGAAGCGGTACCCGTCGCTGAAACGGGTGCTGCAGTTCCAGAACACATCGGCCGAGTCAACCAGGTTTAAAAACAACGACGCCCTGCCTTTATCCTGCGTCACAATGGCGTCCGTGTGATGTGAGCCGTAGGTGTTGATATGTTCGATTGCCTGTTCCATGTTTTCGGTTATTTCCACGGCCAGGATCAGGTCCAGGTACTCCGTTTTCCAGTCCGCTTCCGTGGCCGGTTTGACCCGAATAATTTTTTGCGTTTCCCCGCACCCGCGTAGCTCCACGCCGTGCCCTTCCATTATCCGCTTCAGTTCCGGCAGCAGGGAAGCGGCCTGCGCGCGGTGGACAAGCAGGGTCTCCAGGGAGTTACAGACCGCCACATACTGGCACTTGCTATCCGTTATGATATCCAGGGCCATTTTGGGGTCCGCGTACTCATCCACGTATACGTGGCAGATGCCTTCTGCGTGTCCCAGCACGGGTATGGATGTGTTGTCCATGATGTGTTTCACGAATTCATTAGAGCCGCGCGGAATCAGAAGATCTAAATAAGTGGTTAGGGCTAAAAGCCGGTTGACATGCCCGCGTGTTTCCAGAAGATGCAGCCAATTATTGGGCAGGCCGCCTTCCGTGCCCGCCTTCAGGATAAGACCGGCCAGCAGCCTGTTGGTTTCCGCGGCCTCGCTGCCCCCTTTAAGCATTACGGCGTTGCCGCTTTTAAGGCAGAGGCAGGCGATCTGCACCAGGGCGTCGGGCCGAGACTCAAAGATCACGCCCACCACCCCTATGGGGCAGCTCACCTTGAAAAGCTCAAGCCCCTTGTCCAGCTCCATGGCGCGCAGGGTCCTGCCCACCGGCTCCTCTAGGGTTATCAGGGCCTCGATGCCCCTGCACACCTCGTCGATTTTTGCCTGGTCGAATTTCAGGCGCTTTAACAGAGGCGCGGCAAGCTTTTCCCGCTGTGCACGGTCAAGGTCGTTTGTATTGGCCCGGATGATCTCCGGAGCGTGCTCCCTTAATACGCGTACGATCCCCCGCAGTGCATTGTTTTTTACCCGGCCCTCCACGGCCGCGAGGCTTAAAGAGGCTTGTTTTGTTCTTTGAGCAGCTTCCTCTATTTCCATGTGCATGCCGCCTTCTCTCCTTTCGATACCACAAACTTACGGAAATGTCAAATTAGAATTTTATACATGCTTTGGCAGGTGATTTTGAATTCGTTCGATCCATGATATGGAACAAATTTAAAATTGCTGTTTATACCGGATTTTTCCTTGCAAAGCGTATCAAATTTGTGGAATATAATAGGAGAGATGAAAACCATTCTGATTATTTCCGTGGACGGCGGGCTTAAAAACTTGTTTGATCACAGCCTCAAGCAGTTCAAGGAGGAGGTGTTCGAGGTTGTCCAGGTCCCCACAACCGGGGAAGCGGAAAATATCCTGTTCGACCGCGACATTTCGCTGATCGTCATGGACTGGGAGTTGGAAACCGCGGCCGGTTTTACGGAGGATTTGAAAAGCGACGAGATGTTCCGCCTGCTTCCCGTACTGGCCCTGCTTCCGGGTGATGAAAAACAGCGGATTTCGCAGGCCATGCTCTCCGGGGCCGATACCTACCTGGACAAAGGATCGGCGGACTCTATGTTGTACCTGGTGATGCGTCCGCTGATAAAGAATAACGTGCTGAACTCCGAGCTCGTATTAAAAATATCACAGCTTCAGGAACAGGCCATCCATGATTTCATTCTGCTGGATCTTATAAAAAAATACATCCCCCGGACCATCTGGAACCTGGCCAACAACTTCGCCTATGAGCGCAAGATCAAGATCCCCGAGGAGCAACTGGAGCTGACCATCGTATTCGCCGATATCAAGGGGTTTACCAAGATGTCGCTTCCCCTGGAACCGATCGAGGTGATCAAGGCCCTGAACTCTGTGTTTGAGGTGGCCACAAAGATTATTTACGACAACCACGGGGATATTGACAAGTTCATCGGTGACGCCTTTCTGGCCGTATTTGAGCAGGCGGACGAGGCGGTGAAGGCCTGTGTCCTGGTTCAGCATGGTATTGAGGAGTTGAATAAAAAACGGGTGGAAGACGGGCTGGTGCCCATCTATTTCCGCATGGGAATTCATACAGGTCCCATTATCCGCGGTAATGTGGGCGGAAGCATGCGTTATGACAACACCCTTATCGGCAGCACGGTCAACCTTGCCGCACAGCTGGAAAGCAGCTCTAAAGAGGGTGATATCCTTATCAGTGAAAACACCATGCGTAAGGCCGGGTTGTCCGTCCCGGAACAGTATAAAAGGAACATCAAACTAAAAGGAAGCGATTCGCAGGGGGTGGTCTACCAGGTGTACGAACACCTGAAGAACCGGTATATGTGAGCGGTGTATGTTTTTAAATAAGTGGGGCCGGCCGGCCTGATATTGCTTTATCAGCGACAGCAATTTTTATTGCTCTATCAGCGCTGCAGGGAACCCTGGCGGCGGGAGAGTTCTATCTTCTCCATTTTTTTGAAGTATTCGGCCTGTTTCTTTATTTCTTCGATATCCGATACGGTGATCTTGTTGTCCACCACGTTGAGTTTTTTGTTCTCAAACATTTTCCGCGTAAGAGCGTTGCCCTGGTCCACGGGCAGCCCTACCATGCTTATCAGCTCTTTGGGCCCGAAATCAAAGGTGTAGTTCTCTCCGCTGGTTATAGGAACCTTGTTCTTTTCAAGTTGGATGTAAAGGGCGTCGTATAATCTTCCCATGGGATCGGTCATGACCGAATTGGCCAGCTGTTTGTAGATGAACCACAACCGCTCGGAAAGCAGGGTGGTAAGACTTGATATAAGTTTGGGCTGGGTTTGAACCATGCGGCTGAAATTGGCCTTGTTTACCACGAGCACCGAGACATTTTCCAGGGCGATGGCCGAGGCCGAGCGGGGCATGTTCTCAAGAAGCGCCATCTCCCCGAAGATGTCGCCGCTTTTCAACAGGGCCAGGGTGACTTCCTTATTGTCTACGATCTTGCTGATTTTCACCGTACCCTTCTGAATGATAAAAAGCTCCTTACCCGGTTCCGCCTCGCTGAAGATCATGGTGTCTTTGGGGTATTCGCGGTTGAAGTCGTTCGGATTTGTATCCATGTGAACGGCCTTGGCGTAGGGATGGATCTTGGCCATGCGCTCCTTGGCCAGACGCGTGTTTTGATGTTGGGGGCAGTACTGAATGAACTTGTAGTAGGCATAATAGGCCAGATTGTACTGGCTTTGCCGTGCGTAATACTCGGCTACGTTGAAAAGGTGGGTAACATCCTCTTTGGCCGTGTTTTTAAGGGTAAGGCGGGTAAGGGCCTCGTCCAGGTAGCGCATTTTCTGGGAGAAACTGAGAATGATCTTCATGGCCACCGGGGCGTTTTTTTCAATCAAGTATCCGTACTGCTCCCGGTGCACGGAGATCAGGGAGACATCCGTAAGAGCCATGGCCGTCTCAATGTGGCTGTGCGCGGACATGGTGGAGATGACCCCGAAAAAATCCCCGGGCTCCAGAATTTTGCCGCCCTCTTCGGTGACAATCTCAGCCTCTTTGCTTATGCGCACCTTGCCCGAACGGATTATGTAGAAGTACTCGGCTTTTTGCTTTCCCTCGACAATGATGTATGAGCCCTTTTTAAAGTTAACCAAAGACAGCTGAAGTGGGTTGGACATCTCTTTTACCAAATACAAAATCTAATCATAGTATAAAAGCCCTACCCGCTGTTGTCAATCTAAAACATGCGGTTAAAATTAAAAAATTCCCAGTATCTTGATATCCTGCCAGGAAATACTGTAACCGAAGAGGTTGCCTTTGACCTCCTCATGGATGGATTGCAGATTGGCGAGGCCCGGTTTCTTGACCGTACGCCCGCCGGGGGTCATTTTTTTTAATTCCACATACCCCTTGGAAAAGGTGATGTGGTGGTTGTCCAGGTTGCCGAAATAGTCGTCCGCTGTCTCCCCGCCCTTTTTGTTGTCTCCCAAAAACGGATCAACCGGGATCCAGCCGATGTTCGGCAGATAGAATTCCGCCCAGAAGTGTCTCACGCTTCTTTTGTCGTCATCGATAATATACCCGGCAACCGGACGCGCCGGTATGCCGGCGCTTCTGGCGAGTGCGCAGAAAAGCATGGCATAAATAAAGGAATCACCCCGTTTGGTGTCCAACGCGGACAGCCAGTTATCATATTTATAGGGATTCACATATGCGAAGGAAAACGTATCGACAATATACTCATAAATTTTTTTAGCCTTCAGGTAGGGGTTCTTCTCCCTGCCCGTTATAGCGGAGGCCAGCTCCTTGACGGCCGGCTGTTCCGGTTTGATGTATTCGTTTTCTCCGGTGTAATGTTTAAAGAGCTCATCGGATGTGTCGTATTCCCGGGGGACCAGTTCGGTGTTTATCTCTGTTCGTATGGAGTAACGGTTAAAAATGCACTCCAGGTTTATTTCATACTGGTTATCGTTCCTAAGCTCCTCCAGGCAAAACAGCATCACTCCCTTATAATCGTCCAAAATGGGCTCGAGTTGATTATCGTTACGAATGTAGGATATTTCGCGCTGTTCGGGCCCATCTATGATTTTAGGAACCCAGAGGTAGATGCTGTTGCCCGTCTCGGCGCTCACATCCTTAATAGTTATGGAATATTTGATTGAATACTTATTGCGCTTATAATAATGTTTTATGCCGTAGGGATGCTGAATTTCAATATATTTGGCGTTGCTTACCCCGCGCTCGGAGTTGATGTAGACATTGCCGGATTCGGCGCCGTCAGGGATTCGCACCTTGATTTCCTTGTCGTTCCACGCCAGGTAATCGAAATCATTCTCCTTGGCGCTGACCACGGGCGTGGTTTCTTCCGTATTTTCCGGGTCCTTTGCTTCTGAGATCCAGGTAAAATAGATCCTGCTTTTATCCTGTTCCTTACCGAATCCGTTCCCTCTTATGGAAAGCACATCACCCACTTTGCAGACTATGGGTGTGATTGATTTGATGTTCGGCCGGTTCTGCTGTACGCTGCGCTCGCCCGTATACATGGCGGAGATGAGTTTGGGGGTCTCCTGGGGATTGGTATAGATCACGCTGTTTGTCTTTCCGCTTTTTGTGACCACATACAGCAGGCCGGACTTTATTTCCTTGGGGATGGCGATCACGATCTGGCTGTCGCTCCACTTGAGGAAGGCCGAATCGGTAAGCGCGAGGTCGTTGATATATACCTCGCTGCCCAATTTAACCTTTCCGAAGTTTTTCCCGTCGATCTTTATGGTATAGGTGTGGATGTTGTTTTCGCGTGTAATCCTTTCTATATTAGGCGGGTAACCGGAGATTGAGGTGTTGATGATAAGTAAAAAGAACAAGAAAACGAAAACAAGGATGGGAATAAACTCCTGGCGCTGGTAGATTTTGGGCTTGGGCGGTGTTTTGCTGACGGGCCCCCGGGAGTCACTCATGCCTACTTTTCCTTGGGTGGGCCTTGTTTTTTGTCCTGGGATTTCTGGGTTTCCTTATACGGAACAATCTGGATTTCCAGTTCAATGTTGAATTTTTCCGGGGGCATGGTCGAGATCCCCAGGGGGTAAAGATGTATTGTTTCGCCCATGACGAGCTTAATGCTTTTCAGGCTGGCCAGGTATTTGGCCTGTTTTCCAGGGGTCTCTGTTATCCAGATCTCGTCTTGGGTAACCAGGATCATGCCGTTTTCCACGGTATCGTCCTTATAAGGCGTTATCCCCAACTTCACTTGCAGGTTCCCGCCCTGGAGTTTTACCACCACGGGCCGGCCCGGAATGGTCACACGAGCCCCGCTGAAACTCCAGCCGGCTTTGCCGTTGGCGCTGAGCAGGCGCGTATTTATCCTGATCACGATCGCCTGTTCCAGCAGGCTGTCCATGGACGGTTCGTCGTCTTGGCAAAATCCGCTGAAAGGAGTACAAAACAGTAAAAGCGCGGGCAGCACCTTTTTAAACAATATCATCCGCTTACCTTTCCCTATTGACCCTTTCTATCTCAGGCTCGCCGAACACCGAAAACTGGGAATCGTCGGGGAGCTGCATCAGCACCTCCTGGCTGAAGTCCTTGTTGTTGAGCAGTTTCAAGAGCACTTCCAGATCGTCCACCTTCATGCCGTTGATGGGTACGGTCACCTGCACGGGCTGGCTGTTGTAAAGCTCGGCCCCGCGCTTGGCCATCTGTGTGTTGTTCTGGCCCATAAAGAAAAAGAAAGAAGCAAAGAGCACAAAAAGCACAAGCGAAAGCAGCGCTGCCGCGGGCATGGGGATGCGCACTTTTCTTTTCCAGAACGGAAGCTCCCGTTCCGGTTGGTACCGTATGTCGTCTTCCGCGGCGGCCATGTGAAAATACAGCCTGCGCTGCACCCTCTGCATGGCGGGCCGATAATTGGGCTCTTTGTCCCGGGAAAGCAGGCTGCGCAGGCTGCACATATCGGCCAGCCGCCTGCCGCACTTGCCGCACTCGGCAAAATGCGCTTTGAGTTTTTCCTCCCAGGGTGCTTCCACCTCGCCGTCTAAAAACGCGGAAATAAGTTCATCCTTCGGGCACATATAGCTTCTCTTCCTTAAAAATTTTTTCCAGGCGCTCTCTGGCGCGAAATATCCTTACCTTTACGTTTCCTTCGCTTATACCCACTATAGATCCGATCTCCTTGTAATTCAACTGCGCGTATTCCTTCAACACCAGAACAACGCGCAGTTTGTAAGGCAGTTTGTCCAATGCCTTTTGCACGGCCATCCTGGTTTCCTTCTCTAATACCCCCTTCTCTGTCGATTCTATATACTGGGGGGTGATCTTTTCAAGCTTGTTAACGGCATTTTTTTCCCGCACCCTTTTCTTTTCGTAATTAAACGACATGTTCTTTACCACTCTGATCAACCAGTATTTGGCCTGGTTGATGTCGGGAAGCGGCTCATGGCGCTCAAAATACTTTATAAACGCCTCCTGGCACAGGTCCTCGGCCGCGCCTTCCTCTCCGGTAATGCGATAAGCCACCCTGAATATTACGGGAAAAAGTACGGGATATTCCTTATTAAACCGTTCTTCTCTGTCATTCGTCTTCTTCAACATATTAAAGCAACTCTGTGTTATATAATGTTACAACTTTTTTTTAAGTCGTACGCCGTCCGGCGTATCTTCTATCACTATACCCCGGTTGTCAAGCTCCGCCCTAATCCTGTCCGCCGTGGCGTAATCGCTGCGGGCGCGCGCCTCGCTGCGTTTCTCAAGCAACCCGGCAAGCTCCTCGTCGAGCACCACCTCCTCGGCATAGGCCTGTTTAAGGCCCAGCCCCAGCACCTTGTCCATTTCCAGGGCCGCCCGCAGCGTGAGGGCCGGTTCCACCTGCCGGTCTTTCACCAGATTCCATAAATCCGAAAGGCATTTGGGCATGTTAAGGTCGTTTGCCATATTATCCTGGAACGAGCGCAGGTAGGAAAGGGCCTTGCCCTCAAGGGGGGGGGCCATGTCCTCAGCCTTGGCCCCGTTTCCGGCCTGTTCGCCAGCCAGATCTTTAAGCAGGGCCAGGCGCTGGACCAGGTTGTTACGCGCGGTTTTAGCCGCGTCAAGGTCACGGGAACTGAAATTAAGCTGTTTGCGGTAGTGGGCGCCCAGGCAGAAATAGCGATAGTCCAGGGGGTCGTACCCTTTTTCCGCGAGCGCGGACAGGGTGGTGAAGTTTTCCAGCGACTTTGACATCTTAGCGTTTGAGGTAACCAGGAACTCCCCGTGCAGCCAGTAGTTCACCCATTTTTTGCCCGTGGCCGCCTGGGCCTGGGCGATCTCGTTGGTGTGGTGCACCGCGATATGGTCCACGCCGCCGCAGTGGATATCGAAGCTTTCCCCCAAGTACCGCATGGACATGGCGCTGCATTCGATATGCCAGCCGGGATACCCTCTGCCCCAGGGGGAGTCCCAGAGCATGGCCTGGTGCTTGAACTTGGATTGGGTGAACCATAACACAAAATCATGGGGGTTCCTTTTGTTCTCGTCAATTTCAATACGGGCGCCGGCCTTAAGCTGGTCCATATCAAGCAGGGCCAGCTCACCGTAGGCGGGGAATTTTTCGATGTCAAAATAAAGGTTGCCGCCCCGCATGTAGGTAAATCCGTTGGCTTCTATTCTTTTTATCAGCGCGATCATATCGCCGATATGGTCGGTGGCCCTGCAGACTACCGTGGGCGCGAGGATATTCAGCCGCTTAAGATCGGTAAAAAAAGCCTTTGTATAGTGATCGGCGATCTCCCAGACGGTTTTCCCGGTCTTGCGCGCGCCCACGAACATCCTGTCTTCGCCCGAGTCCGCGTCGTCGGTCAGGTGTCCCACGTCGGTGACGTTCATCACGTGCGTCACCTCGTGTCCCGCGTACTCAAGAACGCGGCGCAGGATGTCCTCGAATATGTACGTGCGCAGGTTGCCGATATGCGCGTAGTTGTATACGGTGGGGCCGCAGGCATACAACCCCACCCGGCCGGGAGACAGCGGAACGAACTCCTGTAGCTGTCTGCCCAGCGTGTTAAAGAATCTTAATGTCGGCGTATTCCCCATCTGTTTTTTTCTCTTTGCAGGCTTCTTCCAAGGATTAAAATATACTACTATATTTCTTAAATGCATACTTTACAGAAACTGTTTAAAAAAATCAATATTAACTGCCCCCTTGTGTTTGATGAACCGCTGCGGCTTCACACCAGCTTCAGGATCGGCGGCCCGGCCCTGGTATTCGCCAGGCCGGGGAATACGGCCCAGGTAAGGGAGATATTTTCCGTATGCCTGGATAATAATCTGCCCATGTATGTATTGGGGCACGGCTCAAACGTCCTTGTCTCCGATAAGGGCCTTCCGGGTGTGGTAATTTCCTTCGAGGATTTTAAGGGTGTGCAGGCAAGCGGAACCGCCTTACGGGCTTTAAGCGGTATGCCTTTGAACAATGTGGTAAAGGAGGCGCTAAAACTGGGTTTGGGCGGACTGCATCCCTTCTTTGAAATGCCCGGGAGCGTGGGCGGGGCCATCTGGATGAACGCCCGCTGCTACGGCGCATCGATCTCCGATATTCTGGAATCCGTGGAAATCCTGGACCGGGAGTCGGGGGTTAAAAGTGTAGCGGTGAGCCGGGAGGATTTTTCTTATAAGAAATCGCCGTTCCAGGGGCGGGGGGTGCTGATTCTGGAGGGCGCCTTCCGGCTTAAAAAGCAGGATACCGCGTCTCTGCAGGGGCGCATGGATGAGATTTACGCCGACCGCATGAGGAAAGGGCATTTTTCATACCCGTGCGCCGGCTCGGTTTTTAAAAACAACCGCGGGTTCGGCAGGCCCAGCGGGGAGCTTATTGATTCCCTGGGCTTAAAAGGCTACAGTATCGGTGGGGCGCGGGTGTCGGAGCGGCACGCCAATATTATCGTGAATACGGGCTCGGCCAGGGCCCGGGACGTCAAACGCCTGGTTGATTACATCCGGCGCCGGGTACGGGAACGCTATGGGTTTGAGCTTGAAAGGGAGATAATCTACCTTGGCGAAATCTAAAAAACGGGGAGAGGGCATATGAAGATAAATCCGGAATACATAGCCGCCAATGTAAAAACAATGAGTGACAAGGAGATCAAGACCCTGCTCTCGCAGATGTCGCTGGCCGACCTGATTGAGTTGTGGGATTACCTGGAGGAGGAGGATGTCATACGGCTGTTTCTGCTTTTGGACCTCTCACAAAAGGTAGACCTGATCCATGAGCTGCCCACGTCACAGCAGGAGTTTATCATCCTCCAGCTTTCCACGGCCCATATAAAGCGTCTGCTTGAAGAGATGGAGCCCGACGACATAGCCGACTTTATGCAGGCCGTTTCCGCGCAGGTCAAGGAGGCGGTATGGAACTCTTTGAGTGATGAGGCCAAAACCGAGACGCGTTTTTTGCTCTCGTATGATGAGGATGACGCGGCCGGAATAATGACCCCGCGGTACCTGGCCGTTCAGTCCTCGCTGACCACGGCCCAGGCCCTACGCTGGCTGCGCAAAAACGTGTCGGACGTGGAGACCATCTACTACATATATGTCGTGGACAAACTCAAGCGGCTCCAGGGGGTGCTCTCCCTGCGCGACATTCTGCTGGGCAATGACGACGATAAAATAGAGACCTCCATGGTGAAACACGTGATTACCGTGCGTGAGGACACGGACCAGGAGGAGGTGGCTAAGATTCTGGAAACCTATGATCTTCTGGCCCTGCCCGTAGTAGACGGCTATAACCGGCTCTTGGGTATCATCACCTTCGACGATGTTATCGATGTCATCCGGGAAGAGCAGACCGAGGATATCTATAAAATGGGCGCCATGGGCGGCAGCACCGTGCCCTACCTGGAGAGCACGGTCTGGGACCTGGTAAAAAAGCGCATTCCCTGGCTTACCATCCTGCTTGTTACCGCCACCTTTACCGCCAATGTGATAGACCTCTTTAAAAGCGTGTACTCGCAGGCCGTGTTCCTGGTGCCCTTTATGCAGCTGATTACCGGCACCGGCGGCAACTCAGGCACTCAGTCCTCCACGCTGATGATACGCGGTCTGGCCACGGGCGAGCTGGTGTTCAAGGACATCGGCCGCATCATACTCAAGGAAATCCTGGTGGGGGTGTTTATCGGCGTCGCCATGGGTTTGTTAACGGTGATCCGGGTCACTATATTCGAGCTGGGTCTGCCCTTCGGCGAAATAATGCTGCGCGGCTTTGCCATCGGGCTGGCCATGGCCTTTGTGGTGATCATCGCCACGCTGATCGGCGCGCTGGCCCCGCTGCTCATTAAACGAATGGGATTTGATCCCACTGTGATGGCCGGGCCGTTGATGGCCACGGTAATCGATGTTTGCGGTCTGACCATTTATTTCCAGACCGTGAGGATCATTTTGAACCTTTAAAATAATGGACAAAAATTTGAAAAACCACAGGAGACGCGTTATATTTATAGCTTGAAGTCGTGCGGGTAATGTATATGTGTAAAAACCTCAAAATATCGATCGCGGGTATGCTTTTTCTTTCCCTTTTTCAGTATCTGCTTCATGCCCAGGCCTCTTCATCAGTGGAAAAAAATATCATTATTCTGAAAACAACGGTAGGCGATGTTTCAGCCCCGGAACGGGATGTTAAGGAACCGCTCGGTTTGATTGAAACAAAGGCCAAACAGGTATTCTCCGGACTGTCCCGTTTCAATCTTGTCCCCTTGGGGTATGCGCTTTCCTACCAGGATATTCCTCCGCTTTTGGAAAAACTGAAGATTTTCGAAAGCGGAAAAACCGAGGTCCCGAACACGGTGCAGGTGGGTGAAACCTCGTTTTCACATGCGGATTTCACCCTGCTTCTTAAATCGTATCTGATTGTGATCCCCATGCTTACCGCGTTTACCATCGAGGAACTGAACAACCAGGGCGGGCAGACCAACTACAAGGTCGGTATCACCGTTACCTATACCATTGTGAACGCGGAAAACGCCACTGTTATCGCCAACATCCCGCTTGAATCCATGGGCTATGACGCGGACAAAGACCGCGCCGTGGATGACGCGGTTGAGGACATCCCCATCCAGCTGACCTATGAGGTGCGCAGCCTGGATATCTTTTCCCTGGAAGACCGGATCGTGGAACTGATGGACCCGGACGTGGCCATCCGGCTGGGTAGGGAGAAGGGAGTGGCGGTGGGTGACGAGTACGCCGTTATAAGCTCCGATCAGGAGGACGGCGACGGACAGGCCGAAAGCAGGGAAAGCGGGCTGATCATCATTCATAATATAGAAGACAAGATCTCCGTCGGCAGGGTTATCTACGCGGACGGGCCGCTCTTGGCGGGCATGCCCGTAAAGGAGATACCGCGGGCCGGGTTGGAGATCATCCCTTACATGCATACCGAAATCGACTTTACCCACTCCGCCTATACCGGCGCGGCGGGCCTTAAGTTCGTGGTAACCAAGGGGTTCTTTGTCATCCAGCCGGTGGTTTGTTTTGAGGTTGTGCTTTACCCGTTTGAACGGCTGCAGAACGTTCTACCGGTCAGGGCTTACGGCGGCCTTGATATTAACCTATATCTGGGAAGGTTCCAGTTAAGCGGCATGGTCGCGGTGGGCGCCGAGGTTATCACCGCGCTATCCCCCTCCTCAACGGTGGACGGTTTTAAGTTTTCGTACCTGGGGCTGGCGGGTATTGCCAATTTAGGGTATCTTATTACGCGGGATGTAAAAATCATCCTGGACCTCGGTTACCAGGCATGGTTCCCGCTAAGCGATAAATACGTCGACTATGAGGGTTGGGTTGCGGGCCTGGGAGTGGGGATAAAATTTTAAGGTCTTTTAGGAGATACGGATGAAGAGATGTTCCTTGCCGCAGTGTTTCGCTTTGTTGCTGCTGATCCTCCCCCTGTGCGGACTGCGCGCGGATTCCGGCACGACGGCCGATGAGGAGAAATTCATCAGCCGGTACCTGGAAAACCTGGTGTATATGGTATATATCGATGAAGACACCCAACTGGCCCCGGAAAACGAGTTTTTGCTGAAAAAAGCCATTGCCGTGGCCAACGATTACCTTACCTCGCACGGCCTGGAGGCCGTCTTACTGGAGGAGGTTGAAAAATTAAAGCAGGACCAGGAAAAAATATACGAGGAAAGCAGCGGCGAGGAAATGTCCGTGATACAGTGGCTGGCCCAGCAGCTGAACGCGGATGTGTATGTTACCCTTAACCTGCGCATCTCAAGCGAGACCAAAAGAAAAAACTATTACGCTCAGGCCAGCATTACGCTTACGGCCTTTGAGTCCTCAACCGGAAGGGTGATCGGCTCCAAGACCTATAATCAGCCTGAAAAATCATTCAGCCCCTCGTCCGCGGAACAGGCCAAAATCAACGCCGTGGAGGTGAGCGTAAAAAGGATAATACAGGACATTATCAATACCTCCAGGGACTACATGAAGAAAGCCCTGAAAAAGGGCATCAAATATGATGTTTTTCTGGACGGCGCCGGGGACGCGGGGGTTATCGCCGATTTCGTTACTTCGCTTAAAAGCAGGGTAAAGGACGTGCAGACCGTATACCGGACCGAAGAACAGGCCAAGTGTTATGTGTGGGCATTAATGACAAACCAGGAGCTTGAGCAGCTTATACTTGATGCGGCAAAGACAATTCCCGGATTACAGGGTATGGCAACCGTTTCCATACGGAGAAAAAGCCTTACCTTTAATACCGGATTGTAAGAGGCGTTGCCTCGATAGTAATTATTTTAAAGGAGGAATATGAATGAAGAAATATCTTGTTATTCCTTTATTGGTATTATTAATTGTGGCTGTGGGATGTAAATCTACTCCTAAAACTAATGAAACAACCACTACATCCAGCACAACGATGAAACCGCCGGAGCCCCAGATTCTTACTCACCAATACGCGGGATTGGGAGAAGTTCCCTCGTGGGTGTTAATGCCTGTCGGCAAGATTGAAGAACTGCCGGAGTTTAAAGGATATTATGTATTCAAAGAAAGCTTTAGCGGTAGAAACCTGGAGGGGACCAAGGTCCAGGCCCAGAATTTCAGCATAGACGATCAGATTGCGCGTATGGTTTCGGTGCGCATCCAGTCCAAATACGCCGGCGCCCTTGTGGGCAGTTCCGACGAGGCCGAGCAGTACTTTGAAAAAGTCGTAAAGAGTATCGCGGACGGACGCGTAGGCGGGGCCAAGAAGTACGATGAATACTGGGTCGAAAGACGGTATTTCAAGAACGACGGTTCCACGGACAAAGACGTCTACGAGTATTACCTGTTGGTCAGGGTTCCTGAATCCGAAATAAAGGCCGCTATTGCTAGGGCCTTTTCCGGGAACAAGCCCAAATCCGAAGAAGAAGTACGCGCCCAGGATCTGGTAAAGGACGCCATGAAGGATCTTGAATAAGGCGGGCAGATTCCGAATCATCAATTAGACAACCATAATATGTACCTGGGGGCCTTGGCCCCCGGGTACATGGTTTTAGAGGGGCGTGGGATTTACGGCTTACGGAGAAACACGCTCAAACAGGGAGAGGAATACAGATTATAGGCCTGTGGTTTGTCATAGATTACCGGAACATTAAACCGCAGATTACGCTGATTATAAAGGATTACGCAGATTAAAATAGAACAAGAAAAATACGTGAAATCTTTTAAAATCTGCGGAATCTGTGTTCGCGTGCGCATTCGTGAGCTATATAAGGTTGGAATGTTAAAAGGAGTGGATCATGGTAAGGGATAAAATCCTTCTATGTGCTTTTTTAATTTTCTGCGTATGCGTCTTTTCCGTATGGGCGGATGACGCCTCGGAACAGAGCGGAAGCGGGCTTCCGGACTGGGTAAAAAATCCTCCCGCGGACAGCGCGGAGTTTGTGTATTTCTCGGGACAGGGCTTTGACGCCGAGAAAAACACAACCAGGGCCCGCGAACTGGCCACCCAAGACCTGGTAAGCGGCATTATGCGCTTTACGGGCGTGCGGGTCCACTCCGAGGTCAGCACCGAGGCCGTGGCTACGGCCGATTCCTTTGAGTCCCTGCTGCGCAAGAACGTGACCCAAAGCGGCGGCGCGCGTGTTACCGGTTTCCAGATCGTGCACAGGTGGATCCAGACCATGGACACGGGGGTAACAGTGTATATCCTGGCGCGCTACAACAAGGAGGACCTGTTAAAAGAAAAGGCCCGCCTGGAAAAACTGTTCCAGGAAACCATAGACGCAGTGGCCGTGCCAGAGCGGGAGGGGGACGAGTTTTACCGGCAGGGAAACTACTATGAGGCGGTGGTGCGTTTTTTGCAGGCAACCCTGGCCGCGGCCGAATCCGACCTTGAGAACAAGGACATCTATGTAAACCGTAATATCGACAACGCCATGCGCGCGCTTGAGCGCATCAATTTTTTCGCGCTTAACAACAACCTGACGTTCTACGTGGGTGCTGAAATAAAAGAGCCGTTTAAGATCAAAGTGGCGGCCGGGCCCGCGGCCGATACCCGCGGGGTGAGTAAGGTGGCCCTGCAGTTCGCCTATAAAAAACTGCAGAACAATAAAAAACGCACCGAGACCTCTGTTATAAAAACAGACGCCTCGGGCAACGCGGATTTTATTCATCCAGTGTGCAAATTTGTGGGCGGGGAAAACGTTGTGGTGACGCTTTCACTGGAATCCTACCTGAAAAAACTGGACGATATGCCCGCCAAGTACAGGGCCAAGGTTGACGGTTTAAAACGGCTGTTTTTAACCAGGCGGATGGTGTTTGATTTTACCGTTGTTTCGCGGGCCGCGGACGTGCCCATGGGCATTGTGGTGGCCGACCTTGACACCAACTCCCAGTATATTGAAGGAAGCGGGCAGACCGCCGCCGGCATTATGGAAGTACTCACCCGGAACGGGTTTGCCATCAAGACCATGCCCTTAAAATCCTCGCTTATCCTTTTTAAAGCGGACAACCAGGCCCTTGCGCTGCTTAAAAAGAACGCCGGGGGCGTGGAGCGCGCGGTGTACGGCAGCGCCCAGGCCGGCGAGGCGGAAAAAAGCGGCTCAAAATATATTGTCAAGGCAACGGGAAGTGTGAAGGTGGTGGACCTGGCCACCGGGGACATTTTGTTTGAAAAAAGCATGAGCAAAAGCGGTCTGGGTAACAGCGCCCAGAGCGCACGCAGCGCGGCCTTCAAGCAGCTAGGCAAGGAACTAGGCAAGGCCCTGGCCGCGGGCGTGAAATAGGGGCGTTCATTATTCCTGGTCCCCGCCCTGCATATTTTTCTTCAGCTTTTCCAGCTCCGCGTTCGCCTCTTCATCCTTGAACTTCCGTGAAAGCGTATCCGGCTCGCCCACCAGCATTTGCAGCTGGGCCAGCAGGGCCTCGGCGTCCACGCTCATCCGGGGCGAGCGCACCAATTTAAGTAACTGTTCCTTTAACACATCAACCTTGGGGGCCAGCTCCCGCTCCTCGCCTTCCAGCGTGTCTATCTTGGCCTGCACCTCGGCCAACTTGCCGCGCGCCTTTTCGGCCAGCAGTGCCTCCTGCTTTTGTTCGGCCAGGCGCACGCGGTCCTGCCAGAGCTTTTTTTCCTCCAGGGCCGCCTGCTTCTGCCTCCGGGTGGTCTTCAGGCTGGAAATAAAGGCCAGTACGTATTCTTTGGCGGCTTCAGGCTCCAGGCCGCTGATATCGGTATCCGGCCGCTCACCGGGGTAATCGGACATGAAACATCCTCCTTTTTACATTACAAGAAATAATTCTGCCACCAAGTTTTCATGTTTTGAAATTATTCAACTCATTATTTAACTTTACAATGCTCTGTTCATTGTTTTGTCCGATTTCCGCAAGTGATTCAATAGTGTGCGAAATTTGGCTTGCACTGCCTGTTACCTCATATATTTGTTCCAGAGTGCTGGAAGATACGGATGATATCTGCTGTATGCTTTTGTTGATCGCGTCCGTGTCCTGGTTCATACTTGCTGTTTTAGTTTTAATATCTCCGGTAACTGCAAGCAGTGAGCCCAGGGCTTTGACGATCTCATCACTTGAAGCAAGGAGTTCATTCATCCCGTGCGAAGTTTCCTCCATGGATTTATGTATTTCTCTTATTCCCTCCGCCAACTCCATAAAGTATGTGGCCGCCTCCTTGTTAAGTGTATCCGCTTGCTTGATGTCGCTTACGGTCCTATTAAGCGAATCCCCAATATATTGCGCATGGGCTGCGGTCTGATCCGAAAGTTTTTTTATCTCATCTGCGACTACGGCAAAACCTTTCCCCGCCTCGCCGGCATGCGCCGCTTCAATCGCGGCGTTCATGGCCAAGAGGTCCGTATTTTGCACAATCGCATTAATCACTTCGATTGTCTCAATCATGGAGTTTGTAAATTTTGAGATTTTATCCATTGAATCCACTGATTTTTCCATTATTGCGAGTCCTAATTCGGCCTTTTGTGAAAGATTATGCGAGAGTTCATTTTTCGCCCGCACTATGTCGGTTATGTTTCTTATGGAAGCGGATATTTCATCAACTGCGGAGGATGACTGATTGAGTGCTTCCGATTGGGTGAACATGGAATCTATGATTTCTTTAAGTGAGGTATAGATATTGTTGATGGCTTCCGCCGAACCTTTGATGTCGCTGTGCAGATCTTTAAGATTACTGCTGTTATCGTTTAGGATTCCCGTGATATGTTTTATTTCCTCGGTGGTATCAAGCGAGACCGATTTGAGTTTTTTGCCTATTTCCAGGCTTCCGGATGAAATATCCTTAATATTCAGTATCATGCTGCGCAGGGTTTTAGAGAGGTTGTTGATGTTTTTGGCGAGTGCTCCTATTTCATCCCTGGCATGCGTATTGATTTCCTTTGTTAAATCCCCTTTACCTAGTGAATACTCCATAAAAGAAGTGACATGCAGAACCGTTTTTATCTGTTTATTGATGAAAAAAGAGGAAATTCCGATCACAACCAGCATGATCATCAGGAAAACCGCTGCGCAGATGAGAATGGTTTGTGCGACCTGATTGTAAAACAATTCAAGCGAATAACCGATGATAATGTAGCCTTTAATCCACGACAGGTAATATACGGGCACGGCGATGATGGCAAGATCCCGATTAAGAGAGTAGGTTGTCTTTTTATTGTCGAGCCGGAGCGTTTTTTTATATTTTGTGATCCCTTCCGCATTAATGCCGTGAATAACATCCATGGATCCGTTTGTAACGGCGATAAAATTTATATTTCCCACAGCCTGTATTTTTTTAAAATCTTCCTGTAATATTTTTTCACTCTCCCATTCGATAGAGGTGTCCGTGTATTTCTGTTTTATGATTTCCGTGATGATCATAATATCGTTTATCTTTTCATTGATATTTAAAGAAATCAGATTGTAGGTAATAATCGCCGACAGAAGCAGATTATTAATAAAGAGGATACAGATTATAAATAAAATATATTTTCTTCTCAATAAAATCGAAATTATTATGGCTGATTTCAATAAAAAAATCAATAAACCAAAGTGAATATTAAGAATTTTGTTTAAAAACGCCGAAGGCCATCACCGGATAGCCCTGAAAAGTTACGGTGTAATCTGAATAACCAAGTATATCATGATAGCCTTCTGATGAGTTAAATCCAAACATAAATCCTCCTCTAGTATTTTAAAACCTATGTTTCAATTGCGTTGCGTTCAACATTCCACGGCTTGCCGAAACCGGCTACACCCTTCCACTTGAAGTGACGCGCAAAATAAATTTATAAACTTGTTTACTCCATTGTTCATAACACAATGTGGGTTTACTCTCCAACAGAAGACTCAATGCGCCTCTGATACTGATTAAAGTCCCGGCCTGGGGATCTTCTTTTACCATTGAATTAAACTCGGGAACCGCAGTCAGTGTGTTATAAGAAATAATTGAATAGGTTCTTATTCTTACAAAGCCGAATATCAGATTAATGAACCGTAAAAAGGGCAACAAAAAGTAACCGGCCTTTTTCAATGATGTTTCATTCTCAATATATTCTCTATCGCTTAATTCCCATAGGCACCAACATACCAAACCATCAATAATATCGATTTGCGAGGCTGCTTCATACGCAAGAGGCCCTCCCATGCTTGCTCCCCCAAGAAATACAGGTCCGCTGAAATACCGCTTTGCATATGCAACCGTGTCTTTCAGATTATTCACGTGCCGGTTCCATGTAAAATCGCCTTTTCTGTGGGTGTTATATCCATAGCCTTTTAGATCGGGGCAGATTATGTTGATTCCTTTTTTAAAAGGGGCATAACAAATGGTAATAAAACCCTTCCATAACCGGCAATGCCATGTGAAAAAATGAGAGTGGGCTTGTCTTCTCTATTTACATAGGTCTCCAGATGTAATTTTTCATTGTTTGACTGCATGGTTTCCTCTTTGCAATATCTGCTCCACTCGCTGATTAAGTCGGAACCGAACCATTTCTCCATATAATTTTTCCAGTAGTCTTTTACTTTATACATACTTGCGCCTCAATATATTGGGGTAGTTCCGGGGGATGCAATTTATTTTTAAAGTCTTTTTGGATGGTAATGAGTATCATATTTCCCTTCAAGCAATTCTATTAAATGAGTTTCTTCTCTTGAACATTTGCGCCTATTATGACCATCTAAAGATGGGAAAAAGAATTCCCAGGTAATTATCGGAATCAATTTATGCTTTTTAAACTCATTACAAATTTCAAATGGAAAATCATCTTCGAACGAAATAAATCTCAATCCATGTGTCGGTCTTTTAAGTAATTTTTTTGAAATACTTGTAATCGCATTATTCAGTTTATTGAATGATTCAAGAAATATAATTCCTATTTCCATTTTTGGGAATCTTCTATTTCATAATTTGTATAGTGTAATAATCTTTTTGATTTATATATTTAAGATTATCATTGCGCACCGGGCTAGGTATTTAAATCGCAACCGAATCTTCAAGTATTTAGGCCCTTACCCCTTATTGCTTTTACTATCATTCCCTTAGGAACCACATATCCTTTAAATGGCAACCAAAATCCTTTATAGTATTTTATACTTATATTAATAAATCCACAATTTATTAACAAGCTTGTTATTTCCTCGGAACTATATAATTTTAAATTCATTTTTTTTATATCTTTAGTATGATCCAATCCATCTTCTTTATTGTATGCCATTTCAATAACCAACCTGCCGCCGGGTATTAATACACGTAATATTTCTCTTAATGCTTTATCCGGTTCAGGCCAGAAAAAAAAAGTCTCAATTGCTACGACAACAGAGAATGTGTTATCATCCCATGGTAAGGATGATACTTCTCCATGTCTGAGATCTGTCTTTCCTGATTGAACAAGCGCCTTATTTATTTCACAAGCCAATCCAACCATATCTGCTGAATAATCAATTCCTGCTATTAATGATACATGCGAAACATATTTATTTATAAAAATACCGGACCCGAATCCTACTTCAAGATATTTATCATCTGTTTTCAAATCTAATACTTGAGCAGTATTTTTATAAAAATCTCTATGCCCCCAAGCCATCCCTTTTGCAAGGACTCTTCCAAATAAGCCGGCTGGTTTAGCGAATTGAGACATTTTATACCTCCATTATAATTTATAATTTAAAAACATTTTGTAATTTGTTTAATGTCTCAACTAGATATGTATGTTCGTATTCCAGCACCCTTTTCTGCAGGCTTTCGGGTGTTTCATCGCTCTTTATGGGAATCCTCATTTGATTAATTATTTTTCCATGATCGTATTCCCCGTCAACAATATGAATGGTTATGCCCGTTTCTTTTTCCTTGTTTTTGATGACCGCTTTGTGTACGTTCAAGCCGTACATACCCTTGCCGCCGTATTTAGGCAGGAGCGCCGGATGTATGTTTATTATTCTGTTCTTGTAGTATGCCAGGGTTTTACTTCCCAGCTTTTTCATATACCCGGCCAATAATACCAGCTCAACATTATGTTTTATCAATGTATTAAGGATTATTTCATCTAATACGTTTGGATCAGGGTGCGTTTGCCGGCTTAAATGATAATGAGGTATGTGTTCCTTTTCAGCCCTTTCAAGCACCCCGGCGTTGGAATTGTTGCTTATGATGACGGTAACCTTTGCCTTTGTTTTTCCCTGTTTAAATGCGTCTATTACCGCCTGGGCGTTTGTTCCGTTATGTGAGGCCAAAATGCCTAAGTTCACGATACAAACCGTCCCTTATCATCAAACAGAGCTTTATTTCTGTTTATATATCCGATATGCTCTTTGATATGCGATATTCTTCTGTTTATCAATTTAGAAAGATTCTCATTGCCTCTTTTGGGATGTTCGATGTAATAGGAGTCCCAATTTTTGCTCGTGATTGTTAAAAGATGATCGGTCGTTATGTAGTTAAGTGTTTCGATTATCCGCATTGCTTTTGAAATATCCATAATCCGATAATCAAGGTTCGCTTGCCAGTGTTCCTGATTAAATCCTTCAACCGTGGTATTAGGTTCTGCGATTGATTTCCGGTATCTGGTGAATCCGAAGATTTCACAATCCATAATATGGGCGATATGCTCCCTGATGGTCCAGTAATCATCTTTGGGCCGAAAGTCCATTGCTTCGCCCGCGGTGCATCCTATTGTCTCCTTTAGTCGCCGCACTATATTCTTATAATCCAGTATCGGATTTACTTTTTCCGTTTCATTCATAATTGACTCTTTTCAAACAAAAGATGCAAAGGTTTTCAATTATAATACAAGATGATTACTAAGCTGTCCACTTGAATGGAAGTGTATCCGGCAATAATTCTTGCCATCATGTCATGATTTGTTATATGTTGAATAAAAAATGAACTTAAACTTAAAAGGAGAATCCATGGCGCTCGATATTAAAAGTGTTGAATACTATCAAATTGCAATCGATAATCATGCCGGGGAAGCATATAAACTGCTTTCCCAGGTTGCCGGGTTCGGGATCAACCTGCTTGCTTTCGCGGCAGTTCCCCTGGGGCCCATGCGTACCCTGTTCACTCTTTTTCCTGATGACGGCCTGAAGATGACCGGCGGAGCGAAAAACGCGGGACTGCATTTGGATGGTCCTTACTTCGCTTTGTTGGTTCAGGGTGATGATGAGTCGGGGGCTTTGGCCGGTATCTATAAGAAGCTTTCGCAGGCCGATGTTACTGTTTGCAAATCCAATGGAATAGCCGGTATAAACGGAGGTTACGGCGTTATTCTTTTTTTTAAACGGGAGGATTACCAAAAAGCCGTGGCGGCTCTGGAGGTGTAGGTTCATAAGCTGATGCCGGCGCGCAAACAACATTTCGTAATTCATCAAAATCAGTTATATTTTGAAATAAAATCGTATGCTTTTTCCAACAACCAATTCCGGTATTCATTTTGCCCATTTATAAAAATCTAAATGTTTGTTTACTTCCTTCTGCATTATCATCGCCGATATCAAATAAAACTCGTCCCGGCATGCTTCACTGACAAACTCAGAACTGATAAAATCTGTTTAATTTTATTCTTTATGCAAAATACAGATAATAAATAAGCAAATACATAAAACCTGCGCATTAACATATTACATAATATTTACAAATATACCTTGTGTCATAATGGAATATTCTACACGCTTCAAGTCTCGGATAAAAATTCCTTGAGCGAAACACTATTCGCTTGTCTGATCTCTCAACAATCTTTGCTTGTGAACTATCGATATTAAGCCGGGCCAGCGGCAGGTTATACGCTGAATCTAGGGGATCAGCGGTAAGAAAAATGAAGGTCTTTCGATTTTCTTTATGCCACTCCAGCCTTTGTTTCGCGGAATCGGTATTGTATGCTTTCAATCATCCCTGACAATCACTGCCCCAAAGCCATGATTGCCTTGCCGCAGGCTGGTTTCGTCTTTGTGACCGGCCTCCCGTATGTATGTTTCTAAATGCATCGGATTTACCGCAGATTATCCCGTGTCTCAATCAGTGTTTTCATGTTTTTGGCTATTCCATCCGGCCATTGATGTAATCCCAGGTATTTCACTTTTTTCCTTAAAGAAACGGGTTGCTGCTCATAATTCAAACCGGAAAGCAACATATCCGTTTCCGCTTCACTGAAGCGTATGGGCCCTGCTGTTTTTTTTATCTGATCCTTATTCATTGGACAATTAACCTGGCATTTTAAACAATCATACATGCAATGGTGCGCGGATTCCGGCATCCATTCCGGAAACGGCTCGGCGCTTTCATTCCAGTAAGACAGACACCGTTCATTATCTATTAAAAACCTGGTTTTTTGTATTGCCCCGGTAGGACAGCTGTTTATACAGGCCCTGCATTTGGCGCATAGAGGGGCCATTGTAACATCAGTCCAACACTCATCGGTATACGGTATGTCCGAGTAATATGCGGCAAAGGAAAAATTACTGGCCATTCCGTCTATATAACAAATATTGTTACGCCCGTATACGGCCAGTCCGCTTTGCACGGCCAGCCGCTTTAACGGAAGATTGTGCACTGAAATTACATTATATTTTTGTGCCGCCGAATGTCTGCGTAACTCATTTTCCGTTTTATCAAAATCGGACATTACCAGACTAAGACAATGATATGGTTTTTTATTCCTGGTAAACTCAACCTCCGCGTAAAACGGGTGGGGAATCGCGATTAATATGATCGACCTGATAGAAAAATCCACCCTTGGAATATCAAACCCGTATAAGTTATCAACAATCCATTTCTGAAAACCGTTCAACTCATGATTGTTTTTAAAATGATCAATCTCATTTTTTAATCTGAAAAGGTTGTCTGCCGGTATAATCCTGCCTTTTTCACCATAAACGAATGCATTGTTTATTTCAGCTTGTGTCATCTGCGGTTTTCCTTTAAGCGGTATTTTTCGGCATTTTCGGTTTACGCCATTATATGTGGTGTCATTCAATCCTGTTTCGAATGGATAGTATTGTGTTTTTCTGTCATTCCACAATCCCGGCAGCGTCTCAACTCCTTTTTCTTTTATGAAAACCGTTATCAACCAAAAACAGGAGAACATTCAAGGGATGGCCGGCGTCATTATGCCGCTTAAGCTCGGTTTCATATAGTTTGCAGGCGATATTTTCCAGATTATCTATTTGCTTTGATTGTATAATCGGTTCCACTATTAAACTCCATTTGAAAACAAATATTATTCGCTTTTAATAATATCATTGAGATCATTTTCAATATCGAATGCAGTCTGAATATTATTTTAGCTTTTACTCATCTTCCTTCCGTCAAGGCCCTTTATATATTGTGTTTCGGTATTTAATAAAGGCTTTGGTATTTTAAATATATTTTTTCCGTAATGCTTATTCACCGATTCCGCGATATCATTGGTCATTTCCAGATGCTGTATCTGATCTTTTCCGACAGTCACCACATCGGTATCAAATAAAAGTATATCGGCAGCCATTAATATCGGATATGTAAACAACCCCATATTAACACCGTCATATTGATCGCGATTATTTTTAATATTATCATACGCAATTTGTTTATACGCATGAGCCCGATTCATAAGCCCTTTGGAGGTAAAAGCAGCCAATATGATCATTAATTCGAATACCTCAGGTATATCGGACTGTTTATAAATCAATATTTTATCCGGATCCAATCCGCAGGCCAGCCATGTGGCCGCGACTTCATACGTTAATTCTTCCAACACTTTTTATCTTTAACGGCATTTAACGCATGATAATCCGCTATGAAGTAATAAGCCTGATATGATTCAATCAATTTAATCGCGGGTTTTATCATGCCGAATAAATTACCGATATGAGGCGATCCTGTCGGTTTTATTCACGTTAATACTATTTTATTCATAACTATTTTTTTGCATATGCTATACAATGAGTTGTATTAATTTTACCGATAAGCTTTTGATTTTCATCCTTAAAATACTTAGACTCTAGATATCCGGCATCAGCATCTTTAATTAATTTTAAATTGTATTTCTTTAAAAATATCTCTACCTTACCTTTTTCAATTCCAAATGTCCATCCTTCTCCTGCTTTTATTACAAAATTAATAATATCTTTTTCTCCATAATAAATATTTTCTCTTCTTAGCACAGAGGAATATATATAATCAAATACAATTCCACTTTCTAACCCTGCAAATTTGCTGATAATTTTAAATGTAGAATCTACGGCTTCAGGGCTTAAATACATCAGTAATCCCTCAAGAATAAAAAGAGACTTTTTATTCTTTTCGAATCCACTCTGTATAAGTTTATCTTCAATTGATTCTCTATTAAAATCAATCGGAATAAATATTATGTTGGTATTTATTTTTACTTTTCTTTTTTTTAATTGATTTATTTTTGCATTTTGTGTTATCGGAACGTCTAATTCAAAAACCTTTGTCTTACAATTCGGATCAAGCAATCTTATCCCCCGCGAATCAAAACCGGCACCAAAAATCAGTATTTGATCAAATTTATTTAAAACAGCATCTTTAAAAATAGAATCAATATACTTTGTGCGTGCTATTACATATTCGTATATACCATTAGGAGCCATTTTGTTTTGATAGATTCTTCTGATTACTCTAATTTTCATTCCAAGTTTTATGAATAATAAAATAAATTTAGGCAGTAGCTTTATCGCAATATAGTCATTAGTCTTATATTGAAATTTCTTTTCATAAAATGAAGCTGCCCTGATCGCGCAGGTCATCTCCGCTGTTCTTGATGTTTTAAATTCAATCCTTTTTATATTATTATTCATCATATTAATGTACGCTTATACGGAATACGCGTAATATGTCAATTTCAATCCGGGGTCTCATAACCTGTAAAAAATAACCGGCCCTTCTCTTCTCCCGGGCGAGGTGCCGCCGAAACAGGCTCCCCCTCCTTGTATAGGATATGATCAGCTCGCGGCGCGTCTGGTATGAAATGTGTAACGTGCTGTGATTATACTATAAAATCAGGTTTGTGGCCATAGTGAGTTGAATTTTCACGGGCGGTCCTCCCGTCGCTGTTTATTAAAACCGGCATCGCCCGGGCGCGCACGGCTTACCGGGCATCCTCACCACCGCCGCGGCCGCGGTCAACGGCCCCGGGTGCACACAAGGGCCCCGATCAGTCATTTGCCCGTCGGAATCCCACTTTCATATGGCAGCCGCTGACCCTGTAATAGCCGCCGCCAAGAGTGGTGCCCGTGGGTCCGTCCCGCGGGGGAACCCAGTAACAAACGGCGATCCTGTCCTCAAAGGGACTCTTGATATACCCCATAATATCGTCAGGAAGGCAGACAATGTCCAAAGGTTTGTAGTGCTTGGATGACCGGGCCTGAAGCTTATACCGCTTTTCCGTTTCCGCCTTTTCTTCCGGGGTTAACTCGTGTATAACATATGTATCCGCTTTATATTCAAGCGGGAACTCGGCAATAAAAGAAAAATACGGTAGTATCTTTTGGATGTTACAAAATGCTACGGCCTCCCGGAGTGGCCCTTCTTCAAGCGTGTCTTTGGTGGGAGCTTTTATTACGAAGGTTGTCACCACCCGGTCGGTAACGCAGTCCATAACTACCAGTTCCAGGTTGACCCCACCTACGGGCTCAAAGGGTATGGACGTTGTTAAAAAGGCGATAAACCCGGTTTTCGACCAGCCCAGGCAAGCGCAGCCTATCTTACTTTCAGCAAACAGTTTGTACTTTTCCGTGACATACTCGGAATTAAACGCAGTTTGCGCAAAAAAGCAGAAGGGCAGAAACAGGAGAACCGTAACGATTGTGGTTTTTCGCGCTGGATGTTTCATCATCATTAATATAAAAAGTAATCGCCTTCAATCCTCTTTATGGCCCCGCCGCCGAACAATATCCTCTCATTGCCTTCATCATCATGTGTTTTTTGAAGTTTTACGATATTGAAACGTTTTCTATCGTCATTTTGTTCGATAATGATAGTGTTTTTCGTGAAATTTCCCGTATTTAATAGATAATAACCAAAAGCCGAATTCCCGGAGCCGGTGGCCGGGTCTTCAAGGTATCCGAAAGTGGGAGCAAACACCCGAACCCTGAAATCATGGGATGCGTCTGAAACATCAGTCGTAAACACTTCAATGTTATCAATCTCATTCGAAATACAAAATTTTTTCAAGGTTTGGAAATCCGGAGATATCCCCAGTATTGAATCCAGGCTTTTTATGGGGACTAAAAGAGTCGTTAATCCGGCATTGATTATTGAAATGGAATAACGTGAATCGATCTCCCCGGATTTGATTTCCAAATTGTCGGCGATATCCTGTGTTTCCGGGGTAACTGTTTTCGTAAAGGGAACAGGAGACATAATAAAAACCGCATCTTCAGCGGCCAGTCGGTTTTCAACCTTTAATAGTCCCCGGTTTGTTTGTATCATTAACATACTCTTCTGTTGAAGATTAATATCATCTTTTATCAGATCATACATGATCGCGACGGTTGCGTGTCCGCAAAAATCGACCTCTCTTTCCGAAGAATAGAATTTCAAATCAAAATATTCCCCCTGATTTTGAGAAAGAAATCCTACCTCGTTTACATACCCCTTTAATTCCTTTGCCAGCTTCTGCATTTCAATTTCATTAATTTCTGATTGAGAATTAAGTTTGATATACCCCGCGGGGTTTCCGTCGGAAAACTCCGTGGCGAACGCGTCGATTTTTTTGAATTTCAATATTTTCATTGTTTTACCATATTACGGTTTACTGCCTGTACTAAACATAGCAAACGCGGGGAATTTCTGCAACCGTCAATAATAGTGCATCCCGGACATTTTTTTTATCTTCTAAGAATGGTAAAAAACACAGGCCTGAACCAGAATGATCCCACCGCGGCCCCGGCTACGCCGTAAGGCGAGAGCGCCATCGCGGTCATCCGGGTATCGGGGAAGGACTGTATAGACAAGATAGACGCGCTATTTAAGGAGGAGGAGAAGTTGGCCCGTAAAAGGGCTACTCCCTTGCCATGGGTATGCTGTATGATCCGCGGGACAAGGAGGCGATAGACGAGGTGCTGGCCGCGGTTTACCGCGCGCCCCACAGCTATACGGGGGAGGACGCGGTTGAGTTTTTCCGCACGATTCAGAGCTGCAGCAATATGGGTTCTTTTATGTTCGACTGCTTCGCGATATTATTGAGTTGCATAAGCACGATATCCGAAGCCTCCTTGCCCTTGGCGATTATCCTTGTTCCGTTTTCCGAGATGACATCCTGCATAAAAATCATACCGGGTTTTATATCCGCTATGTTTAACGGTTTGATCTCTTTATTCTCCTCATGCCCGATTATATCATCCAGGGCCTGCAGGACCTGGGGATGATATTTGTTTTTATTTGTATGCAGTTTTTTCACGGCCGTTGCCGTATCAAGCCCCATGGCTGTAAGAAGATTAAAATCGGTCGCCAGGCTCAGGATAAACGATTCCATGGGCACGGTTTGTTTTTCCCGGCTGGCGGGTGCGGAGGTCAGTCTAGAATAATGTACATGCTGATGCAGGATGATTTGAGCAACCTTATCCAGTCTGGGCAATTGATTGATCAGATTGTATCCGAAGCGGACGGAGTTCCCATACTTTTTTTGTTCCTGCGCCGAAAGCACCGCGTTTTTAGAGATCCTGTCCAGTAATTGGGAAGAGAGGATGATGCTTCCCAGTTGAGAAAAAAGCGCCGCGATCTCAACATGCCAAGTTTCCTTAAGCCCCATCCAATTCGCCAGATTTCTACAGATCCTGCTTACCTGTGTCGATTGTCCGAAGACCGCGGGCCGTAACATAGAAAGGCATTCGGTAAGTATTTTAATACTGCCGGTCAGGGTTTTTTCCAGCAACACTTTTTCCTGTTTTAAAGAGCGGTATTTCTCAAGGCTGTTTTTGATTCTTGCTTTTAGGATCGCGGGCTCAAAGGGTTTGGTCAGGTAATCTTCCGCGCCGCGTGTTATACAATCCACGACACTCTTTGTTTCATCCACCATTGTGATCATAATCACGGGAATTAAGCGCAATTTATTGTCGTTTTTAAGGATTTCCAATATCTTATACCCGTCCGGTTCCGGCATCTTGATATCGAGGAGAATCAGGTCAAAGCTGAATTCTTTCAACAGCTCAAGCACCTGTTCGCCGCCCGCGGCCGATTTTGACTCAAGCCCCATTTCATGCAACAACTCGATTATCATGTTTCTACTAATTTCTTCATCGTCCGCTACCAGGATGTAAGATTTATTGTTCTCCATTATCCGTTATCTCCGAATGTGTTTCATGATAATCTGCTTGATATAGTCGGCGTCATATGGTTTTGTGATGTAATCGGCGGCGCCGGCGTCGATCGCTTCGGTTTTATCATTAATTTCGTTCTTGGAAGTCAGAAAAATCACCGGTATGGATTTTGTTTTGGCATTGGCCTTGAGTGTTTTGCATACCTGGTATCCGTCAGTACCGGGCATGAGGATGTCCAGCAGAATCATGTCCGGGGGCGGCATGGTTCCGGCTATTTTCAAAGCCGTTTCGCCGTTGGTGGCCGCCTTGATGCTGAATTGGTCGGCCAAGAGCCCCCGCAGGATATCTATGTTCTCCGGCATATCATCCACTATTAAGATTGTTTTTTTTTGTGTTGTCCCCATTTATTTATCCCCCTTAAATAAGGTATCATACATACGCCTTACATTTTTTAAGGCGGTCTGGAAATCATATTTGCTTAAACCGGTTTCCACCAGTTCAATTTCTTCCTTGAATCCACTGCATAAAGGCTCCGAAATTATTTCCGCGAACAACCGGTCCGCCTCGGTATCATAATCTTCCAGTTTCCGTATAATTTGTTCCATACGTGATTTTAAGGCCTGTCTTGAAAGATGCGCCTTTTCTTTGCCTTGGTCCTTGCGGTCAATACTCATTGTTTTTTCATACTCATCAATTCCGGCAAACACAATCGACAGCTCCTTTGCCGTCCGGTCCAATAATTCACGGCAGGTATCAATATCCGGGTTCGCTTTTTTCAATTCTTCATCAAGGACCTGCGCGGCCTGGAACAGGTTTTCCGCCCCCAGGTTGCCGGCCACCCCCTTGAAGGCATGCGCCATGTTTTCCGCTTTTTCGAATTCCTTTTTGTCGATACGCCCCGTTATGTCCTTGATGAAATTACGGTTATTATCTCTGAACTTGAGTAACAGCTTTCCGTACAAATCCTTATTACCAGCGATCCGCCTTAAGCCCTGCTCCGCGTCCAGTCCCGCTATTGTTATTTCCGCTTTTTTCTCTGCGGCGGGGGAGAGCGGGCGGCGGGCCGGCTCGTGTTCCCTGTTTCCCGGTGTTATCCATTTTATAAGCGCGTTTACAAGTTCCTGTAAATTGATCGGTTTGGTTATATAGTCGTTCATGCCCACGGCAAATGCTTTTTCTTTTACATGGGTGGCCGCGTCCGCGGTCAAGGCTATAATCGGTATTGTTACCCCGCGTTTCCGCAGCACCTGCGTGGCCTCATACCCGTCCATTACCGGCATCTGAATATCCATCAATATAATATCATACTTATTACTGACTTTTTCAATAATGCGGACCGCTTCTTTTCCGTTATGTGCGCTGTCCGTAAAAATCCCTTCGGATTCCACTATCTCCCGTATTATCTGCCGGTTTATCTCGTTGTCCTCAACCAAAAGGACCCTGGACCCGCGGATGTCCTCGAGGCCGCCGAGTTCCGGTATGAGGTCCCCCGGTTCGCTAAGCGTTTCTATTTCACCCCAGCAATCCAGAATGCTGTTGAATAAATCAGACTGACTGAAGGGTTTGATCAGTACGTCGTCTATGATCCCATCTTGCTTGAACCGGACCAATATATCTTCATCTTCCGCCGAACCGATGATGATTGTTTTTATATCGGTACCGGTTTTATGCTCTTTGAACATATCAAGGAGATCATTACTCATCAGGTCGAAATCGAGGATCAGCAGGCGGTACTCGTCTTTGTTTTTGTTGAACCGGGCCAAAAAGTCCTTGCTTATGGAAACGGATTCAACCTTGAATGAAAAATCCTCCAGGTACCTCTGCAGTATTTTAAACAAAGCGGATTGCTTTTTCAGCACCAGCGCGCCGATACCCCTGATTTCCTCCGGAATGAGTAACGTCTCTCCTGTGTTTTCAATAACCGTAAACGGAAGGGTGACGTAGAAATTGCTTCCCCGTTTATATGTGCTTTCCACGCCGATCTCCCCGCCCAAGAGCTCGCTTAATTTTTTACAGATCGCCAGGCCCAGCCCGGTCCCCCCATACCTGCGGGTTGTAGAGGTATCGGCCTGGGAAAACACCAGAAAAAGGTTTTTTATTTCTTTTTCCTTTAACCCTATGCCCGTGTCTTTCACCTCAAAACGGATCTGAACGGTTGACGGCGCTTTACTTAAAAGCGAAATCACCAATTGGATCTCACCCTTCTCCGTGAATTTGACGGCGTTATTGATCAGGTTGAGAAGAATCTGGCCCAGCCTGATGGGATCGCCGATCAATATATTGGGCACCTCCCTCTGGTAATCAATGACAAACTCCAATTTTTTTTCATACACCTTGTATTTGATGATATCCACCATATTTTTAATTATGGTATTCAAATTAAACTGAATATTCTCTATGGTTAATTTCCCCGCCTCTATTTTTGAGAAATCGAGGATATCACTGATGATATTCAGCAGGCTTTTTGACGCATTTTCTATTTTAGTCACGTACTCATTTTGTTTTATGGACAGTTGAGTGCGCTTTAAAAGGTAGTTCAACCCCACAATTGCGTTAAGCGGTGTTCTGATTTCGTGACTCATCCTGGCCAAAAACTCGCTCTTTGCCCTGTTCGCGAGCTCCGCCGTTTCTTTTGCCCTGTTTATCTCGGTAATATCAAGGGCGAAACAGGAGACCCCGATGATTTTGTTCTTTACGCTGATGGGATTGAACGACATCTCCGTATATTCAGGCGCGCTCTGGTATTCAAGGTGGTCGATCACCTGAAATTTCTCGCCGCCAAGCGCCCTGTCATACCGTTCCTTCCAGACTGCGCGCAGCTCATCGGGAAGGTTCTTTAAAACATCCGATCCCGGCTCAAGCAAATTGCCGAAGGCCTGTTTGAAATCGGTTTGAAACTTTGAATTGATTGTCCGGATAATATAGTCATTACCGATCGACCAGATTCCGGCGTCGCTGTTTTCTATCTGGGCGAACAGACTCGCCCTGCTTTCCCTGAGCTCCTCTTCGTTCTTCCTCCGTTCCGTGATATCATGGGCGATGCCCAGCGTGCCCAGGAAAACCTTGTCCCGCCGCTTCATCTCCTCGTCCGGGACATTCCATATTCCCCTTGCCCGAATCCTGAAATACAACTGGTGGGGGCGGCCGTTAGCGGGGGGGTGCAACCCGCTTATTAATCTGATTTCCAGATTCTTTACGGCCCTGTCTCCCGTACGCCGCTCAACCCCGTTGTGGCCGAGTTTTGCTTTATCTTCATCGTGCACAATATCAAAGAATGGGCGTCCGGCAAGCTCTTCAGGCTTGTAGCCCAATTTTTTAATCCCGGAACTGATGAATACTATCTTCCCCTCGGGATCGATATAATAAATTATATCCGGCGCCAGGTCGATCAGGCGCTGGTAGTGCTCTTTACTTAGTCTTAACGATTCTTCGGACAGCTTGCGGACAATATTGGAACGGGTGATGATCACCGAGGTCACCACCAGGATAAGGAAAATAACCGTGTTCAGGATGCCGAGAACGTGGAAAAGTCTTGTTGCCTTGTATGAAAGCCTGTCGGGTGTTATATACGATATCAGTTTCCAGTACTCGCCTTTTTCCCCTGTCCTGACCACGGGCCCGGGCGCGTGATCCGGCCCAAGCCACGATTGTCGGAGCACCGTCAGCGGATATATGGTGGTAAACGTAAACAGACCGTTCTTATCGGTAACCTGTCCGCTGTCCGCGTTTTTGATGTTTTCCCAAGTTTCCGGGAAGGTGTTCCCGAACCTGTCATTCTTCCTGTCTGCGAGCGCCTGTCCCCATTCTTCCCCTGGGGTGCGTCCCTTGATATAGTATCCGCCCGAATCCAACAACAAAATTTGCGGTGAAATCGTGTTGTACGAAATTATGTCCAGGGAGGACAACAGGTCATCGCCCAAATAGGAAAGGATGATTACCCCCGCTTTTTTACCGTCGGCATCGAAAACCGGCGCTCCGAACCTGATTACGGGTGTTAAAGGATGTTCGATCTTTCCGTGGTCCCTCTTTAAATCAAACGGGGAGATATATATCTCACCGTGGTCAAGACCCATGGTTTGCGTGAAATAGGATTGGTCCCCCGCAAAGCGCAGCCGGTCCCCGGGAACAATAGAGGGACTCCCTTTGTTATAATCGATCCTAAAAACCTCCATTCCATTGCGGTCCAAAAATTCCATGCGGTCGTATACCGCCATGCCGGCTAAAAACTTGCCGTAACTGTCCAGTAAATGCTCCCGTGCCTGTTTGCTTTGGTTTACCATATGCTTCAGTTCATACCGGTCGGACAGGAAGATCAGATCGGAAACAATCACCCTGAATCTGGAACCAACTATCGTGATCAACCTTTCTATGTGATCCGTCTCTTCATTTTCCACCATAATCTTTTCATTCTCCAACTCAAGGGAATAAAGAATTAATGTAATAAGAAATACAACGGTAACCAGTGAGACTGTCAACGGAAGAAATATGCTTAAAAAGGATTTTAATATGTCTTTATTGTCCGTCTTCATCAATCTTTGATCTCCATGCGTCGGCGATCAGCCGGATTAAACATATTATTGCCTTCGGGACTGAATAATACCTGCGAATTAAACTTCAGCTCCTTGAATGTTCGCAGGGAAATAATAAAAGATTGGGAGAAAAAGAAAACCAGCACTCCCAACGGAAACAGATACACCGTCTGAATGACCTTGTTTGAAAACAACACGTCGTTTACCACGGTCAAAAAAAGGAATAAAAGACCGGATAAGACGATGAAGGTGCCTTTTATCTGTTTCAGCAGCCCCTTTATCAGTAAAATCAGCTCCGTGAGTGTAAATCCGATCACTAGAACCTGTGTGGGCAGGATCAGGTTGCTGTATAATACCGCGGGGGCGGCGATGAGGATGAGCATAAAAATAATCATATAGTATGTTGAGACCTTGACCAGTATTTGAGGGATGATCTCCGGGAAAATACAAAAGATGTATTTTGTAAAAAGAAAGACGCCCAGGTAAAACGGGCAGATCTCCAGTTTAATCAACAGCTCCCAGTTAAAATTCGGAAACACATGCGTGAATAATATATACCCCGTCGCGCCTATGCGAAAAACGGTCAATAAGCAGAAAAGGGAAAAATAGATCGAAGCCGGATCTTTTCCGATTAATATAAACAGCGTCAGGCTGTAAATGGCGATCACGGCCACGGCGCCCATCAGGATCAGGTCGGTGGCGGCCCTTGTCATTTCTTCCGCAGAAACCGCCTGCGCTTCCCCCAACAGGATGGTATTCCAGAGACCCCCTTTCCAGTAATGAAAATTGGAAACCTGCACAATAAGCTCGATATCGGGCTGTTCGGTGCGGAAACAGGCATACCTGTTTCTGTATTGGGGTTCACTCCGCTTGCTTGAGGTTCCCACAATCCCGCTTGACGTTATCGTCCTGCCGTTTATAAACACCTTGTCCGCCGTTCCCGTATCGGGTACGATCATGCCGAACAACAGCCTGGTGTCCGCGTTCCTGATCAGCAGGCGATAGGTGGCATACCCATGCGGGGGGAATGATTTCCCCCCGCCGTTGTAATCCTTCCACACCCCCGGTACGGGAAAGAATCCCGTAGGCGTAAGCGCGGGGTTTTTATGTGTAAAGTCCCCGGGCCCCAGGAGCCGGTTCCAGTAAAACTCCCAGTTCCCGTCAAGCGGTATGTAGCCGTCATTGTAAAAATCCCATCCGCTCACATCTATTTTCCCGTTTTGCACAGCGGGTGGCTTTTTGGAGGAGCCGCCGGCGCATGAAACGGAGAAAAACGCAAATAGGATGATTGCGGGAGCCACAACATTTTTTATGAGCATCTTGCTTTAATTTTCATCTATCTTGCCGTGTTTTTCCAATAACTTTTCATTAGTGGTGAGAACCGTGTACCCGGCGCGCCATATGAGCGCGGCCGGCAACGATATTGCATCCCAAGCCTTTTTTCTATATCTTTTAGGAATGGTCAAACACAAGGACCTCAACCCGCATGATCCGATCGCGGCCTTGGCCACGCCCTGGGGCGAGAGTGCTATCGCGGTCATCAGGGTGTCGGGAGGGGGCTGCATAGAAAAAATAGACGCATTGTTTAAGTGCGGCAAGGGGGAAGAAACCCTGGCCCGTAAAAAGGGCTACTCCCTGTCCAGGGGCGTGCTGTATGATCCGCGGGACAAGCAGGCGGTGGACGAGGTGCTGGCAGCCGTCTACCGCACGCCCCACAGTTATACCGGGGAGGACGCGGTGGAGCTCTTCTGCCACGGCAGCCCGGCGGCCGTAAAAAAGACGCTGGCCCTACTGTACCAAACCGGCTTCCGGCAGGCCAACCCGGGGGAGTATACCCTGCGCGCGTTTTTAAACGGCAAGATGGACCTCACCCGGGCAGAGGCGGTAAACGAGATCATACATGCCGGCTCGGACAAGGCGCGCCGCCTGGCCCTGAACAGGCTGTCAGGCGGGATAGAGAAGATCATAGACGGCTTAAAATCACGCCTTACGGATTTTTTAAGCGCGGTGGAGGTGCGCCTGGACTACCCGGACGAGGAGTATGAGCGCGGCGTACTTTCGCCGGGGCCCTTGGATGGGATTATCGGTGAGATGCGGGCGCTGCTCGACACCTACCGGGCCGGGCGTATCTACCAGGAAGGGGTCACCGTGGCCCTGGCCGGCCGCACCAACTCGGGTAAATCCACCCTGTTCAACCTGCTGCTACGCGAGGACCGCTCGATCGTGTCCGAGTTTCACGGTACCACGCGCGATTTTATCGAGGGGGCCGTCTCAGTGGCCGGCATCCCGGTGCGGCTGTACGACACCGCGGGGCTGCGCGCGGCCGAGCACCCGGTAGAGGCCGAGGGCATCCGCCGCAGTGGGAACCTGATCCAAAACGCGGACCTGGTTGTCTACCTGACGGACGCGGCGGCGGGCCTTACGGCCGAGGACGAGGCCTTTTTCACGGCGCACCGCGGGGATGGAAGGCTTATCAGGGTCTGGAACAAGTGCGACATCGGCCGCGGCAGGCCGCCGCGCGGATTTGCGGTCTTAAGCGCCCTGTCCGGACAGGGCCTGCGGGAGCTGGAACGGGAGATCGAAAAGCGCCTGATCGGGGAGGGGCCGCGGGAGTCCGAGGCCGCGGTCATCGACTCGCTGCACCAGAAACAGTATTTGGAACAGGGCCTGGCCGCCCTGAAGCGGGCACGTGAGGCGCTGGACCTTGGTGTTTCGCTTGACCTTTTGGCCGTAGACCTGAAGGAGGCGCTGGACGCACTGGGGTATATCACGGGCGAGGTCACCTCGGATGAGATTCTGCGGGCCATGTTCTCCCGCTTCTGTGTGGGGAAATAGCATGGATTTTGACGCCATAGTGATCGGCGGGGGACATGCCGGCATAGAGGCCGGGCTGGCCCTGGCCCGCCTGGGATTACAGACGCTTTTTATCACCCAAAGCCTGGATTGCATCGGCAGGCTTTCCTGCAACCCCGCCATTGGCGGGCTGGCCAAGGGTAATGTGGTGCGGGAGATCGACGCCCTGGGCGGCCAGATGGCCAGGTTTATAGACCAAACCATGATCCAGTTCAGGATATTAAACCGCAGCAAAGGGCCGGCCGTGCAGGCCCCGCGCGCCCAGGCCGACAAGGCCGCCTACGCGCTTTTGGCCAAACAGACCCTGGAGCTGGAAAAGCACTTGTTCCTGTTCCAGGACACGGTGATCGATCTGCTGCTTGATGCCAAAGGCACAAAGGTGCGGGGGGTGGTCACCGAACGGGGGCGAAAGTTTTCGGCCAAGGCGGTGGTGCTGACCACCGGCACGTTCATGGAGGCCAAAATCTTTATCGGCGCCTTCCAGGCCTCTTCCGGCCGACTGGGGGAGCCGGCCGCCGTGGGTCTGGGCCGAAGCCTGCGCCGCATGGGCTTTAGCGTGGGCAGGCTGAAGACCGGCACGCCGGCCCGGGTGCTGAAGAGCTCCCTAGATTTTTCCAAAATGGAAGAGCAGCAGGGTGATGAGGCGGCACAGCCCTTTTCCTTTGCCTATGAACGGGTGGAGCGGCCGCGTGTGCCCTGCCACGTTACCTATACCAACGAAAAGACCCACAAGATCATCCGCGACAACATCGGCAGCTCGCCGCTGTACGGCGGCAAGATTGTGGGCATAGGCCCGCGTTACTGCCCGTCCATCGAGGACAAGGTCATGAGGTTTCCCGACCGCGGGCGGCATCAGATCTTTGTGGAGCCTGAGGGCTTGGACACCGAAGAGATGTACCTGAACGGTATCTCCTCCTCCCTGCCCGAACAGGTGCAGGAACAGTTCCTGCGCACCGTACCCGGATTGGAACACGTGGTGATTATGCGGCCGGGGTACGCGGTGGAGTATGATTACCTGGACCCCACCCAACTTTACCCCAGCCTGGAGACAAAACGCCTAGCCGGGCTGTTTATCGCGGGCCAGACCAACGGCACCTCCGGTTATGAGGAGGCCGCGGCCCAGGGGCTTGTGGCGGGCGTCAACGCAGCCCTGGAGCTGCGGCGCCAGAAGCCGCTGGTGCTCTCGCGGGCCGAAAGCTATATCGGGGTAATGCTTGACGACCTGGTTACCCTGGGTACGCGCGAGCCCTACCGCCTGTTCACCTCGCGCGCAGAGTACAGGCTGTGCCTGCGGCACGATACGGCCGATATCCGCCTGTTCGGCAAGGGGTACGCGGTGGGCCTGCAGACCGAAGAGGCCCGGCGGCGCTTCGAGCAAAAACTAAAAGAGCTGGATGAAATATCTGAGATTTTACGGAAGCGTAAGGTTGGGGCGGAGGACGTTACGGCGCTCCCCACCCTGGAGAAGTACATGGGAAAGCCCTTTGCTTACGTGCTTAAAGACCCGGCTTTTACCATGGACATGCTGGCCGCGCTGGAAGACTCCGTGCAGGAGTACGGCGGCCGCCTGCGCACACACATTGAGCTGGATATAAAGTACGAGGGCTACCTCAGGCGCCAGCAGAAACAGGTGGAGCGCTTCAAGCGCATGGAAAAACTTTCCATACCGGGGGGCCTGAATTACGACGCCATGCAGGGGCTTTCCAAGGAGAGTAAGGAGAAGTTGAAAGTTATCAGGCCGCTTTCCGTGGGCCAGGCCTCACGCATCTCCGGGGTGAGGAACTCGGATATCGCGGTGCTGCTGGTCTATCTTACTAAAAAGGGCGGGGCCTGAACCGGAGATGAGAGAGAAATTGTGCACCGGACAGGCGGCCATGCGGGAGACGTTGCAAGCGGGACTGGCGGCCCTGGGTCTGGAGGACGCATCGGATCAGATGGAACGGCTCCTGGCCTTTATAGGGGAAATAAAAAAGTGGAATACGCGCTACAACCTGGTGAAGGCCGGGGATGAAGAGTTGGTGGTCAGGCATGTGCTTGATTCACTGGCGCCGCTTAACCTGATAAAAAGCCTGGGGGAAATACACACGGTGCTTGACGTGGGCGCGGGCGCGGGCCTGCCAGGTGTTCCGCTGGCCGTGTTTCTGCCCCATATGCGGTTTACCCTGTGCGAGCGCTCGGCAACGCGCTGCGCCTTCCTACGCAATGTCTATCTGCTGCTGGGACTGGAACAGGTGTGCGTACTGGAGACCGACCTGGCTCGGGTTACGGACGGCTTTGACCTGGCCCTGTTCCGGGCCGTGGCCGGAGTGCATACCCTGCTGCCGCACCTGGCGCGCGTCCTGTCCCCGGACGGGTTCATCCTTGCCTATAAAGGAACGCTTGAAAAGACCGTGGCCGAGCTTACGGCGCTGTGGCCGTATTTCAGGCATATTCAGGTCTACAGAACGCATGTGCCCTTTCTGGAAGCGGAACGGCATGTTTTGATCGCCCGCCGGGCGGATATGGTGTAGCGGCCGGAGGCGCCCGCCGGACGGGCGGGATACGGCGGCTATAGGTTCCGGCCGGGAACACGGTTCAGCTTTCGAAACAAGGCTACAATACCCTTTTTGTCTATGAGGTCTATCAGGCGGGCCTCCGTGAACTGTTTGGCGCTCTCGCTGAAATCACCGGCCGTTATACAAAACCCCCGGTCCGCCTTATGATCCCGGCAGCTTGTATAAAAGTCCCTGATGACCAACTCGCCGATGGTGCCCGTGGTGCGGATAAAACGGAAAAGCACCACGTCCTCCCAGCGCTTGGTGTGGATCTCGGCCAGGATTTCGGCGTAGTCGTTTTTGTTCAGGGCGATATTGAGTAGCTTGGACTTTGAGTCCTCAAAAAAATTAGCCGCGACCTTGCGGCACAGGGTGAGGAATTCGGATTTGGAGGCCATTAAAAAGGTCTGCAGGTCCTTGTTACTCATAAGCTCGCGGTACTGATCGATCTGGCCCATCACGTCTTTGTAATCCGGTTTGACGTCCCTGATGTTTTCCAGAAGCTCAAGGGCCCGTTTCATATTGCCGTCCTTCAAATAGGCGATGGCCAGGCGGTACTTCAATTCAAGCTGGATTTCCTGTGGTATATTCTTGTGTTTCAGACCGATTTCCAGGTCCATGATGGCCTTCTGGTAACTGTTGTTTTTAAGATGGATGGTCCCTGAAAAAAGCGCGGCGTTCGGACCAAGTTTGGGGTCCAGCCGGAGGTGTGAGAAGATGGTAAGCGCCTGGTCCGTATGTCCCAGCTCATAGTGGCACTGGGCCAGGGCGAAAAGCGATTCCTTGTCATTGGGCTCGAATTCGATGGCTTTGCGCAGCTCTTCACTGGCCTCCGTGTACTGCCTGTTTCTAAAATAACTATGCCCCAGAAAACGAATGGTTTGCACGTGTTCCGTGTCCAGGCGCTGCGCGCGACGGAAAAAGGCCAGGGCTTTTTCGTAGTCCTTTTTAAGGTATTCCAGGTAGCCCAGGTTATAGCAGAGTTCGAAATTTTCCTCATTCATGGTAAAGGCGATCACCAGGCTTTTATAGGCTTCATCGTATTCCTGCAGCTTAAAGGCCGACAGGCCGAAGCGCAGGGTTACCTCGAATTCATTGATGTCAAGGTTGGTGGCGCAAAGCTCAATCAGGGTGCGGTAATAATTCATGGCCTTATCGTAAATTCCTTCCTTAAAATAAAGGTCCGCCAGGGCCATGAGCGCCTCGTGGTCTTTGGGGTTCTGGATAAGCCGCTTGTTTGCTTCCCGTATAATTTTGTTTCTGTCTTTGGATTTTATTTTTTTCTTTTTTTTCTTTGGTTCGGAGGTGTCGCGCCTAAGGATAAGGGAAAGAACCAGCCCCAAAAACACTAACGCGGCGAAGGTGATGATTATATACGGCAAATATTCCAACACAATTTAATTATAGGGCACAGGGGTAGATTGTCAAGGAAGCAAATTCATTCACAAAACCGAACCCTTTAGTGCTTTTTTTTCGTTGACAAAATCCCATTCTCGATATAGGCTTCTAGGTAATGGAACCGGAAGATAAAAGTAAAAAACAAATCGGCATCAAGCTGGCCGACGGCCATTTTTATCCTGTGTTCGATGAGCACTTTCACGGCAAGAAAAAGCTGGTCCTTACCACCGTCCGGGACAATCAGGAAAACGTGCAGATTGATCTTTTTAAAGGCAGCGGAGAGGTGTTGTTCGAAGACACCTATATCGGAAGCCTTGTCATTGAAAACATAGGTCCGGCGCCCAAGGGCGAGCCCGAGATTGAGCTCAATATCGGGCTCGATGAAAACGGAAATCTGGCGGCCACGGCCTATGATTCCAAAAGCGGGGAAAAACAATCGCTTTCTGTAAGCCTGGAATCGGTTGGGGAAGAGGATATGTACACAATTCCCGAGTTTGAGATAAACCAGGAAGAAGAAAAGCCCGCTGCCTCGGAAGAGGAGATTGAACTACAGGCGCAGACCGTAATAGAAGAATCCCCCCAGGCCCGGCATCGGGAGGCCGGGACGGAGAAACGCAGGGGCAGTCCGCTGCTGTTGGTGCTTTTTATTCTTCTGGGTCTGATTGTCATTGCCGCCGCCGGCTGGGGCATTTACGCCGGCCTGAAGGGCATACCGATTATCCCCGGTTCGCTGTCGTCCGCGGCCCCGGCCGCGCAACATAACACCACCGCGGCCCCGGCCAAGGAAACGGATAAGACCGCCGCGCAGGCAAAGGAAGAGGAACAGGAGGCCGGCCGGGAGGCGGCCGCCGATGAGCAGGCTGCCATGAAGGAGGAAGAGGAAACGGCGGAAACCGCCAAGGGTGAAGAGTATGTCATCGTATGGGGCGACACCCTCTGGGATATCTCCCGGCGCTATTACCGTGATCCGTTTCAATATAAGATGCTTGCCAAGGTGAATAAGATTCAGAATCCGGATTTGATTTTTGCCAAACAAAAGATATTCATTCCCGCCAAATAATCTGTTCGCAGTATTCATAATTGTGACCCTTTCGTTGTTTCCGATCTCATGCGAGAAGTCCGTGATCTGGGGTATGAAACGGGAAGAGCTGTCCGCCAGACTGCAAAGGGGCGATCTCTCTTTTCTGCGCGACATCAGGCCCCAGGATGTAAAACTTGAAGAGATTATGCGCTTTGCCCCCGGCGCGGCCTACTATGCGGCGCACATGCTCTCCGGACCGGAAACCGAGGCGTATGTCGGGCGGCTGCTGTTTTTAGAGTGGCAAAGGGGCGCCCCTCCCTGGAAATACCAGGCGGGCGCCGAACTGGCCGCTGACTACCTTAAAGAAAAGCGTTACGCCGAGGCGGAGGAGATTGTCTCTTCCCTGCTTAAGGACGGAGAGCGGGCCTTCAATGCCGAAGAACTGAATAAGATATATCTGGAGACCCTCTATTGGCAGGAGAGGGATAAAGAGCTTCTACGGAAATTGAACGGACCGGCCAAAGCCGGGCCGGATGCGGCAGACCCCAAGCTGTTTTTATTCAAAGCCGTGGCCTCCTGCCGGCTTGGCCTGGAAGGCTGGGAGGACGGATTCAGAGAGCTTTTCTACAAGGTTCCCGCGTGTGAGCTGCACGGCCGGGCCTATCTTTACCTGCTTTTCCGTAAGGACACACCGGCCGGTTTTACGGAACAGGAGCTTGATATTTTTAAGGCCAAAAGCCTGATGTCGGAGGGCAGGTACAAGGAGGCCAAACCCCTGTTAAAGCAGGCGGTGGCCGGGCTTGCCGGGCAGGGCCCGGACGGTCTGCTTAATACCGTACTTACAGCCGATTACGGGCTGATCAGCCTGAAGACAGGAGGCGCGTCCGCGGACGCGGAGCTGATCGAATCGATCGCGCGCAGACAGCAACCCGGGCGGCGCCTGGAAAGCCTGGAGCTTGCCGCCAAAATCTACGCGGCCGCTTATGAGTACGGGAAAGCCTGGCAGGTCTGGTCGGAGATAAAAGGGCTGGCCAAGGACGATCTGTTAAGAAAAAGGGCTTGCTGGTATATGCTGAAAAACGCCATAAAGCGGGGCCCGGTCGCGGTGCTGTCCGAGCTGGCCTCCTCGGTGCCTGAATGGAAGGATTTTGATTTTTACTCGGATCTGCTGGAGGACTATATCTCGGATCTCCTGTGGTCAAGGGATTTCGGCACGCTTTTGGGACTGTACCGGGTGTTCAGGGACACCCCGCCGCATGAAATTCGCGCGCAGCTCACCTATATTGTCTTGCGTCTGGCCCAACTGAGGCTATTGAAGGCAGAGGTCCCGCGGGCGCAGTCCCTGGCCGGGCAACTCTCCACGCAGCACGGGTTTTACGCCCTGCTCGGCGCCCGCTTTTTACACACCGCACCACCGGATTTTTCTTGGAAGGAACGGCCCGCCGCGCACCCGGCGGAGTTAACGGAACGAGGAAAACTCATTATGGGCTTTTTTGATTACGGACTCTACGAACAGGGTATCAAACTTCTGGTAGAAAACGGTCCGCTGTTTTCGACGGACACGCTGTACGGCCTGGCCGAGCGGCTTTTTTCACAGGGACGGTACCTGTTCTGTATGCGGGTGCTGGGTCTTTTGAAAAGCCGGGAAAAGCTTCCCCCCTATAAGCAGGAAATCCTCTTTTTATATCCGCTCGCCTTTGAGCAGGAGATCGGGAGCGCCGCCGCCCGCTTTAAGCTGGAGCCCTACCTGCTTTTTTCACTCATAAGAAGGGAAAGCGCGTTCGATAATACAATCGTGTCCCATGCCGGGGCAGTGGGCCTAAGCCAGCTTATGCCCGCGACCGCGAATGACATAGCCCGGCGTATCGGTCTTGAATCCCCCGACCTTAACGACCCCCGGCAGAACTCCCTGATGGGAGCGTGCTTTTTCGCGGACCTGCTTAGGCGTTTCGGGAGTATTCCCCGCGCCCTGGCCGCGTATAACGCGGGTCCGGGCAGGGTCAGGGGCTGGACTCGGGCCATCGGCGGCCTGCCGGACGATCTTTATATTATGGCCATCCCCATACTGGAGACGCGGCGGTTTGTTAAGATCGTCTGTACGGGCGTCGTATACTATGGTATATTATATGACCCGGCAAAATCACCGGTCAGCAGAATGCTTGAGTTGTTTCAATAAAAACATGATCAAGGAGAATATATGACCGAACTTCAATCCATCCTCCTGGGAATAATCCAGGGTATCACCGAATTCTTACCCGTATCCAGTTCCGGCCATCTGGCCGTGGCCAGTGTGATCTTCGGCGTCCGGCTGGAGGCCTCCGTACTTTACACCGTACTGCTGCACGTGGCCACCCTCTGTGCGGTGGTGCTTGTGTTTCGAAAACGGATCGGCGCGATTATCGTCTCACTCTGGCGCGGCGTGCAAAGAAAGGCCGCCACCGAAGACAAGGCCAACCTGCGCCTGTTGTTGATTCTCATCCTGGCCACAGCGGCCACCGTCATCATCGCCCTGGTGTTGTACCCCGTAATGAAACAGGTGGAGGCGACGCCCAAAGTTATTTCCGTGCTCTTTGTGGTAACCGGCATAATTCTTTTGGCTACCTGTTTTTTTAAAGAAAAAACAGGGTACGGGAAGATCACCTACTGGCAGGGCCTGGTCACCGGTGTGGCCCAGGGAATCGGGGTATTCCCCGGAATATCGCGTTCCGGTATTACCATCTCAACGGCCCTGGCCGCCGGGGTGGAGCGCGGATTCGCGGGGGAGGTTTCCTTTCTGCTTTCCATCCCGGCGATCTTGGGCGCGCTTGTCTTTGAATTAAAAGACGCCGGTACGTTGATGGTAAAGGTGCCCCTGCATATAGTGGGAGTTGGGTTTTTGGCGGCGTTTGTTACGGGAATACTCTCATTGGTGGTGCTGTTAAAAATCATAAAAAGCGGGAAGCTGTTTGTGTTCAGTTTTTACCTTATTCCTTTGGGGATTGTTACTTTTTTTCTGATTTAATGTCTTTAACGGATAGCGGTGACGCTAAATACTTTTTTACGAGTTCAAAAAGTAATTTAAAATCAAGCGGCTTTTCCAATATCTCCTTTACCCCCAGACGCTCAAGACGCCGGATCTGGCTGTATTTGGGGTTGCTTTTCTGAAATAATATTCCGGACACCACGATGGTAGGGATGTTATATCCGTTATGCTTCAGCTGCTCCAGCAGGGTAAATCCGTCCAGGCCCTTCATGTCTATATCCGTAATAAGCAGGTCAGGTCTGAAGTTGTGGTGTAATATAAGGTCCAGGGCACGCTTGCCGTCATCCACGCCGATAACCTCTTCCATGCCGCAGCCCTTGAAAAAGTCCAGGTAGCTGTCCAGGATTTCCGTTTCGTCTTCTACAATCAGAATTTTCTTTGCGGTCAGGAGGGGGCTGAACACGGGCTGGAGGTTGTCGTTTATGTCCTCATCATAATCGATCTCTGTGAAATTGAATACCTTGGGAAACCCCAGTACAAACTTGGCGCCGCTGCCGTAAACGCCTGTCTCATAGATATATCCGCCCACGGCTTCGATCGTTGATCTTATATCGGAAAGGCCGATACCATGGTCTCCCTCCTCGGTTTTATCGGAGTCACCCTCGAATATGCTTTTTTTGCGTTGTTCCTCAATTCCGGGGCCGTTGTCCATCCAGTTGATGACCGTGAACTCCTGGTTATTTTTGTGTTCTTCATGAGAGGTGATTTTGATCCATTTTTCTCCCCTGTTTATATCCTCGAACAGCTTCCTGATGGAGTTTGTCAGCAGGTTTTCCATGATATTGATCAGGGAAAAATCCAGGATTTTAAGGTAGATATCGGGAGTATGAAGATCGATGATAAAATTAATTCTTTTGCTGGCGTTTTCATTTTCCAATATTTCACGGTACTTTTCCTTTACCTTTTTCAAGACACCCAGCAGGTAACACGGCCGGGATGTAAAATGCACGGTTTCGCCCATCAGGGTCCGCTGCACGGCCTTAACATAACCGAACAGCGTTCTATGCAGGTTTAGTTCGGTTTTTTTACGCTGTCCGCTGAGTTTGCCGGACAGCAACATATATATGTCGTTTAATTCCTTTTTCAGGGAAAGGGCATTGTATTTCTGATCGTCTATTTCCCCAAGCAGGTCAGTAATCCTGTCCGTAAGCTGGCCGATCACCGAGTTTTCCCTGCGGTCGATGGAAAACTGGATTTGCAGAATATTGACAATCGAATGCAGCACGCTGCGCACGAAGAGGTTGTTTTTCAGGCTGTTTTTCAGAGTGGAGAGCGTTTTGTTCATTTTACCGGCTTCCTGTTCGATCAGGATCTTCTCAATAGTGGTTACATTCAGTTCTTTTGACATCTGCTCCAGTTCCTGCTGATGATCCTCCAGTTCCTCAATCTTTTCGTTCAAAATGCCGCTCAACTTGTCCATAAGCTGCTTCTCACGACCGGCCTTTTCCTTTACGTTATGCAGCTCCCGCTGCGCCTGAATGCTTTTCAAGGCCTGCTGCACGGTAAACTGCAGGTCCTCCGTCTGCCATGGTTTTTGCAATACGCGGAATATATCATGCTGTGCACAGAGTTTCTGCGCCTTTTTGTAGTCTTCTTTTTCACAGAGTAGAATAAGGGGAGTGTCGGGGAGCAGCTTTTTGAACCCGTCTAAAAGGCCGGGCAGGGTTTTTTCGGGGGTGCTGCAGTCAATAATCAGGGCTGAAGCCGGGACGTGGTCTTCTTTTAAGCGCGCGATTCTATTAATGACATCAACCGTGGCTTTTACTGCAATAACTTCATAGTTTTGCTTTGCTTCCGCCGTAAGCTCGCTTTGCAGACGCCTACTTTCCCATGTGTTGCTCTCAATGGTAATAATGACGTTTTTTTTCATTCGATATCCAGAATAAAAACAGAAAGTTTGCCACGACTGTTTTATTTTAGATCATTTTAATTATAGTAAATGTGGATTAATAATTCTATAGTTAAATATAAAAACTGTATTCGGCCGTCATAATCGCCCGCGTAACACGGGCAACGCCTCCCTTACCCTGGCTGCGAGCTCCCGAAAACGGTCCGGTCTCAGGGACTGCTTCCCGTCGCTTAAAGCGCACTCGGGCCGCGGATGGACTTCCACCATTATGCCGTCCGCGCTGGCGGCCAGGGCCGCCAGGCTGAGCGGCTCTACCAGCTTCCATGTACCGACCGCGTGCAATGGATCAACGATAACAGGAAGATGGGTTTTTTGCTTCAACATGGGGACCGCGGATATATCAAGGGTGTTGTGAGTTTCGCTTTCAAAGGTGCGGATGCCCCTTTCGTAGAGAATGACACGCCCGTTCCCGGACGAAAGAATATATTCGGCCGAAAGTATAAGCTCCGTAACGGTCAGCATCATGCCGCGTTTCAGCAGGATGGATTTTGTTGTTTTACCCAGCTTCTTTAACAGTGAAAAGTTTTAACAGTTTCCGGCGCCCACCTGGATGATATCCGCATATTCGGCCACAAGCCCGATGTCATCGGTGTCCATAACCTCGGTAATAACGGATAGGCCCTCCTATGGAAAGTTGCTTGGTGATACGTACGATTGTGGGTCAGGGATGTGAGTCCTTGGCGGCAAGAACATAAGGCGCGTTATTACTTTGCTGCGGTTTTGTCAACAGATTCATGGTTTTCCTCCGTTATTTATTCGAATTACCGCAGACCGCCTGAACACCAGCCGGTTTTTGATTATTAATCAAAAAAAAAGGCCGCCCGGCGTGACGCCTGCGGCCTTTATCTTGCACTATAAAAAGCTACAAACGTCTCTTGGGAAAATAAAACAAAGAATAATAAAAAGAGAAGCTTTTGTAGTTTTTATAGATATAATTAATCATTCGTAACACCTGATTTTCATATAAACACGAAAACACTTATCCGTCAGGGGCGGCATTTCCCCCGCCGCGCGCCCTTAGGCGTAGGTGTCTATGATGTTCCCCATCAAGGGGTCTTGTAGCTTTGACAGAGACTGTATCAACTGCATGGCGGCCTTCTGCTGAAAATCAAGGCTGTTTTTTAGAACACGCACAGAAACTTCCTGCAACAGCATATTTGTACTCTCCGCCGAAACAGCTCCTGTTTCCATATAATAAGTATACCTGAAAATATTTCGCGGGTCAAAGAAAATTATCTTTTACTGAAATAGGAAAGGATGACATCGGCGGCATTCTGCGGCCCGTGCTCATGCCTGAGTATATGCCCCAGTTTCCGGGCGTTCTCTTCATACACCGGATTGTCACAGACCTCGGTTATAAGCGCCGCCAAGTGGGTTTCGTTCAGTTCACTTTTTACCATGGGTTTGGGCCCGACCTGCAAGGCGAACACGCGCCTGCCCCAGAATGGCTGGTCACCGAAAAACGCCACGATGCCGGTGGGTTTACCCGCGCACAGTCCGGCGGCCGTTGTGCCGATTCCGCCGTGATGGATCACGGCCTTTACATGCGGAAACAGCCAGTCGTGCGGCGCCGAGTTGATTATCAGAATGTCCTTTTCCCTGGGCGGGTGCTTCATCCCTCCCCAGCCCGTAAGCAGGACGGCGCGCTGTCCTGTCTTTTTTACCGCCCTAACCGTCATATCCGTAAGCTGAACGGGGTCCTTGCCGGTCATACTACCGAATCCGATATACACCGGCCTGCCGCCGCTTTCTAAAAACTTCTTCAGTGCGGGGGGCGGCGTGTAATCATGTTTTAGGCCAAGAGAGCAAAAGCCCGTCACATGGCAGTGCCGGGGCGAGTCGGCCGGTTTTCCCAGGAAATGCGGGCTGTACAGGTGTATATGGGGTATGCCGATCTTGTGCAGGTACAACCAGAGGTTGTCCGGTTTGGTGGGCGGCAGCCCCAGTTCCTTGCGCCGGTTGCGGCTCAAATCCTTGAACAGCGACCACAGGCTTTGTATGGTCAGTTTGTTCAGGGTTTTGTTCACCCAAGCCTTGAACACGGGCGATACGATAGGCACCATAATAGGTTCGATCTCACCGGAAACAAACCAGGGGATAAGGGAAACAATGACAAAGGGAAGCCGGTATTTTTCCGCGGTATGATACCCATAAGCCGCAAAAGGGTGCGCGATCACCGCCTCATATTGCGGAATGACCTTATCGACCTTCACCCATTCTGAGAAGATGGGTTTGAACAGCTTTTTGGCGGTGGACATATATTTGATGAGGTTGTCGCCCGATTCAAGCCATGCCTTGCCCTCGTTGGACTCGGCCAGTTCCTTGAAACTGCCCCCCACAAGTTGGAACCCCAGTCCGTATTCATTGCAAAGTTTCTTGAAATCGGCATGCGTCATGACGGTGACGGAATGCCCTCTTTTTTTGAGTTCGGCCCCCAACGCAATGAAAGGCAGTACGTCTCCCGTGGTGCCCACGGCGATTAAAAGAATTCGCATTGAAAATCCCTGCTTCGATTTTTGTTTTTCTATTTTGTATATAGCATTACCCGCTTTTTGTAAATGGCAAATTGGGAGATTATTACCCCATCCGGAGATTGAGCAAAATGAATTTGTGATTTTAAAATATCATTCTTTAACCACTGTCCGGGCCACGCGGAAGGTTATCTGGTTATAACCTCCGCAGGTTTTTGTCCATTTTGTTTTTGGCCAGTTATCGTGTCTTGAGCAGCGTGGGCCGCGGCTGCCGCCCCGCTTTAACCTATAGGTGTCACGTGTTTCGGAAGATGACAGGCGCTCAAAGCACCACTGCCATAGTTTCCCCTCTTTTCCCGCAAAGCCGTAAAACCCCAGTGAGTTTTGTTCCGTGTCGGTTACTTGGACGGTTTTGATTCTTCCCTTCTCGCTGCCCATTTCTCCCATACTTCCTTCAATTTCGCCGCTTACTTGGACAAAGGGAATCCAGTAGATGCCGCTCAACGGCGGGTATTCCTGGTAGGTGTTGAGAGGATTCGTTGTCGAGTAACGGGCCGCCAACTCCCATTCCGCCCCCAGGGGAAGGCGAAACCCGTCGGCATTTTTTACCATTACCACAGAGTCGGTGGCGATCCTGTCCGAGGCGTCGCGTACCACGACACCGTTGTACTCATACACCGGAATGAAAGCGGTTCCATTACACAGGTTATAATACTCGGTAAGCGCGTTGCACCACACCATGGCGGACGGCCAGTCAACTACGGTGACGGGATGCTGATCGTTCATGCCCACACCATCCTCTTCGCTGCCCATACGGCCGGGTCTGTTAAATGTGTACCTATTGGCAACGGCCCAGCTGTACACCTCCATCCACAGGGAGTATGTGGTATTGGTCCGGGCAAACCAAAAATCCTCATCCACACTCATCATCTCTTTCCTATATTCCTGTAGCGCCGTTACATTTGACGGTCCGCCCGGAAACCGTGTGGCCGGCAGATAGATCATCACAAAATTATTCTGCGGCAGTGATAGTTGCTCCTTTATTGTGGGAATAGGTTGGGTGTCATCGCATGCCGTGTAAAATAATAAAAGCGCGCTTGTTATAACAAGGCATAAAAATAATCTTGTTTTCATAGTGCATTGCATGCAAAGCCTCCGCTTATATGCTAATATTATAGCATTATATGAATTTTATCGCAAGTCAATGAATTAAAAAAAAAGCGGAATATTCCGCTGCAATAAAAGTGTGCTTTACACTTGATTATTTATTATGAAAGATATTTAATTTTGGTAAATAAAATGATGCAGCAGTACTTCATGGGAAATTACCTTTCTCCCTCGCAGTGCAAAACCAGAATAATGATTTCCCTTTATATTTTCGCTTTATCACTGCTTCTGCAAACCATAATTTATATAATAAATAAAAATGAGATTACATTAAGTCTGTGTATTATTCCCTTTGTTATAATCGCCTGGCTTTTAGGTCTCTGGCCCATACCTGTTATAGGCATAATACAACAGGCATACACTATGCTCATTATAATTTGTGTGAGTGGAATGGAACGCTATATACAATTAATGTGGAGAGGTTTGGTTATTGATGTTGTGATAGTCGGCATCGGTATGCTTGTAGGAAGAATGTCGGACCTCAGAAGGAAAGCTCTACTGATGGTGAAACAACTGGAAAAGTCGGAAGAGGAAAAGACTAAATATTTTATCAATCTTGCCCATGAAACAAAAACACCGCTTACTCTTATTTCAAATTATCTGAACAAATACATACAGGAAAAGGGGCCGGACGACAGGCTTGCCGTCATCAGCTCAAATATCGAAAAGTTAAAGAAGAACATGGTGAATTTCCTGGATCATGAAAAATTGGCAAAAGGACAGGACTTCTATAATCATGATAATTACACTGAATTATCGGCGGCTCTTGAGAATGCCGTGCTGTTATTCGGGGAGATGGCGGCCCGGAAGAAAATAAAGCTGAATGCTGATATAGAAATGAATATAACAATTATGGCCGACCCGTACGCCGTTGACCGCGTTATCAACAACCTGCTGGATAACTCCTATAAGTTTACCCCACAGGGCGGGAGTATCAATGTATGTTTGAAGAACAATAAAAACAGGATTGAGTTGATAGTTAAGGATACGGGGATCGGTATTCCACCGGAGCAGCTTCCGAACATATTTGTATCTTACTACCAGATATCGCATGAAAAGAGGAACATCCAGGGAATCGGTATGGGTTTGAGCATTATAAAGAAAATAATAGATGATGTCGGCGGCTCCATAGAGGTGAAAAGCACTCCCGGTCAGGGTTCCGAATTCAAAATTGTTTTTAAGATGCCTGCCGGGCATATAAAGCCGGAAGTAAGCGTAATACCGCGGGTAAGGGAATACAGTCCGGAAATGGATATCCATACCGAGCTTCCGGCTGATGAGACACCGGATCCGAAAAAACATACGCTGCTTCTAGTTGAAGACAATCTTGAAATGCTTTTGTATCTCAGGGATGAATTACGAAGTGAATATAATCTGTGCTGCGCCCAAAATGGAAAACAGGCTTTGGAAAGGCTTTCCCTGGCGCCGGAAACAGACCTGGTGGTGTCCGATATCATGATGGATGTGATGGACGGATATGAGTTTTATGAGGAGTTTAAAAAGGATATGAGGTATGAGCACATACCGGTCGTCTTT
>CAZWYY010000008.1:77446-78966 GCA_964638895.1 uncultured Spirochaetaceae bacterium | reverse complement strand
AGGATATTTTCGGTTTTCACCATAACCTCATCGATTAAAAACGGCTTGAAAATATAATCCACGGCCCCTTCAATTAGGCCCTTTAACTTGTCATCAATAGTATCTTTGACCGTCAGGAAAATAAACGGAATATGCTTGTAATCGTCGGTTACGGAAAGGGATTTTAAAAACCGGTGGCCGTCCATTTCATCCATCATGATATCGGAAATAATCAAATCGGGCACCGGAATACTCTTCAGTTTCTCGAGCGCCTGCCTGCCGTTAAAGGCGAAAAACACATTGTATTTTTGTTTTAAGCTTGATTGCAGAAAAACAAGCAGCTCAACATTATCATCAACCAGGAGAATATTCTGTTTGCCGGGTTGAATACTATCCTCCTTTAATTCCTGCATACCGTATCCCCTTTGGATCGGTTGGGATACATGGATGTTCTTCAGGATATAATCTTTTTCGGTGATCACATGTTTATGCAATATTACCGAAAAGCAGGTACCCCGGTCCGGACAGCTTTCAACGATCAGTTTTCCGTTAAGCGAATCCACGATCTTTTTTACTATATAAAGCCCCATACCGATCCCCTGGATATTCCGTTTGGCGTGTGAAAGCTGATGAAAGGCCTTAAAGATGTATTTTTGCTGTTCTTCCGTCATGCCGATGCCGGAATCACTGACTTTAATCATAATCGATCCGTTTAACACCGACAGGGTGATTTCAATGTTACCCCCGGGATTAGTGTATTTGATCGAGTTATCGATCAGGTTGTTGATCACGCGGTCTATGGCATAGGGATCGGCCTTGAGATACACGTCTTCTTCAAGCTGGGAATACAGCTTAAGCTGCTTATCCCTGGCCAGACTTTCAAATAATATGATTTTATTCCTTAAAATATCGGACAGGCATATTATCTGATCATGATCATAAAAAATCTGTTCTTTGGAAAGCTTCTCGGCATCCATATAATTGACGATATCCCTGATCATTTTATCCAGGTTTTGTTTTATAATGCGGATGTCGTCATCCATACCCTTTTTGGCGATGTATTTTTCAAGATAATTTTTAATCAGGGTCAAGGGGGTTTTTATTTCATGGGCCAGATTAATAAAGAATGTGGTTTTCTGGCGGCCGGCCTCCTCCCTTTCGGCCAGGATTTTCTGCTGCATTTCCTTTTCCCGCTGAACCGCTATATTTTTATCGGTAATGTCACGGGTAATGCCGAAGGTGCCGATTAACTCGCCTTTGTCGTTATAAAAAGGGAATTTCTTTGTCAGAATCCAGGCCATGGTTTTCTTTCCGGGAATTTCCTCCTGTACTTCCAGGCTGACGGACTCTCCGGTTTCGAGGATTCGGCCTTCCTCCTTTTTGTTACGGCCGGCGATTTCGCGTCTGAAAAAATCATTGTCCGTTTTGCCGACGGCTTGGGACGAGTCTCTTAAACCGAGCCATTTTGCGTAGCCTGAATTTATCAGCACAAAACGGGATTTACGGTCTTTAAAATAGATATTGTCGGTCGTATTATCCAT
>CAZWYY010000008.1:0-77346 GCA_964638895.1 uncultured Spirochaetaceae bacterium | reverse complement strand
CCCGCAAAAGCGGAAAACAAACTCATTTGGCAGAAGACAACCGTTTTAATCAGTTTGATTTTCTTATTGGTTACTCCCGGATTGTTCTGCACATTACCGGTAAACAGGATGTGGGTGCTGAAGCGATAGTATTTTAAGATTAAAAGGAAACCGATGCTGATCAGAAAAAACCAGATCACCTGGGCCGGTATTATGCCGGCTATGCGTCCTACCAATAAATTGTACATGATCGAATCTTGTATATTTAACAATGGGATACCGGTGCCTTGCGAAAGCACGTTCACCGCGCCGCGCCAGAAAAACATGGTCCCCAGTGTGGCCACAATGGAAGGAATACCGAACCTGACAATTAATACTGAATTAATCAAGCCCGCCAGCATACCCATGAGAAGACCGGCGAACAGGGCCACAAAAATATTTTGGGTCAGTACAAACACCTTGGCAAAAACCCAGGCCGAGATTGCCAGTACGGAGGGAAAGGAAAGGTCCATCTCGCCTAAAATAATAATGGGGGTTAAGGCCAGCACCATTATCCCCATAAAGGGAATGGTGGACATAAAGGAGGAGTAAATATGATAACTGAAAAAGACCCTGGGATTAATAATAATGAATGAAAGAAATACCGCAACAAAAACGATAATTATGCTGGTCTGGATTTTAAAATCTGTAAATTTATCTTTGACGTACTTGAACATCACCATATAATAATTAAGTTAAACAAGCGGTATATTGTAAAACAAATCGTTTTTTTTGTGAAGTGGTGTTTGTTTATTATCATGTTTAGTCCGTTCGGCCGGAAGAAGGCCGCGCTGAGCCTCCGATGTGTCGCTGTTCCATACGATCGCGCTCCGGAGACGTACGGCGCTATGGCTTGGCTTGTTCGGCGTCGGTCATATCATGCTTTCACATTGCGGAGCCGGTACCGTCTCCGGTAAAAAACAAAGAGAATACCGGCGAGAACCAGAACATCAATGATCAGTCTCGGCCATATGAATACATATAGGTTCGCCGCCGCGGTTTGTGAGTTGACAAGCACGTCCCAGCCCGCGCCCAACCACCAGAAAAAGGGGAAAATGATCAAAAAGCTCCCGCCGAGCCTGAAAAGAGAAGCCATCAAAACACCTACCAGGATAAGCTTCCCGAATTCAGGTTGAAACCCCGCGTGGTGGAAGCTGTACAGGACCGCCGTGATGAGAATCGACGGCAGAACGCCGAATGCCCGCTCAAAAACAGTGCGTATGAAGGAATAGAAGAAGAACACTTCGAAAATCCCGCCGAAAAGAAGCCAGAACATGGGTCCGATCACGTTCGGATCGGCGAACACGCGTTCCATGGCGGGCGCTCCATCTTTCAGAAAAACGAAAAACAATCCAATCGTTAATATTACGTTGATGATGAGATTTCTCTTCCAGTTTTTCATCGTGACGCCGTAGTCGCTCACAGTTTGTTTCTTGATGACAAGTATGTACCAGAGCGGAAGCGCTATTCCCAGAATGAGCATTTGAAAGAGGTCCCTTACGATGAAGAATCCGATTACATGTTCGATTTGACCGAAGCCGTTGAACAACAACAAGAGAACGCTTGCCCCGATCACCGCAAGTCCGAGACAAAACGCAAAGAGTGTATCCCGCCCCGGGTTCCACCTGAACGTAAAAAGGCTTTTCATGGCGCTTGAAAATCGCATATCCGCTCCTTTTGTCTTTCCGGGAGAAGCGGTTCTATGGGAATGACGCTTGGCCCGTGATTTATTTTAACCAAAACATAACATACTCCATACGGAGATGGCTTTCCACGGTTTGCTATTTTGTTTGCAGATCTTGCTTTTTTCTAGAGCGGCACCACGGGCAGACAGACATCAAGCGACAGTTTCTTTTCCGAAAGATCCCTCTTCCCCTTATGAATGATGAACGGAGCAGTGTTACCCGGTATGTATCCGCTGAACGGCAGCCATTGCACATAGAGCGCATGGAACGCATCCTCCAGGTCGCCGCCCTCTCCGCGGAATTCATATACGGCGCATGGTCCCGGTTTGAGCGTTGTCGTGTTGATCTGCGGCAAGGGTGTCGTATGCGCGGGAATGGTAATACACGCGTCATACCGGCATTGCTTTTCAGGGGTGATATGGGGATTGTCATACGCAATCCCGATTACGAGCGTATCCGGATTGATGAGCCCCCTTGGGCCCGCCCATTTGAACAGTTTTTTGTACGCTTCGGAAAGTCCCCTGTCGTATGCCCCAAACCTGCGTATGTAGGCGATATGCAATTCCGGGAACGCCGTTATTCGCACCGCGGCGGAAGGGCCGGGAACATTGTCGATTACAAAACAGGAATCGCTCGGGATTTGCTTTGGGGACGCGGAACGGCGATATACGCTTGCGCTCACGCCGAAATACTTCTTGAACGCGCGGGCGAATACCGATGAGGACGAGAATCCCAGGGAAAAGGCGAGCTCCGTAAGCGGCACCTCGCTGTCGTGGCAAAGCCTGTTGGCCGCCTTTTCCAAACGAAGCCGCTGCGCAAAATCACGCGGTGAGTCGCCTGTGAGGGCCGTAAAGATCCTGTGAAAATGAAAAACGGAAAACGGGGCTATGGAGGCCAGTTTCTCGAGCGACAATTCCTCGCTCACGTGCTCGTGAATGAAATCGATGACCCTGTTGATCCTGATTTCATACTCTCGTTTTGTTCTCTCTCTAACATTCGGGTTCAATATGTGTTTTCGTCTCCCTTCGCCGAACCGTATCCCGGGCATACAAGCGGCTCGCAGACAAGTTTGGCCGGGCTTAGGGGCACTCACCTAATACACCGGATTAAGCTGGTTTCGTTCCTCCAAAGAGTGCGAAGCATCCATATTTATAATAGCAATCCACATCACTGAACCCGATTTTTCTCATTTCAGCAATCTGATCTTCCAAGCCGCTCGGCATGTCATCCTTGTGGTTATTATCCGCAATATTGTGAAGCTCGATAATTTTTTGTTCCTTGTTTTCAACAGCACTTCTGTTTACTGTTTCGCTTATCCAATCCTTCCACATGCGAAGCTGCCACTCCGCACTCCTTTCCGAAACCGGAGCAACCGCGTCAATGTTGATGAACAATCCGCCAAAATTGAGTGCTTTAAAAATCCTGGAATACAATGCAACCTTTCCCAAGAAATCCAGATGATGTGTAGCCAAAGCCGTATAGATGAAATCATATTTGAAAAAATCATTTGAGGCTGCAATATAATCCTCAAAATTTCGGGCGATAAAGGTAATATTATTGCCTTTAAGATTTTCGGCTGCTTTTTCGATCATGGCCTTTGAGCCGTCCATGAGGGTAAAATTATTGTCAGGATATCGTTCATGAATTCTTTTCGTCAACGCGCCGTCTCCGCATCCCAGGTCCAAAAGAATAAGATTTTCCGGTTTCATAAAATGGTAACCGAAAATATCAACCATGATCTTCGCTGTGCGCTTTCTTTCAAGAATGAACAGATCAGCGAAATCTACGTAGAAATCCGGCAACTCTTGGTTTTCCACGTCAAGCCAAGGATTTTGAAAATTTTGTTTCTTTTCTAAGGCCATAATTTTCTGACTCTCCTTTAAAATTATTAATTGGAAAGATAGTAATCCATGAAATATGATTTGTCAAATAAAATCATAATCCACCTTCATTCGGGGGCGTGAGGAAAGGTATTACCCGACGGTCGGGCGTCCTGTCCGCGGGGTCCGGCCGGAGCTTGTCAAAAAGCGATTATCCGACTAACATGGACGACAGTCCGGCACGAAGCCCGGATAGATGCGAAATCTGTTTTTCCAGAGGGGAGTTGTCCGGATGATAGTACTATTTTTACGTTGGTTCATCTTCGCCTGTTCTTTGACCTGGGTACTTGTGTATTTCAAGGCAGGCACTTCCATTGTTAAGGATGCGCCCCGGAAGACACCCGACAAAAGCGGAAGGCCCGTTTTTGTCGTTGCCATGCTTTGTATCGGTTTTGCCGGGTTGATCATGTTTCTGTCCCAACCCCTGATCTGCCTGGGACTCTTCGCTGATTTCTTATGGATGAACAGTGTGTGGATTACGGCAACGGGAGCCGTTTTAACAGGTATGGGCATTGCGTTCGAATTTTATGTCCGCTACAAATACCTTCGGCGATTCTGGAGCGGAGGGGTCGAAATACGGGAGGGCCATCGCATTGTGAGCGAGGGACCGTACGGGGTTATCCGGCATCCTTTATACGCCGGGAACCTGGCGATATATCCGGGCGCGGTCCTCGTCTTCCCGGCCTGGTGGAATGTACCGGCCTGTCTCTTGGTGATTGCCGGATATTTCCTTCTGGCGGCGTACGAGGACGGGTTCCTGAAAACCAACCTGCCGGGATACGGGGAATACCGGAAAACAGTGAAATACCGGTTGTTACCCGGTATATGGTGAGATGGTTTCGAGAGAACCAGGCGGGATAAACGGAGGATTCTACATTAAATCCGTGGACATGCCTCCGCAGCATCCTTTCATTGTAATCGCCGCGGACCTTCATTTTATGGTCCAATCATTAGCCAGGGTGAACGAAACAGGCCGGTTATTGTCGTTCAAAAGCACGACCGTGCCTGCCTTAAACACCGCGCCGCCTGTATCCGCATGGTCTGCGGTCAGGGTGATCCGCGCCAAATTCCCGTTCTCGTGAAACTCCGCGACCGTGCCGGCCTTCAGAACCATGCCGTTCGACGCTTTCCAGTCCCGGGCCAGGGTGCATGTATGCACATTACCATTCTCAAAAAAAAGAATCTCGTTACCCGCCCCGGCGAGCATGCCGTTCGGCACTTTCAAATTTTCGGCCGGGGTAAAAGAACGGAGAGAACCGTCTTCAAAAAACGAGACCTCGGTGCCTGACTTAAGGATAATACCGGTCTTATCGCTTTTCCAGTCACGCGCAAGGGTGAATCTTTTCGGATTTGCATTTTTGTAGATCTCCACCTCGGTCCCTGCCATTTCTATGAGGCCGTTGGGGTTCGGATGGTCTCCGGTCAATGTATATTTCATGGGAAAGCCGTTCTCATAGGTTTCCACCCGGCTTCCGGCCTTCAGAACCACCCCGAACGTGGTGGCCCAGTCCTCGGCAATGGTATAGGATTTTGAGCCCCCGCTTTCATAAAACTCAATAGTCGTACCACCCTTGAGGGTGTTTCCCGCCGGTGTTTTCCAGTCGGAGGCCAGGGTGTACCGCTCCGGCGTTCCGTTTTTAAAAAATGAAGCGGTGGTTCCCGCCTTCAGCGTGAAGCCGGCGGGGGCAGCGAAGTCCCCGGCCAGGGTGAACTCGCGGATAAGGCCGCCGGGATAATAAAGCACCGGGCTTCCCGCCTTCCAGACCATACCGTTCGAGCTGGTAAAATCCAGGCCCAGGGTGCAGCTTTCGAACGAGCCGTCCTCATAGCAGTGTACCGGAAAGTGTGCCATAAGCACAGTTCCGTTCGGGGCGGTCCAGTTCTCGGCCAGGGTGAACTCCCTGGGCACCCCGCTGGTATAGACCTCAAGCGTCCCGCCCGCTTCCAGGAGTATCCCGTTCGGGGCGCGCCATTCCCGGGCAAGCGTGCATTTTTTCCCCTCGCCGTCAGGAAAGAGGGAAAGGCGCGCGCCGCCTTTTAGGATTAACCCGTTCGACTCAAAATCCTCGGCCAGGGTAAACTCCTGCGGGGCGCCGGTCTCATAAAAGAGAACCTCCGCGTCGGCCTGGACTATTCTTCCCTTGGCGTCTTTCCAGTCTTCCTTGAGCACCGCCCGCGCGAGGGTGCCGTCCGCATACCAGCCCGCCGGGGAGCCCGCCGCCGGCACCATGCCATTAGGGGCCTTCAAATCCGCGTTCAGGATGCAAGATTTCAGCGCGCCGTTCTCCCAGGCTTCTACCTCTGTACCGGGCTTTACGATCGCCCCATTTTCGGCCTTAAATACTCCGGCGGGAGTAAACCGTTTTAATGCGCCGGAATCATAGACATCCACCACGCTTCCCTTTTTAAGCGTTATGCCCGTAAACGGGCCGGTGTTTTGGGCAAAACCAGGCGCCGCGCATACAAGCACGAGTAAAATAATGAGTGTAATTATCGAATGTCTCATAGCAGGATACTCCCTCCGTTATTATTGTAAGCGATTGCGGATGGTTTTTCCACTGTATCCGGTATCCGTATTTAGACTGTTGATCCCATCAAAAAACACAGATTACACTGATTAAGATGGATTACGCGGATTTTTATTAAAAGAATATGTATCTGTGTAATCTGGGTTTATCCATGAGTCGGACATGTTTTTGCCACCGTTATTTGTTGACAATTAAGTGACAATATGGTATATTCATGCAAGGAGATTATATATGAAATTTATTTCCGTAAGGGATCTAAGAACCTCCCCGGCCAAAGTGTGGAAGGAACTGATCGAAGAACAGGAATTGATTATCACCAACAATGGAAAACCGATAGCACTTTTAACGCCTCTCAGCGATTCAAACCTGGAAGAAACGGTATCCGCCGTCAGAAGGGCCAGGGCCGTAAACGCGGTAAAGCAGATGCAGCAGTACGCGGTAAAAACGGGGAAAAGCGCCGTCACCCTTGATGAAATTAACGGGGAAATTCAATATGAGAGAAAAAAGCGGAATAGATGAGGGTAGTACTTGATACGAATGTTCTTGTTTCCGCTTTGCTCAATCCCGGGGGAACACCCGCCCAAATTCTCAATTTAGTTTTAAACGGAAAACTTACCCTTCTGTTTGACAATCGGATATTCAATGAATATACGGAGGTATTAAAGCGTGATGTTTTCGGATTCAAGGATGAATGGACCCAACCGTTACTGGATTTTTTAAAATATGAGGGCGAGTATATTACCGCGGAACCCGTGAAAATACCATTTAAAGATCAGGATGATAAGGCCTTTTATGAAGTTGCAAAAAGCGGAAACGCACGGTACCTGATAACCGGGAACGGCATTCATTTCCCGGAAGAAGACTTGGTAATTTCACCGAAAGATTTTATAGGCGCGAATACCTTTTAATAATACAGATTACAGGCCTCTAGTTTGAAATGGATTTCACAGATGAATACTTTTAAAAAATCTGTGAAATCTTATAAAATCCGCGCAATCTGTGTTCCCTTGTCTATCCGTGCGTATCCGTGAGCGTATATAAATCCCCGCGGCGGTGACGCAGCAACGGCAGACGCGCCCTGGTGTCCGCCAGCACCTTGGGGTCAAGACGGGCGAGGATGATCTGTTCCCCGGTCCCGGCCTCGGCCATGACCCGGCCCCAAGGGTCGATGATCATGGAGTGTCCGTAGGCGCGGTAGCGTGATTTTTTATTCCGTGCCGGGGAAGCGGCGGCCACGAAGCACTGGTTTTCCACTGCCCGGCCGCGGAAGGTAAGCTCCCAGTGCGCGGGGCCGGTAACCGTGTTAAAGGCGGCCGGCGCCAGAATGATTTCCGCGCCCTTCAGGCTTAACAGGCGCGCGGCCTCAGGAAAACGGATGTCGTAGCAGATCAGCATGCCTACTGCGCCCAGCTCGCACTCGGCCACCCCAAACCCATCTCCGGCGGTAAACACCCCCGATTCCTTTACCGCAAGCGTGGGCAGGTCCACGTCGAACAGGTGGGTCTTGGAATATTTAAGAATAATTTCACCCCGCGGGTCCAAGAGGTAGGCGGTATTGTACAGTTTGCCGTCCCGCTTTTCCGCTATGGAGCCGGCGCAGACAAAGATCCGGTGTGCTTTTGCCCATTCCCGCAGCAGGTCCAGTACAGGATCGTTTTCTGCGGCCTGACGGGCAAGCCCGTCGAACTCATACGGGTAATAAAACATTTCAGGAAGCACCGCCAGGCCTGCCCCGCGCCGCGCTGCCCGGTCCAGCAGGCCAAGCGCCCGCCGTATGGTATCCTCTTTGTCGTAAAACGGTTTATTCTGGCAGACGGCTAGGGTGAAGGGTTTCATGGGTCAGTCTTCGCAGAAGATGTCGACGATCTCCTTGGCTGATTGTGCGGCGCCCACAAGCCTGCAGAACGCGTCCGAGCGGGTGATGCGGGCGATGTCGGCCAGGGCCTCGATATGCGGGCCGGACTGGTCGGGTGGGGCCAGGATCAGGAAAAAAAGCTTGGAGGGGGCGCCGTCCATGGCGTTAAACTCCACGCCGGCCGGGGACACCCCTATGGCCACGGTCAGGGTCTTCACCTGGTCGGTCTTGGCGTGCGGAACCGCGATGCCCCTCTCCAACCCGGTGCTGCTTAAATCTTCCCGCTTCATCACCGCCTCATACACTTTATTTTCGTCAACGATTCTGCCCGCGTCCTTCAACACTTGAATCAGCTCCTTGATGACCGCTGGTTTTGACGCGGAAACCAACGGTACTTTTATTATATCTTCCTCAATCAAATCAAGTAATGCCATCTGTATTATCCTTTCTAGGGTATATTACACAAGTTTATCGAACATGTTCCAGACCTTTTCATCGTCTTTTACGATCAACACGGAACACGGCGATGATCTCATGGCCCGCTCGGTCTCGTTAAAAAATTCGTCGCGGCGGCTGCGAATGCGGGAAAGCTCGCCGATAACCAGCAGGTCCGTCCCCTTCTCGGTAAGTACGTTTTTGATTTCCAGGTAGGGGGTCCCGCTTCTGTTCTCCGTATTGATTGTCACGCCCTTGCTCTTGGCCAGGTTTTTTACGTGGTTAAGGTAGCGCTCGGCGTCCGCATGCAGGTCACGCTGGTACTCCGCTTGCTCGGACTCGATAAAAATCCGCGCCTTAAGCAGGTCGTTAAGGGCGCGCGTGTTGACCACGTACAGGGCCGTGAGCTCCGCGTCCGTGAGTTTGGACAGGCAGATCGCGTACTGGGCCGCGGTAATGGACTGTTCCGTGCCGTCGATATACACAAGAATTTTTTTAATTGGACCGTCCATAATTTACTCCTCACCTTTCTTTTCCAACCTGGATTTCACCATTTTCATCAGTACGAACATATCGCGATCGTTTTCTTCCAGGCGGTTCCGGATATAGTTCACCACCTTTTCCAGGTCAGGAATGGCGATTTTTTCCAGGGCGTTCACCTTGCGAATGGTCTTTTTCACCTCATTGGCCAGGCGTATGATCGATATCTTCAACTCCGCCAACCTGCCCATCACTTCCAGGGCCTCCTTGAAATCGGTAAGCGAGCTGTCTATCCAGAAACTTGTGCCCTGGGGGCTGAAATAGGGGGGAAACTCCTCAAAGGTGGTGTCCACCACGGGCAGGGCCACACCCATTACCCGACGTTCCCGCAAGGTGATGGCTGAATGGATGTTCACCGCGCTGGCCAGGCTGACCATCTTCAGTTTCCCCATGTCGAGCACCGCGGACTCCAGGGTGTGGTAGGCGTCAGAGAGTGCTTTTTCCACCTTCTCCTGGAACTCCACGGCCTGGTCCACCAGGTTCAAAAGCTCGATGATCAGGATATTGCGTTTCTGGTCTAAAAGCTCATACCCTAACTTAGCGAACTGCAGCTCGTGTTTGAGTTTTAAGAGGTTTGTTTTTGTAGGCGCTACGTTGCTTTCGGCCATATGTTATCGTCCGTAATATTTTTCCAGCTCTTCCTCGGTAATCCTGTGCAGCTCATCAGCGGGAAGCTGCTTCAAGGCCTCCCACCCCATGTCGAGCGTCTGCTCGATGGTACGGTCCTCGTCCTTGCTCTGGGACACGAATTTGCGTTCAAAAAAATCGCCGAACTCCAGGTACTGGTGATCCAGGGGCGTAAGCTCCTCCTCGCCGATAACGGAGGCCAGGTTACGCACGTCCTTCACGTAACTGTAGGCCGCGAACAACTGGCTGGCCAGGTGGGGGTGATCACCACGGGTCATCCCCTCACCGATGCCGTCCTTCATCAGGCGCGACAGTGAGGGCAGCCCGGCGATGGGCGGGTAGATGCCGCGCCCGTACATTTCACGCTCGAACACGATCTGCCCCTCGGTGATGTAGCCGGTCAGGTCCGGGATGGGGTGCGAGATGTCGTCGTTGGGCATGGTCAGGATGGGAAGCTGGGTGATGGTACCCTTGAACCCCTTGATCATGCCGGAACGCTCGTAAAGCTCGGCCAGGTCGGAATACAGGTAGCCGGGGTAGCCCTTGCGCGAGGGGATTTCTCCCCTGATGGTCGAGATCTCGCGCAGTGATTCGCAGTAGTTTGAGATATCGGTCATGATTACCAGCACGTGCATGTCATGGGCAAAGGCCAGGTGCTCGGCCAGGGTAAGCGCGGTGCGCGGGGTGATGAGCCGTTCAATCGAGGGGTCGTCGGCCAGGGACAGAAACAGGGCCACGTTTTCCAAGACACCGGTCTCCTCGAAGGTATTGATAAAAAAGCGGGCCACGTCGTGTTTTACGCCCATGGCCACGAACACCACGGCGAACTCGGTTTCCGCGCCACGGATTTTTGCCTGGCGCGCGATCTGCGAAGCAAGCTCGTTGTGGGGCAGGCCGTTGCCGGAAAATATGGGCAGTTTCTGCCCGCGGATCAGGGTGTTCATGCCGTCGATGACCGAGATGCCGGTCTGGATAAAGTCGCGGGGGTACTCGCGCGAGGTGGGATTGATGGGCTTGCCGTTGATGTCCAGCTCCACTTCGCCCACGGGCGCGGGGCCGCCGTCGATGGGCTGCCCGATGCCGTTGAACACCCTGCCCAGCATCTGCTTGGACACGCCCAGGGTCAGGGGTCTGCCGCGGAACCGCACCTTAGTCTCGGGCATGGTCAGTCCCGACGTGCCCTCGAATATCTGGGCCACAACCATGTCCTGCGACGTGTCAAGCACCATGCCCATCCTGGTGTTGCCTTCCGGATCGACACATTCCACCAACTCACGGTAGCCGATGGGATGGGTTTTGCTGATAAAAATCAGGGGCCCGTCTATGCGGTGCACGCCTATATATTCCCGCCCGCTTAACAGTTTCTTCTGCGCTGCAAGTATTTTTTTTGCCTCAGACATAAATCGACTCCATCTGGTCTATGGAACGCTCCAGCCTCAGAATAAGCTTATCCAGGGAGGAGACATCCTCGTTTTTCACTGTGAACTTCATTTTCACGATATCCTGCAGCACCTTCATGCGCTTGAGCTTTACCAAGGTGATGCCGCGGTGTATGGCGTCCGCCCCCCGTTCCCAGTAGGTGATGATAATATCGAGCATTTTGACCTGCTTTTCCACGGTGGAGTAGCGGTCGATATCGTCGAACGCGTTCTGCTGCAAAAAGGCATTCTTGAATAGAGTGCACACCTCCAGAATAAAGCGCTGGCTGTCCGGCAGGGCGTCCGGCCCCACTAGTTTCACCACCTGCTGCAGGCGCACCTCTTTTTGTAAAAGCTCCATAATCTTGGCCCGGTTTTTGGCCCAGTCCGCTCCCACCTTCTCTTCCCACCAGGGGGTAACGCTTTCAAGATATTCGCTGTAGCTGTCCAGCCAGGAAATGGCCGGATAGTGCCTGGCATTGGCAAGCTGCCTGTCCAGGCCCCAGAAACAGCGCACGAAGCGCTTGGTATGCTGGGTAACGGGCTCGGAAAAATCACCCCCGGGGGGTGATACCGCGCCGATGATGGAGACCGAACCCTCTTCGCCGCTTAAGGTCTGCATGGACCCGGCCCGCTCGTAAAACTCGGCGATGCGCGTGGGCAGGTAGGCGGGAAACCCCTCTTCGGCCGGCATCTCCTCCATGCGCCCGGAAAGCTCGCGCAGGGCCTCGGCCCAACGGGAGGTGGAATCGGCCATAACGGCCACGTGGTAGCCCTGGTCGCGGTAATATTCGGCCAGGGTGACACCCGTGTAGATGCTCGCCTCACGCGCGGACACGGGCATGTTGGAGGTGTTGGCGATCAGCAGAGTCCGCTCCATCAGGCTGCGCCCGGTGCGGGGGTCTATAAGCTTGGGAAACTCGGTGAGCACGTCGGTCATCTCGTTGCCGCGTTCGCCGCAGCCGATATACACGATGATCTCCGCGTCGCACCATTTGGCGATCGCGTGCTGGGTCATGGTCTTGCCCGTACCGAACCCGCCCGGAATGGCCACGGTGCCGCCCTTGGCGATGGGAAACAGGGTATCGATGACCCGCTGCCCGGTAATCAGGGGGATGGAGGGCGCAAGCCGCCCGGCCGCGGGCCTGGGCCTGCGAATGGGCCACTTGTGCATCAGGGAGAGCTTTTCCTCACCCCGCCCGGTCTGTACCACGGCTATCGTCTGTTCCACAGTGTAATCACCCTCCGGCACTATGGAAACCAAGGAACCGTTTACATCGGGCGGCACCAGCACCTTGTGGGTAATGTGTTCGGATTCCTGCACCGTGCCCAGCACCAGGCCTGCTTCCAGCCGGGCCCCGTTCTTGAGCGGTGAGGGTACAAAATGCCATATTTTTTTTCTGTTTAAGGCCGGAAGCTGCACGCCGCGCTCGATAAACTGGTCGGATATCTCCCGGATGTCCTCCAGCGGGCGCTGAATACCATCATAAATGGTACCGATCAGCCCGGGTCCCAGCTCAACCGAAAGCGGCAGGCCCGAACCGTATATATTTTCTCCCGGGGCCAGACCCGTGGTATCCTCGTATACCTGGATGACCGCGTTGTCCCCCTCAAGCTTGATGACCTCCCCTACCAGGCGCACCTCACCCACGCGCACCAACTCCAGCATAAGCGCGTCTGAAACGCCGCGGGCGATGATAACCGGTCCGTTTACCCGCCTGACCTGTCCGATAATTCTCTCACCCTTCATGAAAACCTTATTCCTCTCTTAGCTCTTTAAATAACTCCTCGAATATCAACTTGCGTATCTCAGATTGATAACGCAGCAACCTGGTCGGAATCTGGTTATTAAAGGCCATTGTTTTGTCCCTGGTAAATAAAATTACACCCTGGGCCAGGGGCTCCTCTTCGCCGCTTACCGAAAGCTCCACCTTTTTATTGATGAACGCCTCGATCTTAGCCTCGGCCGCGCGCAGCACCTCACGGTCAATAAGCGGGCGTTCTTTTTTGGACGCGTTTATCACCGCCCGGTCGGCGTTCAGGCCGATGGCGGCCTCTACAATCCAGTCCACCAGCAGCTCCTTATACCCCTTACCGCCTATGCTTTCGGCCAGCCTTTTTTCCACACGGTCGATGATCTCCTTTAGAATCTCTCCCCGTTTTTTCAGGGCGATCCTGCGTGTCTCCACGTGAACGGTGGATCTGTTCATCCGCTCTATGGCCTGGACCTGGGCCTGCGCTTTTTTCTCGGCTTCCTGCAGAACATACGTAACCTGGGAATCCGCGGCCGCCATTCTGTCCTTTACATCTTTTTCAGCCTCTTGGATCAAACGACGCGCTTCGGCCATGGCGTCCTGCTCGATGCCCTTGATGAGTTCCTCTTTGTTGCTGGTCTGCTCGTCCATTCCGGATCTTCCTTTACAGTTTAATGCCGATGGCGTTGTTTACCGTCTGACGCAGAGACGGCCTTCCGGCCAGCGGACCCTGCCTGTCTATAATTTCCACAATCAACGGAAACTTTTCATTGAAAATATACTGATCCACCTGGGGCCGGATCATAGCGGCAATGCGCTCGGTAATAATCACGATTCCCACGTCGCTGTCGTCCAGAGCCTCTTTAAAGGCCTCCCCGGCCTGGGTCTGGTTCGTCACTATTCTGCCCTTTACCCCCACCATGCCGAAGCCCAGCACGGCATCCTCATCACCGATAATAAAATACTTCATGCGGGAGTTATACCCTCCCCAGAATCATCAGCGCGGTGATAAACCCGAACACAACCAACCCTTCGGCTAACGCGATAAAGATCAGGGCCTGGCCCGCCATCTCCGGCTTCTCGCCGATGGCGCCCATGGCCGCCGCGCCTACGTGGGCGATGGCGATGCCCGCCCCCAGGGCCCCGAAGCCGAAAGCGATGGCCGCGGCCACCAGCCCGAACTTCATAACCTCGGCTTTTGTGGGGTCAATCACCTGGGCTTGGGTTTTTGCCTCGTTTGTGGTTTCCTGCGCGAACACATTGTGTACGCTCAGTAAAGACGCTCCCACAAAAATCATAAAAAGTATGAGCAGACTCACGGCTATGTTTCTTTTAAACTGTTTTTTTGCAACTTCCATGCAGGTCCTCCTTAATTTATTCTCGCCCGGCGGTAAGAGAAACCGGCGCATAGGCCTCCCCCGTACCGCTGAAATACTTTGAAAAGAACTCATAATAATTTAAACGCAAAGACTGTATGCCCGCGGAAAGTCCTTCCAGGGCAATAACCAGTATGTTTCCGGCCACGATGATGATCAGGGAAAATACCGGTGAGCCGGTCATCCCCGCGATATCAAAGAATGCTATCATCAGGCTGGCGTGGGCGATACCGAGGCCCGCCACCCGCATAAACGAGAGGGTGTTGGCCAGGTAACCCCCGAACACCTCCAAAAGCTCCACGATCCACTCCATGAAAAAATCCACCAAGGTCATAACGGTAAACGGACGCCGCGACTCTTTGGGCCGGGCAAAGTAGGTAAACGGCGGCTTCAACAGAAACAGCAGCATGGGGATGATCGCCAGGAACAAAAGCGTGTTGTCACCGGGGAACGCGTTGCGGGTCATATAATAATAACCGATATAAATACCCCCGCCGTAGGCCCAGGCGCCCAGGAGCCCGGTCTTGTCCAGCAGCAGTTTCAGCCATCGTTTATGGCGCACCAGGTTGATCCAGTTTAAGAACAGCCCCACCACGATGACCACGATGCCGAAGTAGAGGGTCAACAGCAGCACCCCGTAGATATCGCGGATAAGCCCCGTGTCCGGCACATGCCCCAAGACCAGGGCATGGTAATCGAACCAGAGCGGGGAAACCCAGCGCATGCCGAAATAAGAACCGAAGGCCACCCCCATAACGATCGCCATGCCCCCGCAGTAGGTTACAAGCTTGGCCAGGTTGAACCAGTCTCCGCGGTTTTTGCGGTAGAAGAACATACCGCCCAATCCCAGGAGCAGCAGCACGAAGCCGTGTCCGGCGTCCCCGAACATGAGGCCGAACATAATAAGGTAGGCCACGGCCACAAAGGGCGTGGGATCCACGGTGCCGTACTCGGGGATGGCGTAGTTTTTTACCAACATCTGGAACGGAGACAGGAACCTGGGGTTTTTCAGCTGCACCGGCACACTGACCTTGATCTTCTCGGTTTTTTCCAGCTTCTCCGGATCACTCCATTCCAGGTAGCAGCGGCCGTTTGTGGCCGAAAGAATATCCTTTTCCAGGCCCGTAGTTTTTGACGCCGGCAGCCAGCCGGAAAAAATCATGGTGCGGCTGGTTTTACTGAAGTATGATTGAATTTTATAATAAAGCTCATTCATACGCAGGTTGGCCCACAACTCCTCCAGCACTCCGCGTTGTTCCCGAATCACGGTAAAAGATTCCTCCTGCAACTCCCGCTGCTCGCGCGTGTAACTCTTAAGTTTGCCGTCCAGATCCAGGGCAACGTCCTCCTTCACGCCGGTAAGCTCCTGGTCAAGCTCCGCGTCTTCCCAGCCGTATTTGGCCAGAAGCGCATTCACCCGTGCGTCGTCCCTTTTCATGGTGATAAGCAGGACACTGCTCTGCTCGCGCCCGCTGTGGAAATTAAGGGCCACGGAGGGGAGTGTTTTCAGTTCGTTATTAAATTCTTCAAATTTAGCGGTGGGGATCAGCCCGGTCTGCACGTTCAGAAATGTATAGTGCGAGCGGGCCTTAATACTCGACCTGATATCCCCGAACATCTCAATCTGGCGCCTGATATCCTCAAGCTTCAGAATTTCCTGCTGGATGCTCTTCTGCCGGTCACGGATACTTCCCACCCGCTCGGACAGGCCGTCTATCTGCTTTTCGGTCTGCTCCAGGTCAACGGCCTGCAGGCGGCTGATGTCCAGGGGCTGCTCTTTTTCGGGAATGACGCCGATCATGCCCAGAAAGGATTCAATGCGTTTTTTAATTTCAGCCAGGCGCGTCAGGGAAACCTCGGGTACGACATTGCCCACCTTGTTCTTCAGTCCGGTGCTTACTTCGGTGATATGCACAAAATGCAGCACCCCGTTGGACAACAACTCCTTGGTTACCTTCTCCACATCCTTGTCCAGCACAACCGCGGTTAAATATTTCATGCGCGTGGTGAACATCATAGGCTGTCCTTTATCCGCTCAGGTTCGATGCCGTATAGTTTGGCGTTGAGTATGGTCATCACCTGTTTGATCTCCCATTTTTTCAACACAAAATAAGCCAGAATGATACCGATGGTGAAGGGGTTCCCCACCATAAGCCTGTGCACCTCGTAGCGCATGATCTCGGTAAGCAGGCGCTCGATCAATACCAGCCGCGAATGGACCTCTGTCCCCTGAATCTTGATCAAGGGCGCAAGCGCGGCATACTTCTTTTTCACAAAATCCGAGACCACCTCGGTTACGTTCTCGGCCCTGAAGGCGCCCTTAAGCGCTTCGCTGTTCAGTGAGTAGCCGAAGGGGATGGTATACGATACGGCATCTTCCAGCGGCAGGTTGTAGAGGGTTTTGAAACGCACGATCCAGTTGATGTTGAGCATGTCAATTTCCACACCGATAAGCCGCCGGGCAATCGAGGCGTCGGCGGCGGACAGCAGGCTTACCTGCTGTAATAGTTGCTTATAATAATATTTATCAAGGGCTATCTCAAGTAAAAACAGGGAGTTTTTTTGTTTTATCTGCGCGCTTTGTTCCCTGATTATGGAAGCATAGGGGGTTTTAGCCAGAATTCCGGGAATATCGTCAACAGCGCGTGCGTTCAGAAGCTCTTCAATGTGCAGATCCTCGATGATCTTTTCCCTGTAAATATAACTGCTGGCTTCTTCTATTTCTCTTTCACGCACAACGCGGTCAAACCACAGGCGCAGGATGTTTTTAAGATTGTCTATTTCATAGCGCAGTAAAAGCGCCCGGCAAAAATCCGCGGTCTCCCCCGAGACATGCCGCACAACATCCTTAAACAGGCCCACCTCCTGTTTAAAAAGCTCAAGCTCACCCATTTTCAGATCGCCGGTTTTTTCATAGATGATATCAAGATTGGAAAAGTCGGTATTGCGCAGTAACTGCATGGCCTCCACCAGGCTGTGGGAACCGATCAGCCTGTCCAGAAACTCGTCGGAGAGCATCTTACTCAGCCTGGTTCGCAGTTTGGCGGCGATAAAGGCGTATGTTCCCAGGGGTCCGGCCATGCGCTCTTACTCCCTCTCAAACTCCGGGGTAATAATAAAAGCGGCCAGCTTCTCCACCACCGCCGTAACCTTCCCCATGTTGTGCTGCCAGAACTCCTCACTCTGCCGTTCCGCATTCCGGATGGCCTCTTTGTACTCCGCCGCGGCCTGTTCCTTGGCCGCGCTTACCTTGTCTTGGATGATTTTCCTGGCCTTCTCCCGCGCCTCGGCAATCCGCCGGTTTATTTCCTGTTCGGCTTCCTGCCTTACGCTCTGGGCCTTTTCCCTGGCTTTGGTGATGATTTCCTCGGCCCCGGCCTCGGCTTTCAATACCTCGTCAACAACATCCTGCATATGGAACATCCCCTTTTCATGTTTCAATGAAAAAGCCGGTATAAAACCGGCTTTCAGGTTATTGTACAGCTAAAACAAAAATCACATTACTGGGAACCCTGCTTTTCAGACTCTATGGCTTTGTTCACCACGTCGTTCGGTGAAAGCGGGCTTAACAGTCCCGGTGATACGGGTGCGGTCTGCCCCGCCCCCTCCTGCACCGTATAATCCTCGGTAGGAATCAGGGGATCCGGGGTTTCGGCCTGGTTGCCCAGGTTGACCGAACTTTCAATTTCGGGCGATTTATTAAGCAGTCCCAGGCCCACACAGATAAACAGGAACAACGCCGCCAGGATGGAGGTAAAACGTGTAAGCACATTACCCGAACGGGAACCGAAGGGGGTGGTGCTGCCTCCGCCGAAAATACCTCCGAAGCCTTCGCCTCCCTCATCCTGAATAAGCACCATCAGGACCAGGATTACCGAGATCAACGCAAATAACACATAAAGTAACACTATCATAACGTACTCCGTCCGCTAAATATTATAGTTCACAATCGGGATGAACGATTCGCCTTCCAGGGAGGCGCCACCCACCAGGGCGCCGTCGATGTTGTCTTTGGCCATCAGCTCCCTGATATTATTGGGTTTTACCGATCCGCCGTACTGAATAATAAGAGAGTCCGCGACGGTCTTGTCGTATAGTTCGGTTATCAGCTTACGGATAAACACATGCATGTCATCCGCGTCCTCGGGCGTGGCGGTTTTTCCCGTACCGATGGCCCATACGGGTTCGTAGGCGATGGTTACGTTCTTTATATCTCCCCCTCCCACATCCTGGAGTCCCTTTTTAACCTGTTCTTCCACCACTTTAAAGGCAATACCCCGCTCTCTTTCCTCAAGGGTCTCACCCACGCAGAGGATGGGCTTAAGGCCCTTGGCCAGGGCAAGCTTAAGCTTGGCGTTGATCAACTGGTCCTTTTCTCCGTATATATGCCGCCGCTCAGAGTGCCCTATGATCACGTATGTTACCCCTACGTCCTTCAGCATATCCGCGGAGACCTCTCCCGTATGCGCTCCCTTTTCCGCCGAGGCCATGTTCTGGGCGCCCAGTTCGATCAGGCTGCCCCGGAGTACGGAAGAGACGGCGGACAACGCCGTAAAAGGCGGAGCGATCATCACACGCATGCCGTCAATGTCTTTGAGTTTCTCCGCCAGTTCCCCGGCCAGGGCGCAGGCTTCTTCAATATTCTTGTGCATTTTCCAGTTGCCCGCGATAAACGGTGTTCTCATAACCTCTCCTTATAGTAGATATTCCACTTTTTTGCAAGGGCATTGAATTATTTCTAGCAATTTTAAATTTGTTCCTTATGAGAATCGCCGGACTATTTCTTTTCAAGGGCCGCAATCCCGGGAAGGGATCTTCCCTCAAGAAACTCCAATGACGCCCCTCCGCCGGTGGAAACATGGTCTATCTTGTCCGCCAGACCGAATTTGTTGACCGCGGCCACGGAGTCTCCTCCGCCCACAACGGTTGTGCCTTTGGCCTGGCTTACATATCTAGCAACCTCGAGGGTGCCCGTGGCGAACGCGTCAAACTCAAACACGCCGAGGGGTCCGTTCCAGACGATGTTTTTGGCCTGCAAAATCCTATCTTTATAGAGTGCAAGGCTTTTGGGTCCCACGTCCATGCCGATCTTACCCTCCGGGATATCCACCCCGTCCACGGCTTGCGCCTTGGCGGTTTCACTGAACTCATCGGCCACCAGGTGATCCACGGGCAGCAGCACCTCCACCTTCATAGCTGCGGCCTTCCGTAAAAAGTCCTTGGCCGTGGCCATGAACTCCTCCTCAAACAGCGACTTTCCGATGGTATGCCCCTGGGCCTTTAAAAACGTATAGGCCATACCCCCGCCGATAATGAAGGTTGAAACCTTGTCCAGCAGCGACTCAAGCACCGCTATCTTGGTTGATACCTTGGCGCCGCCGATGATGGCCACGAACGGCCTTTCCGGATGGGCAAGCAGGTTGCCGAAGAACTTCACCTCTTTTTCGATCAAAAAACCGGCCGCTCCCGGGAGGTATTTGGTGACACCCTCCGTGGAGGCGTGCGCCCTGTGCGCGGTGCCGAAAGCGTCGTTCACATACACATCGCCCAGGGCGGCCAATTTTTCGGCGAACCCCGGATCGTTCTTGGTTTCCTCGGCGTGAAAGCGCACGTTTTCCAGCAGCAGCACCCGGCCCGGCGCAAGCTCGGCTGCCATCTTCTCGGTTTCGGGGCCGATGCAGTCCGGGGCCAATGTAACCGGTCGCTGCAACAGCTTACCCAGGCGCGCGGCCACGGGCGCAAGGCTCGCGGCCGGATCCGCCACCCCCTTGGGCCTTCCCAGGTGACTCATCAGCACGAGCGAGGTTCCGGGCTGGTCCAGGATGTACCTGATGGTGGGCAACGCGGCCGTAATCCGGCTGTCGTCGGTAATGCGGCCGTCTTTCAGCGGAACGTTAAAATCCGCGCGCATTAATACTCTTTTATTCTTCAGGTCCAGGTCTTTTACGGTTTTCACTGCCATATGCGCCGCTCCTAGACCAATCTTTCGATCAGGTCGACAACTCTGTTGGAATAACCCCATTCGTTATCGTACCAGGAAAGGACCTTTACGAATCCCTTGCCGATTTTCATGGTGGACATGGAATCGAAGATCGAGGAATGCGTATTTCCCCTCACATCGGACGACACAATCGGGTCTTCGCAGTACTCCAGGATTCCTTCCATATTACCGATGGAGGCCTCTTTCATGGCCTTGTTGATCTCTTCAACCGAAGCGTCCTTTTCCAGGCGCACGGTCAGGTCCACAAGCGAGCCCGTGGGTACGGGAACGCGCATGGCCATACCGTTCAGTTTGCCGTCCAGTTCGGGAATTACCAGGCCGATGGCCTTGGCCGCGCCCGTGCTGGTGGGGATGACCGAAAGCGCAGCGGCGCGCGCGCGACGCAGATCGCTGTGCGGAAAATCCAGGATGCGCTGATCGTTGGTATAGGCGTGCACCGTGGTCATCAACCCCTCGATGATCTTGAAGTTGTCGTTCAACACCTTGGCGATGGGCGCAAGGCAGTTGGTGGTGCAGGAAGCATTGGATACAATCTGATCCTCGTCCTTCAACATGCTGTCGTTTACGCCCAGTACGATGGTTCTGTCTACCTTGTCCTTGGAAGGAACGGTAAGCACAACCTTTTTGGCGCCCGCCTCCACATGCCAGAGGCACTGTTCCCGTTTCCGGAACACACCGGTGGACTCAACCACCACATCCACGCCCATCTCCTTCCACGGAAGCTGCTTGGGATCTTTTTCCGCGGAGGCATGTACTTTTACCCCGTCCACGATGATATACTCATCATTATACTCCACTTTTTTATTATATACACCGTACGTGGAATCGTATTTTAAAAGATGAGCAAGGGTCTTGTTGTCCGTAAGGTCGTTTACGGCCACAATTTCAAGATCATCCCTCTCAAACGCAATCTTAAATACATGACGACCGATTCTTCCGAATCCATTAATGGCAATTTTCATAATTTCCCCCTGTTTCATTTATTATTTATAGATAGAGTGAATATAAGAAAAACGGGATTCTATGTCAATCCAACCCACTTAAAAAAGCATTCTGGAGTGTGTTTTTGGTCCGTGCATGGGGAGTTGCTACGATAGGGCGGGAGTGTGACCGGGGTTACATGGCCGGCCTGGGACCGATACGGGCGGCCGGGGCAGGCCCACAGGCACTTGTACACGCGGTCGCGGCAGGCCCGCGAGCGGGAGCTTCCCCGGGCGGCCGGTACTTCCATCGGGCGGCCGGGTGCGGCCTGGGCCTGCATGCGGCCTGTCTGCGGCCTACCGGAGCTCCATCAGGTCCTGCAGAAGGCCCCCCGTTTCAGCGGCCTGGTTTTTCTCCGTGGTATCCTTTACCTTGGGCTCGAAAATCACCTCATCGCCGATATTTACCAGATCATAATATCCTTTGCTTTTAATGGTTCCCTCGGATACCGCCTCATCCAACCCGGTTACCGTAAACTCTCCCACCACATCGCTGTCATTATAGCTGAAACCCACACGCTCATTGTGCAGACTGACCGATCCCTTCTTAAGAATCAGCAGTTTGTCGTCTTTTTTCAGGCCGTGCATGCCACCCAGGTCGATGAGCGCCTGATCAAACTGACGGGCTAGGATCCTGCCCCGTAGCGGCAGCATGGCGTTGAGTTTGTCTCCCAGGGACAGGAGCACGGACTGCACATGGTCGTTTCCGGTGGCCCCCAGCGCGAACTTATGCAGGAGGGCGCCGGTGCGCGACAGGTAAAGGCCGCATTCCACGTTGATGCTGCGCTCCGCCTCCTTGAAAGAGAGAATCAGGAAAAAGTCGGTGTACGCGTTGCGCGCCTTACGAAACCCCTCCTCGAACGAGGAGATATCACCGCTGTGTTCCACCTGAATCTTTTTTTCATACAGAAACAGGATATAGGTGAAAAATTTCGTAAACTCGCCGCCGGCCCCCGGATGGAGCACGTCACTACCCGGTCTCAGGTTGAACACATCCATGGAGAGCGGCGTGCTTGTCTCTTTATACTGGTCGTCCAGGCCCCATTTGCTGGAGACCAGGTTTTTCTTCTGGTACTCATACCGCTCTATATCATTGGAGATCGTCTTGTCAAGATCCCCCGGTCCCGGGCCGGCCGGTCCCATGGTGTCCCGGATAACTTTAAGCTTTTCAAGGTATTTCATGGGAAAATCGCGCAGCCGGTAAATGTTTGCCATGTCATACATGGCCTGTTTGGAAACCGAAGAAACCTTGTCCAGCATCACCGCTATGCGGTACTGCAGCAGCGCCAAATTCAGCAAATATTTTGAACGGAACAAGTCCCCCTGCTTCACCCGTACGGAGGCCTGCTCGGCGCGACGGGGATCTGTTTCGGGCAGTGAGGAGCCGATGATCAGGTTTTCCAGGGCAATCCGGGAGGCCTCATCGTCCGGACGCGTGCCGAGCGCCCGCCTATAATTGATGATCGCGTTGTCGATATCTCCCTTTTCCTCGTATGATTTGGCCATGGTATAGCGTGCAAGGTAATAAAGTGCGCTGCCTTGGGGCAGAGCGCCCAGAACCTGGGTAGCGCGGTCATAGTTTTGGATCGCAAAATAGATCCTCCCCAACAGCTCGCGGGCCTGTTCATTATGGTTGTTCAGGGCCAGCGCGGTTGCCAGGTGCCGTTCGGCCTGCTCATAGTTGCCCCGCTTAAAATAGTATTTCCCGGCTATAAAATGCACCAGCGCGTCGTTGGAATGGTGCCTCAAGGCAAGCTCCAGGTAGCGCTCGGCTGCGGGGTAGTTCATAAGCTGCTGGTTGATGATCACCAGCGCCAACAGCGCCTGCCGATAGGACGGGGAGATACGCAGGGCCTGCTCGAACTGTTTTACGGCGAAACTTGTTCTGCCCGCGGCTATATCAAGCAGCGCAATACCGGCCATGGCCTCGATATTATTGGGCTCAAGCGTAAGCACACGTGAGAATTCCGCTTGGGCCTTGTTTAGATCGCCCAGCACAATCCAGACACGTCCTTCCAGTGCCAAAAGTTCGGCGTCGTTCTTGTTATATTTTTTCCCCAGGGTAATATAGCGCAGCGACTCCTGGTACTCGTTCAAATAGTAAAAGCATTGGGCCAGGCCCTTCATGGCCTCAAGATAATACGGGTTTACATCCAGCGCGGCCTTGTATTTTTCCACGGCAAGGTAATAGTTTTCATCCTCCTGCGCCTCCATCCCCCGGCGGTAAAGGTCAACCGCGCTCTCCGTACCCTGGGCCGAAAGCAATACCGGGAGACAAAAAAAACAGACCGCTAAAAACAGCGCCAGAATATTATAGTTCCCTCCCATACTATAAATACTCCTTTCCTTTTATGGTTTATGTTCGTTATTTTCCTTTTGTTTGGGAAGCACAAGCTTTACCGCTATTATCTTTCTTCCCTCCATCCGCTGTACAATAAACTCGATGTTGTTATAAACAACCTTCTCATTGATTATCGGTATTTTGCCGAACAGGTCAAACACAAATCCTCCCAGAGTATCGGAGTCTCCGGTGGGCAGCGGCAGGTTCAGGCGTTCGTTCAGGTCCTCCAGGTTGATCCTGGCCTCGCACAGGTACACCCCCTGCCCGATCTCGATGATATCCTCGGTTTCCTTGTCGAACTCGTCCTGTATCTCTCCCACGATCTCCTCGATGATATCCTCCAGACACACAATACCCGAAGTTCCCCCGTACTCATCCACAACCACCGCAATGTGTACCTTGCGCCGCCTGAACTCCTTAAGCAGAGAGTTGAGTTTCTTGCTCTCCGGTACGAAATACGGTTTGCGGATGATCTTTTCCAGGGAAAAATCCTTTTTCTCCCTGGTAAGGGAGCGCAACAGGTCCTTGGCGTACAAAATCCCCATGATGTTATCCAGGGTCTCCTGGTACACCGGAAACCGGGAGTGCCCGGACTCCACAACCAGGGGAATGAGATCCTTTAAGGAGCTTGCCAGGGAAATAAAGACCACATCGGTCCTGGGCACCATCACCTCCCTAACCACGGAATCGGAAAGCTCTATGATGCCCTTGATCATCTCCTTGGCTTCATTATCCAGGCCTTTCCAGTCCGCATCCCTGATCTCGTAGTTTTTACGAAACAGTTTTTCTAAAAATCCCTCTTTCTTCAATCGGTTTTCTCCTTAAGCAGTTCACGTAGAATGCTTTCCTGAAGCGCAAGCATCCGGTCATGTGAGTCTTCCTCATTATGTTCGAATCCGGCCAGGTGCAATATGCCGTGTACCAGGAGTCGTGTCAGCTCTTCACGCGGCGTCACCCGGTTGCGCAGTGAGTTTTTATGTAAGGTGTCCAATGAAATGACGATATCACCGGCCGGGATGTATTCCGCACCCTCCCGCCCGGGAAGCCCGCCGCCTTCCATCTGGGAAAAGGAGAGGATATCGGTGGGTTTGTCGATTCCGCGGTATTCCTTATTCAGTTTCCTTATTGTTTCATCATCGGCAAGCAGCACCGACAACTCCCACCCGTCCTTGTGAAGCAGGCTAAGAATCCGTCTGCAGGCATGTTCCGCGTAATCGGGGTCCTCCGGGGACTGTGTGTGTGTTACAGTGACATCGACGCGGTTCACCGTACGCCCTCTTTCAGCTTTGGATATTCAATGCGCTGGTGAAAGTACCCGGCGATAATCTGCACAAACGCCTTTTTAATGGTGTCCAGGTCGCTGAAGGTAAGGGTGCACTCCGAAAGCTCACCCGCATTGAACTTGTCTACGATGATGCCCCAGATTAGCTTTTCTATCTTGGCCATGGAAGGTTTTTTCAGCGTGCGTGACGCCGCCTCCACGCCGTCGGCCAGCATAACCACCGCCGCCTCCTTGGTCTGGGGCCTTACCCCCGGATATGAATACTCAATCGGTGATACCTTCTTGTTATTGCCGTTGTCTTTAAGGGCGCGGTTATAAAAATAACTGATCACCGCCTTGCCGTGGTGCTGGGTGATGATGTCTATGACCGCCTGCGGCAGATTGAGTTCTTTGGCCTTTTCTACGCCCAATTTTACATGAGACTTGATTACGGCCACGGACAGGCTCGGCTTCAACTCGTCATGGATGTTATACGAGCTTTGATTTTCAATGAAGTATTCGGGCTGATCAAGCTTACCGATGTCATGGTAATACGCGGCCACGCGCGCCAGCAGGGCGTTGGCCCCTATCTCCTCACAGGCGGACTCCGCCAGGTTGGCCACATTTATGGAATGGTTATAGGTGCCGGGGGCCAGCACCAGCATGCGTTTCAATACCGGAAGGTTAATGTCGGAAAGCTCCATCAGACGGAACCTCGTGGGCGTATTCAGCCTGTGCTCCAGGATGGGCAGAAATCCCAGGCTTAAGATGGCGCACATAAAGCCGTTGCCCGCGGCCCATGCCATAAGTGAGAGAATTTCCACAACCCCCAGGTTGTTCAGGAATCCCAGGGCCGCGATGATGACGCCATTAATAACCGACAGGTAAAGACCGGCCTTTACCAGGTCTATCCTCTCCTTGGTTCTGACGGCCACCGCGATACCCCCAATGGCTGAAAAAAACGCAAAGGCAAAGGTGGCGATATCGGATTTAATCAAGAGTAGGGAAAGCGAAAGGAACAGCGAATAAACGACGCTTACCTCGGCGGAGATAACCAATGTGATGAGGATGGATAAGACCGCGGTGGGCAGAATAAGGGAGAACGGATACCACCTGTCATCGGGAAGAACATGCATCAGTCCCACGCTTAGAACCAGATAGATCATGGCAAGGATTACCAGCAACAGAATTTCCTGGGATTTTAAGGCCCGCCGCATAAAGCTTTTATTCAGCAGAAAAATCGTGAAGGCGAAAATAATGATAAACAGGAAAACGGTACCCACGATTGTATTGATGTTTACCTTTACGGCGTGCTGCCAATAGGCTTTAATTTTGGAATAAATCTCCTTGGTGACGGTCTTCCCCTCTTCCACTATGGTTGCGTCTATGGAATCCTTTTTAAGCCATTTCTCAACCGGTTTTACTTGTTCCATGGCTTCCTTGCGGTTAAGCGCGGTCTGTGTTTTATCATAAAACCCGTTCACCCTGGAAAAATGCGTCACCAGGGCCAGGATTACCTGCTTGGCCTTGGGGTCATCGTAAGAAACCGCAAGCAATTTCTCTTCCACCCACTTGGGCAGGTCCTGGATGCGGATAATGTCATTTATGGGAACAAGTTCAATTATCTGTTTTTTATCTATCTGCTTCAGTATTTTGATGTTGACGACATCCTTCCAACTGGCCTCTATGCCCGTTAGATCCACGATACCGGTTTGCAGCGCCTCACGTAGAAGCTGTTTGGCGTTTTCCAGAATCAGATCGGCATAGGGCGAGGTTCCAAGGTACCGTATCACGCTTTCATCCGGTGACCGGGGAGGAGTCAGGCTGTTCTCAGCGCCCTCCTGGTTTCGGCCCAGTATCTCGTCTTGAAAGCTCATAAAATCCTTAAGGCATTCAGCGGAAATATCATCGCTCATCCTGAAAACCAGAGGCTCGGTGGCGGCCGCTTTCTCCCGTTCCTTTTGGGTCGCGTCTTCATCGATCCAGAGGATATCCCGGTCCAGTACAAACGTGGAAGGAGCGGGCTCATATAGTTTGAACTCCCCGATATTATAGCGGAGGAACAGGTTGCCCGACTGGGTGGCGAAAATAATGATAACATTTGCAAGTATAAAAGAGATCCCGACTATTAATACACTAAAGCGCATGTTTTTTTTGACCGGCAGGATTCGTTTTAAAAAACCTTCCGGAGATTTATTGTCCAGCACTGTCTTTTTCATATGCTTTTACGATTTTTTGCACAAGCTGATGCCTGACCACATCCGTATCCTTAAAAAACTGGAAATATATTTCTTTGATATGTCTCATGATTGAGATGGCGTGCAGCAGCCCTGACTCCTTTTTTACGGGCAGATCTATCTGGGTTATATCTCCGGTAATAATGGTTTTGGTGCCTTCCCCGATGCGGGTGAGGAGCATCTTCATCTGTTCCTGCGACGTATTCTGGGCCTCGTCAAGAATAACCACACAGTCGGCCAGGGTTCTGCCCCTCATATAGGCCAGCGGCGCTATTTCGATGGTCCCGTTCTCTTCCATTTTCCGGATCACTTCGACAGGCACCAGGTTTTGGATGGCGTCATCTATGGGCCGCAGGTAGGGATTTATCTTTTGCGTAAGATCACCGGGTAAAAACCCCAGACTCTCTCCCGCCTCCACCACCGGCCTGGTGACTATCAGCTTGCGCAAACTGCGGCTTAACACGTATTTCAGGGCCAGGGCCACCGCCAGATAGGTCTTGCCCGTACCCGCCGGACCGATGCCGAAAATCATCTCGTATTTGTTTATGGCGTCAATGTAGAGTGCCTGGTTGTAGGTTTTAGGGAATACCTTGTGCGTTCCATGAGGGATGACAATAAAGGTCTCTTTTAAAAAATCGACCTTTTCTCCCTTGCCCTTGTTAAGTGAACCGTGAATGGCCTTTATTAAATCCGTACCGGGCACCTGCCCCAACCTGATATAATCCTCCAACTGGGCCAGAATATCCTTTAAAACGGCCCTCTTGTCTTCATCGTCCGTATCCAGAAAAATCTCGTTCCCCTTAATAAAAACCTTGGCTCCTAAAAGTTTTTCTATAAGTGTAAGATTTTTATCGTTTTCCCCGAACAGCTCGTGCAGGTTGTCAACATTCTCGAGAACCAATGTGGGACCTTTACTCAGTACGTCCTCCTTATATCTCTATTCTACAAAGATCGGCCACCCAAAGTCAAGCTTTTAACAGGCCCTTAGAAGGTCATGCCCGCATCCTTATCATAATGGATCTCGGTATCGATCTCGGGGATGGGATTCCATTTTAACGAGATTGAAACAACCGGGGTCCATTCATACTTGGTGCTTCCGTCGGTCTGCAGCTCCTGTTGGAAGGCGCCGTTAAAGGTAAGGGAGAGATCCCAGTCTCCCAGATGATGAGTAACGGTGACGCTTACGTCTTTGAGTTTAAAAAACGAGCGGTAGCGGGCGTCCGTATCCCAGAACTTGAATGAGTTCCACAGGTCTTCCAGGGGATTCACCCATCCGATATCCACATTCACACCGTAATCGTCTGATATGGCCCGGCTCACGGCTTCGGGGAAACCGGGAATATAACGATACACGTTATCGTTTATGGTCGTGGTTTTTAAGGTTATGTTTAAAAACTCATGTATATAGAATACAAATTCGAACGTAAAAGTAAGGTTACTGGCCACATACTGCTGAAGGTCGATGTTGAGTGACGAGCTTATTCTTGTGTCCATGCGAATTCTGTTCAGCCAGAAATAGAGTGTGCCCGTATCGTAATTCAGGTTGAAGCTCAGCTTACTGGCCAGAAACTCCTTATCGGTTGACGAAACCCTGCCCAGGGGATTGAGCGGATACATATATCTGGCCAGAAAATCAGCGGAAAAAAACCAAAGCCGCATAGTTGACTCGCTTTTGTCTATGGTGTCCTCTTCAAAGTTCAGATCAAAAATTTGCGTTAACAGGTACATTTGGCCCGAGTTATATTGGTACGGTAAAAGGTTCAGGGTGTTCTTTAAATCCTTGGAGCGGTCGTTCTCGATATCATAACGATAGATGCTCTTAAACATAAAATAATTTTCCAGGGTTACCTCCTCGGTAACACTTAATGGCTGGAAGGCCCAGTCTTCGGTGGTTGCGTTCTGCTGGTACTCACATACCATTATGGTGTGGGTAATCCATACAAAGAAATTAAGCTCGGTTTCAAGGCTGCCCAGCGTGGGGGGCATATCATAGGTAACCTTGAGGAAATTGGGCTTGTCCGCCGGCTGGTACACAAGGCTGCCCGCAACCTCATGCTGCGATACCTTCTGCTTGTTCCAAAGAAAAATATTGTCCCGGTATACCGGGGTATTATTATCCAGCTCATCAAACTCATATTTATAAATATCCCAGTACAGCTTATAGGTAATATTGGATTGGCTGAAAAGGTCGTTATCCACGAAAGGTTTGTAGGTGAAGTTTGTCTCCTTGGTGGTCGTAAAATTGGAGTATTGGTACGACGAAAGCAGCAGGCCGTCCCATTCCGTCTGGGGCACCGAGTCGGATTTATCATATAGGGTCTTATATCGCTCTGTCAGCTTGAGTCTGACGTTCAGATCAACCATGCTGTTCCACGCGTTCATATTATAGGTAAACCAGTAATCGCCGTCCAGCTTCATACTGTCATACCTGGTCTTGTAATCAATATCGCCTACCGTATTCCATTGACCGTAGTCAAACGGATACTCCATGGTGATGTTCTGGTTGAACGTATAGTTGAGCGAGGTGGAGAACAGCTGGTTTGTATGCGTTACGGGCAGATCCGGCTGTTCCTCAGGCGTACGAATATTTATTTCAGTGCCGTTTTTCGTCTGCGCCTGCTCCGCCGTCACCTCATCAGGGAAAGGGGATATGATACCCAGACCCGGTTCGGAGGGAGTTTCCTGCTTTCCGACCTCCGTCACTTCCTGGGTATCTTTTATCGAAAAAATATTCCCGCCCAGGCTCAAGGTGGCATTGGGAAACACCATCCGCTTGGGGTAATAGAACATGCGGCTCGGATCGGACATGGTCGGATCGATATTATAATCGGGAACAAACTTGCTCTCCCATTCAAAAAGGAAATTAAAGGTTTTTATCTCCAGCGTTGACAGGTACGGAGTGGAAAACAATCCGCCGAAGCCGATGTTACTGTCCAGGGTCCAGGAAATATTTTTTCTTTCCAAAGCGCTTACGTCCTGTGATTGAACAACCTGCGCGGATTTCTCCTTTATCTGAATTCCCAGCACCTCCTGCCAGTCTATATCTTCGGAGCGATCGTAGAAATCGGTGGTAAAAAACGGATCGGAATACATTTCAAAACTACCGGACAATTTTTTCAGAATTCCGGCGGTTACGTTAAACTCGGTTTCCAAACCGAAGCGAAAAGGAAGCTCATAGCCGAAAAAATACCCGTTGTTCCAATATTCCTTGCCGTTATAAAACGGCGTATACCCTTCTGATCCGAAAAAAATACTCCTGCTTATGCCTATGCCGCCCTTAAGCGTGAAAACCGGGTCCATATCCAGTAAAACACCCGTAAATCCCCCCAGCCGGCTGTAGAAATCCAGATATAGTTTGAGTGTTTTGAACGCGCCCGTAACCGTCGGTGCGCCCTGTTCCGCTTCACCGTTCTGCCGGGCTATTTTTCGTTTTTTATGTAGAAACAGGCCGCGCCATACCTGTTCGTACAGTGGGGAGGTTTGCTCGTCTTTCTGTTCCTCAAACTGTAAAAAGGAAAAAACGCTGGGCTTGGTTTCTTTTTGCCCGATGAAATAGGTGGTGGTCTGTAAAAAATAACCCTCGCGGTCCCTATACCCCACAACCGGGTGAAAAAACAGCTCGTCTCCTGCGTGGAAAAAAAAGGGAACGTATAACATGGGGATTCTTCCCACATAGAGTACCGCGTCCTGTACGGCCCATTCACCGGGCGCGAACACCCATATCTTGCCGGCTGTTATCTTGTAATTGGGATTATCAAGATCCTTGCTTGAGGTGATGGCACCCTTTTCCAGGATGACGGTTTCGTTTTCCAGGCGGGAGATCGTGTCCCCGGTATAGACAAAGAGGATTTTGTTGTCCTCCACCTCTTTCTCCTGCTCGCCCCTGGCTTTATAAAAAACACCACCCCACTTTTTAACGTCAAAAATAAAACTCTGCCCTCGGAATACCTCTTCCTCCTCCCCCCTCTTGCGTGTGTATTCTATATTGCCCTCGGCCGAAATTACATTAAGGGACTGGTTGTACAGGATGCGCTCGGCCTTTATGGTATGGGTGGTCTGGCCGTCCTCTTCGGTAAATATCAGCTCAACTTTTCCCCGCAGCAGAATATAGTCCTCATCAACCTCCTCTATGGAAAAATACTCCGAAGACTCGGCCGACCGGATCTCAATTCTTTTGGCCTTTGTCTTGGCTTCTGCGACTTCCGGGGAAATATCAAAATGGGCCCGCAGGCGCCGCTGGAGGTCCGTACGGGACCCGGAATCATCCAGCCCCATAGTCCTGCACCAGGCCACAAGCTCAAAGTAGCTTGCCGTGTCTATATCCAGGCCCAGTGTGTCTTGCAGCAGGGTTTTGGTATCTTTTTTTTCCTTGGTCGCCGCGGGGGAACCGTCGGAAGGGCTGCCGTTCTCCTGGGGAAAAACGAGCAGCCGTGTACAGATAATAAATAGCAGCGCCCAAACAAGTTTTTTCATACCACCATTCGCGGCTTATCCTCTATGTTTTGCGGACGGAATATTCCCCTACAAATAATCCTTCAGATACCTGCCCGTATATGACCTCTCACACCTTACCACCTGCTCCGGGGTGCCGGCACACACCAGCTCGCCGCCCTTGTCTCCGCCTTCAGGACCCAGGTCTATGATGTAATCGGCCTGCTTTATCACATCCATATTGTGTTCGATCAGCACCACGGTATTGCCCTGGTCCACAAGCAGGTGCAGTACCTCCATGAGTTTTTTTACATCGGAGAAATGCAGCCCCGTTGTGGGTTCATCCAGCAGATAAAACGTGTTTCCCGTGCTCCGCTTGGAGAGCTCCAGCGCAAGCTTTACGCGCTGTGCCTCACCGCCCGATAGGGTGAGGGCGGACTGCCCCAACCCGATATAGCCCAGGCCCACGGCCTTCAGTGTTTTCAGCTTTCGTTCGACGGCGGGGATTTTTTTAAAGAAATCGTAGGCCTCATCCACGGTCAGTTCCAGGATCTCATAGATATTTTTCCCTTTGTACCTCACCTCCAGGGTTTCACGGTTGTACCGTTTGCCCTTGCACACATCACAGGTGATGTATACGTCCGGCAGAAAATGCATCTCTATTCTGATGGTGCCGTCTCCTCCGCAGTTTTCACAGCGGCCGCCCCTGACATTGAAGGAAAACCGGCCCGGTCTGTACCCGCGGGCCCGTGATTCCGGCAGCCTGGCCATGAGATCGCGGATGGGGGTGAACAACCCCACGTACGTGGCCGGATTGGAGCGGGGCGTCCTGCCAATGGGGCTCTGATCGATGTTTATCACCTTGTCTATCTGCTCTGCGCCTTTGATTCCGCCGTAAGCGCCCTCGGCGTAATGTGTCCTTCTTACTTTATTGGCAAGAATGGGATACAGCAGATCGGACAGCAGCGTGGATTTGCCTGAACCCGATACGCCCGTAATCACCGTGAGGATACCCAGGGGAAAACTTACATCAATCTTTTTCAGGTTATGTTCGCGCGCGCCCTTGATGGTGACGGCCCTGTCCGGAGGCATACGCCTCTTCTTCCTTTTTTCTATGGTGAGTTTTCCGGACAGAAATTTTCCCGTAAGCGAGCGCTTGTTGGCGATAATTTGTTCCAGGCTTCCCTCGGCCACCACCTGTCCGCCGTGCACTCCCGCCCCGGGTCCCAGGTCCACGATATAATCGGCGGTGCGCAGGGTCTGCTCATCGTGCTCCACCACAATCAGCGTATTCCCGATATCACGCAGGTGCTTCAGGGTATTGATCAGCCGCGTGTTGTCCCTCTGGTGCAGACCGATGGTGGGTTCGTCCAAAATATACAGCACGCCGACCAGGGAGGAGCCGATCTGGGTGGCCAGCCGGATGCGCTGGGCCTCCCCGCCCGACAACGTCGCGGCCCGCCGTTCCAGGGTCAGGTATTCCAGGCCCACGTTCTGCATAAACTCCAAGCGCGCCCGGATTTCCTTCAACACCTGGTGCGCGATCTTCATCTGGGTCTCCGTAAGATCCAGCCGGCCGAAAAACTCATGCGCCTCCTTTACGGATAAAATAGAAACCTCGTAGATATTCTTGTGGTCCACGGTTACCGCCAGGCTTTCGGGGCGCAGCCGCTTGCCCTTGCATGTGGTGCACTCCTTCTGCCGCATGTAGCCCTCAAGCCATTCCTTTATATAATCGGATTTTGTCTCAAGGTAACGACGCTTTAAATCGGGCAGCACCCCTTTGAAATTGGTCGAATACTCCCACTTACCCTGACGCTCCCTGTTCGTATAGGTGAAATCGATTATCTCTTCGGTGCCGTAAAGAATGGCCCGGAACACATGCCTGGGCAGGCGGTCGAACGGCGTATCCAGGCTGAAATGATAATGAGCGGCTAAAGACCTGAATATGCTCCGGTACCAGTTGGCATCCGGGTTGTAAGCCGCGATCGCCCCCTGGTTAAACGACATGCTTTGGTCCGGAACCACCAGATCCGGATCGAACTCCAGGGTAACGCCCAGTCCCGAGCAGTCGGGGCAGGCCCCGTACGGATTGTTGAATGAAAACAACCGGGGCTGCAGCTCCGGAATACTCAGGCCGCATTGAGCGCAGGCGTGGGTCTGGGAAAAAAAGTGCTCCTCCTGCCCGGCCGCGGTTTCTTTAAGCACAATGAGCTTTCCGGCGGCAAGCTCCAACGCGGCCTCCACCGATTCGGCCAGGCGCTGCCGGTTTTCCGAGTGGACCGTCAGTCTGTCCACCACGATTTCAAGCGAATGTTTTTTGTTTTTATCCGGCTTTATCTCCTGTTCCAGGGAGATGATCTCCCCGTCCAGGCGGATGCGGGCGAATCCCGAACGCCGGGCGTCAGCAAGCAGTTTCTGGTGTTCCCCTTTTCTTCCCTTGATAAGGGGGGCCAGAATCATAATCCTGGTTCCTTCATTGTAAGACAGGATGGTATCCAGAATTTGATCCAGCGACTGCTCTTCGATCTTCCTGCCGCACTGCGGGCAATGCGGCACGCCTATGCGGGCGAAAAGCAGCCGCAGATAGTCGTATATCTCCGTAACAGTACCCACGGTGGAGCGCGGGTTCTTGTGCGTGGTTTTCTGCTCTATGGAAATCGCGGGAGACAGCCCCTCGATGTAATCAAGGTCGGGTTTATTCAACCGGCCCAGGAACTGCCTGGCATAGGCGGAAAGCGATTCCACATACCGGCGCTGGCCCTCGGCGAAAATGGTATCGAAGGCCAATGATGATTTGCCGGAACCGCTGATTCCGGAGACCACTATGAGTTTATCGCGGGGCAGCACAAGATCGATGTTCTTGAGGTTATGCTCCCTCGCGCCCTTGATGATGATGTTCTTCAAATTTTATACCCTACAATCGTTTATGTAAAAAAATACCGGAAATAGGGTAGGCTTGCAAGGGGAGGGATTCCTCTTTTGGAAATTATTTTATTGCTGCCTGAAAGCTTGCGTTTGTTCCGTCTTTTCTGTATAATTCCACCCGGTGTGAAACAAAGAAAAATAAAACTTGAAAGAAAAACAAGGGAGACCCATGTTGATGTTGAGGTGAACTTCGACACCCCGGGAAATATCAAAATCGACACCGGTGTCCCTTTTCTGAATCACCTCCTGCATGCCATGGCCTTTCACGGCAACTTCAGCCTGCTGATCAAGGCCGCAGGAGACACGGAGGTCGACGCACACCATGTTGTCGAGGATACGGGACTGGTGTTGGGCGATGTCCTTGCCGCCGTGGTCTCGGGCGCGGTTTCGGTGAAGCGGTTCGGACACGCGGTAATCCCTATGGATGAGGCGCTTTCCGAGGTGACAATCGATGTCTGCGGCCGACCCACCTGCGTCTATTCCGTACGCTTTCCCCAGAATGTGGTGGGCAGCTTTGATCTGCTTCTGCTGCGGGAGTTTTTTTATGCATTGGCCAACCGCGCCAAAATCAGCATTCATGCCCAGACCAGGGCCGGTAAGAACAGCCATCACATGGCGGAATCACTGTTCAAGGCATTGGGCAAGGCCCTGAGTCAGGCGTACGCATATAATGAAAAAATAACGGACATTTCAACAAAAGGGTCAATATCCTAAAGGTCCACACATGCTCATCTCCAAAAAGCGATTGATTTAGGAGGGAGATTTATTTATTATTTATTATGAGCACATTAAATATGTAATATGAAAAATAAGGAAATATTGGAAAAAATACCGAAGAACGGATTTCTAAAGCTCACCAGGCAAAAAGTTGAACTCGGTGATCAAAGAAGAATTGCTTTAATCCGCAAGGGGAACGAGTATTTTAATCAGGGTAAGTTTGATATAGCAAAGAAGATTTTTCTTACCGCCGATTACGCGGATGGGCTTGCCAGGCTCGGCGATTTTTACCTAAAGCAAAAAAAACCGCTGGAAGCATTTAGAATGTACTGGCTGGCAAAGTATCCGGAACAGGTAAACAGAATGATAGAAAAAATGGCTGCAATTGTAAAAAAATGGATTAAAGAAGAGAGGTGACATAAATGGAAAACCATGAAGTACCGAACGATGAAGTGCACAACACTGCTGACGATGATGCAGGCAAGGATGATATCACTAATTTTATCTCAGAGCTTTCAAAAAAGGGGTATAACTATCTTAAGGAAGAGCTTCTCACCGAGGCCGAGGAGAACTTTTTTAAAATCCTGGAATACGAACCGGAGAACAACTACGCGCTGGTGGGAATCGGCGATGTGGAACGAAAAAAGGGCAACTATAAACGGGCAATCGATTTTTATAAGAAGTGTCTGGCATATCATGAAGGTAATAATTACGCGCTGTTCGGGCTTGCCGACTGCTACAAGGCGCTCCAGGAATACGCCAAAGCCATTGAAATCTGGGAAAAATACCTTGTCCATGACGAGAACAACATCACCGTGCTTACCCGGGTGGCCGACGCGTACCGCAAGGTGAAGAATTTCAAAAAATCAAAAGAGGTCTACCTTCGAGTCCTGGGAAAGGAGGCCGATAACGCGTACGCGCTGATCGGACTGGGTCATCTCCATTATGATTTTAAAGAGTATGAATCCGCCTTAAAATACTGGGAAAAGATAATGCTCATCCACGGGGACAACATCGATATTCGCGTACTCACCTCCATCGGAAACTGCCACCGCAAGCTTAAAACCTTTGAAAAAGGAATTTATTATTTTGACCAGGCCCTTAAATCCGAACCAAGAAACTTTTACGCGCTGTTCGGCATGGCCGACTGCTACCGGGGGCTTAACAACCATGAAAAATCACTTGAGTACTGGTTGAAGATTCTTGAAACCGATCCCAACAACAAGGTAATTCTTACCAGGGCCGGGGACGCGCTTAGAAACCTGGAACAGCTTGAAAAGGCCGAGGAATATTACAAGCGGGCACTCAACATCGAGTTCGACACCTACGCGGTTTTGGGACTGGCGCTCATCAACAAACAAAAAGGAAATTTCCTAGAAGCGCTGGAATCATTGACCGGGCTTTTAGTAAATGAATCCAAGAACCCAAGGCTTTATACCGAAATCGCCGAATGCTACCTGGAACTGGGAAACAAAGAGAAGGCCATGGAAATCCTGACGCGCTTTATGCGGACTGGGCAGCGTAATACCCGTATTACGGAAATGCTCGATAAACTCAAGGATTAAGCAGTACCGCCCTGATACGCCGTACTCCCGCCGAGGAGGACTGTTCCTTGGTTATTTTAAACCTTCCCATACCACCGGTTCTTTCCACGTGCGGCCCGCCGCAGACCTCTTTGGAGAAATCACCCACCGAGTAGACCTTTACGTTTTTTTCATATTTCTCACCGAACAGGGCCATGGCGCCGGCGGCCAGGGCCTGGTCCAGCGTCATAATTTCCATGGTAACAGGAAGGTCCTTGGCAATCTGCTCGTTAACGATTTCTTCAACGCGCCGCAGCTGTTCGTCGGTCATTTTTTCAGGGTGTGAAAAATCGAAGCGCAGCCGTTCACTGGTGATATTACTGCCCTTTTGTTTAACATGATCCCCCAGCACCATGCGCAGGGCACGATGCAACAGGTGCGTGGCTGTGTGCAGTTTCTTTGTCATTTCCGTATGGTCGGCCAGCCCCCCCTTGAAGGTCTTGTCCGCACCCTGTTTGGAAAGCTCCTGGTGTTTTACAAACGCATTACCGAATGCCTCACGGTCAACGGTAAGACCGTGTTCAAAGGCCAGCTCCTCGGTTATCTCCAGGGGAAAGCCGTAGGTGTCATACAACCTAAAGGCAACCCGGCCGGGGATCACCTTGTCCGGGTTTTTAAGCAGGTTGGGCAGGAGTTTTTCGAACTCATGCTCTCCCTTGGAGAGCGTCTGCAGAAAGCGCTCCTCCTCCTGGTCTATTTCTTCCAGAATGGTTTTGGAATTACGGGCCAGCTCGGGATACTGATCGGCGAACATGCCGGTAACCTGCTCGGCGGCGTTATGCAGATACCCGCCCTCAAGCCCGAGTTTGCGCCCATGCCGGATCGAGCGGCGCAGCAGACGCCGCAGGATATACCCCTGCCCCAGGTTCGAGGGTGTCACCCCGTTCTCATCCCCCAGGATGAACGTGGCCGCACGGATATGATCGGCGATTATGCGCAGGGAGCGGTCCGCCTGCTCATCCGCGCCGTAGGGTTTGCCGCGCGCTTCTTCCAATACCCCTATGATGGGGGAAAACAGCTCGGTTTCATACACGCTCTTTTTCTGTTGCAGCATGGCGACGGTGCGCTCCACGCCCATGCCCGTATCAACGGTTTTGCGCTGCATAAGCTCATAGGTTCCGTCTGCCTTTTTATTGTACTGCATGAATACATCATTCCAGATTTCGAAATATTTTCCGCAGCCGCAGCCCGGTCTGCACTCCGGCGAACAGGCCGGCTTTCCGGTGTCGATGAACATCTCGGTATCCGGTCCGCAGGGCCCGGTCATGCCCGCGGGCCCCCACCAGTTGTCCTCGCGGGGTAAAAAAAATATACGCTCGGAGGGTATGCCCAGGGAGCGCCAGATCTCCGCCGACTCTTCGTCGGGAGGCACAAGCTCGTCCCCGGCAAACACGGTAACCGAAAGTCTCCCGGCGGGAAACCCCAGCCACTCCCCGCCGGTGAGAAACTCAAAGCTGTACTCAATCGCCTCCCGCTTGAAATAGTCGCCCAACGACCAGTTGCCGAGCATCTCGAAAAAGGTAAGGTGACCCAGGTCTCCCACCTCGTCGATATCCCCGGTGCGAATGCATTTCTGGTAGTTTACCAGCCGCCTGCCCGCCGGATGCGGCTCACCGAGGATATAGGGCACAAGCGGATGCATGCCCGCGGTGGTAAAAAGCACTGTGGGATCGTTCTCCGGAATCAGCGACTTTCCGGAGATCCTCACATGCTGTTTGGAGAGGAAAAAATTTATATACTTTTCTTTAAGTTCCCTGCCGGTCATGGTTTTTGCATACTATGATAAACTGTAAGGGCGTGTCAACAGTAATTGCCGGTGCTCTTACGGATTGCCGGACTGTTCATGAATGGAGCGCAGCAGTTCGTTTTTTTGGTCCAACTCGGTCTGCAGGGCCTTCATCTCCTCATTGATGACCTTTAAATCCTGTTCAAGCTTGTTTTTTTCGTCGCGCAGTTGCTTTACCTGGATTTCGAGTTGCGAATCCTTCTGGGCCAGTTTTTTCAAATCGTCATTCAGTTCCTGCATTTTACTTCTGAACCGTTCCTTTTCAGCCTCCGTTATTTGAAGTTTGTTCTGCAGCAGCTCAATATTACCCTTTAATTCTTCGGCCAAGGCCCTAAGGTCTACGGAAATTTTCTCTCCATCAAGCCCGGCCATGGGTTTGGCCAGTTCCAGCTTGACGCGATACTCGCTGTCCCCACCCTTTTCCGCGGTCACCTTAAAACTCTTTTCTAAATAGCCAGTATGTTTGATCGTAAAACCAAGCTCGGTTCCCACCGGAAACAGGCCCGCGTAGACGCCGTACCCTACCCTCTCCCCGTCAAGAAAGATCTCGGCGTCCAACGGATCGGCTACCACGGCCATTTTTACAAGCTCGATGATGTACTTCTCTTTTAAAGGCAATAACTTGAGCTTATTAATCAACTCAAGCTGGCTTTCGCTTAAAGCCGACAGGTCCTTTAACTTTCCCAGGGAACCGTCGGTATCGTTTATCTCAACCTCCTGCTTGTTCCCCACCAAGAGCCTCTCTGCGCCCGTGTTCGGGGAGAGAACCGCCACCTTTCCCTCCTCCACGGCCACGAGGGTGGTACCCTGTTTCTTCTGGACAAAAAACTTGGTACCGCGCACCCCAAAAGCCATGGTAGGGGATGTAACCGTGAACTTGGAATTGCCGACCAGTTTTTGCACACTGCACAGCACCGTACCAAGTTTCAGATCAAGCTCTATATCCAGACCCTGGTCTCCGTGAAACACCTGGCTCATTTTAATCAGCGTATTCTCCTGAACAGCGACAACCGAACCGTCGCCGAACTGAATTTCACAGTAAGCGTCAGCAAACACCCGCACGTAATCGTCCGCTTCCAAGAAATCACCGATACCAGCGGACTTCCATTCCTCGCCCCTGTATACATACACACGCCCCGAAAGAAAGGTGATCAGGGCCTGGTCGGACGACGGCGCCTTTAAGGCGGAAAGCGATACTCTGGCGTTTTCAGCCGGCGAGACCTTGACCAAAAAAACGGTAATAAGGGCCGCAAGCCCCAGTACGGTCAACACCCCCATGATAATTATAATCTTTTCACTCGTTTTCATACGTTTCCTTCCTCTATAGCCCCTCTTGTAACTTTATCACACCCCGTCCAAAATTTCTATACATGAGGTCCTAGATCGGCAATTGTCTCATTTCAAACCCGGTCCTTCACTACCGGCGGTAATGTATCAGTCTTTTAAAGGGGCCGCGTTCCGGGATACGCAGCTTTCCCGCCAGGCATAACAGCCGCAGGGCCTCCCGGATGTCATCTTCCTCCCAATCCGCCAGCATACCGAAACCGCTGCGCCGGATATACCCCTGCCGCGGCAACTCCCATGATTCGGTTCCTTTTAACACATCCACGGCCCGGCGCAGGGTCAGGCGCCGGTTCCAGTGTTTGAAAAAAGTCATAAGCCTTTTTTCCAAGGGCGGCTCACGCGTTATATCCCCCAGACAAAAATCGCATCCGGAGCAGAGTTCGATTGTATGGCCCAGCAGGGCGAGCAGCATCTCCCTTCTGCAGCCCGATACGGGGCCCAGGGCCGTAAGCAAACGCCTGAAACGCAGGGTCCGGTGCCCGCGCTCCATGGCATGCCCAAAGGCGATATCATCCGCGGAAACAAGCGCCAACGCCCGGCTTGGCTTTCCGTCGCGTCCCGCCCTCCCGGACTCCTGGAGGTAGGCTTCCACGGACGGGGGCACATCGGCGTGGATCACGGTTCTGATATCCGGCTTGTCCACACCCATGCCGTAGGCCGAGGTGGCGGTGAGTATACCGCGCCCGGCGGTCAGAAACCAACCCTCTATCTTTTTTCGTTCCTCCCCTGTCAAACCCGCGTGATAAAAATAGACATCGGAGCGTCCGAGCCTTCGCCGCAACAGCCTGGCGTACTGTTCCGCACCGGTTCTGCTGCGGGAAAAAACAAGGAGCGGTTCTTTTTCCCGTAAACAGAGACCGGTAAGCGTACGTGCTTTGGAGAGTGTGGGTAAGGCCTTATAAAATATGTTGGGCCGGTCGGGAACATCCGTCACCACCCGCGGCAGCCGTGTGGAAAACAAAATCTCCTTAAGTTTTCGGCATACCGGTTCGGAGGCGGTGGCCGTAAAGGCGGTGACAACGGTTCCGCCCAGCTCCCGCACAAGCGCGCCCATCTCCAGGTAGGCCGGACGGAAACTCTTCCCCCACTCGCTTATGCAGTGCGCCTCGTCGAACACCAGATGGGAGGGCGCCAGCCGCCCGAGGCGGGAGCGTACGCTCTTCACCAGCAGTACTTCCGGGGTGGCGAAGATAATCCTGACCCCGGCGGCCGCCGCGTCGCGGAACAGGCGGTCGCGCTCGGCTTGTGACTGCCCTCCCTTCAGAATACCGGCGGTATGCCCCGCCTCCTTAAGCCTGCGGACATGATCGTGGAGCAGGGAAAGCAGGGGGACCACAACCACGGTACATCCCTCAAGAAAACAGGAGGCCACCTGAAAACACAGTGATTTCCCGCCCCCGGTGGGCAGAATCACAATCTGGTCCGTGCCCTCAAGGGTGTTGGCGATCACCAGGCGCTGGTACGGATACAGGTAATCAAACCCGAACCGTGTCCTGGCCGCGGTCTCCACGGGATCATGTTCGGTCTTGGCAAAGGTGAACCGTACTTCCGGGGGTGTGCCCATTAAAAGGCCCCGGAACTGCGCAGCATGGACCATTCCTGCTCAAAATTCGGTGTAAAAAAACCCGTGCCCAGTTTTTTCGTAATTTCGGTCTTGGTAAAGAATTTTCCCTCGGATATTTCTTCCCTGTTTATACGGAGCTTTGTATTCCAGGAAAGCAGGTAGGTGTATACGAACTCGCTTTCAAACTTGTTGCGCATGACATATGAATAGAGGAATTTCGCGGCCCCGGCGTCAATACCCAGCTCTTCCCGCGCTTCCCTTTGCAGTGCGTCCTTAATCTCCTCACTAAAGCCCACGTGACCGCCCACCGCCGTGTCCCAAAAACCGGGGAAAAGGTCCTTTTGGTCGGCACGCTTTTGCAAAAAAAGTTTATGCGCGGAATTACACACATGCAGATGCACAACCGGGTGGATCAGGGAGGGATTGCCGTGGCATTGACTGCGCAGCGCCCCGCCCACGGGCCTGCCCGCAGCATCCACCAATGGAAGGTATTCATCGTTCATCGCCATATAACATAGTGAATAACCGCTAAAAAAACAAGCCGGCTATTATTAGCTCTGTTCCTTTTATGGCAATTTAGAATTGTGAATGCAGGTAGATTAGAATTCAGTGCTTACGGTAAAAAACATCCCGCTTAAGTGCCTGCCCGCTGAGTCTGTCAGCCGCGTGGCCCAGACTAGCACATCGGCCAAATCCTCGTCGGCCGCCGGCTCCGGCGCCAGCAGGTATCCTAAGGCCATCTTGACCGGACCCAGCTGAAAAAGTAAAGCGAACTCCGTATTAAGGGGATACCAGGGCGCGTTACCGGTAAGGCCCCATACCGCGGCCGCGCCCATTCCCATTACCTCCAGGGGCCACAGCTGGACGGCGGCCGAGCATCCCCTTATAACCTCGCCGGTAATCTCGGTGTTCTCCGCAATACCCCATCTGCCCTGCAGGGCAAGCGAGGCCGCGGCACGCAGGCCGCCGGTGTTATAATCAAGGGCCGCGGCCGCGCCCCAACTGAACAGCTCGGAATATCTGGGGATAAACCCCATATCCGTATCCAATCCCACGGCAAGCGAGAGGGTCTGATTCAGGTAAAGATCCAATCCCAGGCTGGCCCCGGCATGGGCGCTCGCGGTTTCACCGTTATCAAATGCCTCAAAGGCCAGCTCAAAGACAAAAGGATCAGGATGGCCGTAGAAGCTTATCAGAGTATGAGGCCAGGGTTTCTCAAGATGTGACGTGGCAATCGCAGCCCTGAATCCCAGGAGTCCGCTGTCTATGTCAAGGCATACGGCCCAGTCGGCCAGCTCCATTTGTGACACATCCTCAAGTTCATGCATGGATATCTTGGCCGGATCAACATCCTCTTTGTCAACCAGGCCCACGGTAAGGGTGACGCCGAGCGGGATGCTATACAACCCCAGGCCGTTAAGAAGATCCATACTTATATTTGCCTGGGAGAGGCCGATAAGCTCCTCAACCGCCATTTCACTTATCCCGGATACAACCGCGTCATGCGGAGCCGCCACCCCAATGTGAACCTGAACAAACTCATACGGTGTAAGGGTGAGAAGCAATGCCGAATCGTCAATACGGTGATTCTGCATCAGATCATTCCCGTCACCGCCCAGGCTCCACCCGTACAGCAGCTTTCCACTGATAGAAACCTGGCCGGATACCGCAAGCGCAACCGAACCTAACATGATTACAAGACCTATGATTTTTTTAATCCGAATATCCCCGTGTCCTACTATAATAGGAAGATCAGCGAAATTCAACATTTGTATGGGCTTGAAAGCCTGGATAAAGCATACTATTATAACCCTTATGCAGGAACTAAACAATCGCATCAGCGGCGACTGGGCGGATATAGCAAAATCCGCACTGAAAATTCGTGAACTCATAGATTATTTCGGGCTGACCACCGAGGAGCTCTCCGACCATATGAGCGGCCTGAAGTTTGCCGTTGAGTCGGGTATCGCCGAATATAAGACCGGGCTGCTTAATCCCTTCTTTACTACCCTGGAGGAGATGAAATTCAAATCACTTAGTTTTGACGAGTTAAAGGTTAAAGGCGGCAATCTGAATATATTGATCTTTCTGGTGCTCATCCAGCGCCTGTTCGCCTCCGGTTCACTCGCTTTTTCCTTTGCCAAAGACACGACACCGGCGGCTCAGAAGCAGAACGATATAAATCTGATCATTGCCGACGTGCTGGCCAGGATCAAAGGAAATCCCGAGTACAAGAACAAACCCGCGGTAAAGATGATCCTGACCCAGATTTTTATCTATAAACGGGAACGGGAAACCATGCAGAAACTCTCGCCCAATATTAAAGATAAAAAGAAGGCCGAATCCTTCTACCGGAATTTCAGGACAACCTTCGCCAATATTTTCGAGAATATCCAGAAAAACTATTCCATCCTGATACATGAGGAAAAAACGGAAAGCCTAAAGGATATTGAAAAAAATATCCTGGCCAACATCAGGCTTAAGGAGCTTCTGCCGCTGTATACAAAACAGGCGCGGGAGTTCGCAAGGGCCAGATCCGTACTTTCGTTTGCACTGGAAGATAAATATAAAACCAGGGAAATTCTTGTCAACCTGGCGGGGCAAAAGGAGACATGCCTCAAATTAATTGAGCAGGAAATCTCCCTGTATAAAAAACTCTGCACCGAACTAAAAACGCCCAAACCCGGTGAGTACGCGCTGCGTGTAAGCCTGGCCCTGGCCGTAGAGTTGGGGTTGATTCTGGAAAGGCTGATCCAGAAGGAAGAAACGGATACGTTAAACCAGGAATAAACGAAATAATCTCAGTCCCAGGGCAGCGTAAACCCGGAAACGGTAAGCCCGTCCATATCGGTGAACACCTGGGTATTATACGGATCGATTGTTCTGATACCGTCCACCAGAAAGTAATAATAATGCTTACCCGGATACAGTTTCAGGGTGATGGTATATAATCCCGGTGTTTCTTCTTCCAGCGCATTGATAAACGGATTCCAATTATTGAAATCCCCAGCGATGAATACCTGGCTTTTGGGCTCCGCCTTAAGGGCGAATTTTACCATACCCCGCTGCAGTATTTCGGGGCTGGTGATATATATCGTGTGTTTTTCAGGCAGTATAACCAGTGAGTACTTTATCCCCAACTCATCCTCTTCCGTCATCTTGTTGAAGGGATCGTCCGTCCATAATCCGTCGACCACTATCCTGTACTTCAAACGGGTTGTGTTTTCCGGGATCGGGATGACCAGCACGAAAAGCTTCTTGGCGTTTCTGGAAAATTTATGCAGGATACTGTAATTCTCATGCTCAAAACGCGCGCCCACGTAATACACCGGTGTTGAGGCCTGATAGGTGAATATAACCGAGTCATTGTATACCTGCGGCGGTCCCGCGCTCCCTATTTCCTGAATGTAGAGGTAGAGGGAGGTTCCGTTCGCCGCAAATATACTCAGGGCACCGAAAAACAACAGAAAAATCACTAAAAAGGTTTTAAGTTTTTTCATTTTATTACTATACTATAATAGGATTCTCGGAAAAAAAAGCCAAGGCTTAAGTAGAGAAACCTAAGAATTATGTTCATTCATACCGAACCTTGTTATAGAGACTCAAATGCCGCGTCTGGAAGACATTGAACAGTTCAAGGAAGTACTGGACTCATTAGGTGAAGAAAAGGAAATTCGAAGCGAAAAGGGGGAGGAGCAGGATGAGCTTACCCCGCCTGAGCAGGGATTGTCGTCCGATCTTACCGACCTATTGGGAATTTCCGATGAGGGCGGAGAGGCCGGTGAGTCCGAACCCGTCCAACCTGTAGCGGAGACCGGGGAGGAAATCCCCGCCCCGGAACCGGATCTGGAGTTTGAACCCGTACAGGGCGGGGAACAAGAGGTTACCCCCCCTCCCGCACCCGAATCCGAAATGCAGGGAGAACAGCCGCAGGCCCCCATAGGCGAGGATTTTGATGTCTCACAATTAGACAGTCTGCTTGAAGGAAACGAACCCCCCGGGGAAGAGGCCCCGCCGTCGCCCCCTTCCGGTGAGGCCGATTTCGGTGATTTTGAGCTTCCCGATATTTCCGATATAACCGAACCCCCGGCGCAGGACGAACAGGCGCCGGAGGGCGAACAGCCCGGTCCGCCTGTATCCGATGAAGATATATTCGCCGGACTTACGGATTTGGACACAACGTCCGAGTCCTCCGGCGCCGCAGAGCAGGCCGCGGAAATACCACCTATTGAAATGCCGTCCATGGAAGCGCCGACAGGCGAGGAACCGTCCATGGAGATACCGCCCATTGAAGCACCCGCCGGCGAGGAGCCTTCCGCGGAAGAACCGGAGTTCCAGATTCCTTCTTTTGAACCTTCCGCCCCCCCACAGGAGGAGATCAGCGCTGCAGGCCCCGAGGAACCGTCCCGGGAAAAAGGCGGTGAGGAAGAGTTTGCCCTTGATGAATTCGCCCTGCCGGATTTCGGTGAGGAGTACGGCCTGGGCGCCGAAGCCGGCGCCCCCTCCCCACCCGTAATGGAACCCCCGGCGGGTCAGCCGGAGGAACAGGAAATTTCAGTCCCCGTATCGGGAGAGCTTCCGGAAGCGGCGGGCGAGGACATCCGGCTTTCGGATAAAGAGTTTGATAATTTACAGCAGACCCTGGCGGGACTGCCCAGAAATCTCAAGATCATTATCGAAGAGCTTATCGGGGAAAGGGAATTAAAAGGAAACAACCTGCGCACGCTGCTGGACCTGCTGATCCAGGGACAGCCGCCCAGGGAGATCGCCGCTTTTGTAAGCGGCATTACCGGTAAGAAGATATCGCTTCCCCGGCGGTATGAAAAAAAGACGGGCATGGCCTTTGAGCGCGACAAAGAAAGCCTTGCCTATGTTTTTAAACACAAACTCGGTCCGGCCTTTCTGATTGCCGCCGTGGGTATTTTTGTACTCATAGTCCTGGCGCTGTTCGGCTACCAGTTCATCTACCAGCCCCTGGCCTCGCTTTCGGTTTACCAGGAAGGGTATGACAAGGTGATGCAGGGGGATTACACGGGCGGAAACCAGAAATTTGAAGAGGCGCGCCGTATCTGGGATTATAAGGACCAGTATTACCGTTTTGCCGACGTGTTCAGGCAAAAGGAACAGTACAAACTCGCGGAACAAAAATACCAGGCACTGCTTAAAAGATATCCCTACGATGAAAAGGGCGCCCTGGACTATGCCGACTTGTTGACCTTTGAGGGGGCTTATAAAGAGGCAAATGACATTTTGAACATGCATATATTAAACAAAGACCTTTTCAACTACAAGGGACTGCTGGCCGCCGCGGAGAATTACCTGCAATGGGGGGATGTGGACAACTCTCACTATGAGGACGCCCTGCATGCCTACCGGCAGCTGCATGACAGGTACCCGGCGCAGAACGAGGTGATGCTGCGACTGCTCAATTATTTTATTCACGTTAACAACCCTGTACAAGTGGAATGGTATAAGAATTACTTTAAGGACCTTCACTATGAGCCCGCGGACGCGGAGATTTACGCGCGCCTGGCCGGTTACCTGATCGACCGGCAGGAGATGGACGATGTCAAGGATATCCTGAACAAGGCGCTTTCCGCGGATAATACGGTTCCCGAAACCTATTATGAGTTCGCCCGTTATTTTAACATGCTGAATCAACCGGAGTCCGAAGAAAATGTACTGATCAAGGCCCCGGATATCTTCAAGCGGTTTTTTGAGAACAACCCGGAGAAACGGACACCGGAGAGAATCAAACAGTATATTCTTACCTATAACCTGCTGGGAGAATATTATTATACCCAGAAAGGCTTTTCTGACACCACCGAGGCCGAACGTTATTATTCCCAGGCCATAAATCTCTTTGAAACAGCCAAGCGCAGCCGGGAGGTGGGCCTAGACCCCGCCTTCGGGAAAATCTACGCGAACCTGGGCGATATCTATTATTATGTTGATGAGCATTTTACCCTGTCCCTGGAGAAGTACGTGCAGGCCCAAAACAATATGTACAATCCGCCGGACCTGAGGTATAAAATCGGTTACATTTATTACCAGAGAAGGGATTATGAAAACGCGCTGCTTGAATTCTACGGCGCGTCCGCTGAGATGCGCAATAACCCGGCCATCCTCTTTGCCCTGGCCAACACCCTCTATAAACGCAAGGCCTACTCCTCGGCGCTGGGAAACTATATCTACCTGCTGGGTTTGCTTGAAGATCAAAAAAACTCGATCGCAATCCTGCGCCCGGAAGACAATCCCGTGCATAATGCCCTTATGGAAAAAATGTATATAACCTATAATAACATCGGTGTTACCTATTACGAGATTGCCCTGGCCATGCGGGATGAGGAGAAGGTCACCGAAGGCCTGGTGGCCCTGGAGAATTCCGCGAAGATATTCGATGTATTGTCACGCAATCCCGACACCATGAAGCGCCTGGATAGTACCAGACTGTCGGCCACAAGCTCCGGACTGATAAAAAAGCCGGCCCCGGAACCTTACGCCAACATGGATATAATCATGCACTCCAAGAATATCGAGCCGGTTATTTATGATGATCTGCCCATGGATATTAACCAGATGCGGTTCAGAAAAAAAGACCCGGTTTAGTCAGCCTTCCACATCGATCATCCAACCGTATTTATCTTCCTTTGCGCCGTACTGGATGCCCTTCAGGGTCACAAGCAAGCTATGCGATACGTCCCCGATTTTTTTATCGTTGAATACCGCGGTTTTCCCCTGGTGGGTAATGGATTCGATGTAAGAGACGCCGGCGGCCGTACCGGTAACGAAGACCTCTTTGGATTCGGACATGGCTTCCTGGATTGAAATTCTGCGCTCCTGGGTTTTCAAGCCCATGTCGGCGGCGATGGTCAGAATGGATTTACGGGTAATACCGGGCAGAATGGTATCTTCGAGGCTGGGTGTTACTAAAGTATCATCCTTTAGCAGAAAAAATATGTTACACGAAGATCCTTCTTCAACAAACCTGTGCTCGCGGGAATCAAGAAAAACGGCCTCCATATATCCCTTGGCCTCCGCATGTTTTTTGGCCAGAATGGCGATAACGTAGTTTGCGTTGCACTTGATGCTTCCCGTACCGCGGGGTGTGGCCCTGATCATTTCCGTGGTAACGGCTGACGGAGTTTCAGCCATAAAATAAGTGCCCACCACGGTGGTGACGATTGCCACCCACGGCTCCTTGCTTATGCTCAGCCCGATGGCCGATTCCGAATAGGAGAAAGGCCTTACGTATACCGAGTTCCCATAAATAAAATCTTGCGTTTCCCATTCCGGATCGTAGGCCGGGGTGAAGCCCAGCCTTTTATTGTTTGCCACCACCTTTACCACGGCGTTTACGAACATTTCCTTGGAATACACCGGCATCAACAGACCGCGCATGGAGGCTTCCATGCGCTTGCCGTTTTCCAGCGGACGGAATAGTTTCAGGCTGCCGTTCTTTTGCGGAAAGGCCTTCAGGCCCTCGAAACATCCCATTCCGTACTGGGTGGTATAATTCACCAGCGGCAGCTCGGGGAATGAATTCCGTTTCCTGATAAGCGCCAGGCGCTTGTCCGGTTCCAAAGCCTGTTCCTCTTCCTTTATCATATGCGGCATTTCCTTGAACTCTTCCTGCCATGTGTTGTTCCCTCGGTATTTTGCAAGATATACAGAGGGATTAATTTCCAGTGTAAAACCCTTCGGCATAGTACAACTCCTGTATGATGAGTTGATTTTAGATTACTCTGGTTTTATGGTCAAGTTTTTTTTAAAAAAATAAGGTTAAGAGGCAAATTCACTTGATATTTTAGCCTTTTTTGGCTTTAACATTATAGAGGGGATTTAGATGAACAAGTACATTATCATCCTGGCGGGCGGAGCGGGAACCCGCTTATGGCCCGCGTCCGGCAGCGCCCGCCCGAAACAGTTTCTTGACTTTAATACGGGTTCCTCGTTGTACCAGCGCACACTGAGACGGTCACTGGGGCTGAAGGATGTTACACTGACCATTGTGGTTACCCATCAGGACCAGGTGGATGAGATTATCCGGCAAAGCGCGCCGATAATAAAACGCTATGCCGCGCGAAAAGAACTGCATATTCTGCCCGAACCACTGGCCAGAAATACAGCGCCCGCCATTTCCTATGCCTGCGCCTACCTCCATTCGCTGGATACCATGGACGGCCTACTCTTGGTCTTGCCGGCCGACCACCTGATCGAACCGGATAAGGATTTTCGAAATGATGTAGCCAAAGCCATGGCTTTGGCGCGGGACGGATATCTTGTTACCTTCGGTATTCCCCCAACCCACCCGGAAACGGGCTACGGGTATATTAAAAGAGGCGCTCCCCTGGGACAGGGATTCGAAGCCCTTGAGTTTACGGAAAAGCCGGACCCGATAACGGCCGGGGCCTTTCTATCTGGGGGCGGCTATTACTGGAACTCGGGTATGTTTGCCTTTACCCGCAGCCTGTTTATACGGGAGCTAGCGCGCCTGGCACCGGCTGTCGGAAAACCTTTTCTTGGCGCCGCCTACAGGCCGGAACCGCAAAGCGGCGAGGCGATCCGTGTTGTGCCCCTGCAAGCCGGACTTAAAACCGCATACAGGAAAATTCCCACCGTATCGGTGGATACGGCGATCATGGAGAAGAGCGAAAGCAGGGCCATGGTGGAGGCGTCTTTTACATGGAGTGACGTGGGAAGCTGGGACCAGGTGGCGTTGCACTTTCCCCATGATCAAAAGAACCTGATCCAAACCCGGTCTAAAAACAATTATGTACTGGCGGATCTGCCGGTTGTGTTGGTTGATGTGGAAAATCTGCATGTGATTGTAAAAAACAACGCGGTGCTTATCTGTAAAAAGGGAAGCTCACAACTTGTAAAGAAAAGTGTCCTCGGCCTTAAAAAAAGCTTATTATAAAAACCGAATCAGGATTTTTTCAGATTCATCAGTTCGGCCCTTTGTGACCTGATAAAATTAGGCAGTTTTTTCGCATCCACGTAAGCCCGGATATCTCCCGATTTTATCCAAATCCAATCCCCGGGCGTATGCGCCTTTTTCTCGTCCAGATCGGAAAAATACCAACCGCGCTCAACTTCTTTATTATCTATCTGTTCCGTTATTTTTATAGGCGGCAGTTCGAACCGTGTTTCCGGCCAGTATCCGCATTCATGCGATCCGTTTTTTCCGCGCACAAACTGGAATATCTGATTTTGTATGATGACCAACTCAAAAAAAGGAGGAAGTTCCTGTTCGTTGATGTAGAGGTATCCTTCACTCAGCTCATTGCTTGTCCCCTTATTAATCAGTGAAACCGTATGTTTCACGCTCAGACCCAGTGAATTACAGTTGAATCCCACGGAAAGATAAAGTACAATAATAAACGCACACATGACAACCCTCTTGCTCATGGCAAAATGCTCCTTCTCTTGATTTTTGTCACCACACTCTCCCGCCGGAATAATCGGGGGTATGTTATTGAAGCGTCCGCCGGATGGAAGACGAATTTTCATCCTATAACTCCCTCTAAAAAAAATCAAGCGCTTTTTTTATATGTGTCGCAATTTTATTTCATGGGTATGCGGCCTGTGGCTTAGCTTAAAGACAGTTCAATAGTGCGAAGATTATTCAGCAGTTCCAGGGCCCCGGTTACAAGCTGAAGAATTTTTCCCCATTCTTTTAGAAGCCCCTGATTTTCCCTGCCGCCGATATAGCCAAGATTGGAAATGGTGTCGTACTTCCCGCCCATCTCACTGTATAACACCCCATTTAAAATTGATTTCAGGGTCTGCAGATACGACAGGGTGTCATCCAGAATAACACGGGCCTCACTGTCGATTTTTACGAATACCGACCGGGTATCTTTAACCTCAACCTTTTCACTCTTCCGGTTTTTGGCAATTTCCTCAAACTTGAGCGCGTACTCCCCCTCGGGAGGCATGAGTTTTTTCTCAAAGGAGGACAATACGTTGCCCAGATTATGCAGGAAATTAAAACAATCGGTATACTCAACCCTGTTTGCATTTTTATAAAACTCACCGTTTACCAAAAGTATCTTAAGCGGCCGGTACATGACGGTGGAATAGATATTTCTGAAAAAACCGATGATAACACCCAGAGAACGCCAATGCCTAATACGAAGGTCCGCCCCGTAATACTGGGGATGATAATATTTTACCTGGGGAAACTCTTTAAGCTCCAGGAACTCCAGGGCCTGTTTCTCCAGATCGTCGGTTTTCTTCTTGGCCAGGTATTGCCTGACCTGTTCATCCAGCCTGTCCGCCCAGTAGTTTTTATACAGGGCCAGCCAATCCTCACCTCCCTTAAGCGCGGAAATCGTATAATTGAAATTTCTCCGAATTATTTTCAAAAGTGGAATCAGGGGGATCCGCCTGTTGAACAGGCGGATTTTTACCAGCGCTTCCTCCGCCCGCTTAAAATCATCAAGCAGATGATCTTCAAGGCTGAAGTCCGTCTGTTCCATACTGTCTTCACTATAAAAGAGAAAAAGCGCCTTTAACGCGCCTACCGTGGGCGGGACCACGACACTGAGCATGATACTTGCCAGGTCACCGAGTCTTTTGGCCAGGTCGGAAAATTCACAGGTCAGCCTGCCCTTAAAGTGGCCGTACCCGAATCGCTCCGGCAACTCCTCAAAGGGGAAGGTACAGAATGAATAGAGGGAGGAAAGGGCCTGTGATTCCAGGTACATTCTTTTCCTGTCCGCCTCCGGAATGTTGTTGATTATCTCGCGCAGGCGTTTTTCGGTTTCCAGCTTGATGTTCAGCTCCTGTTTCTCGCTTAATTCAGCCATTATTCTGGCGGGACTTATTTCGGAAAGCAGGCGCTCGTGCGTAGAAGGCATCTCAAAGCTGCCTAAAAAAGCGATAAAATTGGATTTTTCCTTACCAAGGCATTTTTGCATAATGTTCCTGAAAAAAAAGGCGGCCTTGGCGAGCTCATCCAGTTCATTCTTCATCTCTTCCAGGAAAATTGAGTATCTGAAGTCAACCAGACGGTTTGTCTGATGCGCGATCTGTTTCTTAAGCCGGTTAAGCAGAATTTCCTCAAGCATCTCCTCTTTCTTCTTACCGGCAAAAAGCGCTTTCAGGAATAATTTCAGTTTTTTAAACAGACTCATGCGTTCATAGGCTTTCTGAACGCGGTTTTCGCCTTTTTCGGTAAATACGTCTATCAACGGCTCCTGGGAGATCTTGGCCGAACGTTCGATGCGCGTCAGCAGGTCCTTACGCTGACCGTAACTTAATTCGTGCACCAACCTGTCAAATGTTGATATTTCCGCCATACTATTCCTATATTAAAATACTAGGGAATCTTTTACACGCCGTCAAGCGAAAATAAAAATTTAACCGCCCCGTTACACGGGCAGGCGGGTAGAGGCCCCCTGCGGTTGGCCGAGGTTTTTGCGCTCATGCTTTAATCTCTCTTCACTGGTAAGGATTACCGTGCCGCCGGCGTCAAAGCGGGCCAGGAGAATCTTCGCACACAGCTTCAGTTCCTTTTTATTTATGTGTAGGGTATAATCACGGTTCTTTTGCCGTAACTCGTCGGTTACTCCGATCAAGGCCCGTTTAAAGGCCACAAATCCCTTGTCGTGGGGTTTATAGGGGAGTTCATAACGGGATACGGTGCCGATTATCGCCTTGTCCAGTTCGGCGCGTCCCGGGGCGGCGGCCAGCAGCTCCAGTAATGCCTGTTTGAAAGAGGTCAGCGTGGCGGAAAGGTTGGGATCCCTGTATGAAGCAAAGTAAAAGAGCTCATCAAAACCCATGGGGGCCGAATACACACCATAGGCCCCGCCGCGCATTCGCACCTTTTCCCACAGCAGGCTTGTTCTCAATATATGCCCCAATACCTCTTCCCAGGCATACTCCCTGGTGCCGAAGGCCGCTCCACGCAATACGTGGGCCGTGAAATTCACACTTGTTGAGAGGATAAAGCTTTCCATCATCCGTGCCGAAGACGGCGGCGCGGTCTGTACCGTCGTACTCCCGCCGCCCGCGTCCGGCCTTCCGGGTTCGGATGCGGGTAAGCCGGAGAACAGGGTCGCAAGCAGTTCCCCGGTCTCCTGAACGCGATCCTGACCCGCCGTGATATTAATCTTCAGCCTGCCGGGCACAAGCAAAAAGCGCCTGATTCTCTCCAGCGCCGGGATTAAACGTTCCACCCCGTCATCCGGATCGGTACACAGCTCATGCACGAATAAAAACTGTTCCAGGCCTTCCCATTTTTCTTTACCGGCCGCCACGGCGGAAAACCTGCTGCCGGCCCGGATCATGGCATAGTGGTGTCCTTGGGGGATGAGCGAGGCCTTGTAATCATTATAATATTCACGGATTATATCCTTAAGGTGGGCCTTATCAGTAAAATCAGCCTCCCGGATCAGGCTGCCCGCCAACCCCAGGCCGCGCTCAAGCGTATCGTCAAGCAGTTTGAGGCGAAAAATGACCTCCTCAGCCGGCTGCCGTTCGCCGATTTTATTACTGACTAAAAGCTCACCGGCAAAACCGCCGGTCAGCGAGGCCAAACGCCGCTGTACCTCATCATAGGGCACGCCAGGCAGGCCCGCCTTGCCCAGGATCCTGGCGAACAGAGGCACAAACAACATAAGATTTTTATCCATACCCCCGGCGGAGAAAGCGAAATCAAGGTAGGTTATCCCGTTGGTCTCCATGGGATGGGTAAAAAGCTCGATCTCCCTGGAGGGCCGTCCCCGTGTACCGGGTATGTGTTCAACCTGCGCGGGCAGGCTTTGCAGTTTAAGGTACGGTATTTTTTTCTCATCGGCCGCCGTCTCCTTTTTCTGCTGAAACGCCTTTAACTCCGCCAGCGATTCCAGAAGCTCCCGCTTCCTGGCCGACGTCAATGTACGCTCCACCCCCTTAATGTATTCCTTCAGCCCCGCGGTATCCTTCTCCGTGAACGCCGGATCGGGTACCGCAACCACGGTACTGCGATGGGGATTTTCCAGCAGGTATTTGCGCATCATCTGACCAAAGTATTCTCCCCCGCTGTCCGCCAGGTCGGTAATGCGTTTAAGATGATTGTTTACGGCCAGGGTTTCCTCCGGCGATACTCCATGCAGCCAGCCCCTCAGTATCCTGCGCAGGAGCCGGAGCCCGTAGGGATAGCCTCCCCCTTTTATCTCACGGTTGTTGAAGGTTACCCGGTTTATAGCCGCGCTGATAAGTTCCCGGTCTATTTGGCCCGCGCAAAGGTCGCGCAGGGTGGCCGAAATCAGGTCCTCCAACTCCCGCACCCGGCTTCTATCGGTTCCGCGCAGCCCTACGCTGAATACCATCTGTCGCAGCTCGGTTTCCAGCCCGCTGTAGGGGTATACATCCTGGCCCAGGCCAGACTCAACCAGGGCCTTCCAAAGCGGCGCGCCCGAGCTGCCCAACAGAATTTCCGAAATAAACTCCCACAGCAAAACATTAAACCCGTCCGTGGCCTGGGGCAGCGCCCAGTTGAGGGTAATGGTGGTTTTCGCCTCAAGCGGCTCACCTTTCGGGCAGGGATAACTCTTCTGAAGACGCACCGGGGCGGTAAATGGTTTTTGCAGGGGGATGGAAGAGTTGACGGTTGTCTTTTTAAAGTGTTTTAAAAATCTGCCTTCCAGAAACTCCAGGTGTTTTTCCGTGGGAATGTTTCCGTAAAAATAAATCCTGCAGTTGGACGGATGGTAATACATGCGGTGGAAATCTATGAAATCCTCGTATGACAGGGTAAGGATGTAAGACGGCTCCCCCCCGGAATCAAAACCGTAGGGAGTATCGGGAAACAGGGAGCGCATGGACCATTCCGAAACGATTGATTCCTGGCTGGAATAGTTGCCCTTCATTTCATTATACACCACACCCACCACCCGAAGCTCGCTTTTATCGTCATCCGGCACGCTGTATTCCAGGTGATATCCCTCCTGTTCGAACACCTGTTTTTTAAGCAGGGGGAAAAACACCGCGTCGCCGTATACGGCCATTATATTATAAAAGTCATCCTCGATTACGCTTGCCGCAGGGTAGATGGTCTTGTCCGGGAAGGTGATGGCATTGAGAAAGGTCTTCATACTGCCTTTGAGCAGGGCCACAAAAGGGTCCTTCAGGGGAAAGCGTTTGGAACCGCAGAGTACGGAATGCTCCAAAATATGCGCCACCCCGCTGTTGTCGAAGGGCGGTGTGCGAAAATTAAAGGAAAACACGTTCTCCCTGTCCTCATTGTACAGATGAAATACCTGACAGCCGGTGGCCTTATGGGTAAGGGTGAGCGCCGCACACCCGAGTTCTGAAATTTCATTCAATGAATTCAGAATAAACCCGGAATACTCCTTCCCTGGAACAAGTTCACTTTTCATAATACTCTCCCATTTTTCTCCATTTAAATGTTATCCTAATTAGCACCTGCCCTGCAATAGGTTTTCCCCGCAAAAACGCCGGGGAAAAGCCGGTGCGTAAAAGGGCGGCGTGCGCCGCTTCATCCAACTCCTCAACCCCGCTGGTCCGGGCCCGTTCGATTCGTTCTATCCGCCCCGTTGCGCTTACGAAAACTCGGTATACTACCTCTCCCTGCTCATTGCGTAGACGGGCCCCGAGAGGATACACCGGATTGATCTCGGCCAGGGGACGGGGTTTTTGGTACAGCCCGCCGCCCGTAATCACGGAAGCATAATGTTGGGCCAAATTACGCACACTTCCGGCGGCCGGGGAAGCCCGGCCGGATTCGGCTGTCGGATTTTCAGGAACGATGTAAGCGGGTTCCGCGCCCGGTGCGGCATGCGTTATTGCGGCCGCCGGCGAAGGGCCCTGCTTTGCAACACTTATCCGCAGGGAAAGCGGCAGGTCCGGTCCGGCCTCTTCGCCCGGCTCACGGGTCGCGGGGAGGTTCATAAAACCCTGTCCGGCAACCGCAATGACCGCATGCAAAAGTACGGCGCAGCCCGCGGCCGGAAGGTAAAGCCGGAACGCCCTCATTCACCGGCTCCCCTCTTCTGCACCAGGAAGGAAACCCGCTCCACACCCCGCAGCCGCAGCCCGGCCAGCAGTTCCACGGCCGCCCCCAGACTCGCGGCCCGGTCGCCCTGAATGATCACGGGGAGGCCGCTCCCTGCGCAGCGCCGGCCTACAGCCTCTACCAGACGGTCCATAGGCATGGACTCCCCGTCCAGGAGCAGCAGGTTGTCTTTATTAATGGTGATTACGATACCCTGCCGCCTGTCCTGGCCCCGGGCGTCCGGCAGGTTCACATCCAGGGAGTCCTCTACGGCCATGGAGAGCATGGCATAGATGAAGAATACCAACAGCAGAAACACCACGTCGATCAGGGCGATCAGCTCAATATTCAAACGCCTGTGTTCGTAACCGGTCTTCACCTTCACTGCGGCTTCCCTTTTTCCAGGAATGCCTGTAGGAGTGTTCCGCTGTGCTCCAGCAGCCCGGCCTGTTTCTGTAGCAGGTGAACGAAGAGGTTGTAGGGCACAATGCTGAGAATGGCGATGAACAGGCCGAAGGCGGTGGTGATAAGGGCCACGGCGATACCGCTGACCACGCCCTGCGGGTTTGTTATGCCCTGTAACCCCAGGATGTTGAAGGAATCGATGATGCCTAAGACAGTGCCCAGGATTCCCAGAAGCGGCGCGATGGCGATAATGGTCTCCAGGACACGCAGACCGCGTTTGCAGCGGGCGATAAGTTCGGCGGCCTTTTGCTCCAGGTGAAGCCCCGGCTCCCCGCCGCAGTGTAACAGACCGTGGCGCAGCAGGCGGGCGGTCATATCCTGTTTCCCGATTTCTTCCTCAAGCAACGCCAGGGCCTTCTCCGGCCTGCCCTCACGTCCCAGGCGCAAGACCTCGGACACAAGCGCGGGGTTCTTATGAGCCCGCTCCCCCAGCCAGAAAAACAGCCGTTCGATACTCACCGTAAGTGAGCAGAGCGAGCAGACAAGGAGCGGCCACATGAGCGGGCCGCCCCGAATAAACAGATCTATGATCACATTCATAATTCCAGGTTGTATGATACCGAAATTTTCCAGTTCAATCCAGGTTCCGGATAATAGGTGCCGTAGTAAACGGTGGCATAATGCTGATTAAGAATGTTCCCCGCCAGGAACATAAACTGTAGCCTTCCCTGAATATAATCCGGCACATACCTTAAAAACGCATTTAAAAGAAGATGTTCGCCCACAAGGGGTTTGGAATTTGCGTAATCCCCGCCCTCATAGCTTGCCCCGACATAATGCAGTGACGGACCGGCCGAAAACCCCAACGGCAGATTAATAGTCAGTTCCGCAAACGCGTCATGTTCAGGCACCAGGGGAATCCTCTTGTCCTTGTTGTCCCCATTCGTGAAAACCGCATAGGTGTAGGTATAATTTCCCGCCAGAATAAGGAAGTCCAGGATAGCAAGCCTAATCTCCACTTCCCCGCCCATATGCCGCGTGTTGTCCATGTTTTCATTTACATAGAAGGCGTTCAGATTGATCTCATCCTTCATCTCCAGATAAAACAGGTTTATTCGTACATTCAGCAGGTTTTCAAAGAGGGCCAGGTCCAGGCCGCTTTCCAGGTTATAACCGTGCTCGGGCTCAAGATCAGAATTAAAGGAATCAAAACCATATCCCTGGAAACTGATCTGTTCGTCTATGAAGGGATAGCGGAACACTGTTTCATAACGGCCGTACAGTTTCGAATGCGGAAGAAATTCCCAGGCAATACCGGCGTTCCAGACCAGGGCATTATAGTACTTCTCGTTGTCGATATCCGTACCGAAAATCGTATTGACCGCAACCCGGTTCAACTCATAACGGATACCCGCGGTAATATTAAGGTGTTCCAGTAAAGCGAAATCGTCCTTCAGGAAAAAACCGTAGCTGCCCTTGGTGATAAGCCGGTGACAAGCCATGTTCTCCCGGTCAATTTCATCATACCTGCTGAAATCATAGATGTCCCATAACAGGTCGGTGCCGAAAATCACGTTGTTGTCCCTGCCCAAAACAGGAAACACGGCCTTCATCCTTGGGGTGATGCCGAACGAATGCAGGTATTTGTCGGTATACACCGCATAGGACACAAAATCATCCGTCATCACCTTCAGATTATAAAACAGGTCCGTATGAAGCTCTCCCCAATCGCCGAACAGGGCATTAAGACTCACCATATTATTCAGGGTATGGTTTTCCGTGGCGTCGTCTCCGTATATTGTCAGGCTTTGGGTGGGGTCTTGATCCATCTGTGTCTCGGTCAGCCCTCCCGGCAACTCGCAGGATAGCCACTCATAAGAAGTACTAAGGGAGCCGTAAAGCGAGTCCGAAATCCCGGCTCCCAACTCAAAACCTGCGCCTATGGACCTCAGCGCCGAGTGGTAACGATAGCCCTCCGTACCCGTATGCTCGGCGTTTAAAACAAGGTCAAATGGGCCTATCATCCCGCTTACCCCCAGGCGCTGCTGGTTATCCTGGAAACCGCCCGCGGACGCAAACATGTCCGCCTGGGCCTGACTGCCGCCTTTTTTGGTGATGATGTTTACCACGCCCCCCACCGCGTAATCGCCGTAGAGCACGCTGTTCCCGCCGCGCACCACCTCAATCCGCTCGATATTTTCTATGGGGATCTGCAGCCAGTTGATTGCCGCCATGTCCGGCTGGTTGAGTCTTCTGCCGTCAAGCAGAATAAGCACACGGCCGAAGGAATTTTCCCCGAATCCGCGCATTGAAATTTCCGCGCGCGCGGGGTTGCCGCCGGTGCTGCGGAAGCAGACCCCGGCCAGCTCCTCCAGAGCCTCCACCACCGTCTCCTTGCCCTTGGCCTTCAACTCCCGGCCGGTGATGACCGATACGGAAGCCGGTATCTTTGTGGTTTGGTTTTCCGCCCTGTCCGCGGTCACCACCACGTCAATGTCCGGTTCAGCCTGTAACGTATCCGGTGCCGTCGCTCCCGGCCCGCCGCTCCCTTGTTTATCGTTTTGTACGGGTGTCCCCTGACCGCCCGCGCCACGGTCTCCCGGCCCTTCCGTCCAGGCAGGGCCCGCGACCAGCAGGGCGCATAGGAACAGCATGACCGGAACAGCAGGCCGTGCGAAAAAAATTCTTCTAAGATTTCTCATAAGGTTTCTCCTTCCTCGAGGTTGTTGTTTTAAGGAGGGTTTCCTGGCTTCCGGATCGTCTTATTTAAGGGCTCCTTCTCGCCGTGTATCGGCTGCTGCGCACCTGAATACCTCAGGTTGCTGCCGCCCGATACCGGCAATGGCATCTCTGCCCCCGTTCATCCCCGGTTACAGTGGCGGGACCGCTGCGGATTCACACCGCATTCCGCTCTCCCCAAACAGTAGATTATTTTATGTGATATACCTAAAAGGCGGGTTTTGTCAAGGCGTGGGTTACAAAGCCGCCCCGCTCAGGCCCTGATCCGCCCCGGAGTCACGCTTTTGCCAGATTAAAATCAACTCATCCCACTTTTGCTGCAGGTACCTTTTAAACTCATACTCTTCCTGGTAGTCCCAGACAATCTCCTCCACGGCCGTGCTGATATCCCCGAAGCGTTTGCCCACATCCCGTAAAAGATCCTTACCGAACCGCAGTTTTTCGGGAATGGTGAAACAGGGACTGAATAGAGATTGTTTCAAGCCAACCACGGCCTCGCCTGCCTTGCCGTCGCCCGACGGTTGTTTTTCATTGCCGTTTACCTGGGGCAGATATGAATATTCCGGTTTCATCCCCTGGACCAGGTAGGCGGTCATGGGCTGCTGCTTGCCCTTGATATTAAGTTTACCCAGCTCAGTACAGTTCACATAGCTTTTTATTTCATTGTAGGTGGAATAGGTAATCATTATATCTCCGGGATTTGCCGCGGTTTCCATGCGCGAGGCGATATTTACCACATCCCCGAAAACATCCCCCTCTTTCCTGATCACAACTCCCGTGTTTATGCCGATGCGCACTTGGAATTTTTCCTGTTCAACCCTGTACTGGTCGTACTGGGCTATCTTGTCCTGAATCTGCAGGGCCGAGATGATGGCGTTCAACGGGTGCTTGAACACGGACAGCATCCCGTCTCCCATGGTTTTTATCAGTGTACCGTTCAACCCGCGAATAATCGGAATAACAATTCCCTCGAACGACTCGATCAGGCTCATCAGGGTGGTGGTATCGATCAGGGATGATTTCTCGGTATAACTCGCGATATCGATAAAAAACACCGTGAGTATCTGCGTGTTTTCCCTTTTGAATATGAACTCCTTCTTGGGCCGGTCCACCATAGTGTTGTCCGTAAGCTCCGCGGCGGAGCTTTTGGCCGTGCCCGCCTGTATCGTTTGCGGGCGGTACTTCAACAGCTCCAACAGGATGTTCCTTATCTGTTCGGCATATCTTCCGTTTACCTCGCCGCCCAACACCTCGCGCAGGACTTCCTGCAATGCTTCATCGTCGATGACCAGGGTTTTAAGCAGCAGGGAAATCACCTCGGAGGAAAGGGGTTTCTCCAGCTTTCTCAGAACCTGGGGCGCTTCCTTAAGTCTGGAACCCTTGAAATAATCGCCCAGCACCTCAATCGCGTAATCATCCCTCAGGCTTATCAGGGCGATCAGTGCCTGCTGCCTGGTCTCCTTTTGGGGATCATCCAGGAGGCTGTAAAACCGGTTGATAAGCGGCTCACGGGATATATTCTTATCCCTGCGAGCGATGTTCCTCAGTGTACGGATGGCCAGATTTTTCAGAAACACATCCTTTTCGGCGGTCAGATCCATAAGCAGTTGGAACGCGCCGGAATCAGGGCAGGCGCTGGTGATCTCCTGCAATTTCTCCTTGATATTCTGTTTAAACCCGGATTTAATCAACAGGCGCAGCAGTGACAGGTGAACGCCCTTGATCTTGGAGAGATCCATGGTCAGCAGTGAATCGGCTACAAGATCCTTCACGCTGTCGGGCACCCTGTTATTGAGCAGGAGGTCTATCAGGTTTCGAATATAAAGATTGGGGGGGAAAAAACGGGCGCCCCGGCTGTACCCTTTCACGGACGGTAAATGTTTGCCCGGATTGGAAAAAAACGCGGCCGCCTCATCCATAGTTGTCTTATCATACAATTGGCATAGGGTTACCACGCTGGTCTCTTCCAAAAAGAGGATGTATTCCTTGCGCGCAAATTCCAGTATATTTTGCAACAGTTTGATTATGGTTTTTATATTCAATATTCCGGCCAGGCGGATGAACCGGTTCAGGCGCCGCAGCTTAAACAGCCGGTTGAAATCAACCCGGTTCAACAAATTGATAAGCTGTAGGTTTTGCGCCTTCTTCTCCTGCTGCAGCAACGGCAGGCAGGCGTTAAAACGGTGTTTTTCTTCGTCACTTGCGCCCTTTAAAACCATACGGATGTTTTCCAAAAGCTCGGCCTTGCTGAAGCGCAGACTGCCCCGCAGGTACTCTTTCAGGTCAAGCAGCAAAATCTCGTTCCCGTAACGCTCAATCAGGTTGGCAAACAGCAGCATCAACAGCATGTTCCTTTGGCTTGCCCCGGCTATGGAGATAAAATTTTTCCTTACATTGTTGAACAGGGCTTCCAGGTGGGCGACGGTAATCACGGAAAGCTCATTTAATAGAAAGGGGTGGTCGTTCTTTATAAATGAAATAATCCGTTCCAGGCAGTTGCCGTTCATTGCTTCGGTTTGGTTGTCAAAATAGGGAAAGATCAAAAGTGCCTTGAAAATATTGAGCGGATAGGGAAAACCTTCGGAATACGATAAAATGGAATCAAGGCAGGCACTGATCATTTTCTTGCCGCCCTTCCTGGATTTCTCCAGGATAAACTTGGTCTCGGGCCGTTTGAGATGAACCATGTATGCGGCTAAAAAAGGGCCCATCTCCAAGGGGGGCAAGGACCGGGAGTCTTCAAGAAGGCCTTCAATAAAAGGAACCGCTTCTTCGTTGTTAAAATGAATTATACCGCTTATAATCTCACGCCTGATCTCAACGTGACCGTTCTGTACCAATTTACGGATAATATCAATATCCCGCGCCTCAACAAGTCCCTTTACGGCCCATATCCTTACATCAGCGTTTACCTGGGGGTTGTTGACCAGTTGGCGGTTCAGCTGTTTTACCTTATCATCCCCGGGGGATATTTTGGTTAAGGCCTTCACAATCTGCAGGCGCTGTGCGCTGTCGGTAAAGATATTAAAATACTTGTAAAGCACATTCACGGACGAGGGCGCACGTATTTCGGCAAGCGTGTCAATGGCCGCGAGTCTTTGTTCATGACTGCCCTTTTCCAGAATTTTAAACAAATGGGGGATCGCGCTCTCATTGCCCAGCAGGGCGGAGGAGCGGATGGCCGCCACGCTTACCTTCTGTTCCGGATTGTAAAACTCCTTGATAAGTACTGAAAAAATCTCAGCATCGTAGAAGTTTTTTAACAGGGTGAGAATGGAAACGAGGCTTCCTGAAGGCAGCGATGGCGCTACTTTTTCCATGTATATGAATTTTAGTAAAAATTACCGCTTTGGTCAATCATATTTAAATCTTCCCAGGTGATGCCTTTACCGGAAGGGATGTGCCGGCTTGCCGTGCGGCCGTAGAGCGCGGGCAAATATTCGGGGTCCAGCCCCGGTTTCAGGTTTTTTTCACTGCGCAGCAGGGCGATATTCTCCCTGGTAATCGGGGCGTGTTTGGGTATTGATTTCAGGGCGATTATCGATCGCCTGGTGGTGTAATAATTGTGCTCCTCGGAGGGCGCAAGTCTTTTTATACCGTCTCCCAGAACGGCCGCCACGCGCTCTCCGCCGTACTCCCCGGTCATGCGTTCAATAACCTCATCCGCTCCTATCTCCCCGGCCTCACGCACACGACGCACCATCCTCCCGAACTCATCCGCATCCAGGGCGATGGGATCATCCAGGGCCCCGCCCAGTTTGGACAAGGTGACATGTTTCTCTATGATGTCGGCGCCGCAGGCAACGGCCAGTACCGGCACCATCATCGGGTCAAGGGAGTGATCCGAAACGCCCACAGGCAGGTGAAAGCGCGCCTTAAGCCACGGGATAACCCGCAGGTTATACTCGTTCTCAGGGGCCGGGTAACTGGTAACGCAATGCAGGATACTCACATCGCGGGGGAACGCCGCAAGGGCCTTGCCGATGTCCTCCTCGGTGGAAACACCGGTAGAGAGAACGGCCGGCATACCGCGCCGGGCGATCTCCGTCAGCAGCGGGTAGTGATTCAGCTCCGGGGAGGCCACCTTCACCATACGAACACCAAGCTCCCCGGCCAGGTCAAGGCTTTTTGTGCCGAACACGCTGCACAGAAATAGCAGTCCCTGTTCCTCGGCGTATTCCTTAATCCGCCGGTAATACGCAAGGTCCCGTTCACACGCTTTAAAGCATTCATATAGGGGAACCTCCCCGGTTGGCAGCTTCACGTTACCGGACAGGGGATGCAGGATCTCGTCCGCGAATACAATCTGCACCTTGACACAGTCGGCGCCGCAGCGTACGGTCGCCCGCACCAGTTCCAGCGCGTACCCCATGTCCCTGGTATGGCCCGTGCCCAGCTCCGCGATAATAAAGCAGGGTTTGCCTCGGCCGATTCTGTGCTCCCCGACATTCAATACTTCTGTCATCCTCCTCCTTTAATCCTTCCTTTCATTAATTTACGGGATCCGCGCCATTTCCTTCATTAATTTAAATTTTAAATCCTTTAAGCCCTGTGAAAGCGACACCTTGTACACATGGGGATTGATCAGCCTCTTATAGGTATCGTCAAGCCGGTCAAGTTCTTCCAGCGCGTGCGCACGGATCCGCGAAAGATCGGGCATGTCGTATACGATCCCGCCCTTCTCCATTTTAAGCTGCAGCAGGGCCCGGGCCGATCCGTACTCACTGAGATCAAAATACTTGTATTCATACAAGGGATGATAAAAACGGTACGCTTCCCCCTGCCGTATAACCTCATTATCCAGGGCCATCAGATCGGCCAAGGCCGAGCCCTGCCCATCATAAAAACGGAATACCTGCTTTATGCCCGGGTTTGTGGTTTTTTCGGGATTGTTGGAAAGCTTGATGGCCGGGACCATGTGGTTTTGACGCCGGCGGGAAACGAGTTTGAATACCCCGCTTAAGGCCGGGTCTCCCTGGGCCGTCACCAGGTTCGTGCCCACGCCCCAGATATCGATGGGCGCGCCCCGTGTCACCAACTGCTGGATGATCTGTTCATTCAGTTCATTAGAGACCACGATTTTAGCCTTTTCAAGACCTGCCTTGTCCAGCTCCCCGCGTACCTGCTTGCTTAAATACTCAAGGTCGCCGCTGTCCAGGCGGACCCCGAAATTATCGATTCCCCGCTCCTTAAGCCGCCTTCCCGTTTCGATGGCATGCGGCAGACCGCTTTGCAGGGAATTGTAGGTGTCTATCAGGAGAATACAGTTCTCGGGGAAGATGCGGGCGTAGTTTTCAAAGGCCCGGCTTTCCGAGTCAAAGGCCATGATCCAGGAATGCGCCTGCGTTCCCTTTACGGGAATACCGAACATCCGCCCGGCCAGGGTGTTGGAGGTGGACGAAGCGCCGCCGATAAAGGCCGCCCTTGATGCGGAAAGCGCGCCGTCCCTGCCGTGCGCCCGGCGCAGGCCGAACTCGGCGATAATGCCCCGCCCGGAAGCCAGGTACATCCTGGCCGCCTTGGTGGCGATCAGACTTTGAAAATTAATGGTGTTGAGCAGCAGGCTCTCTATCAGCTGTACCTCAAGCAGCTTCCCCTGTACGCGGATAAGGGGCTCAGAGGGGAATACCGGCGTGCCTTCGGCCACCGCGTAAATGTCTCCCGTGAAACCGAACTCGGAAAGATATTCCAGGAAATCATCCCGGAACAAACGCAGGCCCCCCAGGTAGCGGATGTCTTCCTTTGAAAAGTGCAGGCCCTTAATGTCCGTAAGCAGGGTCTCCAGCCCGGCAAATATCGTAAACCCCCCGCCGAACGGCTGCCTTCTGATAAACATATCGAACACCACGTCCGGATTATGTTTCAGGGAGAAATACCCCTGCATCATGGTAAGCTCATACAGGTCAGTGTTCAGACCGGAAATTCCGGAGGACAATGTGGATTCAGGCATGTGCCAGGTCTCCGGAGTCAAGCAGGACCGCGCCCTGGTTTTGCAGTGTTTCCAGGGATTTTTGCACGCTCCCCGGAGGAAAATCCACACCCCTGCAGGCGTCCCGAATCACCGTCACCGTAAAACCCAAACCCAGGGCGTCACGGGCCGAGGCGAACACGCAGTAATCCGTGGCCAGGCCGCAGAAAAAAAGATCCGTTATTCCCAGCACCCGCAGGTAACCGTGCAGGCCGGTTTGGGTCTTGTTGTCGTTCTCAAAAAACGCGGAATACGAGTCCAGATCCGGGTCCATTCCCTTGTGCACAAGCAGGTGTATGTGCCTCCGGTCCAGGTTGGGATGGAGGGCTGCGCCGTGTGTGGCCTGCACGCAGTGATCGGGCCACAGCACCTGTTCCTTGCCCAGGTGCGTGACGGCGTCCAGGGGCTTTTTACCCGGGTGGCTTGTTGCAAACGAAACATGATGGGGGGGATGCCAGTCTTGGGTGGCCACCACCCTGGCAAACAGGGGCATGAGTCTGTTTATGACCGGTATGACCTCATCCCCGTGTTCAACCGCCAGGCTTCCGCCGGGGCAGAAATCGTTCTGTACATCAATTATGACCAACGCGCCTGTGTTTACTTTTTTCATCATTCCCTTCCTCCCTGTCTGTCTATAAACTACAAATTTTAAAAAAACATGTAAATAAAATTAATCTTTATAAAAAGAATGCTCGACAAGCAAAAAAGAATCTTATAAAATAGTAACAGAATCTCATGAAAACGAAATTTAATTAATGAGGAGAGAAACATGGTAACCATTATCTGTGATTCCTGTAGGAAACCAATAAAAGATGCTTCCAAGGATATTAATTACATTACAATCAAAGATAAAGCACTCTGCCTATCGTGCAAGAGGGTGTTCGACGACAAGGTCTCGGCAAGCATGGGTTCAAAAAGAAAATACTCATTATCCGATTTTCACAAAACATACAGCGACGTACTCGCTAAGGTGTGCAAATAGCCGCGCATAACGGGGGCTGTCCTTCAGATATGGGAAAGGGACGGCCCCTTTTTAACGGGCGTCTATCTTATCAAAACCCGTGTAGGGCCGTAATCCCCGGGGAATGGTCACCCCTCCGTCTTTTGTCTGAAAATTCTCAAACAACGCAATAAGAGTTCTCGATACCGCAACGGCGGTGCCGTTTAACATATGGACAAAAATGTTACCGCCCCCCTGTTTGGTCCTGATCTGCAGGCGGCGGGCCTGATAGTCGGTGCAGTTGGAAGCGCTTGTGATCTCGCCCCATTCGCCGGACTCGCCCCTGCCGGGCATCCAGGCCTCGATATCGTATTTCCTGTAGGCCTGGTTCCCCAAATCTCCGGCGCACACATCGACCACACGGTAGGGTATGCCCAGCCCCTGGTAAATCCGCTCCTCCACGCCGAGCATATAGTCGTGCAGGCGCTCCGATTCACCCGGCAGGCAGAAGACGAACATCTCAAGCTTGGTGAACTGGTGTACGCGGTACAGCCCCTTGGAATACTGTCCCGCGGCCCCGGCCTCCCGCCGGAAACAATGGGAAAGCCCGCACAGCTTCAGGGGAAGCGATTCGGCGGCAAGCAGACTTTTAGCGAAATACCCGCCCAGGGTGATCTCCGCAGTGCCGATGAGACAGGTTCCGGTGTTTTCCACCGTATAGATATTGGATTCCTCCCCCCGCGGATTGAACCCCAGGCCCCGGACTATGTCTTCGCGCGCCAGGTCCGGTGTTATCATGGGGGTGAACCCCTCGGTCTGCAGCAGATCAAGCGCATAGCGGACAAGCGCCAGCTCCAAGATCACTGCCTGGTTTTTCAGATAATAGAACTTTTGGCCCGTCACCTGCTGCGCGCCCTCGAAATCAATCAGGTCCAGGGACTGGCCCAGTTCCAGGTGATCCCTGGCCTTGAAATCAAAACGGGGAACCTCCCCCCACCGTTTCAATTCCCTGTTCGCTGATTCATCCCCGCCCGCCGGAACATCCGGATGGGTCATGTTCGGTATCTTGTCCGCTTCGTCCAGAAGCCGCTCCTGCGCCAGGCGATACTCTTCCTCCAGAGTGGTGATGCGCTCCTTTAACTCCCTGCCCCGGCCGATCAGTTTCTCCCGCTCCTCTTTGCCTGCCGCGGACTTCATCTTCTCCGTGTTCTCATTGCGAAGCTGTCTGAGATCATCCGCCTGCTGCTGCAGCAAATTACGTTTCTGATACAGTTCCGCAACCAGGTCGGCGTCCGCCTTCACGTTCCGCAACGCGATGTTTTCCCTGACCGCCGCGAGGTTGTCCTTGATAAATTTAAAATCCAGCATGGATCTGATAATACCGTACGCGGCGCGTGTATGACAAGTCATACCGGCAATTTATATTCGCCCGCCGGACCACGCGAATACGGAAAGCACGGCCTTGAAAAAGCGGCAAAAAAAAAGTAGGATATGCTTACATTTTACCGGAGCAAGGAGAACCTATGCCTGAGAATATTACAGTCACACCCGTTACCACAAAAAAACAGCACAAACAGTTCATTATGCTGCCCTGGAAAATTTATAAGGATTTTCCCCATTGGGTACCCCAGCTTATTATTGATCAGAAGATGCTGGTCAATACCAAAAAAAAGCCTTTTTATGAACACAGCGAACTGGCCCTTTTTCTTGCCTACAGAGGCAAGGAGGTTGTGGGCCGGATCGGCGCCATTGTAAACAGCATGCACGAGGAGTTGTACCATGAGGGTGTGGGCCATTTCGGCTTTTATGAATCGGTGAACGACAAACAGGTGGCCAAGGCCCTGTTCGACGCGGCCGCAAACCGGCTCAAGGCCAAAGGCAAAAAAATCATGCGCGGGCCGGCCAATCCCTCGGTGTGGGACACCAACGGCCTGCTGCTTAATGCCTTTGACCTTGACCCCGTAATCCTTACCCCCTATAACCCGGAGTACTACATCGGGCTGTTCGAGGCCTACGGCTTTAAAAAAGCCAGGGACTGGTTCGCCTACCTTATGACCTCGGATATGAAGTTTGATCCCAAGGTGGAGCGGGTGGCCGAGCTCTTGAAAAAAAGGAAAAAGATCACCATCCGCAACGTGGATCTGAAAAAGGCCAAGAAGGAGATAGGGCGCGTTCAGAAGGACGAGCTTGATCTATTTAAAATCATTTTCAACGAGGCCTGGGAGGCGAACTGGGAGTACGTGCCCCTGACCGAGCATGAGATTGATTTTCTGGCCAAAGAGCTTATTCCAATCGCCGACGAGAACCTGGTTCTTTTCGCCTTTGTGGACGGGGATATCGCGGGGTTCTCACTCTCCATTCCGGATTTCAACCAGGCGCTTAAAAAAATCAACGGCCGTCTTCTGCCCTTCGGTATCTTAAAACTGCTGGCAAATGTCAAGAACATCCACCGTATCCGCACCCTGGCCATGGGCATCCGCCCCAAATACAGAATGATGGGTATAGACGCGATATTTTACAACGAGACCTACAACCGCGGCATCAAACTTGGTTACAATGAGGCGGAATGTTCCCTGATAGTGGAGGACAACATCAAAATGCGCAACATTTTGAAGGGCATAAAAACCAAAGAGTATAAGACCTACCGCATGTACGACAAACAATTAACATAGTGAGGACGCCGCATTCATGATTGAGACGCATGAGGCTTTTTTCGCCTGCTCAGACGCGTATAATATCTTTTACCGGTATACTCTTCCCCAGCACCCCAAGGCCTGCGTCATCATCCTGCACGGCTACGGCGAACATTCGGGGCGCTACGGCCACGTTGTTACCCGCCTGACGGAGCGGGGGTTTGCCTGTTTCGCGCCCGATCACCGCGGCCACGGCCAAAGCGCCCGCTTATTGGGGTATGTGAAAAGTTTTGAGCGTATTATCATGGATATTCACGAGCTGCGCCTGTTCATTAAAAAGAAATACAGGCCGCAAGAGATATTTATTTTCGGTCACAGCATGGGCGGGATGATCACCCTGTACTATCTCCTGGACCACCGGGACGGCATCAGGGGGGCGGTAATCAATGCGCCCATGATAATTGTTCCCGGCTACATCTCCCCGTTGTTGAAAGCCCTTTCCGGTGTGATCGCCGCACTTTTCCCCACCCTACCCATACAGAACTTCGACCCTACCGAGACCACTCACGATCCGGAGGTTATCGCGGCCGATAAGGTCGATCCGCTGTGTTATCACGGGAAGATACGGGCGCGTACCGGCGTGCAGATGCTGAAGGCCATGGAAACAGTAAATGCCCGGCTGGCCGAGATTACTACTCCCCTACTGCTCATCCAGGGTGACGCGGACAAAACCCTGCCGGTGGAGAGCGCGTCCACGGCCTACAATCTGGTTGCCTCCGGCGACAAGACCTTAAAATATTTTAAGGGCCTGTATCATGAAACATGGAACGAGCCGGAAAAAAACAGCATCATCCGGTATGTTACCGACTGGCTTGAGAAGAAATTATAGTGAGCACCGTCGGCGCAGAACAGATCCTTCACCGCGCGTATGCGGGCGGGTTCCGCAACAGTGTGGTGGTTACGGGCCGCACACTGCTGCGGGTTCCGGCGGACAGGAAGGCCGGGTCGGCAGAGGCCGGGCCCGTGGGGGCCGGGTCAACGGAGACAGAGGTCCTGCGCTCCATACCCACAGCCTTTGCGGACGCCGGCATGCCCCTTGAACACTCGGCGCTGCTGGTATGCGCGCTGTCGTACTATAACGAAGAGGCCGATGACATTTCCGCGCCGGAAGATCCCCAAGGCGCGATCGCGCCCTTTGCGCGCGCAAATTACTATCGGGAGGCGGTGGAAAGGCTCCGGGCCATTGTCCGCTGGTTGCGGGAACGGACCGATGTACCCATACGGGAAACAAGAATTTTCTGCAACTCGCGCCTGCCGGAAAAACTGCTTGGAGCCATGGCCGGGCTGGGCTTTTACGGGAAAAACAGTTTGCTTATCTCTCCCGGATTGGGCTCCCGGTTTATTATCGCCATACTGGCCTTCCCCACCCGCCTGTTGTACTCGGACACGTCGAAACCTTCCCCCGCCGCCCCCCCGGGCGGCCGCTGCGGAGACTGCGTGGCCTGCATACAAGCCTGTCCCACGGGGGCCCTGCATGCCGCGGGCAGGGTTGACGACAGCCTTTGTCTGCAGGCCCTGGCCACCAGAATGTGCGTACTGCCCGACCGCATAAAAAGATTATGGGGGACTAGGCTGTACGGTTGTGAGTCCTGCCAGGACCCCTGCCCTTTCAACAAGGGGCTTGCGCAAACCATGGAGATTGACAGGGGGGTTACGGGCCCCGGAATTTCCATCAAGGAGCTGCTCGGTTTGTCGATTACCCAACTCAGGAAGCTGTTCAAACCCACTCCCATGGGCATGTCCTGGATAAATCCCCTGTCACTAGTGCGGAACGCGCTGTTGGCCGCGGGCAACAGCGGGAATCAAATCCTAATACCCGCGGTAACGCCCTACCTGGCGCATGAACACGAGGTGTTAAACGACGCGGCGCGCTGGGCCATGGTGCGGCTGCTTGGTAGTTGAAGCTTTAATGGTAAGGCAATACCCACCGGCTTCTTTCCCGTTAAAAAAATAATATCGGCGATTCCTTTAATTATTGCCCCCATTATTAAGGAAATAGCGCTTATTACTATAGTGATCAGATATTCCCTGTTTCTCTTGAACCAACTGTCCACATACCCTATTACCTCATGGTCCTTTTCCCGCTGTAATTCCTCTTCCACATTTTTAAGATCATTCTCGGTATAGGTAATCTCCCTATAATCTTCTCCCAACTTTTTCAAGGATACTATTGCCGTATATCGTACAAAATCCTTGTCATTTCCTTCCGCGATGCTTTTAAGATCATGTATTACCGCTTCCTCTTTATCAAGTTCTCCTAGTGTTCGTACTATCCAGGCCCTGATTCTGGGTTTTTTTTCCACCCTATAACTTTGTAATAAGGTAAATGCTATTCCTTTTGCCTTTTTCCCTATCTTGGCTATTTCCTAAACCGCATTACGCCGTTGTTCCTTTTTTTTGGAATTCAGTAATAATTTTTGTTTTTCTATAAGTTTCAAACGTCTTACTTCAGGTGTGCGGGTATTTTTGTAAAAGTTCTTCATAATTATTAAACCCCTCCTGCGCCCTGATCCTATCCAATGCCTTGATCGCCTGCATGCCGATATTCACGAATTCTCCCTTTGTCAGGAGTTTCCCTTTCTTTCGATTTTTTAGATAATCCCGATAGGCCTTCTTATGTGCTTCCGGTCCGCCCTCTCTCAGCATGACCTTTTCCAGAAACGGGACAATATCCCCAAGGGGCTCTCCGATCAGACCGATTTCGTTTATCATATGTGCTTTTACCGTAGAACTGTTATCTTGTTCAAATTCCTCAATAAAATCCCGGTATGGCCTCTTTTGCTGTGGTTCCGAAATCCGGAATCGAATTATTATTTTTCATTTTCATGGCTGTCTCCTCAGTATATCAGGGAAGCATCTGTTGTGTGCTGACAATGATGCGAACAGGCTTCTGCATGGTAATGGCCCCTATTGATGCCGAACTTTTATTCCAGTCATCTATAGTAAAACCCGCCGACTTGCTGTTATCGGGCTGAATATCGTTAAGATATGCATCAAATGTATCCCCGAGTCCGAAATGGTGCCAGCCGAGGTCGGACCAGTCATTCAGGATAATATCGGAGGGGACGTCCGCTCCGAAACGCGCTTCCGAAACCCTTTCTTCAAATACAAAATACCAGTTTTCCGTCCGGGCTGTTTCTTCGGTCAAATTGAAACCAAGAAATGTGATATCCGGTCTGACCATTGCGCCGAACAAAGGATAGATGATCTCACCTGACTCGTCTTTTTCCGTATACTCCGGCAAATCGGGAACATTGGCGGCGTCACTGTTCAGCGTACCTTTCACCGCATAAATAACCGTATTGGGGTATTTTTTTAGCAGGTCGCCCCTGACAAGAAGTACTAGTTTTTCCGCTGCCGATTCCCCGATGTACGCATCATTGAGATTGTCTCCCAGTTTATGTTTCCAGTAGGATATAGCGGGAATATCCTTCAGTGCTTCTCTAACCGCTTCACTCTTCAATATCAATTCAACTGCTTCATCCGTAGACAGGGCGGCAATATCATCCAGGGAGTCCTTGTGTATATTAATCAAACCGGTTTTGTCCTGATCCGTCCATTCGGATATCGGCTTAAGCTGCTTTTGTACCATGTAGCATTCTAAATATTCCTGTACCTTTTCATCCCCGGGAATGTTGTTGCTTATATCCCAAAACTGTCTGAAACATGATCCGCGTTGATCCGTGGGGTACTCCCGCCACAACAACTCCCGGGCAAACTCATGGTTCAAACCGCACATGTACGCCTCAATAAAACGGCGGTTTGTTTCCAGTAGGGCGACCGTATTCTGCGGTACCGTCTCGATTCCCCTTAACAATAATTCCTTGGATAATGCTTCCAGCTCCTCATACATGGGAGCATCAAACTCCGGGGCCGCCATGATCTGTTTAAAATTGTGTTTTTTCCGTGTCCCCAGTTCAGTGACGGTTTTAATCAGGCTGTTTATTCGTACGCCTATCGTCTTTTCCGGTGAAAGATTCCCGGCGACATTGTGTCTGACATCATCAAGACTCTCTATTTTGGGAAGTGTGTCCCCGGCGGCTTTTACCGGATTCAACCATCCCTCAAGGGCCCGGGCCACGATCAAACCCGTGGTACGGTTTTGCAGGTCGCTCATCGGCATTTTCGCCACAACCTGTTTTATGCTTTCACTCGTAATATTTTTTTCCGTAAAGATTCGCGCTATGTTGAAGTCCGGGTGCGCCTGCGCGCCTTGCGTGATATTGCCCACCTTCCAGACAGTCTGTTTTTTCATTCCCGCGTCAATGCCGCGCCGGTATCTATTGTCGAATGTTCTGGTGCATGCCATTGCAGCGGACAACTGTTTCCGCGAACACACATTGATGGTAAAACTCTGTCTATACAGGTTTGCCCTGCCGCCGCGCTCTTTTAGCCTCAGGGTAACCGTATAGGCAACCGGCCTGCTTTTGATTTGTTTCCCGCTGATTTCTTGTGCGGGAGGTTTTCCCTCAAGCCGGAACGTACCGTCACCATTGTCTTTAAGCTCAAGCCAGTCCGGTTTATCCTCAACCGACAGATATACCCGGGAGTGAAACGCTGATTCGGAAACCTTGAACTCATAACTGAAATTCCCACCCTGTTCAACCTGTACAGGCTCACCGACAATAACCGGTGTGGTGTCACACAGGACCGTCTGTGTTATCCCGCCGATCTTTGCCATACCGACCATATCGATCCGTTCCCTGGCAATGGTAAGGTCCCTCTCATTCAGCCGGGACAACATGTCGCCGCGCACATTAAAATCCGCATTCTGCCGTTTGCGCACAGCGCCCCTTTTCCGGGCTATCCTGCAGAGCGCGGGATCCAAAGGTGCTTTTCTGATGATACTCTCATTGATTCTTTGCCTGACCGTGCTTGTACTGTTTTCAGCCAAAATCCGCCCGTGTACCTGGGCCGTCGAGCGCAGGTAATCACCGGTAGAAAGCAGCGCAAGCCTCTTTTCGATTTTCGCGGAGATTTCCTTTCCCGCCTGGGCATTCCGTAATATGCGGTTTACCGCCTGAATGTTACCCAGTTGGTCCCAGGCCGAGGCCATGAGCTGTTCCTGGTTTTTTTTTATAATCTCCGTTCCAAGACCGGCCGCATACCTGTGCCGCGGATCAAGGTTCAATTGATCAAGCCAGTCATGCTTATCGCCGACCTTATCATCCGTTCCCCGGTGAAAGTACCCGTAAACAGGGGCGACAATCTTGGGCACAAAATCGTGAGGCACGGGGACATTGACATCTATTGTTGTTTGATTGAGCAGACCGGAGAGTCCGGATTGAAACTCATCGCCGTCATCCCCTTCACCATCGTCCCCCCATTTTGTCACCTCCGTGTCGGTGGATTTGATGGCGCTTTCAAACTCCAGGTAATACCGCTCCGCCGGATCAAGGTCCGGATCGGTCCTGTCTATCTTTTCAGATAAACCAAAACCCGGTTTACCGCAATCGATGTTCTTCTTGCCCAAGCCGGACAAAGGCCTGGCTTCCAGTAACCGTACCAGGTGTTCAAAATCACCCCTCATCCCCGTACGAAACTCCCATTTAAAGTAATACGGCAGCTGCACCTCTCCGCTTGACGCGGTCCAGGCAAGGTCCAGGGCCGTATCACCTTCCGCGGGATTCTGCCCGAGGCCGGCATACACCCCCAGCTTGAAAGTGGGTACAACATAGGCCGTGTATTTCATATCGGGCCGCAGCCTGCGCGCGCATAATAACCTTGATACCATGCGTTCGGGTTCGTTTTCCAGGATACGCTTTAACTCGGCATCGATGCGTTGCTGTTTTTGTTCATCATTCAGGTTGCCATCCGTCAATTGTGCCCGGAGAAACTCGTCTCCCGTTACCTGTACGTGGGCCCAGCGCCACGAATTGCTCAGATTAGGGAGAAAGGCGGCATCCGTTTTGACCCAGAAGGTTTTGGTATCGGGATTGAACCCCTGTCCCAGGATTTCTTTGGCTTTTTCTCCTTCCGCGGCGGAGTCTTCCGCCGTCAATACAACCAGCGTTATCCACGGTTTCAAATTCCCATTCGCATCGGGAATATTGGCCGTAAAGCGCCAAACGAAATCAGGTTCGGCGAATTCAATAAAGGGAAAATAATTAGGCTCGAAATCGCCCACATTGTTTTTGGGTTCGGTCCGCACAACGATGCGCCTGTCAAACCCATTCACGTCGCCGGGCCCGAAAATATCCAACGGCATGGAGGCGAGTCCGGAATCATCGGCCGCGGTGAAATTCGAGGCAACATTTATCCGCGCATTGATCACCGCCCGGCTGCCACTTGCCGGCTGCTGCAAATACGTCATTAAGCCGCGTCGTAAACAGGGGATAAAATAATAATTGGTAAAGTTGTCATCACTCATACGGCAACCTCGTAATCGGGCACTATCTCAAACCGCCCGGCGGCCTGTGGGTTCTTCCTGATATAATCGGCCAAAACCTGCTCGGCCCTGGTAAATCCCATTGCCCCGCCGCCGTTCAATTCCAATGTGCTCATGTCCGCGGTATTCATAATGAGATACCCTTCCTTTGTTACTGCGGTTTTATTCTTTTTTGTCCTGTTTTCGTATTTCCCCAAACCGGAGCTCCGCAGGCCGCACTTACCGGCGGCGGCCCCGCGCAAAATATTCCTCCCGATAATCCACGGCAGCTTCGGAACAGCAAGCGTGCCTGTCATGGCTGTTCTGTCTTCCTGTATGAGTATGGATTCATAAGAAAGTTCGGTATCAATTATACCGGAAAGGGTAAATGAAATATCTTCGCTTCCCGCGGCAACGCCCGCTTTCATTTTTTCAAACGAAGGTTTTGAGAGACGCTCATCCGCTGCAAGGTTGATGAACTGCCCGCGCGCGAAATGTTCCTCGATAGGCTTTACATTCAACTCTTCACCTTCAACAGTGACGGAGCTGATATCGAACTCATTGTGGTTCTCAACCGGTGAAGCACCGAGTTTGTCGATCCTTATGCCCAGCGGCAGCACGTTCTGCCGGATCTCGAGGAACCCCGCCGGGTGCAGGATCACCTTGTTCTTGTCCTCCCCCTTGAGTGAAACAAGGGATTCAATCATGTTATCCCCGGAAGGCAGACGGCTGCCCCAGCTTTCTCTTCTCTCCAGCTCCTCCTTAAGCAGGGGCCAGGGATCAACAGCCGGTGCTTCAATCGGCGTTTCGGGTCCCCATGTCTTGTTGAATTTGACCTCAATCTCCCACACCAATATTTCGAACTTGGCCTTGCCGCGCGCGTTCCACGGTCTGGGCCCGGACAACTCAAGGGACAAATGTATGCCGGCCAGCTTATGGCCCCTGTATTTGGCTACCAGGCCGGCCGCCATGGCCACGGAGAAAGAAAAAGGTGAAAAGTAAATCAGGGCGTCGAAGGAAAGCCCGCCTTCCACCGACGCGCCTCCGAATTTTGCATACAATTCGACCTTCGCCCCGAACTGAAGCGAGTTTGACGTAAGGGCCTGGTAGGCCTTACAATAAAGCTGCAGGTTTTTACTCTGGCTTAAATTCAATGTAAGCCGGCGCAGTTCGGGGAAGTCGGGCGGCGGTGAAAAACGGGGATGGAATCCTCCCAGCGACATGGCAAAAACAGGGTTGTCTCCCCAGCACAGGCGAAACGCGGCATCACCGCTCAGTGAATATTTATAGATGCGCGAGTCGTAGATGGTGGCGTCAATGGACAGCAGTTTTTTATCGAACTCGATAACCCCCAGTACATCGATATGAATCTCGATAATCGCCTTGTCCTGCCGGGGTAGGGCGGCGGCGATTTGTCCCAGCAGGACAATCCTGACGGGGGAGGGAAGCTCGATGAATATGCCGATGTCCGCCGTGATAATGTTCTTGCCCCACCCGATCTTCACCATGGGACCGACCACGAACCGTTTTTCCTGCGGCGGGAAGACGGTACGCAGGTCGCTGATTATCTTCGCCGCGTTTTTGATGGGGTCTTCGGGGAACAGGATTGAATCAAGCGTCTTGTTTCTCAATCCCTGCCGCAGCGCGTCGGTCAGCATGGTCCGGTTTATGCCGATAAGCCCGCCGACCCCCGACAGGGTAAAGTTATAGGGAAGGGTGATGGGCGGATCGAAGGTTACCCCGATATTAATCAATAATGAAAACCCTTTTGAGCCGTCCGGCATCCTGGTCGTGATCAACCCGATGGCCACAAGCCCGATCTTGCCAAAGTTCAGCTCCAGGATGCCCGCATAACGTTCGTTGGCCTCGTCGTACTCCAGATACCCGCCGCCGGTAATGCCGCTTGCGTCCACCACCAACCCCGCGCCCATGGGCGGT
>CAZWYY010000007.1:0-79934 GCA_964638895.1 uncultured Spirochaetaceae bacterium | reverse complement strand
GCTGCCAGGAGCAGATAGCCGATTCCGGGATATGAAAACACGACCTCCGTTACCAGGGCCCCCGCGACAATAACGCCGAGCTGAAGCGCCAGCCCGCTCAGTTGGGGAAGAAGCGCGTTTCTGAAGGCGTATTTTCTGACCAGTTTTCTGGGCGCCCCGAGGGCTTCAAGGTAGTGGGAATAATCCGCCTCAAGCTCGTAGATGATCATGTTTCTCATGCCGATCGCCCAGCCGCCGAACATCACCAGAAAAAGCGAGGTAAACGGCAGGAACCAGTGCAACAGCACGCTCCCGATAAAGGCCAGTGAGAAACCGGCCTGCATGGTGAAACTGTACGCGCCTGCTATGGGAAAAATCCCAAGGATGATCCCAAAAAACCAAGCCAGCAAAATTCCCAGCCACATATAGGGGGTGGCCGTTAATATGTACCCGACCGGCAGCAGGCTGTTGTTCAGCCGTTTAGTACGCGCGGCGAACGCGCCGAACTTATTTCCCGCAAGCCAGCTTAAGAGTATGGCCGGAAGCAGAAGAAAGATATCATACGGTACGGCGCGCATAATGACCTTTGTTACCGATTGCGGAAAGAGATATACGCTTGTGCCCAGGTCGCCGTGAAAAAGGGCGTTCCAGAAGTTGAGGTATTGCCGCCAGATGGGGAGATCAAGTCTGAATACCTGTGTGTAATAGCGGTACATGTTCCGGGCGGCCTCGGCGTTGAGCGCGGTCCGCGACAACATATTGGCGACAGGATCGCCGGGCATGAAGCGCGGGATCATCCAGTCGATCGTCACCGCCAGGAAAAATGTAAGAATATAGATGCCCAGTTTTCGGCCGAAATATCGTTTCACCCCGCCTCCTTATGCTAGGGGAATAGTAAATTAATAAAACCGCCCCTCCCGCCGATTCGTCAGGAGGAGCGGAAAACATCTAATACGCTTTTTTTTACTTTTTAGGCGCGGGCTTTAAGTTAATGAGGGTCTGTAGCCCGCCCATCTGCCAGTATCCGGACCATGTGGTAGGAAGCGTCGGGGAAGCCGACTTTTCCGTAGGCCAGTTGGTCCAGACCGCATTGCTGAATTGGGCCCAAAGACCATTATACCACAGGGGAATCACCGGCATGTCCTGGAGCATTTTTTTCTGGATAGCCGAGCAGGCCGCCTTCATGCCCGCTTCGTCCGTAACGGGCACCTTGGCAAGCGCGTCCACCAGATCGAACATTTCCTGGTCATTATATCTGCCGAAGTTGCCGCTTTGCATCTGATCCTGGATCGGATGTCTGAACAGAAGGTTATACAGGGTCCAGGGTGTATTACTCATCCCGGCCCAGTTGTTCAGCGTCATATCGAATGTGCCGCCCTGAAGCGCCGTATTCCAGGCGCCGTAATCCGGTGTCGCGGCCTTGATGTTGATTCCCGCGGCCTGGGCGCTTGAGGCGATAACATTTATGGCTTCCATCCAGTCCGTCCATCCGAACTGGCAGGTAACCTCCAGTTCAATGGCTTTGCCGTCCGGGGTTTTATAGAAGCCGTCGCTGCCCTTCTTATAACCGGCGCTTTCAAGGATCCGTGCGGCTTTTGCCGGATCGTACCTATAACCATATTTGGCAAGCACACTCTGGTCATCGTACTTGGACAGGGTGGGAAGAAGCCCGGTGGGGCTTGAAGCCTTGACAAGCTGGGCATATGCGACATTAACAATGTCGTCCACATTGATGGCAAAAGCCAGTGCCCGGCGGAAGGCCGGGTCATTCATCGGCGGTTTGGTCGTGTTCAGAAATAAAACGGCCGTGTTGGCCGAAAGCATGAACGGGGCATGCGCGAAGTAGGTATCAACATATCCTTTCTGCGACAGTTCCGCAATGCCCGGCAGGAAGTTGTTGCTCAGGTCAAGTTCGCCCTTAATAATGGAACCAAGGGCGATGTTGTTGCTGGCAAAGCGGATCTTTAAAGGTGAAGGTCAGGCTGTGATCATCAGCCGCAGTTACGCCGGTAAGGTAGTTCCATACCGGGGCAAACCACAGCGCCGAATACTTCTTACCCAGTTCAAACGTAAACATAACGTCTGTGGCCGTAAGGTCCTTCCCGTCGGACCACTTGAGTCCCTGTCTGAGTGTAACCGCATAGGTGTCGGCATCGGTCCATTTTCCGCTTTCGGCGAGCCAGGGAATAAACTCGCCTGTTTGAGGATTGAACGAGAAGAGAAACTCATACACGTTTCCTATTGTGCCCGTGGTATTGGCCAGGCTTCCGGGTTGGAAAGGATTCCAGGTTGTCGGCGGACCCCAGGCCGATCCGCTGATGTAAAGGGTTTCACTGCGCTCGTACACGGCGCCTTGCCCCTGTTCGCAAGCGGTTACAAACAGGACAAGCAGCGGAAAAAGAACCATTATTCCGGTTATCGCTTTCTTCATAAAAAACCTCCTTTTTTTATATTTTCCTTAACAAGGAAATATTTTTAAACAGACAGTTGACTTCTGTCTTGTCTGATGCCTGATTTCGTAAAACAACAATAAAGTAAGGAAACCGGTTTCTCTATTCTGTTATCCTACCATATCCTTAAAAGTTGTCAAGGCCTATCAGGCGTAATATTGAATTTTCAGTTATTTTTATTCACCGCACGAGTTGCGCGGCACAATGGTCGTGGGCAGGATACGATAAGGCTCTTCGGGCACCTGTTTATTCATGAGTAAGAAAAGTATTTTTACGGCTTCCACTCCCAGCTGCTTGATGGGCTGGCTTACCGCGGTTACCCTGGGCTCCATGTACTCCAAAAACGGATAATCGTCAAAAACCGTAAATCCAAAATCATTTATACGTTTGTGGCACTCACGCAGGGCACGAACGGAATCAAGCATAAAATCGCCCCCGGCTCCGATAAAAAGCGCTTCCAGATCCGGCTCGGCCGCTATACGCTTTATAACATGTAATACGTCGTCGGTTGAATAGGCCGCCGAATATACCAAATCCGGACTCAACCCGCTTTGCCTCATGGCGTGTTCAAAACCCTGTTTCCTTTCACGGTTGTATGGATATTTTTGCGGTCCCGACAGGAAGGCTATCCTTCTGAAACCCCTGGCGATCATGTAAGCGGTCATGGCCGCGGCCCCGCCCAAGTTGTCCACATCCACAAAACAATGCGCGGCATCAGGGCTTTTACCCAGCAGCACAAACGGTGTTTCGTAGGCCGATAAAGACGACACTGCTTTTTTATCCAACAGCTCGGAACCCACTATCAATCCGTCCACTAATTTTCGCTTCAGCACGGTGTTATACGCGGATTCGATATCACCCTCATGATGGGGGGTCAACAGGATAAGGTGATAATCCTCTTTCACGGCCTCCTCCGCGATAGCGGTAATCAAGGCGGACCAGTAAGCGCCCATAAGGTACTGTCCCGCTTCATGCGGGATAACCAGCCCGATGGTATTGGTTTTATTCACGGCCAGGGCCCTGGCCGCGGAATTGGGATGAAAGTCCATTTGCTCTATCAGTTTGAAAATTCTTTTCCTAGTCGCCTGCCCTACGCCCGGTTTGTCGTTTAACGCCTTTGATACCGTGCCTTTAGATACCCGGGCCAGGTCAGCAATATCCTTTATGGTCAGTCTCATAATAATCCTTGTCAGCCAGAGTAACCGGTTTTCCCATGATTGACAAGGCGGGGACCGGTATTAACAGCAATTTTAAATTTGTTCCATGTCAAAACTATCCAAACAGAAAAAGGCTATTGATTTTAAAAAATATAATTTAACAAATTTAAAATTGCCTACCTCAGCTGCAGATACAGGCAATTCTCATTTTGAACGATTATATTTTAATAATTTTATAGCATCAGCTTTCTCTAATACTATAAAATGGTTCAAAATGAGAATTACTGCGGTATTAATACGTGATACATACGACATCCGTCCGCGGCAGTGCGTGTCTATGCGTTTATTGACAAGTTTTTCAATCAGTGTTACTTTTCCGGTTGTATATGGCGGATATAAAAAACACACAGACGATCATCGGCCCGGCCCTTCCGAACATTCCCTGGCAGGACAGGCCCGCCGGATGCGCTGATGTGGTCTGGCGCTATGCGGGAAACCCAATAGTGGCCCGTGACGCCATTCCCTCGGCCAACAGCATCTTCAACAGCGCGGTTGTTCCTTTTAAGGACGGGTTTGCCGGCGTGTTCCGCTGCGACAACAGGGCGCGCCGCATGCAGCTTCATACAGGCTTCAGCACAGACGGCATCCAATGGACCTTTGAGGATGAGCTTATACGGTTCAAATGCGATGATCCGGAAATCGGCGTGTTTTACGAGGGGTACGATCCCAGGGTGGTGCTGCTGGATGACAGGTATTATGTCACCTGGTGCAATGTATACCACGGCTACACGATCGGGGTGGCCTACACCTACGATTTTAAAACCTACCGTCAGCTTGAAAACGCCTTTGTGCCCTTTAACAGAAACGGGGTCCTGTTCCCCAGAAAGATCGGCGGCAAATACGCCATGCTGAACAGGCCCAGCGACGCCGCGCACACCCCGTTCGGCGATATTTTTTACAGCCAAAGCCCGGACCTGATTCACTGGGGCTGCCACCGCCATGTCATGGCGCCTGCCGCGGGCTGGCAGTCCACCAAGATCGGCGCCGGACCCGTGCCCATTGAAACCACGGAGGGCTGGCTCTTGTTCTACCATGGGGTGCTTACCTCCTGTAACGGTTTTGTCTACAGCATGGGCGCCGCACTGCTTGACCTGGAACAGCCCTGGAAGGTCATTCGCAGGACGGTCCCCTATCTGCTTTCACCCCAGACGCAATATGAGTGCGTGGGAGACGTACCAAATGTCGTGTTTCCCTGTGCCTCGTTGCAGGACGCCCGGACCGGCCGGATCGCCGTCTACTACGGGGCCGCCGACACCGTGCTGGGTCTGGCCTTTACCCAGGTTGATGCGGTATTGGAGTTTTTAAGGCACAATTCCACGCCCTGGAAATGAAAAAAAAGCCGGAAGTGTTAATTATCGGTCCACGATATAAATTAATTTCCTTGCCCACCATTATGTTGCACCTGATGTTTCCTTTAGAATCCGTTTTTAATCAAAACCCCAGCACGAATCGCATAAAACGGATAAATTTATTCTTCGGGCTTGAACGGATAAAAAAAGCCCCTTCCTTACAAGCGCTTAAACAATAGTAGCAAAAGATGCATGTATTATAATCAACTACTATGGCCCCCGCATCGGTCAGACGCACTGCCCCTGCGGGACAAAAGGCCAGACACTCTTTGCAAGCGGTACACTTGGACATGTTCACGGCGGGATATACAAAGGTGTCCGTCACAAACATACCGTCCTTTTTCTTACGCGCCGGAAGCGGGGTTTTAATGAGTTTTTTGAAGCATACCCGCGGGGGTGCTCCCAGAACCTTTATGTTGTTAAAATCAGAAATCAGGCCGCGGGCTTTGGCCCTGACCAGAATGGCGATTTCTTCCGGTTCATAGCCGATCATCCCGCAGGCAACCGCGTCCAACGCCGCCGGATTTGTCGCGGCAAGAAGGGCGCCCACCCGTCTTGCTTTTCCCAGCGCCGACGGCCCGCCGTCAAGGCCGATCACGGCGTCCATGACATGCAAAGCCGGCCTTACGGTCTGCATGATGTCGATAAACAGGTCGGAAAGCTCAAAATCGCTTTTTACCCGTATATGGGCCTTTTGCTTGAACCCTCCCGGCAGGCAGCCGAACATGTTTTTTACGGCGCCGGAAAACCGCAGGCCGCCCCCGTGGGTTTTCAGCTTACAGGCATTAATGACCATATCCGCCTCAAGAATCACAGAGGGCAGGTAAAGCTCATCAAACACCGTAAGCCCACGGGTAATCCTTACCAGCGGCGCCTCGTCAAAGGCCGCCAGTTCGGCCCCGTATTTGCGTGCAACCTCGGCGATCTTCGTGGTGACGAACGCCCTGCGGGTAAGCCCCTTCTGAAAAAAGGCAATGGAATCGCCGATCAGTATGCGGCATCCATGTTCGGACAGGATCGCGCACAGGGCGTCGATCACCGCGTAATGGGTAACGGTATGCTGGTCAGGTCGGTTTTGGGACATGATATTGGGCTTGATGAATACGGTTGCGCCGTTTTTTATTCGGAACCGAAGTTTCCCCAGCAGGGCCCTGAGCGCCCCCTGCACGCTTTTGAGGTCATAATCACCCTGTAATTCCACGGCAACCTTTTCCATACGGGGTACCTTCCCATAGTGTATCCGATAAATGCCGCGGCTGCAACCTCCCGCCTACCCGGCGGTCTCCGCGGCCAGACGCCTGAACCCGGCCAGCAGTTTAAGCGTGAGGTCACCCGGTGTTCCCCTGCCAATGCGGCGTCCGTCAACCGAAACCACAGGCATGAGTTCCGCGCCGGAGCCGGTGAGAAAGCATTCGTCCGCGTTATATAAATCATAGCGGCTTAAGGCGCACACCTTGCAGGGAAGGGAAAGCCCCGCGGCCAGTTCCAGCACGGTTTCACGCGTGATACCGTCCAGCGCCCCCTCGATCGTGGCGGGGGTGTATAGCACACCCCCTTTGATTATGAATATGTTGTCCGCCGTACATTCACTCACGTACCCTTGAGGGTTAAGCAGCACTGCCTCCAGGCAGCCGGCTTGTTTGGCCTCGATCTTGGCCAGAATGTTGTTCAAATAATTGAGGGATTTGATGCGCGGATCAAGCCCGTCAATGGCCAGCCGGCGTGAGGCGGCGGTGACAACCGCAATGCCCCGCTCATACATCTCCGCCGGATACAGGGTAATGTCGTCCACGATAATAATGACCGTGGGCTTGGGGCATTTGGCCGGATCGATCCCCAGGTCTCCCCTGCCCCTGGTTACCACGACCCTGATGTATCCGTCGGCTTTGTTATTGACGCGCACCGCCTCCAACACGGTCTCAGACATCAGGGACGGTGACATGGGAATATCAAGCAGAATGGCCTTGGCGCTTGCGAACAGGCGCAGAATGTGTTCATTCAGTTTAAAAACCCTGCCACCGTAAATACGAATTCCCTCGAACACCCCGTCTCCGTAAAGCAGGCCGTGGTCAAAAACCGAGATACGGGCCTGATCCTTCTCATAATATTCTCCGTCAATGTAAATCTTCACGTATCCACCTCCTTATCGTGATAAATATCCCTTAGCATATGGTAGTTGGCGCCGAACCGGCCGACAAGCAGGTCGTCAAAACGAGCCACGATCTTCATGATATAAATGTCATGTTTCACATAATCCTCGGCCAGGGTTACGAACCCCCTGTTTTTACTCCATGCCCCCTCCACGCGTTCGTCCTTCATTACCGTACCCATCAATGCCTCACGGCCGTCACACACAAGCACAAATCCCCGCCCGCCTTTTTCCGCGTATATGGTGTTCTCAATCGGGTGCACGAACATCCTGCCCACCTGCTCATCCGGCTGCCCGAAATGGACAACCGCGATTTGTGTGCCCTGCCGCTCTTTTTTCTTCAGTATGGCTTTCAGGGGCAACAGCTCCTCCCGCCATGTCGAAAGCAGCAGTGTTTCACGGCATGCCTCGGTCATGCGCCGGGCCTTATCCAAGAAATCATGGTAGTGTGTCATGTTCCAAATGTACGACACATCGGTATCCTGTCCGAACTGAGGAAGTTCCTTCCGCAGGGAGTTAAGGGTCTTCTCCATCCTTCCGCGGTACCCTTCAATAAACTCAGTGGGCGGCGACGGAATATAGCGTTTTTTTCCGCCCTGTGCGGTCTCCAGCACAACGCCCTTATCAATCAGCCTGGAAAGCACCTCATATATTTTTGAGCTGGGTAGGCGGCTTTGTTTGGCCGCCTGATAGGCCGTGGCCGGGTGTTGTTTTAAAAGTCCCAGGTAAGCCCGCGCCTCATATTCCGAAAAACCGATCTCCAATAACTGCGCCCTTATATTAACTACCATAGTAGTTAATACTATCCGTCTATCGATTTTTTGTCAATACCCTATGATCTCCCCGCTCCTTGTAAAATTTCACGGATAGTATTATAATCCGCCATAATCCGAAGCATATATTCGAGGCAAAAAGTGAAAGAGACGGGCAAAAAAGAACTATTCGAAGAGTTAACCGCCCAGATTCGCAGGGGCACGGCCAAACTACGGAATTTCCTCGACACGGTCCGGGCATCCGCGCTGTATCTGCTTTTTATCGGGGAGCGGGCCGCCGCTAGCCCGCCGGACCGGCCTCCGGACGAGGCGGATGAACAGGACCTGTTAAAAAAAGCCGCCCATGCCCTTACCCGCTCGGAGAAGAGCGTACATTACCTTTTATACAACACAACCCGCGGTCTGCTGTTACTCACCACACAGTTCGAGCTTTTACTGGATTGTTTTCTGATGCTGACCGAGTTACAGAGCGGAGAGAAAAATAAATCGCACGGGGAACTGTGCCTCGGCACGGAATTGTGTATCACAAACGACTCCTCATTTCCCGAGGATACCGGCATCTGCGCACAACGGTCAATGGCCCTGGCGGAGCTCGCGGCGCGGTCCTGTCTGGGCATAAGCCGGGCCGTTTATGAAGTACAGAAAAAAAACCTGGCCGCCAATAAAAGGATTCGTATCCAAAAACACGGCAGCTTTCGCCTGCCTGAGGATAAAATGCCTACCGATGTGTACGGATTACACCCGGCACGGGGTAAGCTTTTATATCCGTCGGGTTTCATTTTCGGCAGGAAAACACTCACGCGCCTGGCCGCCGCCCTGGTAATCGGCGCCGCGGTGGTCGCGGTACCCCTGGCCAGGGTTCAGGTGTTCCAGCCCACACGGGTGATCCTCCGGGGTAATCTTCCTTCCGTGTTGTACCTTGATTACAAACAGGATACGCCCGTTACGGATATATGGGACCCCGAATACCAGGGATATATTATAAACGGTGATGTGTTGACCGGAAAACATATCCTGAGTTACGATGAAAATACGGATACACGGTATTATCAGCCCTTTCTTGTACGACACGGCGACAACCCGATCCCGCTTCACTGGCAAAAAACCAAGCTGCCCTATTCATACCTCTGGGTGGATTATACGGATAAAAAACAGTGGACCTCGAACCATAGTTATAAAACCACATATATCATCTATGATCGTGAGACCTTTGAACCCCTGGTTAAGGACGCAGTAATCGAGCTGAAGGTGATCGTACGCCCCAAGGAAAAAAACCTCCTGCAGTTTCTTTTCAGCTGGAATATAACGGAAAACGATAAAACCTTAAGTCAAGGCGGGCGCATCCTGGACCGGGATACACAGGCGGGGGAGGCGTATAAGGAAAACACGGTGGTTATGAGCAAAAATAACTATGTGTTTTATCATTACAATATATATATCGATAGAAGATTTTTTAAATTCTACGTCAACTCGTCGTTCATTGAATACATATACCTGACTGAGAAAAAATAGGGATTACATGCGCAGCATCACCAGGTTTACAAACTGGACCCTGCTCTGAACGTTCACCTTTTTATAGATGCTGTAGATGTGGCTTTTCACCGTACTGTTTGAAATATCCATACCGTAGGCAATCTCCTTGTTGCTCTTTCCCTGCAACACCTCCATGGCGATCTCCTGTTCCTTGCCCGACAGGTTAAACTGCTCGAAAATGGTTTTTATCTTCTCCGGATTTTCTATCTCTTGTTTTTGGTAATAGAGGGACTGATTTTTCAAGACCATAACAAAGAAAAAAGGAATAATTGCATACAGGACAATGGAAAAATCGGAAGTATTTTCATACAACAGGTAATGGATGATCTCCCCTAATACTGATATTCCCATCAGCAGCAGACTGATTCCAAGCAGCCTGAAGTAAATATCCCGTCTCTCAAACTGAAGCTTGGCCTGCAGAAACACCAGTTGATTGAAACAGAGGAAAAAACCAAAAAACAGGACGATAAAAACCAAAATTAGGCAGGCCGGCCACAGGGGGGGGAAAAGCGGGGTTGCCGCCAAAAGTGCGCCTGAAATTAAGTACCCGGCCTTAAGCAGCAGGTTTCCCGTTTTATACGAACGCAGCGCGAACTTACGCACCAAAAAGAAATAAAAAAATACGGTAAACGTCAGCATACCCACACCAAAAAAAAGGAAAAAACCGGCCTTAAACCGCTCAAACGGCACGGAGGTGAGATTGACGATGAGAAAGGAATAACTGACAATTGAACAGAGCAGTCCGGCCAGGGAAACCAATAAAGAGTACATGGTTTTTACCTTATACTTATACTGATAGTAGACAAGATAGGTAATGGCTGCGGTGCCCACGCTGCCCAGAATGAAGGATATGATAAAAAATAACGGCAACATCTGTTAAGCCTTATGTGGTCCCATTCGTCGGAAACTCCGGTTTATAAGCTGCATTCAGTATTGTTCTTTTAGATCTTATTTACTATAATATTACAATTAAGACAAGTATTAATTTAATCGGGTACGCCAATGCTGAAAAGACCGCATATTCTCATAATTGAGGACAATCCTGATCATCGTGAGCTTCTGGAAGATAACCTCAAGGGAAGCTATCGAGTAACGCAGGCGGAGAGCAAAGAGCAGTCGCTCGTCCTGATTAATACCAACAAATACGATATGGTCGTACTGGATTACTACCTCAACAGCAAATTCTCCGGCCTGGAGGTATTAAAGGAGATCACGAAAAATCATCCCCACCTCCCGGTAATCATGGTGACGGCCTACGGAAATGAAGAGATAGCGGTAAGCGCCATAAAGTCGGGAGCCAGGGATTATATACGAAAAACGCTGGATAACACCTTTATCAAACAGATTGTCAGAAATATCGATGAGATTCTCAAACACAGGCAGGAGTTCATTTCGGATGAGAAACAGGCCCTGCTTGATTTTTTCATGTCTCACCGGAAGGAGTTCCACAAGGCCTGGTACAATAAAATATCCATGACCAAAAAGCGCCTGGGGCTTTCCAGGGAGATAACAGTGACACATATACTTTTACACAAACTGTTCAAGATCTTCCTGGCCGATATCCAAAATGAAAAAGCCTCGGTAACCCTGAACGTATTAAAAAAAATGGTCTGGACACAGTCCTCCAAGATGGGCTCGCTTATTTTGGTTGAACTTTTAAACAAATCCTTTAAGGAAGTAACACGCGAGTTACTTGTTACTTATTACCCCTCTTCCTTTGAGGGCCGTTCCGCGTTTATGAAAAGGGTAAGCAGTCTTGTGGATGAAAACGACCTGGAACTGAGCAAGGAATACGAGCGGATTATTGATACGTCGACGGAAAAAATGCTTGAGGCGGAGAGGCTTTCCACCAAGCTTCTGGTCATGCGCACGCTTCAACATGAGATCCGCCAGCCCTTAAGTTATATTTTTAATTCCGTTGAGATGATTCTGGAAGAAGACCGGGAACCGGCCCAGAAGCAGGTGCTGCAAACCATCCTTGAGCAGGCAAAAAAAATCGACATGTTGCTTACGGCCCTGGAAAAGGACAGCCATATGCCGTTAAAGGATTATGCGGACAAGCTGCCGATGATTGACATTTCCCTTGACAAGGAAAAAAGCGATGGCTTCTAAAAGCATCCTTATAGTGGAAGATGAAAAAATCCTTCTGGATTTGTACTATTCCGTTTTAACCCATCAGAAACTGGAGAATAAATACAAGGTAACCAAAGCCACAGACGCCAAAGACGCCCTGGCCCTGGCCGCACATGAACCGTTCGACCTTGTGCTGACGGATTACCACCTGCCCGGTGAGGACGGTATTAACCTCATCAGGAAAATTAAAAAGCTTTCGGAGCCTACCAGGTACATTATTATCTCCGGATACCTATCGCCTCTGATAATCCAGTCGGCCCTGGAAGAGGGTGTGTACACATGCCTTAAAAAACCCTGCAGTATAAAAACAATTCTTACGGCCATTGAAAACGTGCTTTCGGTAAACGGCGATGAAAAGGCTTTTGGGAAGCAGATTGAGGAGGTGCTGCAAAACTTTACCCGGAAAACCATGTTTATTAACACCGAACACCGGATTGTAGGTGTGAATACAGCCTTCAGGGATTCGTTTCATTGCGGCGGCGGGAACACATGTTACGAGGTGTTGTATAATAAAAAATCCGCCTGTGATTTCTGCAAACTGGCTGAAATAACGGAAACACTTTCCGCGCAAACGGTTAGCGGGAACGGCACCGCGGGTCTGCCGCATAACGAACAGATCGAGCCGTGGAGAGACAACAGGGGCCGGGTTATGGGATTTTTGATAAGCCTGCTTCCCCCGGGAAAAACCGCGTCCTCCACTCAGGATAAACAGAAAACCATATCCAAAAAACAGGGAAAAGATTTTTACCTTCTAGCCCTGGATATAACGGGTGCGGTTGTGTTCGCCGATGAAAATCTGTGCTCGTTCCTGGAGATTTCAGGGAGCGAGATAAGACGAAAGACCATTTATGATTTCCTCCATTCCTATTTTATCGAGTACCTGAAAAAACAAGAGATCGATTTTATGGAGTTCGCCCGTACGAACATCAACCGACAGGTGCAGTTGGATTTCGTCACCCAGCAGGGCCATTCGCGCCATACCCTGATGTGCGAATTCTTCCAAACCGATAAAGCGGGGCCACACCAATGGGAACTGCTTATGGTGTGCGCAAACGACGAAAAGATAAACCAACTGACGAAACTCATCGAGTTCGAGCGCGAATCATCCAAGACGCTCATCTCCGGCCAGTTCGATATGGCAATCACCCTGGACAAGGATCAGCGGATAAAAACCATCAGCAAGAACTGCCTGGAAAAACTGTGCGCCAAAAAGACTGATCTCATAGGCCGTGATATCAAGGAACTGCTTCCCCAGGAACATGACCTGGTAAGCTTCAACCGCGCCATTACCCAGGTAATGACCCTCAAAGATGTGTACAACCTCCGGCTCAACATCAGTTTCAATAATATCAGGATCTCCAGCCTGGTAAACCTCAGCGGAATCCGCAATTCGTTCAACAATGAGATCGGGTATGTGCTTATTCTTAAGGATATTGAAAAGGAACTGAAGATGGAGGCCACCTTGAGCGGCATCGAGCGCATGCAGGCCCTGGGTAAACTGGCCGCCGGTACCGCCCATCAGATTAATAACTACACCAATACCATCGCCGGGAGTACCGAACTTTTAAGCCTGCTTCTGCATGAGAACCTGGATAACAACTCCGCGTTTTTTAAAGAGGCCGATGAGTTTATCGTGTTGATCAAGCGCAGCCTTTCCCGGCTGACGGGGCTTACCCATCACCTCACGGGTTTCGCCCGGGCCCAACAGGCGCCCATCATCTCGGCGGGCGATATCAACCAGATGATAAAAGATTCGCTGTTCCTTATCCAGGCCTACGTTAATAAAAAAACCATTACCTTAAAGACCTTTTATGACGAGTCGCTGCCTTCCCTGTATTTCTCGCCGCTGCACCTTGAACAGGCAATCATCAACATCGTAATGAACGCCATAGACGCGGTGGAGGTCGATAAGGGAATTATCTCCATAAAAACCTTCAGGGAACAGAACTATGCCTGCGTTTCCATAACCGATAACGGGCCCGGTATTGCGGAGGAAATAAAAGACAGGATTTTTGAGGCGTTCGTCACCACAAAGCCGGCCGGTGTGGGTACGGGCCTGGGGTTGAACGTTACCAAGGGAATTATCGACTCCCTGAAAGGCACAATCAGGGTGGAATCCTCACCGGGCGGGGGCACCACCATGATTTTAAAAATCCCCATCTTAAGCCAAGAGGAAATTGTGTGAGTAAAAAAAAGAAAGAAGGCGACCTCAGTGAAATTCTGACGGCGCACCGGCCCGCCTTTCTAAAGCGGTGGCAGGGGCTGGTGGAGCAAAGCCTTGCGGATGAATTAAAGCAGGAATACCGCTTTACCCTCGCCGATTTCAACGAACTTTTTGACGCGTATACGGGCGGCGGCTTCGGAACAACAACAGAGGAGCTATTTGTAAAACGCAAAATCAATGAGGGCTGGCCCCTTTCCATTATGAGTATCATCAATATCCATTTCATGGCCACGGCCCGTGAGATTGTGCGTTCCATATACCCGGACGCGTTCAATGCGCGCATGGAATACCTGGAGGCGCTTTCGGAGCGTGTACTGCGCAATGAAATCGTGCTTTTCCGGTATTATGAAAAATATGTCAGCGACCTGAATTCCCAGCTGTGGGAACAGACCGAGGTCGTCACCCGTAAAAACGCGAACCTGATTGAGTTTATCGATCTGGCCACGCACCAGCTTCAGGCGCCCCTGTGGTCCATCCTGGGGTTTACCTCCAAACTGCAAAGTAAGTATTACTCCATCATTCATGAGCAGGGCCGGCATTATCTAAACAGGATTTCAGCCAATGTGGCGGAGATGCACCAGCTTATAGAGGATATGACTTCCATGCTGCTGATCGATCCGGATTCAATGAAAAAGAAAAAGGTGTTTCTGCATGACATCCTGCGGGAAAGCATCAAACGACTGCGTACGGAGGTGGACAACGGGGCAAAGGTAAAGGATGAACTGGATTCGATAGCGATCTTCGGCGATCCCTGTCAACTGCGGCAGTGTTTTTTTTATATTCTCAAGAATTCGGCCCAGTATACAAAAGAGAATAAATCTGCTACCATTTACGTCCATTATAAATTCGATCAGGACCTGCACCTTTTTTTTGAGGATGACGGTATTGGGATTGAGAAAGAGTACCGGGAGCTAGTTTTTAAACCATTGGAACGGTTAATGGAAAAAGCGGTGGCGGGAACGGGTATGGGGTTGACCCTGGCCAGGAAAATAATAATCGGTCATAAAGGCAGTATCAGCCTTGAGGATAGCGGTTATGGCGGGATATGCGTACATATCGTATTACCCAACCCAGGCGGCGACAAAACATAAAGGAGGAAAGCGAGATTCGCCATGGACTATCGACAGCTTGAAACAATTCTGTTAGTTGAAGACAATGAAGATCACATCGAACATACGATGGATGCCCTGCACGAAGGCGGACTGGTCAACAAGATTATCGTAATCAAGGATGGAAAAAGCGCACTGGATTATATGTATAGGCGGGGGGAGTACGCGGACCCCAAGGAATCGCCCAGGCCCTGCCTGGTGCTGCTGGATGTGAAGCTGCCCAAAACAAGCGGGTTTGAGGTTCTGGAAACTCTGAAAAAGGACCCGGCGCTTCAGCTTATTCCGGTGATCCTGCTTACCACGACGGGTAACAAGGAAGATATAGAACGTGGGGCACGCCTGGGTGCAAACGATTATATAGTAAAACCTGTTGAGTTCGACAGTTTCATGCACAAGGTGAAGGGCCTGGGTAAGTACTGGGCCTTGATCAGCAATCTCACCGACTTACTATATGCTTGATGATGAGTTTTTAAGTCAGCAGCCCGTACTTTTATCCGCATGCCTTGATCTGCTTCCGCAGGAGATTGTGTTCATAAACCGGGAGTATTCCATCATACGGATGAACGCGTCTAAAAAAAAGCAGCATCCCACCCTTAAAACAGGGATGAAATGCTTTAAAGCCCTGGGCTTCAGTGCTCCCTGCGATTTCTGCCTGGCCGCCCAGGCCGAAAAAATGGAGACATATATTAAAAACCCGGTCTGTATCATGACCGGCCCTAAAAAGAACAAACCCCGCCACATCAATATCACGATCGCGGCCGTGCGGGATTCCGAAAAAAGGGCCCGGGGATTTATTGAAATCATCGATAACGTAGAGGCGTTGTACCAAAGCCATAACCAATTGGAATATCTAAACAGGGAGTATGAAAGCGTGATCTATGCGCTTTCGCACGATCTCCGCTCTCCGCTGATTTCCATCGAAGGGTTTTCACGCAAACTGCAGAAACTGGGACGGACCGCGGACCCCGAAACCTTTGAGCACTGCCTGCGCAGGATCCACGCCAATGTGGAAACCATGAACAACCTTGTCAACGTGCTCCTGGACACATCCAGAATCATCACCGGCAAGCTGGACCTGCAGGAGGTTGATATGCAAAACCTGGTCACCCACCTGGCAGAAGACATGCGCCTGCGCGCGGGCGAACAGAATGCCGAAGTAAGGGTTGAGGGCGGCTTTCCGCCCCAACTGTGCGATAAAATCAGGATCCAGCAGGTGTTTTCCAATCTGATCGATAACGCGCTCAAGCACGGGCGAGGCACGGACAACCTGGAGATCGAGATCGGGGCGGACGCCAACAAGTACTGGGTAAAGGACAACGGACCGGGCATGTCACCGGAGATAAAGGATAAGATTTTTGAACCGTTTACCCAGTCTGCGAATTCGGGCGACAACAGCTTCGGTATGGGAATGAACATCATCTATAAGATAATCCGGAAGCATAACGGCGAGATCTGGATTGAAACCGAAGAAGGCGGGGGCACCGCCGTATATTTTACAATCAAGGCCGACAGCGCGGAATAAAAACCACCTGCACAGCCTCCGCTACAGCAATTTTAAATTTGCTGTCTCCGCTAACGCTTCCAAAGGGCTTTTTGCAGACTGGTAAGAATTTCCTGTTCGGAAAAGCGCTTATAATCTTCGATTCTACCGCCGGCCATGTCGCTGTGTCCTCCCCCGAACCCGACTCCTTCAAGTACTTCCTGCATGATAAAGGCGGCGTTCCAGTGCGGCGCCTCGCTACGCGCGGAAAAATTGACAGCCCCGTTATTCTTGGCGCAGAGGAACACGAAATCCACCTCACTCAAGCTTAATAAAAAATCACCGATAATTCCCAATAGGTTTTGATTGCATCCATCGGCAAAATAACAGAAGGCGAACCTGTTCCTCACCCGCACATGTTCAATGACATACCTGTAAAACGCCAGCTCCTTCTGCTGGATTTTATTGCGCAGCAGGGAGTTCACCATGGGGACGTCCGCCCTTACATACAGCGCGGCGTATGCCTCAAGGTCCGCACGGCACACGCCGCGGGTCATCAGCGCCGTATCGACCAGCAGGCCGGTCAGCAGAGCCGAGGCGATCGCGCGCGGAATCTCCAGATTCTCATCCCTGAGATATTCGAAAAGGATGGTCGAACAGGCCCCGTAGGCGGGTCTGATATCCACGTGTTTTACATCATCGGGGGAAACCACATCGTGATGGTCGATCACCGCCACCTCATCACCCACCAAGTCTACCACGTTTTTATTTCCCTTGCAGCCGTCCACGATAATGATCTTATCCCGCTCCCTGCGGGGGCAGGCGTCCTCACGTACGGCGGGAATTTCCAATACACGCATCAGTTGTTTAAGCGACAGCCGCTGTACTTGGCCCGCGTAGATGATGGTGCTTGTTATGCCTTTTTTTTCCAGTAAATACCGCAGGGCAAAGGCCGAGGCAACCGCGTCATGGTCCGGGAAATTATGGGTCTGGATGAATACACGCCGCTCTCCGCCCAGAACCGCACACAGCTTTTCACACTGGCTCATAATCATCCAGTATACTACATTTTCGGCTCTCGTCCAATAATCCGGCTTCAACTTGACTTTTCCCGATTTATCACTACCATGGAAACAGGGGGTACCATGAATATTAGTTTTTTCGGCGCCGCGCGCACCGTCACCGGGACCCAGCACCTGCTGGAGATAGACGGCCGCAACATACTCCTTGACTGCGGCCTGTACCAGGGCAAACGCGCCCGCAGCTACGAGATAAACAAAAAACTGCCCTTTGACCCCACCTCGATTGATCTGATGATTCTGTCTCACGCCCATATCGATCACAGCGGGAACATTCCCAACCTGGTAAAAAACGGGTTTGCCGGCGACATCATCTGTACGTACGCCACAAGGGACCTGTGCACCATCCTGCTTAAGGACAGCGCCAAGATTCAGGAGCAGGATATCGCCTACCTGAACAAAAAAAGAAAACACAAAAACCTTCCTTCCATAGAACCCCTCTACACCACCGAGGACGCGGTGGCCAGCCTGAAATATTTCCTGGCGTTAGGGTACGAAAGAGTACGGGAGATCGCGCCCGGCGTCACGCTTACGCTGTATGACGCGGGGCATATCCTGGGCTCGGCCTTTGTGGTTCTGGATATCGAGGAAAGCAACGTCGGACACCGGCGGCTGGTGTTCTCCGGTGATATCGGCCGCCGAAACCGGCCCATCCTTCGGGACCCTACCTACCTGGACCGGGCTGATATCCTGCTGATCGAAAGCACCTACGGAAACAGAATCCACGAAAAACCGGAGGAATCCCTGCTCAAACTAAAAACCGTGGTGAACACTACCGTAGAGCGAGGCGGCAAGGTGGTGGTGCCCTCGTTTGCCGTGGGCAGAACGCAGGAACTGGTCTACAGCCTGCACCAGCTCATCCACAAAAAGCAGATCCCCGACTCTATTCCGGTTTATGTCGACAGCCCCCTGGCCGTGGACGCCACCGCCATCTACCGCCTGCACCCCGAAACCTACGATGAAGAAACCGAGCGTTTTATGCTTGCGGACAAGGACAAGGACCCGTTCGGTTTTGATATGATGCGATACACGCGCGGGGTGGAGCAGTCAAAAGAGCTCAATAACCTGAAAGGTCCGGCCGTTATCATCAGCGCCAGCGGCATGGCCGAGAACGGCCGGATCCTCCACCATCTGATGCATACGATTGAGGACCCCCGCAATACGATTCTGTTTGTGGGCTGGCAGGCCCCCGATACCCTGGGACGCAGAATCGTGGAGAAACAACCCACGGTCAAAATATTCGGCGAGGAATACAAACTGAAGGCCCAGGTGGCCAAGCTGAACGGGTTAAGCGCGCACGCGGACAAGAACGAGATGCTGGAGTGGCTGTCTCATTTCAAACAACGACCGGATCATACCTTCGTAGTGCACGGGGAGGAAGAGGTGTCCCTGGCCTTTGCCCGCACCCTGGAGCAACAAGGATTCTCCGGCGTGGAGGTTCCGTTCCTGGGGCAGAGGGTGAGCATGTAAGCGTGCACCTTGCTTTCTCCTCGCACCTGTCCGTGACCGCCGGACCTAAATCAGCTTAAAATAACTTTCCGTTTTTTTATGCGCCCCGGCCGCCCGAAAACAACGGTCGATAAAAAGGGTCAACCGCTTCTTTTCCGACGGTAGGCCATAGTAAGTACGCTGGGCCGCCTTGATAAGCACCCATTTGCTGAAAATCTCGTATGAAAAAGGGCTGATGCGCCGTATATGTTCCAGATATTTCTTTGCCATGAAATTGCCGAGGAACCTCTGCAGGGCGTGCATGAACCGGCTGATACCGGGAACACGCGGCACCACCTTCATCAGGATATAGGTATGCGCGATATCGGCTACGAAATCACCGCGCGAAGCCGCGGACCAGTCGATTAAATAGTATGTACCGTTTACTGAAATGATATTTCCCGGATGGAAATCACCATGGCATAAATTATCTCCGTCCGGCAGGTCGGCCAATATTCCCAGTAAAAACCTCTTTATAGGGGCGGTCAGATATTCGGACGCGTTTATGCAATACGCGGCCTTGTCTTTTTCTTTGGTAATTGTCTCCGCGGCCGTTCTCCTCAGCACCTGCTGATGCAGCCGGGCCAGTTCGACGACCTTGCGCCGGATGTCAAGCGGGTTTTTCTTTACCATCTCCATCATGGAGACACCACTGATCTTTTGCATAATAATGGCGGGGACCTTGTCTATCATCACCAGATTATAGACGCGAGGCGCCGCCGCCCCCACACCATTGAGGAATACATACACATCATACTCATACCTAATCCTGGCAAAATCCATCTCCCGCCTGGGGACCCTGAGGACCTTACCATCACCGTAGTCATAGATATCGGCCTGGCCGCCGCGGGCGAGTAGGGGAAGTTTGTCAAGTTCGATTTTTTGCGTCATGCTGAATCACTTTTAGCATACGATTTATACGAAAAAAATCAAGATATAAAAAACAACAGTTGACAATCATATCTATTAATGCTATTTTTTTAGCATATATGGACACCACAAAATTTCCATAAACCCTTATCGAGGAGGAAGACCTATGAAAAAATTAACACTGGTTGTTTTGGCCGGTATCTTGTTTTATTTCGTTTGTGCATGTGCTGATAATTTTAAACTGTCAGTTACTTCAAGCTGGAAGGTAAGTACCGAAAGCCGAATGTGGCAGGACGGGGAACAACTCATTATTATGAAAGGCGGGGGTGAAAACGCGGATATCGAGATTGATCCCGTTTCACAGAGGCAGGAGATTTCAGGTTTCGGCGGGGCCTTCAACGAGAAAGGCTGGGTGGCCTTATCCCTGCTGACTCCGGAAAAGAGGGATCAGGTTTTAAAAGAACTTTTTGATCCGGAAACCGGAGCGAAATTCAATATATGCAGGGTCCCTATCGGAGCAAGCGACTATGCGGTCAGCCGCTATACGCACAACGGACACAGGAATGACTATAAAATGATTAACTTCTCTATTGCCCACGACCGGAAATATCTGCTGCCCTACATCAAGGCGGCCATGAAATATAGGCCGGATTTAAAGGTATGGGGATCGGACTGGACTCCCCCCACCTGGATGAAGACAAGCGGTGAGTATGACGGCGGGAACATGAAGGATGATCCCAAGATCTACGCGGCCTACGCCTTATACCTGGCGCGCTTTGTGGAAGAATACCGGAAGGAAGGCATTGATCTTTTCGCCGTGGCCGTACAGAACGAACCGGAGTGTGAAACGCACTACCCAAGCTGCCTATGGACCCCGGAACAGTTTCTTACGTTCATAAGGGATTATATGGGTCCGTTATTCGAGGAGCGGAAACTCAACGCCGAAATCATGCTGGGCACCATTCAGGACAGCCACTACAACCAATTCACCCAAAGGGTCATGATTGATCCAAAAGCAAGGAAGTATGTGAATATAATCGGGTTCCAATGGGAAGCTTGGACACAGGTTTCGGTGGCCAGAGACAAATTTCCTGAGATGCATATTATGCAGACCGAAACCGAATGCGGTAACTGTCATTGGAAACCGGGGTTCGATATGAATAAACCCCAAAATGACTGGGCGTACGGCAGTTATACCTGGAAAAAGATAAAGGCGTATTTTGATGAGGGGGTTAATTCTTACATGCTTTGGAACATGGTATTGGATGAAGAGGGCAAAAACATCGATGCCAAACTGCCCTGGCCGCAGAACGCGGCCGTGGTGGTGGACAAAACCACAAAACAGGTGATATATACACCGATGTTTTACGCGTTCAAGCATTTCAGCTATTTTGTAAAACCCGGCGCTTATTATGTTGATGTGATTGAAGGAGCGGATAACGCGATCGCATTCATGAACCCGGGCGGGGAACTCATTATTGTGATAGAGAATAAAGGTCACAACACCAAACCCATTGAAATCAAAATCGGCGGCTACCGGATAAACGCAGAACTTCCTGAAGCATCCTGGAGTACTATTGTCGTACCTCCTTTACAATAGTAGTCACCCATTATACAGCGGCAGAGGGCGGCGGTCATAGCGATGGCCGCCCGCCGTCTGCAATCGGTGACGGACCTCAATAACCGCATGCAAATCAAAACCATATAATTATGCAAAAAAGATCAAGACGCAGGTAAGAAATTATTATACCTTCTGTATATGACTGTCTATGAGCAGATCCAGAAATCCATAGATTATATTGAGCGCAATCTTACGCGGAAACTGACCTGCGGGACCGCGGCCCGGGAGGCGGACATGTCCGTACGCAGTTTTTATAATTATTTTTGGGCGGTGGCGGGTGTTACCTATAAGGAGTATGTCAAAAAAAGGCGCATGGCAAAGGCGCTCGCTGAAATACGAAAAGGAGAAGATAAAATAATCGACGTGGCCCTTGACTCGGGCTACCAAAGCCATGAGGCCTTCTCGCGGGCTTTCAAGACGGAGTTCGGCGTATCACCGATCCGCTTCAGGCATGGCTGGCAAGACCTGAAGGGATTGGAAAAAATAACAATTATCAAGGAGATGTATATGGGAGTTATCGTAAAAGAACTGCAGGATATGGAAGTAGCCTGCTTTGACGGGTTTGCGCCCGAACCGGAGCACAAGGCCTTTCAGAAAATGGAGGAGTGGAAGACCAGGCAGAAATCCTTTGCAAAACCGTACCGTATATTCGGATACAACATCGACAGAAAGGGCGAATTGGCCCACGATCCGGATAACGAGGGATACAGGGTGATGGTAACGATTGACCCTAATCGGCCCCGGGATGAGGCAACGGAGTACCGGACAATAAAAGCGGGGAGATTCGTAGTGACCGGAATAGAAGGTAATTTCGAAACCGATCCGGCCGGTAAATGGATAACCGCGGGCTGGCAAAAGTTGAATACCATGATTTCAGACAAGGGCTATAAGATAAAATGCCCTGCGCGTTATTTTGAAGAACAGCTGGAGCCGTCCAAGCCGGGCAACCTGCGGCTTGACCTGTACTTGGAGATTGAATAGAGCAGCCGTCGCGGCGGTCATACCTACAACCGCCTCCTGTCTGCGGATTCTTTCGTGAAAGTCATACAGCGGTAAGCAAGGCCGTCCGAAATGTTCTTTTATTTTTCGGACGGCCCCTTACCGCCCTTTTTTCCCAGGTAGGTCTTACGCCCGGAGCCTTGGCCGCATCCACCGGTCCGTTTCCGGGCAAGCCGGCCCGGCTGTTTTAGATTAGGCCGGCCCGGCTTCGTCCCCGGCTGTTTTGGCTGCGGCAGGCCCCGTTCCCACCGTGCCGGCTTTGGGAGGCCCTGCTCCCACAGGTCCGGCTTCGGCCGCGGACCGCTTTGTTTCGGTCTGCCTTGTTTCGACCGCGGCCAGAAAGGCCTCAAGCTCCGGGTCGCGAACCACGTGCACGGTCTTGGTGGGGAAGGCAAACCCAATACCCGCCTCGTTGAACTCCCTAAGAATCCGTATGTTCACCTGTTCGGCGTGTTTCATGTAGTCCCAGTACGCGGGGGGATGGTACCAGTAGATGGCGAAAATATTCAACGCCGAATCCAAAAACTCGTTAAAGAACACGTACGGGGGCCAGTCCGGGTGCATTCCCTCATGGTTTTCAAGCACATGTTTGAGTATTTTTATGGCCTGTTCCACCTTGGAGGGAGGTGTATCATAGGTGATGCCGATGTTCATAATTCTTCTGATATGTTCCCTGCGCCCGATATTATGGATCACGTTGTCCGCGGCCAGCATGTTGGGAATGGTCACCACATGCCCGTCCAGCCTGCGCATTTTGGTTGAGCGCAGGCCTACTTTCTCCACCACCCCGTCATGGCCGTTAAAATCAATCCGCTCCCCTATGGCGAATGGCTTGTCTAAGACGATCATCAGAAAGCCGAAAAAGTTCTTAATGGTATCTTGTGCGCCCAGGGCGACCGCCATGCCGGCCAGTCCCAGGCCCGCCAGGATGGTGGTGATATTCTGCCCCGAAATGCTTTGAAAAAGCTGGATGGCGGCAAGTCCGATTACTATTGTGCGCAGGCTTGTCTTCAGAATAGGGATGAGCATATCGTCCAGCCTGGACTCGGTCTTTTTTACCTTATTTAATAAGAAATATTCCAGGATACCCACAAAATCGTAGATGAATACGACCACCGCAATATTAATGATCACATCACTCATCCATATGGCTGCGGGCGCGAAATCCTGTGTAAGCACGTAGCCAGCCAGGCGCACAATCGCGGCCCAGACCAGGATGCGTACGGGCCTGCGTATGGTCAGGACCATGGAAATGAAGAAACTGCGTTCACCGGCTTTACTCTTTGCCTCAAGCCTGCCGGAGTAGCGTTTGATGATAAATGCCACCAGCCTATTGAGTAGGAATCCCAGAATAAAAATGAGGACAACACAGATGATACGCCAGAGGGGATAGCCGAGGTCCTCCCGCTTCAGCAGGTCCTGCACACCGGGGGGCAGCCAGGAAAGCATATTCCGGGCCGAGAGAACGGATCGGCCGCCCTGGTTCAGGCTTTCTCCCTGTTGTACGGTTTTGTCATCCGTTTGTTCCTGCGGCTGGGCCCAGAGCCATGCGCCGGATATGTTCAGAAGAATCAAAAATAGTGCCGCATACCGCAGGCGTGATCCCGTCATGGTAACTCCTCCTTGGGGTATGGGAATTACCGTTATTATATACCGATCAGCGTTTTTTTTCTACACGCCCGGCTTCAATTATGCCTGAAACGCAGGTCGATGTTGTGTGAGTAATCCACCTCGGGGAAATTGAAACCGAAAAATTTATAGAACTCGTCCCGGAATCCCTCCACATCAGCCAGGCTGGTAAGGTTATCAGAGGTAATCATGGGCCAGATCCGTTTTACCTCCTGCTGAACATCGTCCCTTAATTCCAGGTCGTCCAGACGGATACGCCCTTCCCTATCAAGGCGCGGCTCAGGCACGGAAAGATAATCTCTAAACAGGCGGATCATCTGTTCGATGCACCCCTCATGGATATGTTTGCGTTTCATGATCTTGTACAGAATCGCCATATAAAGCGGCACGCCGGGGATCACCGCGCTGGCCCTGGTCACCACCGCCTTGTTCACGGAGGTAAAGGCCCGGCCCTCTCTTGCGGCCAGGATCGTGTTCAATTTCTTGGCCGTGGCCTCAAGGTGTTCTTTGGCCCTGCCCAACGTCCCGTGACGGTAAAAGGCATAGGTAAGCTCGGGACCCAGGTAGGAAAAGGCCACTGTCCGAACTCCGGGGGCAAGCAGGCCAGCGCTGTGCAGCGCTTTGATCCACAGCTCCCAATCCTCCCCACCCATCACCTTTACCGTCTGCCTGATCTCCTCTGATGTGGCCGCTTCCACATGACGGGTGATGATCTTCTGGTTTAAGAAATCCAGGGTCCGGGTTTCAATATCCCGCCCTATGGGCTTGATGGACGAATAATAGGTTTCGCCGGTCACAGGATCCGTCCGCCGCGGCGCGGCCAGGCTGTACACCACCAGGTCGATCATGCCCATGGAGTGCCGGATAAGCTCCATGGCTTGTTCCTTGGTACTGTTTTGAAAGGCGTCATTATTTATCGAAAACGCGGGCAGCTTCTCTCCGGCCGCGTATTCCTCAAACGCACGCGTATTGTACCAGCCTGAGGTACCACAGGAGCGTTCGTTTTCCGCTTTTTCAAAGGAAACGCCCAGGGTGGCGGCCCTCGCGGAAAAGGCCGCTACAATGCGCGCGGCCAGTCCGTATCCGGTGGACGCCCCGATAACCAGAACATTTTTAAACACAGCGGGTACATCCACCCGCCGCAATGTCTCGATCTGCTGCTTTACATTCAGCTCGCATCCGCTGGGATGCGAGGTAAGGCAGGTATTGTTTCTAATTCTGGGTTGAATAATCATGATATTTTCCCCCTCTTTGCAGAATCAGTTTATAGAACAGACAGACATGTCTGTCTGTTCTAAGATAATAAAAAATACCGGTTATGTCAATTGAAACCGGTAACATACATATTAATCCTTTTGGCGGCGTTAACGGCACACAATGCCATCCTGTTTATTCCACGCGCGGGCCCGCATTCCCTGCCATTTCCAGTGCTTTGTCAAGAATGATACGGTTGCTGTGAAATGCCAGCTTGGGAACGGAGGCGGGTTCATAATACGCCGTGTCATCCGTGTCATCTCCCGGCTGCAGGCTGCCGCTGACAGTGCCCACAAGATAGCCTATCATAAGCACCGTGGTATACTGTTCACTCACGGCCGGGACCACGTCGATAAGCCGCGCTTCTCTACCCTCAATGCCCGTCTCTTCTAAAAGTTCCCGCAGCGCGGCCTGTTCCGCGGATTCGTCCAGCTCAACGAACCCTCCGGGCAGGCACCACTCGCCTTTATGCGGCGGAATGGCGCGCTTTACCAGAAGTACCCTCCCCGCCTCATCAAAAACAACGCACGCAGCCACGGGTACCGGATTTTCATACAGCGGCTCCCCGCACGCCGGGCAGAAGAGGCGGTCCCTCCCGTCGACGTATTTTATCACCAGCGGCGTTCCGCATTGGGTACAATAGGTTTTCTTCATTCGGCACCTGTGACGACGGCATCCCCCTGCTCGACGTTTTCCGTATAAAACAGTTTCTGCAGGATATCGAAGAGGCTGTCCAGATAGGCTTCATTGCCCGTAAGTCTCCATAACAGCAGCACCCCCTCGTTTATGGAAAACACCTGGGCGAACAAGGATTTCAGATCAGGCTGCCGCGGAATTTCCTTTTCTTTTACCGCCTTTTCAAAAAGCGGCCTCAAGATTTCAAACCACCCGTCTATAATCATGTTGAAAACGGCCTTCAGGTCATTGTCCTTGGGATCGACCTGGAACCCCATATTGGCAATCGGGCAGCCCATAAACTCCTGGTTGATGGTGGCGTTTTTTTTCAGCAGTCTGCTCCACTTTTTGAAAAATTCCTTTAAGGATTTTGAACCGTGCACAATCCTCTGCAGCACATCGGAGAGTGAGCGGTAATATTCATTCAGGCTGGCCCGGATCAATTTTTTTTTAGAGGGAAAATACTGGTAGAAGCTGGCTTTGGCCACCCTGGACTCTGCGATGATCTGGTTGATGCCCGTGTTTTTTATTCCCTGGATGTAAAACAGGTGTGTAGCTGTTTTTAATATACGCTCCCGGACAGATAATTGATGCTTCATGCCGGATGTTATTATAACAGGAGCACCGGCGACAAACAAGGGTCCCGGCATTCGCAATTATAAATCTAACGGGTTAAAAATGCGAATTGCCGGCCCGGGCGATTATCCTCGCACTCGCGCCCGCTTAATATACTGCATGATAATCGAAAGCAGGTAGCTGCCCGCGTACAATCCCGCCAAAACAAGCAGTACCATCCCCACCGATAATACTAACTCACCCAATAAGATGACAATTACACTGAGTACAAAGAGATGAAAGAAGTAGTTGCTTAAGGCATGGGCGCCGGGTAATAACACCCCGGCCGGGATAAACCTCCGTAAAAGCGGCTCCAGAAAAAACGCCGCGCAAAATAACAGCCACACCGCACCGAGGGAAAGCAGGAACGCCGTCAACCGGTAGTTCCATACCGTGGCGGTAAAACCGGCGTCCGCAGCCGCGCCGCCCGTAAATAAATGGGAAAGTGTGGCGGCGGTGGAAAACCTCCGTTCGATCACGTACCTGCCTTGTATAAGCGTGTCCAGGATGCCTCCGTTTATCATGAAATAAAGCACCAGGCACAACCCCGCGGCACCCATGGCTAGGACAAACACGCGCCTCGCTTTCGGAGTCGCCGCGTTATTTACCAAGAGGCCGCAAAATATGCCGATGAAACCGAAGATGATGGTCGGGCTCCACGGCTCATAGCCCCAGTTGAGCGGAACCGTGAATATGGAGGAGTACTCGAAGATAAATGTCAGCAGGCACAGGGCGGCGATCAACAATCCCAGGATAATCCTCCGGCCGGAAACCACAAGCACCACGCCGCCAGCGATGCACAAGACGCCGATGGTATTTAGAATGCCGGAGCTGATAAACATATCGGGCAGCTGAATGCCGAATTCCATAAAAAACAGGAAGGCCGCGGCCAGCATGAGCAGCAGTCCCCTTGCGATTTTTTTCTGTAAAAAGCGGAAGGCTGAAAGCTCCGGATGCTTTCCCAGGGAAAGCGTAAGCGAAAACCCGGCCAGAAATAAGAACAGCGCGGCGTCCAGCGGCACGATATCGTAGAAAAAACCAATAACCCCGTTTATTTGTTTTTGCGGCAGCAGCACCAGGACCGTGTGGAAAAAAAACATGTAATAGATTGCGACCTGGCGTAGAAAATCAATATAGCGAACTCGTTGCATACCCGCCCCCTTTGCATAAAACAAGGGGTACAGTATAACAAAAAAAAGGTGTCAGCGTATATCCAGAAATGAATTAAAACCGATAAGATTCAGGGTTTCCTGTATTTTTTCATTTATATTTGAGATGTTAAGCTTCATCTTATTCTGGTTTACATAACCCAAAATTTGAATGATGGCCCCGATGCCCGTTGAACTCATATAGGGCACCTGCTTCAGATCAATGAGGACATTTTTAATAACCGAATGCTCGCGCAGTGTTTCCAACACGGCCTTGGAGAAAATGTCCGAATTATAGGATTCAATACTGCCGATGGGCCGAACCAACAGATTGGAAGGATCCTTTTCGTTATAACTGCCCATGATCTTTAAATCATATTCGTTGTCATTGTACTGCTCAAGCTTTTGAATAATAGGATGCATGTTATCCGGGCCTCCACATCCATTCTACTATAAATACCCGGTATTTCCAAGTATTTTTAAAATTTCGGGCCGTGCGCGCTAAAATAATGTTAGTTTGACATATTTACTCTTTCGGCGGAATATATTACAAAGGCTTCATCTAATTGTTTATGCGCGCCGCTGAAAGCCGGATCAAGATGCACCTGTCCCCTTCCACAATAATCAGCAGGCTGGCCCTGCCGCCCGGGCTGGCCGTGTGTTCCACCCTGATTTATTTCATCCTTACCATGCTGTTGATTTTTCCATGGTCGCCTTCCGCGTTGGTGACGGCAGAAAAACTTAAGCCCTGCGATCTGATCGTAATTTTGGGCGGAGGGCGCCAGGAAAGGATTGATTACGCCTTTTCCCTGGCCGCGCGGGGATACGGGGAAATGCTTTATTTACCCAATCCTGGTCATGAGAAAACCGCGGAATATATCAGGGAAAAACTGCATACTACCACCGGCGCCTTGTGTTTTTTTACGGGCGGGGGCGCCGTGTCCACCTATGAGGAAGCGCTGGCAACACGGGAGTTCGCCGAGAGTCATGCGGTTACAAGCATTTTACTGGTCACCTCGCCCTACCATAGTTTTCGCGCCGCCTGGATATTCAGGAAGGTGCTGCCGCGGCTCACCATCGTCTCCGCACCCTGCTGCCTGGACAGCGCTTCCTTGAGGAAAAAACTGGAATACTATTACCCGAGTGAACGCAGAAAATTTCTGTTTTATTATCTGCTTTTTGCCTGGCGGGATTTCGGGGCCTTTTAGCTGATAAATCATCGGCAATTAATTATCAGCGGATTAATCACCGCCGCGGCATAAATTTAAATTTATTGTTGCCTTTCGTAACACATTTCAATACTATGGAATTAGCATGTTAATGAGCAGGTAACAAACGTGTATAACAAAATAATCCAAAAACAGGCCATGATGCGGCGTGTGCTGCTCTCCCTGCTTCCCATCTACGCCTTTGCCGTATATCTTTACGGTCTTCATCTTGTGTTTTTGACGCTTGTTGTATTCCCTCTGGGCTTGGGAATGGAGCTTTTATTCGAGCGCAGGCAGAAAAAGAAGGCCACGGAGGCGGTGTTTGTTACCTGCATGCTCTACCTGCTTTCCCTGCCGCCGCTGGTGCCCCTCTGGATCGCGGGCATCGGCATTCTTTTCGCGGTCTTCATCGCCAAGGAAATCTTCGGCGGGTTCGGCCGCAACGTGTTCAACCCGGCCATCGCGGGCAGGCTGTTCGTGTACATCACCTTTTCCCCGCAGATGACAACAGGCTGGATTACGGCCGGGGGCTTCGGCGTGGACGCGGTGTCCACGGCCACCCCGCTGCACCAACTGGGCGCGGGCCAGCACCCTGACCTGCTGAACCTGCTCTTGGGCTTCCGCCCCGGTTCCCTGGGAGAAAGCCCGATTATTCTTATTCTGCTGGCCGCGGTCTTCCTGGTCGCCACCAAGACCGCAAAAGCCGAGATCATGCTTTCCACCATGGGCAGTGCCGCGCTCCTGGCCTTTGTCCTGCAGCTTACGGCGGTACCCGGGGCCATGCAGGCCCTGCCCGGGCTTCTTGCCGGCAGTCTGCTTTTTGTGGCCGTATTCATGGCCACGGACCCGGTCTCGGCCCCCAAAAAAGCGGGCGCGCAGATTGTCTATGGCATTCTGATCGGCTCGGTTACCATTTTAATCCGCCTGTTCCCCCTGTTCACCGAGGGCACGAGTTTCGCCGTGCTGTTGGGCAATACCTTTGCCCCGCTCCTGGACCAGGTGTTCACCAGGAGCAAGGCATGAACAGACAGGGCCTGGTGTACACCGTCATCGTAACTTTTATCATCAGTTTTGGGTTCATCTTCGTTCTGTCGCTTACCAACAATGCGGTATCGGGCCAGATCTCCAGGAACCTCGATATAGACCAACAGAAGGCCATCCTTACCGCCATGGGAATTGCTTTTCAAGGAAATGAGCAGGCCTATGAGTTGTATAATAAAGAAATATCCGTCAAGAATATCGACGGCACCGATGTGTATACAACCGCGCAGAACGGGCAAACCGCCTACGCGATCGTCGCGCAGGGGCCGGGGCTGTGGAGCACCATCATCGCGGTCATCGCGGTGAACAAAGAGGTTACCAAAGTAATCGGAATTTCCATTTTAAGCCAAGAGGAAACACCGGGGCTGGGGGGGCGCATAGACGAAGCCTGGTTTAAAAACCAGTTCAGGAACAAGTCGCTAAACGCCCAGGGCATGATTACCGTGGGCAGTCCCACCGCGGATACCAGCCGGGCCGGTGTGGTGGACGGCATCACCGCCGCCAGCCAGACCTCGCATCTTTTCGGAGTAATAGTCAACAACGCGCTCACATCGCTGCGCAAACTGCTGAGGGCAGATTGATATGGCGGGCAAGGCGTTACAGGTAACCAAGGAAAACCTCTGGACCAACAATCCCATTTTTATCCAGATTCTGGGGATCTGCTCGGCCCTGGCCGTTACCAGTAACCTGATCAACACGTCCATCATGTCGGCGGGCGTCATTTTTGTGACGGGGTTCACCAATTTCACTGTCTCACTGCTGAAGGATATTATTCCACGCAAGATCCGCATGATCGTCCAGACTCTGATCATCGCCTTTTACGTCATTATCGTAGACCTGTTACTGCGGGCCTACCTGCCCGATATAAGCCGCTCCCTGGGACCGTACGTGGGTCTCATCATCACCAACTGTATTATCATGGGCCGGGCCGAGGCCTTTGCCGGCGGCAACCCCCCGGTTATCTCACTCTGGGACGGTCTTACCTCGGGTACGGGGTACATGGGGGTGCTGATGCTGGTGGCGTTCGTGCGCGAGCTTTTCGGATACGGCACGGTCTTCGGCTTTGCGGTTTTTCCGGACGGCAAGCTTTTCGGACTATTTACGCTTTTTCCCGGCGGGTTCGAGCATTGGATCATCATGCTCATGCCGCCCAGCGCCTTTTTCCTGCTGGGAATCTTTATCTGGATTGCCAAGAGCATCATGCTGAAAAAGGGGGGTAAATCATGACGCCGAATGTAAGCCCGCTTATTCTGCTTTTTGCATCCATTTTTACCAGCAACATCCTGCTGGCCAATTTCCTCGGCATGTGCTCTTTTATCTCCATTTCCAAGGACTTCAAATCGGCCAACGGCCTGGGCCTGGCCGTGATCCTGGTCATGACCATCACTTCGGTTATCAACTACGCGGTGTATTATTACATACTGGTGTTTTTTCACATCGAGTACCTGCGTTTTATCGTATTCATCATCGTGATCGCCGCGGTAGTGCAGATGCTGGAGATGGTGATCGAACGCCTTTCCCCCGCCTTGTATATGGCCCTGGGCATCTTTCTGCCCTTGATTACCGTCAACTGCGCCATCCTAGGCGTTGCGCTTTTTATGCAGATCAGGCATTATGACTTTGTGCAGGCCGCTGTCTATGGGTTCGGCTCGGGCGTGGGCTGGTGGCTGGCCATTCTGGCCCTGGGCGCCATCAGGCAGAAGGTGGAAAAAGCCCCGGTACCGGCCGGGCTGAAGGGTCCGGGTATCACCCTGATCATCATCGGGCTCATGGCCATGGCCTTCATCGGATTTTCCGGTATGCTTAACGTGCAATAGGAGTGCCTTGTGAGTTTTGATTTTCTGGTCGCGCCGTTTGTGGTGGGCGCTATCAGCTCTTTTCTGGCGGTAATCATCTCCATCATCGACAAGATCGTCAACAACTACGGGGAGGTGAAGCTTTCCATCAATGGGGGGAAAAAGGAACTCACCGTAAAAGGCGGGTCTTCGCTGCTTTTCTCCCTGGGTGAACAGGATATCTTTCTGCCCTCGGCCTGCGGCGGGCGGGCCACCTGCGGGGTATGCAAGATAAAGGTCTTAAGCGACGTGGGGCCCCACCTGCCCACGGAGCTGCCCTTTTTAACCAAGAAAGAGGTAGAGCAGAACATCCGCCTGTCCTGCCAGATCAAGGTCAAGACCGATCTGGAGGTTGAGATCCCGGAGGAGCTGTTCGCCATTCAGAAACACACCACCACGGTCAGCTCCATCAGGGACCTGACCCATGATATCAAGGAAGTTAAATGTGTGCTTAAAGAACCGCAGCGGATTGATTTCAAGGCCGGCCAGTACGCGCAGTTCGTCATCCCACCGTACGGCAAGATTAAGCAGGAGACCCAGCGCGCCTATTCCATCTCCTCAAGCCCCTCACGGAACGGGGAGCTTGAGTTTATCGTGCGCCTGGTGCCCGGGGGGATCGCCACCACCTATGTGTTTACCATACTAAAGGAGGGGGACACCCTGGAGCTGATCGCACCCCTAGGAGAGTTCGGCTTGCACGGGGAGTATGAGGATATGCTCTGCATCGCAGGGGGCTCGGGCATGGCGCCCATTAAGGCCCTGCTTTTTGATATGTTCGAAAAAAAGGTCTCCGGGCGCGATATCTACTATTTTTTCGGCGTCGCGGCTACAAAGGACATGTTCTACCTGGATATGTTCTACGATCTGGAAAAGAAATGGCCGTCGTTTCATTTTATTCCCGTCATAGCCGAGCCGGACCCCGGCGGCAAATGGAAGGGTGAAACCGGGCTGGTCACCCTGCCCCTGGAGAGATATCTAAAGGAAAAGCTTTCACAGGACAAACCCAAACAGGGGTACCTGTGCGGCAGCCCGGGCATGATCGACGCCTGCATCAAAGTACTGACCACACACGGCATACCGGAGGATTCCATATTCTATGATAAATTCGCTTAAAAAGGATTTTTGCCATGAAAATGTCACCGGAGTATGTTAAAGCCGCCGCTCAGATGCTGCCGGGCGTGATTACGGCCGAGGGGTTTCTGGGCAGCGACACACGGCCCCTGGCCGATATCATCCAGGCGGATGAAGAGCAGGCAGTCCGCCTGGGGGTGGAGTGGGGGCAGGTCGCCCGGGCACTGCACGCTCTACGCAACGCGGGCATGGCCGGCCAGGGAACCACGGTGGAATACTTGCGAAAATGGAAGGTGACGGTGGATGAGGCCCGCGGCGTGCTGCCCTGCCCCTTCAAAGACGGTCTTTTTCACAAGCACAGAATTCTGGTTACCCACAAGCCCTCGGGCAGCCAGATAATCTTCAGCGAACTCTCGCTGCATCTGCTCAAGGTTCATCATTTTCTCCAGGGCCGGGGCAGCCCCTTTCGGCTTGAAATAGGTGAATTAAAAACAGTACTTGATCTCTAGGTGCGGCTGTCAATTCGCATCGCCGTGCCGGCGGCTGCATAAACTTCGAGTGCGCCGGATTTAGACAAATGATTTACGCTCGTACCGGCGGCGCGCCGGTGTGAAGTCAACAAATCGCACTCAAAGCTTTTGCACTCACTCCCCAAACAAATGGATGTATTCGTGCAATAACCTTTCGGCCTTTTCCCTGCACTGTCCGCAGACCGTTCCCAGCTTGGTCCTGTATTGAAGCTCCTCGTAGGTCCGGTCTCCCTTGCGCACCGCGTCCTCGATATCCTTGTCGGTGATATTCATGCACTGGCATATTATTTTGGCCTTCTCCCGTACCACCTTGTCCGTGCGGCCTGTCCGCGCGTAGTAGTCCTCAATGGCCTTGCGCAGAGCCCTGTCTCCCAGGACCGAGCAATGAATTTTATGCGCGGGCAGCTCTCCCAACTCCTTGACGATGTCTTCCGGCGTGATGGTATAGGCCTTTTCCACCGGCATGCCTTTGACCATCTCCGACAGAATGGAAGTGCTGGCGATGGCGCTGGCGCAGCCGTAGGTTTTCCATTTACAGTCGGTAATGGTGTCGTCCTTGACCTTGATGGCCACCATCATCTGGTCGCCGCATTTTATGTTGCCCACAATACCCTTGCCGTCTTCACTGTAGTTTTCCTCATCCTCCAGGATGTTTTTAGGGTTAATAAAATGCTCTTTGACGATATCCGTATACACCCACAAATTAGTGCCGCTCATCTGCATTCCCCCGCGTATACCGTGGACATCTTTCTTACGTTTTTTATCACCACGGGCAGAACCTCCAGCACATAGTCCACATCCTCCTCTGAAGTATCCCTCCCCATACTGAACCTGATCGAGCCGTGCGCCAGCTCCGGGCCCACACCCGTGGCCAGGAGCACATGCGAAGGCTCCAACGACCCCGAAGAGCAGGCCGACCCGGTGGAAAGCGCGACACCCTGCAGGTCCATATACAACAACACCGCCTCACCCTCGGCGCCGTGAAAAGAGACATTCAGGGTATTTGAAAGCGACTCCGTTGGGTGCCCGTTAATGGTGATATCCGGTATCAGTTCCATGATTCCGGCTTTAAGCCGGTTTTTCAGGCCGATAAGGCGTTCCTCAAGTAAAGGCATCTCCTGCTTGGCAAGCTCCACGGCCCTGCCCATGCCGATGATGCCCAGGCTGTTCATGGTTCCGGCCCTTCTGCCGCTTTCCTGGTGCCCACCGTGAATAAGCGGATAAAAGGGCCTGCCCTTACGGGCGAAAAGCACCCCCACTCCCTTGGGGCCGTAGAGCTTATGCGCCGAGAACGACAGGTAGTCCACATCAAGTTTTTGCACATCCATCGGAATCTTGCCCACGGCCTGGACCGCATCAGTATGAAACAGGGCCCCGTGGCCGTGCGCTATCTTGGATAGTGCAGGTATGTCCTGGATCGTACCGATCTCGTTATTAGCGTACATAATAGAGACCAGCGCGGTTTTTTCCGAGATCAGTTCCAGCAGGTGATCCACATCTACCTTGCCGTAACGGTCCACCTTGCAAAAATGCACCGCATTCCCCATGGACGCAAGATACTCTACGGTCTGCATAATGCTGGGATGTTCGATGGCCGAGGTGATGATCTCCGTACGGCCGCCGGGAAACTCACCGCCGTCGTACTGCGCGCAGGCGAGCATTTTCAGTACGGTATTGTTAGATTCCGAACCACCCGCCGTGAAGATGACCTCTTGGGGCCGTGCCCCAAGGAAGGCCGCGATATCCTGCCTGATATACTCCAGCCTGTTGCGCACCGTTCTTCCGAACTCATGCATACTTGAAGGATTGGCGTAGAGTTCGAACGCCTCCCGCATGGTCTTTCCCACCTCCGGATGCAGGGGCGTAGTGGCGTTGTAATCCATGTATACCTTTCTGATACTCATGTAACATTCTCCTTTTGTGTACCGTTAAAAAGTTGGGCCAGCGTACGCTCCCGCAGGAACCGGTTGATATGCAGTTGAAGCTCATCCCATACCCTGCGTGTCGGGCACCGCCCGCTGTTTTCGCACATATTGCTGTCCGTGATACAGGCAACAGTCATCAGGGGCCCATCCAGCGCGTCCGCGATCTCATAAAGGGTAAGTTTCTGCGGCGAACGCATAAGCCGATAGCCTCCCGAGGGTCCCCTCTCTCCCCTGACGATACGCGAGCGTGTAAGCAGCTTGAAAATATTCTCCAGGTATTTAAAGGGTATGCCCAGCTCCCGCGCAATGACATGCAGGCTTACCGGCTTATTGCCGTCATGCGTACTCAGGTAATGCAGCGCCCGCAGCCCGTACCTGGTCCTTGTTGATACCGCAAACATGATTAACCAATCCTTTTTTTATCATATTTTTCATATCTTTTATATATGTAATATAGCACAAAAAATACATTAATACAAGCAATAACTTTACTTATGAAATAGCCACCCTTTGGAAGTGTCAGCGGAGTATTTCGTGATGGTTAAGGGAGACTTCGCCTTTATATAATCAGGCGGTGGTTTTTTATTTTTGTATGGGTAGACTTCGGGTAATTATCCTGTTTTCCCGCTCACACTTAGACACGCCTGCTAAGAGAGATCTGTTGCGCCTTGGAACGGAGGCTCTATTCCTTTACCACTTCGAAATCTTCTTTGGAAGCACCGCAGACCGGACAGACCCAGTCGTCGGGAAGTTTTTCAAAGGGTGTGCCTGACGCAATTCCGCTGTCAGGATCGCCCTCGGCAGGATCATATACATAATCACAGATTGTGCATTTATATTTTTTCATTCCGCCTCCTTCGTACAAACTGTTATACACTTACATGCGAGTTTTGGCAAGCTCTATTTATACGCAAATTATCCTTTTTGCGCCGGGGCCCTCACCCGTCACGCGCTTTAAACCTTGGCATTAAGAATACCACGATGATCGTTGCGGTAAAAATAAAGATAAGACCGATAACCAGGGCGGACCGGGTAGATACCGCGATGGCACGTTTTATATCCTTTTTCAACATGTCCGCATCGTCCTGTGCGGTATGGGGCGGAAGCCCGAACCGCCCGCTGTCAAAATTCACACTGCTCATGTTGCGGATTATCGTACTCTTCAGCCCATCGGGCAGTGTCGGATCGGCGGTGATAATGGCCGTCGCGTTGGTAATAAAGGCCGCGGCAAGCACCGCGCCGATGACCGCCACGCCGATGCTGGCGCCGATCTGCCGCATGGTAACGCTCGCGGCGGAGGCCTCCCCCGCGTCGCTTAGTCGGGCCGAAGAGATTATGATGTTATTAAGCTGGGCCGAGCTTAAACCGAATCCCAAGCCGTACAGCATGAGCGGCGGAGCAATACTCAATCTCATAATCTCAGTGTGCAGGGAAAGCACCAGCAACAGGGCGCCGGAGGACAGACAGACCATTCCCGTGACCACAATCCATTTTATGTTCACCCATCTGGCAATAAAGCCTGAGAAAAATCCGGCCATTAACAAAACAAGAGAAGAAAAAAGCATGGTAAACCCGGCCTGCAGGGCATCCAGGCTCAGCACATTCTCAAGGAAGATGGGGAGGATAAAAAACACCCCGAACTGTCCGAAGGCCAGCACCCCGAGGGTCAGCATGCCGACGTTGAAACCCCTGGAAGCGAACAGACTCATCTTTAAAAGCGGGGCCATGCCCTTTTTTTCAAGCACGCGTTCCCTGGCAATAAACAGGGAAAGAAATATGACGGAAAGCAGGAAAAAAAAGGGGATTACTGATACCCCGGCAAGCGGCCAGCTAAAATCGAAAAGGCTGAACTCATTCCGCGGCCGCCACCAGCCGTAATAGCGGCCCTGGATGAAACCGAACACCAGGCAGAAAAGCCCCAAACCTGAGAGGACCATGCCCCACCAATCAAAATCACGTTTTGCATCGGCTTTTCTTTCTATAATGAACACCGAGCCCAGCAGGGCCGCGGCGACAATAAACACATTAATCCTGAGCGACCATCTCCAGCTGAAATCCGTGGTAAGGAATCCGCCCAGCAAGGGGCCCACGGACGCGGACGCCCCCGCGATCGCCCCCCAGATGCCGAAGGCAATGGCCCGTTCCCTACCCTGAAACTCGCTTGCCGGCAGAGCCAGGGCCGAGGTCAGGGTCATGGCCGCGCCCACGGCCTGTATGACCCCCTGCTGAAAATAAGCATTCCCACCTCGGGGGCCACCGAACCGGTGAACGAACCCACGGCAAAAACAATCATGCCTAGAATAAACATCCGTTTCCGGCCCCACATATCCCCCAACGCCTTAAAGCAGGCTTTAGGCACCATCTATTTTTTCTCTGATCGCGCTTGACCAATGGAGGGTAATTTCATTTAATTATATGGTATGCAGAAAAACCCTCTTGCGCAGGGGCTTTTTACCTATAAGCTGGCCCAACCGTTCACGATAGTCATCTTCGGGGCCAGCGGAGACCTGGCGGCCCGGAAACTGATTCCCGCTCTCTATTCGCTTTATGTCCAGGGATTTACGGTCAGGTTCAGCATCATAGGATTCGCCCGCAGCGCATGGACCTCCGCGCGGTTCAGGGAGATGATCGAAACGTTGCTCAAGGATTTTATACCGGCGGGCGGGAACGCGGACACGACATCATTCATCCGGACCATTTCTTATATCAACGCGCCCTATGATGAGAATAGGGGCTATGAACTGCTGAAGAAAAAGATAAAGGAGCATTCCCAGGTTATTTATTACCTGGCCACTCCCCCTGTTATGTATGAGCCGATTATAAAACACCTGGGGAAAAACAACCTGACGCGGGATACGGACGTGTATGCCAAGATTGTGGTGGAAAAACCGTTCGGATATGACCTGGATGGGGCCAGGCGTTTGAATGAGCTTCTCCTTTCCTTTTTCCGTGAAGAGCAAGTGTACCGTATCGACCATTATCTGGGCAAGGAAACCGTGCAGAACATCATGGTTTTTCGCTTCGGCAACGGGATATACGAGCCGGTCTGGAACAATCATTATATTGATCATGTCCAGATTACCGTGGCGGAGAAAGACGGCATAGGCAAACGAGGAAATTATTATGAAAAGGCGGGGGCCATCCGGGATATGCTGCAGAACCACCTGCTGCAGCTGCTTTGCCTGGTTGCCATGGAAGCGCCTAATGATCTTGAACCGGACTCAATACGCAATGAAAAAGTGAAGGTGCTCAAGGCGATCAGGCCGCTTGCCAAATCACCTTCAACCGAAGTCTTGGTCCGCGCCCAGTACAACGACGGCATTATCGACGGCGAGAAGGTCGAGGCCTACCGCCGGGAACAAAACGTCGCACCAAACTCGGAAAGAGAAACCTACGTGGGCTTGAGGTTGTTTATCGATACCTGGCGCTGGTCGGGGGTCCCCTTTTTTTTAAGAACAGGCAAGCGTCTTTCCCGCAGGCTTTCTGAGGTCTGCATCCAGTTTAAGACACCGCCTCATCTCCTGTTCGGGGATGAGGGGCAGGCGCACATCACACCCAACTCACTCACCCTGGCGATTCAGCCTGACGAGGGCATCACCTTCCAATTCAACTCAAAAATACCCGGCTTCACCACACGGATGCGCGCGGTCAACATGTCGTTTACCTACGGCGGCTCCTTTGCCGAAAAATCACCCGAAGCCTATGAACGCCTGTTGTTGGATGTGATGCTGGGTGATACGACACTTTTTACACGCAATGACGAGATAGAATGCGCCTGGAAGTTCATATCCGACCTGATATCCTCGTATGCGTCCGACAGCCGTAATCCGCTGCGATTTTACGCCGCGGGTACGGCAGGCCCGGAGGAGGCCGACCTGCTGCCGCTTCCTCATGCGGCCAAATGGAAAAAACTATGAACATGAACCTCAACCCATCGGCGATAGAAAAAAGGATTAACGCCGATCTTGAAAAGCAGGCGGGGCATAATATGCGGGCGAGCCTGTTCAACCTGCTGTTCTTCTATGACATCTCCAGGGAACCGATCGTTTCAGACCTGTTGGAATACCTTTTCGGCAAACGTCCGGCGCGTATTATACACATTCAACAAACCTCGGGAGAGGTATCCTCCGGATATGTAAAGGTACGCTGCTACCCGGACAGTGAAAACAACCAGGTGTGTTTTCAGGAGATAATAATCCGGAACGGGCGCGACAATAGGGGTTGCGCGCCCGGTACGTGGGTGCCCCTGTTGATCCGTGAAATTCCCGTTATCATGGTGTGGCTTAACGGCCTGCACCCCTTTCCGGCATTGCTGCACGGTATCGCATCGCTGGCCGATAAAATCATTATCTGTAGTGAAACAAACGAAACCCTGGGGGAAAGCCCCCCTGCTGTCTTTGAGAATATCATTCATGAACTTATATCAACCGGGGCGGACCGCGGCGGGAACCGGCCGGTCGTTTCCGATCTCACGTGGTTTGCTTCGCTTAACTTGAGGCAGGAGACGGCCCTGGTGTTTGAGAAGCCGGAGATGCTGCGGTATTTGACCGAAATAAAAAAAGTAACTCTGGGCGGTGTCTCGCAGAGTAAAGCCCTCTTGTATCTTTTATGGCTGGCGAGTAGGCTTGACTGGAAGATAAAGGACCCCAAAGCCCCGGAGCCATTATTCACCGACAGCAAGGGCGGCAACGTCTCCACCAGATTCACCACAGGCGGCCCCGCTCGCATAGAGATAACCACCTCCGCCGGGAAACGGCTTACCATCCCGCCGGCCACTGATAGCGCCGCCCCAAGGCCTAGGCCCGTCCAAAGCGTTACACCCCGGGGGCCATGCATAATAAATGACAGGCACGGCCTTTTAAACGAACTCGATTCCCCCGATCCTGATCCTCTCTACTACGCGTCCTTAAAAAGGCTTACTCCCCATGAATAATATCCTAAAAGTTAAAGACAACCGCGAACTGGCCCGTAAGGCCTCACGTTTCATCATATCCTGCATGGAGCAGGCCCTGGAAACACAGGGGTATTGCAGTATAATCCTGGCGGGCGGAAACACGCCGCGTGCCAGTTACGCCGCGCTGGCGGGACTTATTAAAGACCGCGATCTTCCGCTCCGCGCTTTATACTGGTTCTTCGGAGACGAACGCTGGGTGGAACCCGAACACCCCCAGAGCAACGAGGGTATGGCCCGCGCGCTGCTTTTTACGCCCCTAGGAATAGCTTCTGAACAGGTTTTCTCCTGGGACGCGGGAAGCGGTTCTCCCTTTTCGTGCGCCATGCGCTACGGGCGGCGTTTACATGATTTTTTTACGGTAAAAAAACGGCTGCCGGACATCTGCCTGCTGGGTCTGGGCGCCGACGGTCATACCGCGTCTCTTTTCCCCGGTTCCGGGGTGCTGACCCGGTATAACACGCATATTGATCTGAAGAAAGACCTGCGCACAAATACGGCGGCCGTGATCCTGCCGGATAAAAAAACCTTCAGACTCACGCTTACGCCGCGCTTTATAAATAAAAGCAAAAACATTATTTTTTTGATTGAGGGCCGGGCCAAGGCCGGGGCCTTTTCCCGGCTCCGCGAAGGCGATCAGGCAATACCCGCCTCGTGGATAAAAGGGAAAAACCCGTACTATATCATCGATGATGATATACTCCGCTAAAGGCGCAGTTTATTTATGAAAAAGCCGCCCATCGGAAGCGTTAGCGGAGGCTTTGTTACTGGTTTTTAAGAAACGCACGAGTTCTTTCGACCAGACCGGTGACGTTCAAACCCAGGTATTCTGCCACCTCTTCACCGGGTCCGGATTCGCCGAAGCGGTTTATCCCCATAACCATGCCGTTCTCCCCGGCGATACCCTGCCAGCCGCAGGGAACGCCCGCCTCTATTACCATTTTCCTGACACCCGGGGGCAGCACCGCGTCCCGGTACTCCCGCTCCTGCGATAAAAACAACTCGCGGCAGGGCATGGATACCACACGCAGTCGTAAATCGCCGAGTTCCTCCGCGATCCGCAATGCCAACTCTACTTCCGATCCCGTGGCGATCAGCACCAGCTCCGGTTCGTTCTCCATGCCTTTTACCGTATACGCGCCCCGTTTGATATGTTCCCGCCAGGAAGGATCCTCCTTCTCGAACACAGTAAGATTCTGCCGCGTGAGGGCCATTACAGTGGGCCCGCCCGTGTGCGCACAGACCGCCTTCCATAATTCAACATGTTCCTGCGCATCGGCCGGTCTGAAAACAAGCAGGTTGGGGATAACCCGCAGCGCGGCCAGCTGCTCCACCGGCTGGTGGGTGGGGCCGTCCTCACCCACAAATACGGAGTCGTGGGTAAAAATAAAACATACCGGTAGCTTCATCAGGGCGGCAAGCCTGATCGGGGGCCGCATGTAATCGGAAAACACCAAAAACGTGGCGCAAAACACCCGGAGGCCCCCGTGCAGGGCCAGACCGTTCGTTACGGCGCCCATGGCGTGCTCCCGCACCCCAAAGTTGATATTCCGGCCTTCATGATTGTCCTTCTGGTAATCGCCAAGGCCCTTGAGGTGTGTTTTATTGGAGCCTGCCAGGTCCGCTGACCCGCCGACCAGGTTGGGCAACGCCGCCGCCGCGGCATTGAGGATATCGCTTCCTGAGGAGCGGGTGGCAACCTTGTCTCCCGGTTTATACGCGGGAAACAGGGCGGTGGAGAGGTCCGGCGCGGCAAAATACTTCTGCCATTCCTTATAAAGCCCGGGATTCTGCTGTTTCCACGCCGCAAAGGTGTTCTGCCATTTTTGATAGCGGCCCCGCCAAAGCGTGCGTTTCTGCTCAAAGTAAGTTTTAACCAGCGGATCAATGAAAAACATCTCGTTTTCCGCCACGCCCAGGGCCTTTTTGGTAAGGGCAACCTCTTCCCCGCCCAGCGGGGCGCCGTGCGCCTTATGCGAGCCGGCCAAATTAGGCGCGCCTTTGGCGATTACCGATTCCAATAAAATGAACGAGGGGCGATCTCGGTCCTGTTTGGCCTTTTCCACCAGGTGCATGATACCTTCCACATCATACGCGCTGCCGGAAAAGGTCTGCCACCCGTAGGCCTCATATCGTTTTAACACATCCTCGGTAAAGGTTATCTCCGTAGAGCCGTCGATGGTGATGTTGTTGGAATCATAGAATACAATTAGTTTTCCCAGGCCAAGGTGGCCCGCCAGGGAGGCCGCCTCCGACGTTATCCCCTCCATCATACAGCCGTCGCCCGCCAATACAAAGGTGTAATGGTCAATGACGGTATGTTCTTTGGTATTGAATTTCCCGGCCAGAATGGTTTCCGCCATGGCCATACCCACGGCGTTCGCCACCCCCTGCCCTAAAGGACCGGTGGTGGTTTCCACTCCCGGTGTAAGCCCCCTTTCCGGGTGCCCCGGGGTTTTTGATCCCAACTGGCGGAAGTTCTTCAGTTCGTCCAGACTAAGGTCATAACCGCTTAAATGAAGCAGGGAGTACAAGAGCATTGAACCGTGCCCCGCGGAAAGCACAAAACGATCCCGGTTGATCCAGGCGGGATCATCCGGAAAATGACTCAGTATCTCCCCGAAAAGCAGCGCCCCCAGTTCGGCGCATCCCATGGGCAGGCCCGGATGGCCCGAATCGGCCTTTTGCACCGCGTCCATGGTAAGTGTCCTGATTGAGAGGGCGACCTTGGCTATTTCGTTCATCATAACAGATTCCTCCTGGATATTAGGATATGTTCGGGCGATACGTCTATCAGGCAATAGTGGCCGTCCCTGAACGCCCCTACGTTTACGCAGAGTGTAGGTCCCACCATTTCCCGGCCTATGGCTTCATGAACATGCCCGCTGATACACAAAGCGGGCGCCTGCAGTTGAATAAACTCTCTTACAATATCTGAACCCGCGTGAATGCCGTATGCAGTCCTATCAAGCCTTGTCTTGTACGGCGGGGTATGTGAAACCAAGACCTTTGTTTCGCAGTGAGTCACCGCGGCAAGCCCCTGCTGTAACAGCTCCGTGATCTCACGGTCATTAAGCTCAAAGGGTGTGTGGAAGGGTGTGGCATTGCTTCCGCCCACACCGAAAAATCCGATTCCTCCGATTTCCCTGCCCCGCCCGTGAATACTGATATCCTGCTCGGTCAGATACTCAAGCACCGGAGGCCGGTCCATATTTCCCGGCACCGCAAGCAGCGGCAGGTTTTGCCGCAGCAGGGGTTCCGCCACGGCCTTCGCTTCCGCGTACCCGCCGCGCTGGGTCAGATCCCCCGCTACAACCACCAGGTCCGGATGCGGTACGGCGGCAATCACCCGCGGAATCCCGGCTACAGCGCCATGAATATCGGAAAGAACCAGTATTTTCATACCCGGAAGTTCATTAATGCTTTTTTTTCTTTTTCTTCTTTTTATGCACCGTTCGTTGGACGCGTGTTATCTGCCTGTGTTGCTGCGGAATAACCTTTACCGCCGCGGTTTCATTCTGCCCGGAATCCTGTGCGGAATTTTGTGCCGCGGGCTCCACGGCTACCGTTTGGGCTACAAGCGGCTTTTTGCCGAACATTTCAAGATCATGTTTTTCCTTGCCCTTGGTTATTGCCTTCTGCCAGCCCAAAACCACGGGCGAAGCAATATAAATGGAGGAATAAGTACCCACAACGATACCGACAATCAGGCTCAGGGCAAAATCCTTTATATTGCTTGATCCCATAACAAGGATATAGAGGGGTATAACCGCGATAAGGGTTGTCAGCGAGGTCATAATGGTTCTGCTTAAAGACTGGGTGATACTCGTATCGATGATGTCATCCAGCCTATAATCCTTCATCAGGGAAAAGTTCTCACGAATTCTGTCATACACAACGATCGTATCGTTTAATGAATACCCGACGATTGTAAGAACCGCGGCAATAGTCGCGGTGCTGATCTCAATCTTAAAAAAACAGATAAAGCCGAGCATGATTAATACGTCGTGAATAAGGGCCACAATGGCGCCCACCGCATAGGTGATTTTAAAGCGAACGGTTATATAGATCAGGATAAGCGCCAGGGCGATCAGAATGAAATAGATTGAGTTTATGGCCAGAATTTGGGCAAGCTGCGGACTCATGGTCTCGCTTTGCTTTTCTATGATATCCTGCGCGCCGTACGCCCCTGCCAGAAGCGAGTGGATGGTTTTACTGGTCTCGTTGCCATCGGTGTTCTGATCGGGGATATTGGCGCGGATAATAAACTCCTGCTGTTCCGGCTCACCCACAACCTGCAAGGTGGCGCCTGGAACCGCCGCCAATAGGGATCTCATCTTCTCCAGTGAGGTCATGAGTGTATCCCCCTTTTGCAGGGTATAGTTTATGGCTTGCTGCTGCCCGTGTTTGAGTGTCATCTCATTAAAACTTATCAACCGCAAAGGGGCCAGGCTGCCGTCTGCATCGAGCGCAATAGTGAGTCCGGTGATTTGCTTTAAACGATCGCTTAACCCGTTCAGGGTTTCCACGGAGTTCAACTCGATGGTATGGACGTTCGTCTCCGCGTCGGTTACCGTCAGATACTTTTTATCGGATTCCAGCACTCCGCCCTTGGCGAGTTCCAACTTTATTTCACCTTCACTGTTATTGGTAACGGTCATGGCCACGGGCGCGATCTGTGCCTGGAGGAAATACCCGCCCTTAAAATCCAGGCCGAGGTTAAAACCACCGCTCACAAAATAATTGCCGATCCCGAAGAGAATCACGGCGAGAGAGATGCCGATCGCGATGAATCGTGCCTTTGTGAACCTGATAATCCTTCTCATTATATACGCCTCCAGCTGATGCTGAGTTTCGTTGCTTTAAATACGGTGGTAACAAAATCGAACATGAGTCTTGAAACAAAAATGGCCGTGAGAAACGAGGTGAAGATACCCACCGCCAGGGTAAAGGCGAATCCCTGTACGCTTCCCTTGCTTAAGAGCGAAAGAATAAAGGCGGCGATAAAGGTGGTAACGTTCGCGTCAAGTATAGTCCAGAACGCCTTACCGAAACCGGTCTTGATCGCGGCCTGGCGTGATTTCCCAAGATGATACTCTTCTTTGATACGCTCAAAAATAATCACATTGGCATCCACCGACATACCGACGGTGAGAATAATACCGGCGATACTGGTCAGGGTCATGGTAAATCCCGTGGCCGAGAGAATGGCCACCAGCAGAAACAGGTTTATCATCAAGGCCAGGTTGGCGATAATGCCCGCTCCTTTGTAATAGATCAGCATAAAGCCGACCACGAACATAAACCCGATAAAGATGGCGTTCAACCCTTCGCGGATCATGTCCTCTCCCAGGGAGGGTCCGACCTCGGACTGGTTCTCGATATTCAGTACAACGGGCAGGGGGCCGGTTCTTAAGACCTTGGCCAGATCATCCACCTCGGCGCGCGTGAAATCACCGCGAATAGATACCACCCCGCCGCTGATGGGCTCGGAAATATTGGCGATCGAATGCTGTTTGATTTTATCGTCGAGCACAACGGCCAGGGCCTCCCCCTGGTGCTGCTCGGTTACCTTGTAGAACTGCTCGGCCCCGTCTATCTTGTTGCCCTGCTCATCAACGTAATCACCCAGCACGAACACCACGATGGGCCTGCCGGTCTGCCGGTCAACATCCGGGTAGGCGTTCTGAATGGCCTCACCGCGTAATACGGGTTCGGTCTGAATTACCGTAAAACCGGTGCGTTTATCCAGCCCGTATTCGTCCTTTTCATAGACACCGATCAGCTCATCCCCCTTGGGCAGAACCGAGGGGTCTTTCAGCTTTGGCAGCTCGGCCGGACCGGTATCGGCCAGAAAATCCTTCGGATGTTCGCTTCTGTACTTTTCAAACGCGTCAACACCGGGCTTGTCGACCAGATGGAAGTTAAGACGCCCCTTGCCCATGATAACCTTGCGGATTCTTTCCGGGTCGGCGGCGCCGGGCAGCTCTACCGTTATCCTTTCGCCCTGCCTGCGGATCTGCGGTTCCGTTACACCAAACTGGTCTATGCGGGAGTTAAGTATTTCCATGGACTGCTGAATCCGCTCTTCACGGAGCCAGTCCGGAATATCCGTTCCGTACTCCTTTTTATAGGCCGCAAAATCGGCCTTTATCGAGACGTACATGCCACCCTGCAGGTCCAACCCCAACTGCAACGTCTGGTTTCTGAAATCCTTCAAATAAAGGGTCTGGTCCCTGTAGTACTTTTCCACAATGGCCGCAAACGCCTCTTCGGAAATTCCTTTGTATATAACCCTGAAGGCCTGGGCCACCAGGTGCCTGACCGGGGATTCCTCCGATGTGTTTGCCGCAAAATCCTGGATTTTCTTCTGGTCCTGGGCCGCCATGATTTCGGCGTTCCGTCTGATCTGGGGAATCGAACTCAATGCGTTTTTCTTGCTGTCCTCTGGGATTAATGCATACCATTGAATGGTCGGTGAAATAAACATCACCGCTATTAAGAGTATAACCATACAGATAATTATTCTAGAACGAACACTCATAATTGGCTCCGATTTTTGATGTTTTCCTATTCGGAAAATTTGCTGTTATTTGCTTTCGCCAGCCGGTGCTTTTTTGTCTATTACATTCGCAATAGCGGATTTTTGAAACTCGATTTTTGTACTTTCATCGACTTTTAAGGTTACCGATTGCTCCTTTACCGCAGTAACAACGCCTTGAATTCCGCCGATTGTCGTTACTTTATCACCCTTTTTCAGGGCCGAAAGCATACTCTGTACCTGTTTTTGCCTCTTATTCTGCGGCCTGATGATAAGAAAATAAAAAACCACCAGCACCAAGCCCACCATACCTATGGTGATGATCAGGCTGCTGGATGAGTCTTGGCCACTTGCGTCTAATAAAGATAAATTTGAAAATATCGTATTTAGCATTCCCTTTCCTTTACTATTCTATTGGATTTTGGCTACGTTATCACATATATTCATTTAAAGTCAAGCCAACATAATTAATTTAAATGTGAAACTATGAAGTCGGCGAGTTTTTCCACACCGTTTATGATCTTTGACCCTTTTATTTTTTCATAACACCGTTTGAGAATCCGCCTGTCCGCGGAGATTTTCAGCAACAGGTCATGCAGTTCACGCGCGCTGCGCGCCGCGAACCCGAAACCGTTTTCCACCACAAAATCCTTTGTGCCGGCCTCGTTTATTACCCAGGCGTTATGAATCACGGGTTTATTGAGATTCAGCGCCTCGAAGGTAAAATTGGCGCCCGCCTTTCCCACCACGAAATCCGAAGCCGCCAGATACTCTTCCATATTATCCACAAACCCCCTGATATGAATGAAGGGCGGCCCCGTGAATCCGGCCACGTCCTTCTCCAACCGCGCCTGCAGTTTCCTGTTCCTCCCGCAGATAATAATGAACTGGATGTTCAGTTTCTTATTAATGAGAAACCTGATGTGATTTTCCATGGCGCCGAGCCCCTCACCGCCCGCACTCATTACAAATGTCAGTACGTCGGGCCGCAGGCCCAGAGTGGAGCGAAGCCCGGCCACGTCCTCGCGGATACGCTCGAATTTAGTGTTCACCGGATACGGGAAGATGTGGATTTTCCCTCTCTTCACCCCCCTTTTGGCCAGTTCCCGCTTGGCGTGTTCGGAAAAAACAACCATGGAATCACAGTACCTGTCCGCCCAGAAGTGATGCGCCCAGAAGGGATCGGTATTAATACTGATATGAGGTATGGTCAGAATGCGCTTTCGTTTCAATGCCCCGAAACGATGGGCAAAAAAATAATGCGTGGTCACAAACACATGCGGCTTTTCCCTGATAAGGAAACGCCTTAAACGCTTTTTAAGACCCATGCCGAAAAACCCGTTCACAAGCCAGCTGACGAATCCGTTATCACCGAAGTTCATAATGAAGGCCGAAAGCCTGGGTTTCTTCAATCCTACCTTGTTCCACGATTTACTGTAAATATAATAGGCAAAACCCGCTTTGAGTTCTTTGGCCAGATCAACCACCTTTACCTCACAGCTGCCCGCGTAATGCCGGTTTATGTAATTGCTGAGCGCCACGGCCGGCGCCCTGTGGCCGTCCCCCAGCAGGATCATGCCTATGATAATCTTCTTCATCCGCCTACGATTCCCTCTTCAGTTTAATGGTCTTAAGCACGCTCTTCAAACGTTTGCAGAAAACCGTTTCCACGCGGTATGACGCCTTCCTGGATTCTTTCATGTATGTAATAAGGTACTCCAACCCCGAGGCCATCTTTTCCAATTCAGGAACCTGCAGGTCGTCGATCTTTTCCAATTCCTGCTCAAACTCCGGACCCACCAGTTTGATGATATTACCGATATCGGACAGGGTGTAGTTGAATGTCTGCAGGTCTTTGATGAACTTGACCAGCAGTACATCCTGCACCCGGTAAAGCCTGAATCCGCCCTCGGTTCTCTGGTAGGGATTGATAAGCCCCTTCTCCTCCCAGAACTTGATTGTGCGCGTATTTACCCCCCCCTGTTCGGCCAGTTCGCCCACCGTCAATAGATGTGTTTTTAAGGAAGGCTTAGGGCGGTTTTCCTTCATGGGCAGGCCGATCTCATTTTTGATTTTGGCTATTTCCTCGTAGGAATATCCCATGGTCAGGAAGTTCTTCACCGCTTGACCATACAGGAGGGCCTGCTCTGAAAAGTAATCGCCTTCCACCGATATCGGAACAACAAGTTTATTTTCAACCCATTTTTGCAGTTCGTTATGGGAAATATTAAGTTTTTGCACGAATTCCTCTCGGCTGACTTTCAAATACCGCCTTTACTCCCTTTTCACAATTAGATGAGCATTATCTTTTCTATTCCCTCCGGAAGCCCGGACACACCGAATATCCGTTTCAGGGTCTGAATGGAATCTATGGATTTGTTGTTCTGCTTATTATAAATCCGCATCACCTGTTCAAGCTCTTCATCACTCTCCGCATACACGGCGGAACAGACGGCCGCTTTAAAGAGTCCCTTTTTTGCCAGCTCCTCGGTGGAAAGCCTTCCGTACTTTTTTTTGGCCGAGGCGTTTACAATAGCCGTGTCCCCCTGGTACCCGACCGTAAATATAAAATCACTTCGTTTTATCATATGGCATCCATTGTGTAATATATTGTAAAATTTGGCAATAGTCCCTCCATACAAAAAAGGGGAAAGCATAACGGTATACTTTCCCCTTTTGATATTATGCGTTTCTCTAAGATTTAATAGGGAGGCATCCCGCCGGGAGGCATCCCGCCCGGTGCCGTGGGGGCTTCCTTCTCTGGAAGGTCGGTTATGGTGCATTCCGTGGTCAGAAGCAGTCCGGCGATAGAGGCCGCATTTTGCAGGGCCGACCTCGTTACTTTGGCCGGGTCAATAATTCCGGCCTTGACCAGGTCCACCCAGGCCATCTTGGCCGCGTCGAAACCCACGCCTTCCTTCTCCGATTTTGCCCTTTCGGCGACAATCGCGCCGTCAAGTCCCGCGTTTTCCGCGATCTGCCTGATGGGTTCCTCCAGCGAACGCATCACGATCTTGTACCCCACGGCCTCATCCTCGCTGCTTCCGCTTAAATCGGTGTTCTGCAGTTTGGTCACCGATTTCACGAGCGTTATACCGCCGCCTGGGATGATACCTTCTTCAATGGCCGCGCGGGTGGCGGAAAGCGCGTCTTCCACCCGGTGCTTTTTCTCTTTAAGCTCCACCTCGGTGGCAGCGCCCACATTAATCACGGCCACACCGCCCGCGAGTTTGGCCAGGCGTTCCTGCAGTTTCTCTTTGTCGTAGTCGGAGGTTGTGTCCTCAATCTGCGCCTTTATCTGGGCAATGCGATCTTTGATGTCTTTTTCCTTGCCTGCGCCCTCGATAATGGTTGTGTTTTCTTTATCTATCTTCACGGACTTAGCCTGTCCGAGTTGGCTTAAGTCGGTGTTTTCCAGTTTCAGACCAAGCTCCTCGGATATGACCTGGCCCCCGGTAAGGACGGCGATATCTTCCAGCATGGCTTTTCTGCGGTCACCGAATCCCGGCGCCTTTACCGCACAAGCGTTTAATGTCCCCCGGATATTGTTGACAACCAGGGTGGCCAGGGCCTCACCCTCAACGTCTTCGGCGATAATCAGGATGGCCTTTCCGGCCTGGGCGATCTTTTCCAGCAGCGGCAGCAGGTCCTTCATGTTGGAAATCTTTTTATCGTAAATCAGGATATACGGGTTCTCAAAAACCGTGGTCATGTTCTCGCGGTTGGTGACAAAATAGGCGGAAACATACCCTCGGTCAAACTGCATACCCTCGACGACCTCCAGGTCGGTCACCATGCTTTTAGATTCCTCCACGGTGATAACCCCGTCTTTTCCCACTTTTTCCATGGCGTCGGCGATCAGGCTGCCGATCTCGCTGTCGTTATTGGCGGAAATCGAGGCCACCTGCGCAATCTCTTCCTTGTCTTTAATCTCTTTGGCCTTGTCTTTGATATATGATACGGCCACGTCCACAGCCTTGCCGATTCCGCGTTTAATGCCCATGGGGTTAATACCCGCGGCCACGCTTTTCAGGCCCTCTTTTATCATGCTGTAGGCCAGTACGGTGGCGGTGGTGGTGCCGTCTCCCGCGATGTCGTTGGTTTTTGTGGCTACTTCCTTTAAGAGCTGCGCCCCCATATTCTCAAACGGGTCTTCCAGCTCGATTTCCTTGGCGATGGTTACGCCGTCGTTGGTTACGGTCGGAGCGCCAAACTTCTTATCAAGAATTACGTTCCTTCCCTTGGGGCCCAATGTGACCTTTACCGCATTGGACATCTTTTCCACGCCTGCCAATAATGCTTTTCGCGCGGTCTCATTAAACTGTAGTTGCTTTGCCATATATACACCCTCTCTTTAATATTTTTTTAAAGTTTTAAACGCGATTGGTAACAGCGTAAACCGCTCTTTTGTGATAAGATACAAATTCTTTTAGATTTCATCAACTAAAAAATATTTTTTTTATGCATCTTTAGGCCAAAAACTGCTTGACTAACGGGCCAAATTGGATAAAAAGTACTGATGAGTGTGAAAAAAGAGCTGACTCTATTCATCGGAATTCGCTGGCAGAAATTTCTTCGGGAAGACACCGCACGGGACACGGAAGACTTCCTGGAAATACTCACCCGCCTTGGCCTGGAAAAAAGCATGCCGTTGCACTGGAATCTGCCCAACACACCATACCTGGAGAAGAAAAATCCCCAGCTTGACGGTATTATCACCGAAATCAAGATGCGCCTCTCAGCCTGCAACGACTGTATCATCCCCATGGGCTACTGCGGGGCGGCCCATCCGCTGCTTACGGCGCATGAACTGGAGAAGGAACTGGAATGGAGCGTCTCCAACTCCTGGAAGACAGGTATTGTCGAACAGTTTAAGGTACGTCCCCATATCCTTATTCCCGTCGTACCCGATCTCTTACGGGCGGACCTGGTAAAGGTGTATAAAAAAACGGACTTTACGCTCATCGGCCTGCCCGCCCGCGACGCGGCACAGAAGAACCGCGCGTTCGGGCCCTGGCTGTATAACGAACCGGTTGAAATTTTTTTTTACCGGGAACTTCCCCCGGCAGGAAAACCCGCAAATGATCCCCTTGACTTCGGCCACCCAAAACAGACACCATACCTGTTCATTTTGCTTGATCTGGGCCAAAACAGCATACACCAGCGATTTGAGGAGTTTATCCGCGTAGTTTCCAAGCGCTTTCATATCCGCTACGGGTCTTTAAAACGGGACAAACCCGCCCGCCAAAAAAAACATGACCTCATACACCTGACACCTCATACGGCCATGACCTGCAATCCCCTCTGCCGGGTATATTTAAAGAGCGCCACCGCCCTGCGCGGTAAGGATAAAAGAACGGACACGGATGTACGCAATATCCTTAAACTGGTTTCCTTTAATAACTGGGAATTAAATCCTAAAAAAATAAAACTGTTGGATTCAACACAACATAAATCGTTTCTGCACCCCAGGATCATTTCAGCGCACATGCCCGGTGATGTTACCCTGCCCGGAACCAATTTTAACGCGGTTTTCAGCGAGGGAAAACTGCATTCCCTGCTTAAATCGGGTAAAAACTACCTTACAGGGATATCCCCCGGCACACTGGTTGAAACGGAAAGAAAGGCCTATTATTATACCACGGGCGGCGTTTTCTCGTTTGAAGATGAAAACAGCCGAGGGTTGCTGGAAAAATTGCTCTGCTCCCTGCCTGCGCCTTCCGGGGAGAGCACGATAATCAGGGAATATTATTTTGTGGATGATTTTCCCTACCTGATTATAAACATGGAGATCACCTATCCTGAGCTGCCGCAGTCCGCGGGAATCACCCGGCTGGCCCCGTTCGAACTTCCCTTGGCCAGGTTCGACAAGGACCAGGAGCCCGTGCTGCATTGCCTGTACAGCGACGGCATGCGGGTGGCGATAACACCCCCGGACCGGTCTACGGCGTATACCATCGGTTCAAGCATATACTATCTACCCGTTCACGACTCATACCTTGTCTTCGGATTCGTGCCCCATAGGAATCCCCTTATCCAAAGCATCCAACTGCGTACGGAGCAGCAGAACCATGACTACTACCTACTGGCCAATCTTCTGGGCACCTCGAATCCACGGGAGACGATGCTGTTTGACCGTACTAAAGAGGTCTGCTCCCTGTTTATCGGTGTAAGCGATCATGTTCCGAAAAAAGCGCCCTTCTTTCCCCAAGCCGTGCTGGGGACCATTCCGCCCGCTCATTGCTCGGCGGTTACCCACTCATGATACTGAGCTCAGCGGAAAAAAAGCGTCTGGGCGCGTCCGCGTTGTCCGGTTTGAGGATCAGCTCTCCGTGCCCGCCGATCCCTAGAATAACTCCCCGTTCACGGGTTTCATCACCCGGCCCGCGGTGAATGACCAGGCATGATTTTCCTTTTAGGAACAGGCGTGCTTCCAGGTCAGGCCGCCAGTCCGCGGCGTCCAGCTCCTGTTTAAAGGACAGCAGGCACTGTTTTAACAGGCCGGTTCTGTCTACCTCCCGGCCGTATTCAAGGACCAGCGAGGTCGTCCGGTCCCGGTTTTGGGAAAAGCGGGTCTGGTTGCAGTTTATCCCCACACCGGTAAGCAAAAAATCTTTTTTTCCCAGACAAAGGATGCCCGCCGTTTTTTTTCCGTATATCATGACGTCATTGGGCCATTTAATACTCACGGGCGCGTGAAACAGGCTTTCGATGGCGCGCGCCACACCCAGGCCCATGAGCAGCGGAACAAGTGATTCCGGATGGCGCACGCTAGTCCTGGCCAGCACCAGGGTAAACAAGAGATTGAGGGCCTTTTCCGACTCCCACGCGCTGGTTGCAAACCTGCCCCGGCCATGGGTCTGGAAATCGGCCGTGACCACACTGCCGTGGGCATCAGGCAGACCGAGTACGGACTCCGCGTCATGCATAGTGGACGAGGTGACCTCACGGTAATAAACGGGGGCGTTGTTCCATGGGGAGTTGAAGGGGAGTCTCTGCATGCCTTGCCGCATTATGGTCTTTCAGGGGTTTTCCTCAAAAGGAAACACGCAGTCATCCAGGCCGAACTCCCGCTTCAGCTGGCTTATCTGCCTTTGTATTCCCGCGTCCAGCGGTACACCCTGCCTGGCGCGCTGCAGGCAGGCCTCGTACTCCTTTTCACCCGCCGTATAAATCCGCTCATGGCCCGGCATTTTCTTGGAGGCCCGCAACTGCCGCAGAATGGCGCCCGCGGTTTTCTTGAACCCGCCGGGCTCGATAAACGCGGCGATATCCACGGCCATGAAAAAGTGACCCAGCTTATAGGTGGTTTTTTCCCCGTTCTTAAAACCGGATAACGCCTTTAGAAACGCGCCGTTTTGCAGGGCGGCGCTTAGAATCTCCACAAACGTGGAGTATCCGTACCCCTTATACCCCCCGGTGTCCTCGCCGATCCCGCCCAATGGTACCAGGGCCGCCTCACCGCTGATAAGATCATCCAAGACCTGTACGCTGTCCGTTTTTGAGCGCCCGTTTTTATCGATGACCAGGCCCTGCGGGAGTTCCTGTCCGAGCCGAGCCAGCACCTCCACCTTGCCCCTTTGGGTAATGGAGGATGCACAATCGAGCACAAAGGGAAACGGTTCATCCGTGGGCAGCCCCACGGTGAGGGGATTCGTGCCCAGCATATTTTCCACGCCGAAGGTGGGAGCGACCGAGGGGCGGGCATTGGTGCCTACCATGCCTATCATGTCCTGTTTTATGGCCATAAGCGCATAGTATCCGGCAATGCCGAAATGATTGGAGTTGCGCACAACAACCATTCCCATCCCGTACTGTTTGGCCTTGTCGATGGCCATCTGCATGGATCTTTTGGCGATTACCTGTCCCATTCCGTTATGACCGTCTACCACCGCAGTGGTAGACCCTTCTCTCACCACCTCAATCGAGGTTACCGGATTAATAATGCCGCTTTTTATGCGATCAATATAAATATGTTTAAAACGGCTTATGCCGTGCGAATCTATACCACGCCTGTCGGATTCAATCAATACCTCGGCGCACACCCGGGCGTCCTCGGGAGGGATGCCTATCCTGGTAAACACCTCTCTCATAAATCGTTCCAGCAGTTCCAGGGAAACCCAGGAAATATCTTCAGCCATATAAATCGCTTCCTCCGCGTTTTTAGTGTGCCTGATTCTATACTGTAGCCGGTTTTTATGCAAGTAATAGAGTCGTAGCGCGGCAATGCTCTCACAATCCCGGCCGGGCCGCCACTTCTTTGCCGTCGCGGGCCGCACCGCGTCACACTGTGCTTAAACTACGGCTAAAATAAAAAGCCTTTCTGGTTGGCTCGCAACGAAAAAAGCCACCACTTGGAAGCGGTAACGATACCTTTGGTTTTAACTGGAAAGCACGGTTAAATGGTGTTGGCTTTTTCCCCTGGCTGCATGGGCGAGCAGGGAAGCGGAGCTTCCCGACCAGCCCACCCACAGCGCCTGAAAGGCGCCCCCCCACATACCACAAACTTTGGTTGTGGTATGTGTTTCTGACATGGTATAAATTTAAAATTGCTGAAATACGGACTTTTCAAATTTAAATATACTTTGTATATTAATGAACACATAAAAAGGAGAAAAAAGGAGCGTACAACCCATGGGAAAGCACAAGTTTAAAACCGAGATAACTCAGCTTTTGGACCTGATTATCCATTCCCTTTATTCCCACAAGGAAATATTCTTAAGAGAACTGATCTCTAATGCCTCCGACGCCCTGGACAAGCTAAAGTACCTGACCCTGACCGAAGAGGCGTTCAAGAACATGAGTTTTACCCCCCGGATCGACATTGAATTCGATCAGGAAGGCAAAACCATGACCGTAAGAGACAGCGGCATAGGCATGGATGAAAACGACCTGGTTGTCAACCTGGGGACGATTGCCAACTCGGGGACCAAAAGCTTTTTACAGAACATCAAAGACGCCGCCAAGATCGACACCAACCTCATCGGCCAGTTCGGCGTGGGCTTCTATTCCATCTTCATGGTCTCCGACAAGGTGGAGGTGGTAAGCCGCAAGGCGGGCCAGGATGCGGCCCATAAATGGACCAGCGACGGCAAGGGCGGGTTCGATATTCAGGAGGGAACGCGCCCCGGGAACGGCACCACCGTGACCATGCACCTGAACGACGAGGGAGTGCAGTACGCCAACCGCTGGGAGATCGAAAGCATCGTAAAGAAGTACTCCAATCATATTCCGTTTCCCATCTACCTCCACTATCGGGAGGAAAAGGAAAAGGGCAAGGGACAGGTCAAGGAGGAGCAGATAAACTCGGCCTCGGCCCTCTGGAAACGCCCCAAGGCCGAGCTTACGGAAAAGGAGTACATTGAGTTCTACAAAACCATCAGCCACGATACCGAAGACCCCCTGCTTTACCTGCACACCCAGGCCGAGGGGGCCCTGCAGTATACGACCCTGTTTTTTGTTCCGGCCAAGGCGCCGTTCGACCTGTTTTATTCGGATTACAAGCCGGGGGTGAAGCTGTACGTTAAACGCGTGTTCATCACCGACGACGAAAAGGAACTACTGCCGCCCTACCTGCGCTTTATCAGGGGCGTTATCGATTCGGACGACCTACCCCTGAATGTAAGCCGGGAGATGTTGCAGCAAAACCGCGTCCTGGTGAATATCAAATCCGCCTCGGTAAAGAAAATCCTCGGGGAGCTGGCCAAACTCAGCCTGGATAAGGAAAAATATATCAAGTTCTATGAGGAGTTTCGCAAACCGCTGAAAGAGGGCCTGTATCAGGACTTCGCCAACAGGGAGACCCTGCTGGATCTGATGCGCTTCAAATCAACAAAGGAAGACGGGTATACGAGCCTTGCGGAATACAAGCTGCGCATGAAACCCGATCAAAAGGCCGTTTATTACATTACGGGCGGGAACGAGGCGAACCTGCGGAACTCCCCCCTGCTGGAAATGTATAAGGACAAGGAGATAGAGGTCCTCATCATGGACGATGAAATCGACGAGCTTGTCATCCCCACCATCGGCAAGTACAAGGAAATCGACCTGAAGGCGGTCAACAGGAAGGACGCGGCCGAAGACCTGAAAACCGAACAGGACAAGAAATCCGAGAAAGAGATCGAGCCGCTGGTAAAACGAATAAAGAAGATACTGGCGGACGCGGTCAAGGACGTAAAGGCCAGCTCGCGCCTGAGCGACTCCCCATCCTGCGTGGTGGCCGATGAAAACGACCCAACGGTGCAGATGCAGCATTTGATGAAAGCCCTGGGCCAGAAGGACACGCCGGAGTTCAAACCCATTCTGGAAATAAACCCAACGCACGAGATTGTAAAAAAGCTGGCGGAGCTTAAGGATGAAACGCTTTTCGGAGACGTGGCGCGGCTGCTCTTGGACCAGGCCCTGTTGGTGGAAGGCGTGCCCCTGAAGAACCCCAGTGAGTTTATCAAGCGGGTCAATCGCCTGACCACGCTGGCGCTGTAACACCTGCAATTTTCGATTGACAAGGAGCATGGTTAGGCATTAGTCTGAGGAGATGGATTTTTTCTCATTGGCACCGTATATCTGGCTCTTTCTGGGTCTGCTGTTTATCGGCTTAGAGTTTGTGATGCCCGGTTTTGTGATTTTTTTCTTCGGTGCCGGCGCGCTGCTCACCTCACTTTTATGCTGGCTTGTCCCGGGTCTGGATACGCAGATTCCCCTGCAGATTATCATCTGGCTTGTTACCAGTTTTTTATCACTGGGTTTTTTACGGCGCTTCTTCCGCGGCACCTTCCGCGGCCGGTTAATCCAATCCGACGACGAAGAGGAGTTCAGGGGCAAACTGGCCACTGTGACCGAGGCCATCAGGGAAAACCATCCGGGCCGCGTCACCTTCCAGGGAACCACCTGGAAGGCGGTTACCTATGACGAGCCCGTCAATCCCGGTGACGTGGTGGAAATCATGAAAAAGGAAAACCTGACGCTTATCGTTTCCAAACGGGAATAAAAAACCACCTGCAAAGCCTCCGCTATCGCTTCCAATGGGTGGCTTTTTTATAAGCAGGCAGATACATCCGCCGGACACGGCGTAGATATTACAAAACCGGAAAGGAGTACAAGATGGAACAAACCTTGTTGGGGGCGCTGATCGCCGCGCTTTCCCTGGGTGTGGCCGCCCTGATTTTTTCCAAAATAATTTATATCGTACCGGAAAAATCCGCTTTTATTGTGGAGCAGTTCGGCAAATACCAAAAGACCCTGGAGGCCGGCTTTCACGTGATCGCCCCTCTGGTGCAGCGCATAGCCTATAAGCACACACTCAAGGAACAGGTCATAGACGTGGCGCCGCAGCTCTGTATTACCAAGGACAATGTGCAGGTGGAGGTGGACGGCATCCTTTACCTTAAGGTTGTGGACGCGGTAAAGGCCAGCTACGGGATTGAAAACTACAGGTTCGCCACCAGCCAACTGGCCCAGACCACCATGCGCTCGGAGATGGGCAAGATCGAGCTTGACCGTAGTTTTTCAGAACGGGACACGCTTAACAGCTCCATCGTGCAGGCCGTGGACGAGGCCTCGGACCCCTGGGGCATCAAGGTAACCCGTTATGAGATTCGGGACATCACCCCGTCGCACACCGTACAGGAAGCCATGGAAAAACAGGTGCGGGCCGAACGGGAAAAACGCGCCGAGATCCTTCTAAGCGAGGGCGAAAAGGAGGCGGTCATCAATATCTCCCTGGGGCACAAGCAGGAGGCCATCAACACGAGCAAGGCCGAACGGCAGAAGCGCATAAATCAATCCGAAGGCAGGGCCAGAGCTATTTCCCTGGTGGCCGAGGCCACCGCGGAAGGCATCGCCGAGATCGCCAAGGCCACCACGCTGCCCAAGGGCAAAACCGCGGTCTCCATGCGCATCGCGGAGCAGTTTATTGCCGAGTTCGGCACCATTATAGAAAACGCCACAACCTCCATTCTGCCGGCGGATCTGGCCAATCTAAAAAGCTTCCTGCGCTCCATAATCATGGGCGCCTCACCGGAGAAGCCCGTACAACCCAAGGAGGTGTCGTGATGTTGGGAAACGCAATAGGTATTTTTATCAGTTCATTTTTGGGGTTGATCGTTTTGATCGGGCTTCTGCGCAGCGTGCGTATCGTACCCAACCAGACCGCGCTGGTAATCGAGCGTTTGGGCAAATACGTTAAAACCCTGGGCGCGGGGTTCCATATCCTGGTCCCCTTTATAGAGAAGGTGAGGTACGTCCACAACCTTAAGGAACGCGCCATCGACGTTCCGGCCCAGCCCTGCATTACCAAGGACAACGTGCGGGTGGAGGTGAACGGCATATTGTATTTCAAGGTTGTGGACCCGCGCAATGCCAGTTACGGCATCGAAAATTTCCAGGTGGGGTCCATCCAGCTGGCGCAGACCACCATGCGCTCTGTCATCGGCAAGATGAACCTGGACACCACTTTTGAGGAACGCAACAACATCAACGCGCAGGTGGTAAAAAGCGTGGACGAGGCCTCGGACCCCTGGGGCGTGAAGGTGACCCGGTACGAGATCCAGAATATCACGGTGCCCAGAGAGATCCTCCACGTTATGGAAGTACAGATGGAATCCGAGCGCATCAAACGCGCCAAGATCGCCGAAAGCCAGGGCAAGATGCAGGCCCAGATAAACAAATCCCTGGGAAACATGAGTGACATGATCAACCGCAGTGAGGGTGAAAAAGAACGCCTGATCAATGAAGCGGAGGGCAAGGCCAAGGAAATCCTGGCCATCTGCAAGGCCACGGCCTTTGGGATCGAGAAGGTCTCCGCTTCCATTAAAAACAGGGGCGGCGAGGACGCGGTTACCCTGCGTATCGCGGAAAATTACATCGCGGAGCTCCGGAAACTGGCCCGCAAGAACACGCAGCTTATTTTGCCCCTGGACCTTTCGGACATCACATCGATCATGAATATTATCCGTGGTATGTTAAAAGGGCAAGGCGGCGGAGAGTAATAAAGAGGATTATCTCAGCTTGGTGTAAGCGCTATAGACATGATCGGCCAGAATAAATAAACTGGTGGCAAAACCCACGATCACCGCCAGCCTGGTCAGGGTATCTTCGGTTTTTGTCCAGCCGTTCTTGTCCACAAACAATACCGCGCCCGGACCCACTTCCTGGGTCAGTTCCACCTTCTGCATTGACCCATCGCGGAAAAGCAGGTACACCCCGTGCGGATCGCCGGTTTCCACGATACCGCCTGCGGCCAATAAATAGTCCGAAACCGTGAGTCCCGACATATAGTTCTTTTCACCGGGACTGCGCACCTCTCCGGCCACAAATACTTTGAGGATCATAATGGGAATAACAAGGTGATCACCGGGCTTCAAGGTCAGGTCGTATCTTGCGTCCCTGGTCTTCCAGAGTATTTCCACGTCAACCGGGATCTTCTCATCCTCTCCCTTGCGGATCACGTAGCTTTCACTGCTCCTGGCAAAGGGCGTTGGTCCTCCCAGGTTATCCAGCAGCGTAAGCACCGTGATGCCCGGGAAGTAGGGGATGTTCACTAGAATGGGCTTTATCATCAGGTTTACGGGTTCGCCTTCCTTTATAGGCAGGCCGAACAGGGCGCCTTCCGCCATAATCATTTCGCTGCTTTCATAGGAGGAATGGATGGAAATCATGTCTCCGTTGTGCATGGCCGTGTTCTTGGCCTGGTCTATGCTTACGGTCTTTATGGTGTACTTGCCCTCCTGGCCCACCTCCAGAACCTCGATTTTTGAGGTAAGGGCATTGGGAAGCGTACCCCCGGCGTAATCAAGCAGGTCCTGGAGGGTCTCTCCGGGCACCAGTTCGTAAAAACCGGTGTATTTCACGGCTCCCTTGAGATTCACGATTATCTCCGCATAGGGGACGTAAAGCTTGTCGCCCCGTTTCAGGTAGGGGTTCTGCGACAGGTCGGCGTTTACCACGTAGTCGGACAGGTCGAGTTTGGTTACCTTACCGTCCCTGATCAACTGGACCTGACGGAAACTGGCTCCTTTTTTCAGGCCCCCGGCCAGAACCAAGGCGTCCGCCACCCGGTTTATGGGAATAACGCTGATGAACCCGGGCCGGTTGACCCCGCCATAAACGAATATATCATAATGCGCCGGGATCTTCAGTACGATATCTACATACTGTAGGGGAACGCGGGAGCGGATGCCGTTCACAACCTTCTGGCGCATCTCGGCGAAGGTCATACCCTTGACGTCGATCACACCGATATACGGGACATTTAGTTTATATGATTCTTCCAGGTTTAACGGATAACTGTAGTGCCTCTGGAAGTCCACGATGATTTCCAGTGTGTACAGGTCACCCGGTGTGCAGTGGTAGTCAATCGGGTTGAACAGGTCCAGCGGATTCAGGTCCTTGGGCAGTTCTTTCATGGAAAACTGCTGCCCGAAACCCAGCTTTCGGTCATCCTCCTGACCGAAGACCGCTGAACAGAGTATAACAATAACGAATATCGACAGTATGGCTCTCTTAATCATGGTCGCATATTATATATTTCAATATAGTCCGTCAAGAGTCAGAAAACCACTCCGCCGGATTTTTCATATTATCGGAAGAATTCTTCCCTATCTGTATTTTTTCATATGGTAAAGCAACCTTTACTCGGAGACTGCAAACGGGTATAATAGCACAGTACTCTACGGAGGTAAAAAGCGTACATGAAAATCGATAAACTGATGTATACAAAATATGTAAAGGAGTTCAAGGCCGGCCGGACCATCTTCACCGAGGGCGACACGGGTGATGAAATGTATATTATAATAGAGGGCGCGGTGGAGATCCGCAAAAGCACATCGGCCTCAACGACCAAAACCCTGATAGTCTTACAGAAAGGCGATATCTTCGGAGAGATGAGTATCATAGAAGACAAACCCCGCTCGGCCACCGCGGTTACCTCCGTGCCCACCAAACTGCTTTGTATGAACGAGGACCTGTTCGATTCCATGCTCAAGAAAAACAACGATTTTGCGCGTAAAATAATCAAGATGCTGGCCGAACGGCTGCGCAAGACCAATATGATCATCAAGAATATCATGAGTACCAACAAACAGAACCAGATCCTCACCGGCATATACCAGTATGCCGAGGCCCAGGGTACGTCGACCTACAAGGGATATCGCGTCAATACTGATTCTTTCGCCGAATGGGCCGCCGATCACCTGGGAATCCCACCCCAGGAAACCCATTCCATTCTTGAATCGTTGCAAAAACGGAAACTTGTCAAGGCCTCGGCCCTGGGCAAACACGAGGTGATCATCCACAAACGATAGGCCTACTGCCCGATGATCTGCGAGAGTTCGCGGTAGGTATGATTAATCTGATGCATGATCTCACCCCGGATCATGGCCGTGGGCTCGTCTATGATACTCTCCAGGGCGGAGAGGCTTTCCGTAAGCGCCTTAAAAAAATCCGGCTCACTCGAAAACCAATAGATCCCCTGCCCATCGGTGTTCAGAGTTAAAAATCCCAGCCTTCTGTGTTTCGTTTTACGCCGGCACAGGCACAGCAGGTCGTCAATGTGCCTGCCCAATTCATTACTCTGCTTCTGGAAATTGAAGTTTTTTTGAAGAGGCCAACCCTCAATCAACCCGTGTTCCATAGGCAACAGGCCGGCCGCCTTGAGGATGGTGTTCAACCGCATGCCGGAAAGCACTTCGTAGTTCTCAAATAAAATCTTCCCGCGCAAACGTTTATAGTCGGGAAGGTATTTTGGATTGAGTTTTTTCAGGATAGGCTTTAACTTTTCCCAAGGAAGAAGTACGATCTTCTTGCCCTTCTGGGTGATGATCTTGAAGGTTTCCTGGCCGATTTTTAGCTGATTGGTGAAATCACGCTCCGCCTGTTTAGGCGGGCCGCCCCTGCCCCGGGCCTTGAGATCCGCGAGCAGTGTGGGGGAAACGCGCGCAATCCACTCGGGCTTCAGGGGAGAAACCGAGCGGGCGTAGATCCTTGATGTTTTCATAATTTCGCCGGCCACGATATACTCGGGCCGGGCTTTAAACATTACCGACCCCGGATGAATCTGGATATTGGCGGCGGTCAGGCTGCGGTAGGCCCCCTGCTTGTTTCTCATACACACAAACTGAATCAGGCCCCGGGCGATACAAGTCAGGTAATCGGCCATGCTGCTCCCGCTCTGTATGGGGACGCCTATCTCTCCCACAATCTCTTCCAACTGCTGTTTCACGTTACAGAGTTCATCCATTACCTTCTTGTCCAAGTAATAGTCCTGGCAGAACCTTTCCTTGTTCCTGCTGCCCACGTACATGCGAAAAAGCCCCAGATAGGAAAGAAAGTCACCGTACTGGTGTTTGAAGGAATGGTGCGCCTTGCGCGCCTCAAGCTCCTCATCCGGCGGCAGAAGAAAGGGCGTGTTTACCGTCAGAAACGCGGCCGCGATCAGCACTTCTTCCAGCACGCTCGGGTAACTGTAAACGGCTTCCACGATGATTCGGGAATGGCGCGGCAGCATGGGAAACCGGGCCATCATGGTCCCAATAGAGGTCAGCTCCCTATCCTGGTTCAAGGCGTCCAGCAGATACAGGGTCTCGATGGCGCTGATAATGCCGGCCCGACCCGGCGGTGATAAAAATTCAAAATTTTCAAAATCCCGTATGCCGATTTCGGCCATGCGCATAACCACCTCGGAGAGGTCGGTACGAAAGATTTCCTCGGTTGTGTACAGGGCGCGGTGCTCATAGTCCTTCTTGGTATACAGGCGGTAGCACACCCCCGGCCTTGTACGCCCGGCCCTGCCCTTGCGCTGCTGGGCCGAGGCCCGTGAGATAACCGTTTCTATGAGTGAGGAGGTGAAGGTTTTTGGATTGTAGTAATTGATCTTCACCAGTCCTGAATCTATCACCGCGGTGATGCCGTCTATGGTGACGCTGGTTTCGGCGATATTGGTGGACACGATCACCTTGCGTTTCCCGGGGTAATCCAGAAAAATGCGCTCCTGCTCCTGGCTGGAAAGCCTGGCGTAGAGCGGCAGGATCTCCATGTCGCCCGCCGCCGGCAGCATGGACAACGCCTTGGTGCAGTCTTTGATGGCCCGCTCCCCTGGAAGGAAGATCAGAATGTCGCCCTCCCTGGTCTTTCCCAGGTACTCACCCGTCTTCTCACAAATCTTCGCAATCAACGCGTCATAGTTATTCTCGGGCTGCGGGGGATCATAGATAATCTCTACAGGATGGATGATCGAATCGATCTTGACTATGGGGCAGTCGTCGAAATATACGGAAAAACTCTCGGGGTTGATGGTGGCCGAGGAAACGATCACCCGGAAATCGGGGCGGCGCTCCAGGACTCGTTTCAAAAGCCCCAGGATAAAATCAATGTTGAGACTGCGCTCATGGGCCTCATCCACCATGATCACGCTGTACTGGGACAGGTCGTAATCGTTTTTGATCTCCTGCAGCAGGGTACCGTCGGTCATGATCTTGATCCTGGTGGACGCATCGGTTTTATCCTCGAACCGCATCTTATACCCGATCATATCAGGAATCCGCTTGTCAAGCTGCCCGGCGATATACTCTGTAACCGAAACGGCAGCGATACGCCGCGGCTGGGTAACGCCGATCACCCCCTTACCGCCGTTCCATTCATGAAACAGTATCTGCGGTATCTGGGTTGTTTTCCCCGAACCGGTGGGGCTTTCCACCACGACCACCTGGTGAGTCCCAAGCGCGTCCAGTATTTTTTGCTTTTGTTCATAGACTGGTAGCAGACGTGGATTCATGGGCGTCCGCTGTTTCTTTCCCGCCGCATACTGCAATGCTAAAGACAATATCGCGGCATGTCAATACAGCAATTCTACTATGCTATGACCGATGTCAATAATGTCTGGAATAATTGTTCGCTTCGTTATAATATATATTACATGGCCATGCCGCACGGCGATCTGCGCCTGGATGAGAACTTTTATAGGGAGGCCGTCGGGATTCTGGAAAGCATTCCCGCCTATACCCCTGAACAGATTACAAAAAAAATCAGGAGCAGTCTGTACGTGGGACAAGATCAGGCGGTTACCGCGGTCAGCCTGATGGCATTCCGCCACCTTGCCCGGCTGCGCAACATATTTATAAAAAAGATCGATCCCCGGCAGCTTCCGCCCAAGACAAACATGTTGTTTGTGGGCCCCACGGGCTGCGGAAAGACCTACCTGGTGGAGATACTTTTCAGGGACATCTTCAAGCTGCCCACCGTGATTGTGGACATGACCAACTATTCGGAGACCGGGTACGTGGGTCAGGATGTTTCCTCCATCATAACCCGCTTGCTCTATGCCGCGGACCTGAATCCGATAAAAGCGGGTTTCGGAATCGTCTGCCTGGACGAGTTCGATAAAATCGCCTCCGGCCAAAACAATGCGGTATTCGCGGGCGCGGGCACCACTAAGGACGTCTCCGGACTCGGGGTGCAGAGGGAACTGTTGAAGATACTGGAGTCAACCCAGCTTGTGATTCCCCTGGAACTAAACCATGCCGACTACTCCCCCAAAACCCTGCTTAGCTCCTCGAACATCGCCTTTATCGCCTGCGGGGCCTTTTCCGGCCTCAAGGGTATCATCGAACAGGGAGGTATCGAACATATCGGCTTCGGCAGGCAGGCCATGACGGGGGCCTTTAACCGCATTGCGGTCAGCTATACCAGCGACGAGGTTGACCTGGCAAAGAATTTTTTAAGTTACGGCTTTTTACCCGAACTCATAGGAAGATTCAAACGGTACATTCCCTTTCAGGCCCTTTCCCATGACCAGTTGAAATCCATTTTACACGGTAAGGTATTAAAACAGTACATACATGAGTTCAAACTCGAGGGCATCAAATTAAGTATCGCGGAATCCGCACTGAACAAGGTAATCGAGGAAAGTGTGCGTAAAGAGACCGGGGCGCGGGGGCTTGAGGCAACCTTTATCGCCTACCTGGAAAAGGGCGCATATAAAGCTTATTCGGTTGTGGGCGTACAACAACTGCGCCTGTGTGTAAAAAACGGAGAGGTGGTTTTTGAGCTCTCTTGAGATACCAAGGCCCTCGGAGTTATTTAAGCTGGTCCTATGGCAAACCTCCTTCGGACCGCGCTGTCCGGGGTCGGAAGCGCACCGGCTCTTTGCCCTGGAGTTGGAAAAACGCTTTCAACCCCATTTCGACTCGTTTTACAGACAGGAGTTTGAACTTGTACTGCGCGGAAACAGGGTGGCCTGCGCCAACCTGATCGGCGTGAAAAAGGCAAGGGCCGCACCGACCGCCCCGCCCCTATTGATCGGCACGCATTTCGACACCAGGCCGCTGGCCGACAATGAGCAGGACTCCGGCCTTAAACACAAGCCCATTATCGGGGCCAATGACGGCGGCTCGGGAACAGCCGTGCTCCTGGCCCTGGCCCGGGCTTTGGCCGCGGCGTCTTTTACCAGGGACATCTACCTGGTGCTTTTTGACGCCGAGGACGTGGGTAATATCGGAGGGTATGAGTTCGGCGTGGGAGCCCGCTTTTTTACACAGCACCCCCTGCCCGGACTCCCGGGCGAGGTCATCATCCTGGATATGGTGGGCGGCAAAAACCTGATTCTGGATATAGACCTGCACCTGTTTTCCCACGAGCAAAGTCTTGACCTGGCCAGGCGGATCATGGGTCTGGGTACGCAGCGCGGGTACGCGCCATTTATTCAGAACAAGCCCGGGCAGCACAAGTATATAATCTGCGATCACATTCCGTTTTTAAGAATGGGGATCCCCTCGTTCGTTCTTATTGATATCGATTATCCGCAGTGGCATACGCACGCGGACCTGCCGCAGGCCATGTGCCAGGAGTCTCTGGGCATGATCACCCGGGTGGTTGCCGATTACATGGGCGGATTCTTAAAAACCTGAATCAGTGGACCGACCGCTTATTGTTTTGCCTTGTAGCGGCTGGTAATAATATCGTACATAGAGGCCAGGGTCGAGCTGCGGGGCCCGGTGATCCCCGTATCAAGCAGCGCGTCACTCCTGTTGGTCTTGAGCCAGGTGAACATCCCGGAACAGGCGCCCTCCCGGCTTCCGGCCTGGCCGCAGATGGCCGCCAGTTTTCTCATTTCATCACGGGCGAACATCTTTCGTTTTCCGGCCACAACAAGCACAAAATGTTTCCCGCCCGCGCCTTCCTCGATGTCAACCGGATAGACCGGCGGAGCCTTGGGTTTGGAGGCGGCCGACCGCTTCCCGGTGTCCTGCAGTTTGCTCATCTCCCGGTTGAACCTATCAACCTGAAGGTTATGAATGATGACATGCGCCTGTTTTACCAGGAAAATAAGCCCCTCGGTATCGATATCCTTGATGAGTTTTTTCAACTCCTTTGCCAGGAGCTCTTTCTGCGAGTCTTCTGCCGCTTTTTTTCCGCCGTTTTTACCTTTTGCGGATTTGGCCATCACAAGCCCTCCTTGTTCATAGGAGTTTATTTAAACTGATAATCACCGCCAAACTGTTCGTAAAGATCCAGCATGGCCTTTAGTCTCTCCTGCTCGGTCTTGGTAAGCGCGCGTTCCGCGTACCCGTTTATGCCGTGAAAACCGATGATCACGGACTGGGAGGCGATCACCTCGTTGATGATCGTGTAAAGCTCCGGATAAACATAATTGTCATACCATTCCGAATAGTTCTGTTTGATGTGATTTATACTGCGGTTCACACTGTTAAAACTGGTGCGGATTACAAAGCTCTTATCGCTTGTACGGATTGAGAACTTGTAAATAAGCAGAATATCCCTGTTCCAACCGTAGGTATACGCGATGCGTAAGACGAGCCAGGGCTTTCCGGCCTGCTTCATGCCCACCCGCAGGGCGAAGGTATTCTCATATTCGGAGTAGCGCGGCTCCGGCTGGTACCAGGTAATTCCCGTATTCGGGTCATACCGGGTGACCACCCATCCCGGAAGGTTTCCGCCTGTTCCCCCCTGCTGGGCCCATAGTATGCCGAAACAAAACAACAGCAAAGACACGATTAGCAGGCGTTTCTTCATAGTGTTATATATACACTATTTTTCCCGATTTGTCATGAAACAAGGGACGGTAACTTTAAATTTGTTCATCCTCCGTATCACAGTTCAGGCACTCCTCATCCTCACGCTCTATCTCCACGGTGATATGGTCAATACCCTGTCCTGAAAGCAGACTACGCACCTTTGCCTTAATTTCCGCGTTCCGTTCAGCCGCCAGACCTTGCGCAACCACCACGTGCAGGGTCACAACGTGATACTCACCGTCTAAGGTCCATATATGAAGGTCGTGCACATTACGGACATGTGTTATTTTTTTGATCATGGCCGTAATGGCCGGGATATCCGTTTCCAGCGGGGCATGCTGCAGAAAGATATTGAGGGTGGCCTTTAGCTGGGGATATATCTTGGACAGCACAAACACCGCAATACACAGCGACAACAGAGGGTCAAGCACGGGCAGATCCGTAAACTGCATCACAATGCTCACAATCAACACGGCCGCCCATCCCAGCACATCTTCTAGCAGGTGGATCATGACAATACGCTCGGTTATTTTTCTCCCCCGTCGTACCCGCAGCGCGGCCAGCGCATTCACCGCCAACCCCAGGACGGCCAACCCCATCATGCCCGGCACATATACCTCAACCGGCGTGATGATCCTTTTTACGGCCTCTGAAATAACAAATATGGAGCCGATGATCAGCATGACCGCGGTAATCAGTCCGCCCAGGAGGGAAAAGCGTTTGTAACCGTAGGTATAACGAGCCGTTCTTTTTTTAGTTGAAAGCTTCTCGAATGCCCACGAAAACCCAAGGGAGACGCTGTCACCCAGGTCGTGCAGGGCGTCGGAAATGATCGCCATGCTTCCCGTAAGAAACCCGCCCGCAACCTCGACGACCGTGAAACCGAGATTGAGAAAAAAAACGGTTTTTAAATTGGAAATGCTGGTGTTATGCGTGTGATCATGATGAGCGCTCATGGGTATCACTCAATTTCAACATAAAAAAGACAGTTAAAAAGTATGCTCTGCGCCTGTACCTGTTTTACCTCATAACGCAGCAGAAACACGTTTCCGGAAATCGAACCTGAAGTCCCGCGGGGGTACTCTATTTCAAATAAAAATTTTAAAAGCCGCTGCAGGGGAATATGGTAATCGGCCGCATTGGTATTTGCGCCGCCGCCCAGGTCAGCCCGAAAATCGGCCTGCGCGTACAGGCCCCTGCCGCCCGTTGTCAGATTGAAGTCCGGCAGCGCCCCGGTTGAGAAGTGCAGGCGGGCAATCGTATAGGGAGGTTTGGCGATGGGTATAAGTTCGGCCCTCACGCCGGAGGTCCTCCCTTGGCCCGACATTGTGATAAATACCTGCGGGGCCGACGCACCGGAGGCGCGCTTTACTCTAAACCGGTTTCCCTTTAACAGCAACAGGGTAAAAGCATCGATGTAATTGCTTTTTATCAGGGTTTGCCCGGCGTTGGAGAGTTCGCCCTTTACCACCACGTCAAAAACCGGGTCATTATCCGCTGAAAGCGCATTCCTGTTTCCGGCAACCACCAGGCTGGTAAAACCGTTCCCCGGATTCTCTATCCGCATACGCCCGGAAGACGCAAGACTCTGCAGCCGGGTTAAGGATGGTATCTGATTAAGCCTGGCCGCCTTTTCCTGCTGCATACAGGACGCGCCCAAAAGAAGATCCGCGACTGCCAATACCGCACATATAAATCGAACATAACCTTTGAATAACCGCATTGCCTAACCCCTTCTTACTCATAATATACCACCATTCAGGGGAAAGTTAAGGAGCGGTTTTGGTTTTTATCTCGGCGATAAGGGAAAGCGCATCTTTGATTCTGAGGCTGATGCCCTCAAAATCTTTTTTGGCAAGCAGCTCTTTGTCGATAAGTTTGGAGCCCATGCCCACACAGCATACCCCGGCCTCAAACCAGGCGCGTAGAGATTCCCCGGTGGGGCTTACGCCTCCGGTGGGCATAAGCGAGGCCCAGGGACACGGCCCCCTGACCGCTTTTACAAAATCGGGCCCACCCACGCACGTGGCCGGGAAGATCTTACATATTTCCACACCCAGGGCATGCGCCTCCTGGATTTCGGAAAAACTGCCGCAGCCCGGCATATAGGCGATTTTTTGCCTGTTGCAGACAACGGCCGTTTCCCTGTTCAAGTCCGGCCCCACCACGAAATTCGCGCCGTGCGCTATGTACAGGGCGGCGGTCGCGGCGTCGACCACGGAGCCCACGCCGAAAATTACCTGGGGATGCTCTTTATGCAGGTATTGTTCGGTCTCGCGAAAAACGTCAATCGCGTGGTCGCCGCGGTTGGTCATCTCAATACAGACGGCCCCCGCCCGGGCGCAGGCCGCCGCGATATTTCGCGCTGTATCCGTATCAGAAGTATAGAACACGGGTACCAGACCCAATTTTTCCATGGTTACCAGCACCTGCAACCTTTTAAACCGTGCCACCTTGACCTCCTTACCGTCTCATAATAATAACCAATACTATATCATATTTCGGATAATTTATTTGTAATTATTTGATTTTCGGCTATAATGAGGCTGAAATGAACAAGCATGAGCGCACCCTTGCCGCCCTGGCCGGCAGGCAGGTGGACCGCGTACCGTTTTCCGCCTATATGCACTCTACGGTCCATGATAAAACCCCCAAGGGATTCGTGGACTTTACCCTGGAGTTCTACCGGAGGTATGATCCGGATTATGTTAAGGTGATGTTCGACGAACATTATGATCTGCCCGTTACCTATGATTTTATTCGTTCGGTCGAGGTATGGAGACAGCTGGAAGAATTTGATCCGCATGTCGGAGCGTTCGGCAGGCAGCTTACCGCGCTCAAGCATATCAAAGACACCCTTGGGCCGGATGTGCCCGTTATCCAGACCATATTTCTGCCTTTCCATTTTGGCATGCGGCTGGCCTACAGAAGAATTATGGAGGACTTTAAGAAAGACACCGAAGGAGTACAGACGGGTCTTGGCATCATCGCCGCAAACCTCATTCGTTTCGGGCTGGCCTGCCTTGACGAATGCGGCATAGACGGTTTCTTTTTCGGGGCCTATGGGTGTGAACAATCATGGATGAGTGAGCGTCAGTACAGGGAGTTCGTTATGCCCACCGACCTCACCGTTGTACAGGCCCTGAACCGGGCGCCGCTTACCATTCTGCATATTCACGGCGAAAGCCGCAGTTTCTTTTCACTGTTGAAGGACTATCCCTGCAAGGCTTTAAGCTGGGAGGACAGGCTGGCCGGCCCTCCGGTGGCCCGCGTCCTTACGCTTACGGACAAATGCCTGGTGGCGGGCATCGACCACCGCAAGGCCTTAACCTGCACTCCCGGAGAGATTATCGCCCAAGCCCGCGAGGTGATCGGTCTCACCGGCGGGCGGCGCCTCATTCTGGCGCCGGGGTGCACCTTTCTTCCCGGAACGCCGCATGAAAATATCCTGGCCCTAAAACAGGCCGTGCGGCTTACCCGCTAAAGCTCTTTAATAAAGCGAAATAAACTCCGTTACGAATGAAAAATTTGATTCTACCGAAATAACCTTCATCCTTATTTTTACAACGTCCCCATCTCTTTTATACAGGGCGTTCTTCTCATGCTGCCCGAGCGAAACCAGTCTGAAGGTTCGGGAAGAGTTCACATCATGGATATAATAGTGATTACCGTCTCTTTCAACCCTGCCGGTGACGGTGACCACATCACCCTTACGGATTCCCCTTTCGGGTTTGGGCGGCGGGTTATGGTCGGGTTTGTGTGGTCTCACGGTTCCACCACTGCTATCGTCATCGCTGATAACTATTGTTCTGCAGGCGGAGAAAAGCAGGAAAATCCCCAACAACAAAAAAAGTACCAACAACGCCTGATATTTCGAATTGGTCATGTTCTTACCCTCCTTACTACCTATTGTAGCCAAAAATAATCATATTTTCACGTTGATTTTTATTTTTTATGTATATATTCCGTTACTTTGTCACCGAAAGCGCTTGTCGAAATGATCCGCGTTTTCCCGGTTTTGCCGTCCGCCAGATCGGCCGTGCGCCAGCCGGCGGCCAGGACAGCGGACAGGGCATGCCAGATATCGGCCGCCTCCTCCTGCAATCCGAAGCATTTTTCCAGCATAAAGGCCACACTGCCGATCATGGAATACGGATTGGCCAGGTTTTTACCGGCAATGTCCGGCGCCGAACCGTGAGCCGGTTCAACATACCCTTTGCAAGGTCCCATGCACGCCGAGGGCATAAGACCGAGCGAGCCCAGGATACCGCCCGCCTGGTCCGTCAGGATATCCCCCTGCATGTTTTCCAACAGCATCACGCCGTTAAATTGGGTGGGTTTTTTTACAAGTTGAAAGGCCGCGTTGTCCACAAGAATGGAACTGTAACGTACCTCCGGGTATTCCCCTTTTACCTCCTCCACCACCGAGTTCCAAAAACGCGAGGTGGCCAAAATATTGGCTTTATGAACGTTCACCATGCGTTTGTTGCGCTGCATGGCCTCTTTGAAGGCCACATGGGCGATGCGCCTGACCTCTTCCCTGTTGTACATGCAGACATCCTTGGCATAAGCGTTCTGCACCTGGGGCCCCTCTACCTTTTCCCCGAAATAAATGCCGCCCACAAGCTCACGAATCATCATAATATCGATGCCCTGCCCGATGACCTCTTTTTTAAGGGGCGAAAAACAGGAAAGCTCCGCGGGCAGGACGATGGGCCGAAAATTGGCAAAGGTGTCGTAGCGCTCCCGCAGCGGAAGGATGGCCGCCTTCTCCGGTCGCTCGGCCAGGGGAATCAGCTCCATCCGGTCTACGGGAAGCCCCACCGGTCCCTTGATGATGGCGTCCGCAGCGTCACAGGCCGCGATTGTCTGTTCGGGGAAGGAGGAGCCGTGGCTGAAATAGGCTCCCGCTCCGAACGGCGCGGGATTGTACTCGAAGGAATGTCCGTATTTACGGGCGACCGCCTCCATTACCTTCAGACCTTCCGCTGTTATCTCGGGACCGATCCCGTCCCCGGCCAGTACGGCGATAAGTTTATGCATATGTTCTCCTCTAGTTCTTGTTTTTGTAGTTCTTGTTCTTGGCGGCCAGCAGAAAATAGGCGCGCAATGAGGTGGCCAACGCCACATACTCCCTGGCCTGGGCCGTGGATATTTCGAACTCCACCGCGTGCGCTATTTTATTTCGTAAAATCCTTAAGTCGGCGAACACTTTGATTTTTTTGGTTTCAGCCAGCCCGGCTTTCTGCAACATGTTCTCAAGCAGACGGTAGGGGGCGGTGATATGATAATCAAGCTCATATCCCCTGGATGCGACAAGCTCTTTTGCCGCAAGCTCAACCTTCCGCCAGGCCTGCAGCACTGCGGCATTGGGCGCGATCTCGGCCAACCCGGTCAGGCTTTTGATTTCACTCTCGGGGATAAGAGAGGCGGTTTCCTTGTTTTCGGGCAATAAGTCCCGGTCCAGGTCAACCTTGATCCTTTCCACTGTTTTTTCAAACTCGGCTTCCAGTTCCCCCAGTTTCAGCCGTTTTAAATACGGCACCAGTCCTACAAGGGGTTTCCGGATGACAATAAGAATGATCACAATGGTAAGCGGCCAGATCAGGGCCTTTACCAATTCCACTGAAAATTCAAGCCAGTTCATATTACCTCCCGGTTTTTGAGACCATACTATACCATTATATTTTACATTGCTTCAACCGGGCGGCCTGCCCGGCGCGCACCAGTCACTTCAACATAGTAGGTGTGTAGTATAGCAGGGCGCTTGCCCGCGGTCAAATGTTTCTCCCGCAACAGGGGCTAGCTTGTCTTTTCTTGAATTCTGTATTAGGTTTAACCAAAAGTCGATACGGAAAGGTTCATGTGGTCATGTCGAATCTGGATTACGGGGTGATAGGCAACTGCGTCAGCGCCGCGTTGATTTCCAAAAACGGCAGCATTGAATGGTGTTGCCTGCCCAACTTCAACTCCCCGTCGCTCTTTGCCAGGATACTTGATACGGACCGCGGCGGTGAGTTCGGCTTTACCGTTCCGCAGGGTTATGCCGTCAGCCAGAGCTATCTTAAAAACACCAATATCCTGCGTACCCGCTTCAGCAATGGGCGCGACGGTTTTGAGGTCTTCGATTACATGCCCAGGTACAAGGATGACCGCGGCAATTACTATTGCCCGCCGGACATAGTGCGTTATATCCGCTATATCGAGGGCAGGCCCAGCTTCAGGGTTTTCTATAACCCCCGCCTGGTATATGCGCAGTATGAAACAAAAACCCAGGTAACGGACGGGTATCTCAAAAGTTTCACGGTCGAGGGGGCCTATGAATCCGTATACCTGTATTCCGATTTTCCGGCCGATTCCATTCTCAAGGGAGAAGAGCTTGTTGTAGGCGAAGACCATTATTTTGTGTTAAGCTATAATCAAAAACTTCTCCCATATACCATAGACAAAATATATCTTGATTACGAGCGCACCAAGGTATACTGGCTGGACTGGGTCGACCGGACTCACACTCCCCGCCGGTATGCGGACGCCGTAATCCGTAGCGCGCTTGTGCTTAAACTGCTTTCCTTTCAGAAGACCGGGGCCCTGCTGGCCGCGGTCACAACCTCCTTGCCCGAGGTACAGGGCGGTGTGCGCAACTGGGACTACCGTTTCTGCTGGATCAGGGACGCCTCCATGACCATCGCCGTACTTAAAAACCTTAACCACCACAACGTGGCCGCCAGGTTTCTGAATTTTATCCTGGATGTGATTCCTTACAAGGATGAAAAAATGCAGATCATGTACGGCATCCGCGGTGAGAAGAGGCTGATCGAACGGGAACTGTTCTGGCTGCAGGGATACAAAGGATCGCGGCCCGTGCGCATCGGCAACAACGCGTATTTACAGAAACAAAACGACATCTACGGCGTGCTTCTGGACGTGATCCATTACTATTTTCAGGAGTTCCGCTATACGCTTGCCTTGAGTGAGAATTTGTGGACCATTACCCGCAGCCTGCTGCGGACCCTGGAAACGAATTGGATGAAACCGGACAAGGGCATCTGGGAGTTTCGCAGCAGCAACCGCCATTTTACCTTTTCCAAGGTGCTTTCCTGGGTGGCCTTCGACCGCGGGCAGAAGATCGCCGGACTGCTGGGCAAGGGCGAATACGCGGCCAAATGGGAAAAAATTAAGCAGAGTATTAAAAAAAATATCCACAGCAGGGGCTGGAACCCCACTATAGGCGCGTTTACCCAGGCATACGGCTCGGACAGCCTGGACGCGGCCAACCTGCTGATGCAAAGCTACGGATTCATAGACGCCCATGATCCCAAGTATATCGGCACGGTCAGGGCCACCAAAGAAAAGCTGTTTGTGGACGGGTTGATGTATCGTTACCGTGACCATGATGATTTCGGAGCACCGCAGTCCGCTTTTATCGTGTGCACCTTCTGGATGGTGAAAAGCCTTTATCTTATCGGTGAAAAGGACGAGGCCATAAAAATCTTTAACACGTTTTTGGGGTACGCCAACCACCTGGGCCTGTTCAGCGAGGATATGGATTTTAAGAGTAAACGCCTGCTCGGAAACTTTCCTCAGGGTTACTCACACCTGGCGTTGATAGAAACCGCCCTGCTTTTGTCCGCCGAAGATGAGGAAGACGCGCAGCACGTTGAAGACCTTTTTTATGCACAATAAACCGTGCAAAAAGGAGCGCTTATGAAAAAAATCGTTCTAATTTCCAACCGCCTACCCGTAAACATTGCCAAAAAAGGCGAGGAGTTTGTGATCAAACCGAGTATCGGTGGGCTGGCCACCGGTCTTAAAAGCGTATATGAAAACAGGAACAGCGTATGGGTGGGCTGGAGCGGCCTCACCGCGGAGGAAGTGACTCCGACGAAAAAAAAACAGATTACAGCCACCCTGCGTGATAATTACAAGTGCATTCCCATTTTTCTATCGCAAACGGATGTAAAACTTTATTACTTCGGGTTCAGCAACAACACCATCTGGCCCCTGTTCCATTATTTCACCCATGAAACCGACTACAGCCCCGAGCCATGGCAGGCATACAAACACGTAAACAGGATGTTTTTCCAGGTTGCTAAAGAGGTTATCCGGCCGGATGACGATATCTGGATTCACGATTACCAGCTTATGCTTCTGCCCCAAATGATCAAGGAGCGGTTTCCGGACAACAGGGTCGGCTTTTTTCTACACATCCCCTTCCCCTCGTTTGAGGTGTTCAGGCTGCTGCCCTGGCGTGATGAGATTCTGGAAGGGCTGCTGGGCTCCGATCTGATCGGTTTTCATACCTATGATTATGTAAGGCACTTTTTGAGCAGTGTGCGCCGTATTCTGGGTGTGGAACACAACCTGGGCTCTATAAGCCTTCGACACAGGATAATCAAAACGGATGTATTCCCCATGGGCATTGACTACAATAAATACGCCAGGGGCCATACCCGCAAACCGGTTAAAAGGGAAATTGATGAAATGAGTAAAAAGATGGGGCAAAGGAAAATCCTGCTTTCCATTGACAGGCTTGATTATACCAAGGGCATTCCCCAGCGCCTAAAAGCCTACGATATCTTTTTGGCGGAGTACCCTGAGTACAAGGAAAAAATAAGCCTGCTCTTGATTGTGGCGCCGTCCAGAACCAATGTTCCCCAGTATAAAAAACTGAAGCGCGAGGTTGATGAACTGGTAAGCAGCATCAATGGCAGGTACGCGACCATGGGCTGGGTTCCCATCTGGTACTTTTACCGTTCGTTTCAGTTCAACCGGCTGATCGCCCTTTATGAGCTCGCGGACATTCTGCTGGTAACACCCCTGCGCGACGGCATGAACCTGGTGGCCAAAGAGTACCTGGCCGCCAAAAGCAACAATAAGGGGACGCTGATTATCAGCGAGACGGCCGGCGCGGCCCGGGAGCTGGGAGAGGCCCTTATCGTGAATGCCAATAATATTGAACAGATCGCCGAAGCCATCAAAACCGCCCTGGAACTGACCGAGGACGAGGTAATAGAGCGGAACCTGATTATGAGAAAACGGCTGCAGCGGTATGATATCGAGTACTGGAGCAAGGATTTCCTGGAAAAACTGGAACAGACCGGGGATCAGCAGCAGATTATGGGGAAACGTCTGAATGCCGGGCTGATTGACGATATCATACACCGCTATGAAAAAAGTACCCGGCGGCTGCTGCTGCTGGATTATGACGGTACACTGCGTTCATTTGAAAAAATCCCCAACAAGGCCGTACCCGATACCGATCTGCTTTCCCTACTTACACGGCTGGCCCATGATCACTGCAATACCCTGGTAATCGTCAGCGGCAGGGACAAGGATATCCTGGAAGGCTGGTTTAAGGGATTGCCTGTGGGGCTGATCGCGGGCCATGGGATCTGGTACAAGGAACGCGATAAAAAATGGCAGCTCTTGGAAACCCACGACAACAGTTGGAAAGAGGTAATCAGACCCATGCTGGAGGTGTTTACTGACCGTACCCCGGGCTCCATGGTAGAGGAGAAGACGCATTCCCTGGCCTGGCACTACCGCAAATCGGAACCCGAGCTGGCCGCCATCAGGGTGAGCGAACTCAAGGACGCGCTTTTGAACCTGACCGATAACTTCAACCTCGGTTTCATGAACGGCCATAAGGTAATCGAGATCAAAAACATGAACATAAACAAGGGAGTGGCCGTATCCCGCTGGCTGGGCAAGAAGGACTGGGATTTCATTTTTGCCGCCGGTGACGATTACACGGATGAAGACATGTTTAATGTTCTTCCCAAAACAGCGGTTTCCATCCGGGTGGGGTTTGAAATATCAAACGCGCATTATATGACCGATTCAGTGAAGGAAATACGGGAGCTGTTGACCCGATTTCAAAAAGAATAAGATTTCCCGGGAGGCCTTGTTTTCCTGTGTACATCACCCTTCCAGAACCATAACAAGTCGATCCTTAAGACGTCCGGATGCCGCGGCTTTTTTTTGATCCAGGAAGGATTTTACACGCGGGGCTCTTAGCTGCAACTGCCTGAGCATAAGTACGGCGGCCATTTCATACACGTTATCGGGAAGCGCAATCAGCTCAATGACAGGGTCCAGCAGGGTGATATCCTTACCCGCCATTATGGAATTGAAAATTACATCCAGCTCCGGACCCAGCAGTATCTTTTGGCCGTCATCCGAGGCAAGCCCCAGGAGTCTTCCCAACTCTTGGCGGGTTTCGACGGCAAACCGCGTATTATTGGCAAGGAGAATGCATTTTTCAACCACGGCTTTGGCTGTTTGAAAATTGTATTGGCCCTCCCCTTTCTTCATGCCATGCCAAAAATGGTAATAGTACGCGGGTAGTCCCTTAAAATAGGGCTCCAAAGCACATAGGCCTGAAGCTGCTCCCGGGAGGCCCCCTGCGTTTCGAACTTACAAGCAAGGATCAAGTAACGCAAGAACGGATGTTTTGAAGTAAGTTTAGACAACCCCTTTAAGGCATCCGCCCATCTGCCCTCAAAAAAGGCTTTTATGCTCAATAAGGTATTCCGACTTTCCGGGAGTGGATAGAGAGAGTTGTCGGCGATTTTCACCTGGAGCTCATTCAGTGTAGCATGCAGCTTAGTGTCGTCTATGCTTCCCAAATAGCGCAGATATTCTAAATCCATGCACGCAGCGAGAAGGGCGTTGTTGATATCTTTCTGCTGTTCATAAAATGTTGATGCCTGCACACCCTGGCCGATGACGTATTCATATAAAAACTGGTAGGTATCAAGGACCTCGATCGCGCGCGCATAGTCTTCATGCTCGATTACACCGTCAAAATAGAAGTTTAGATCCTCTTTTGTCATGAGCTGCTTGTCCTTAGGCCAATAGGAATTATACAGCTCGAACGCCTGGTCTTTGTTTCCCAGTTGATAATGTGAGCGTGCCTTTAAAAAGTAGCTTAAAGAATCATCTTTTACCATGGAAAGAGCCTTTTGCGCATATTCCAATGAATTTTGTGCGTCACCCTGAATATAGCTGATTATTCCAAGATAGTAAAAGGGCTGAAGTTTGAGCGTCTTGTCATCCGTGAAGTTAACAAGTTCTTCCGCGCGTTTCAGATAGGTCAGGGCTTTTTGCACGTCTCCCGAATCAAGCAGCATGGCGCCCAATTTTGTTTTTAATTGCAGCTTATCCGGGTACTACTGGTCCAGCTCAAGCAGGGCGTTGAAAAGTTCCACCCCACTTTTTTCTTCAGTGGCAAGTTTAAAGCGCTGCTGAAATTCATTATTACCATTGCACGAAATAAAGGGCAGGCTGAATAACATTATCGATAATATAACCGATTTAAAAAGATCTTTCATCACATACTCAACTATAAAAGCAATAGTTCGTGTTGTCAATGACACGATCAACAAAGATATAAACTACGAATACGCGCTTATGCGGGCGGATTGGAAAAACCGGAAGAAGGCGGTATTGTACATGCATGCTTCCACCGGGTTTACCTTGATCTACTTACTCACCACCCACACCTTCTGTATATATGGAATATGGCGATTAAAATACTCCCATAGGACAAAAGGACAAAAACCAAATTTAAATTTTAATTTTCTTTTACATCATATTCCACGATTTTTTCTTTATTATTTCGTGTGGCCGTAAGTTTATATTTTTTGCCTTTTTCAAAAGAATACTCAAATTTATGCATTCCAACACTATAATAATTCCCACTTCTATAACTAAGGTCGAATATATGATGCCCGGCGGGTAAAATAACATTGTATGAATTACCCCAGAAATCACTACTGAAATTGACACTCTTCTCATCTACACGATTAATAGATATAGTTGATGGAACTTTCAATACTGCGATTTCATTCTTGTCTAAATCCTGTGTTCCTTCAAGATTAAAGGTACTCATACAGGAATTGATTGTAAGACTCGTTGCAAAACCAAGCAAGATAACCATGAGAAATATAATATACCTTTTCTTCATTTTATGATTTCTCCTTATATAAAAAATCATTAAGTATTCATCTCCTAATATTCCGTTAACGACA